>JAUNER010000037.1 GCA_030525455.1 Akkermansia sp. | reverse complement strand
CAGATTGTAGTATTCTACCTGATACGTTTTTCCATCGCTGGCAGTTGTCGCAAATTTTGCGACAACTGAATCCTCCAGTTCCTCACGTAGTGCTGCCTGAATATGTTTACCTATCGTTTTTACATCTCTATCGAAGAGTAGCGACATTTGTTGACGATTCAGCCATACGGTTTCCTCATTGCTGAAGAAACCACGTGCAGGGTCGTCAAGGGTAGTCGAACACGCCGCGACTCTGCCATCATTTTGGGCAGTTGATTGCTCCGTTTGGCTCACAACTCAGACAAATGGCATTTTAACGCTTGGTTCATGCCACTTGTGTGAAATTTTAGAATGATACCGAGTTCATTTTGCACTAGAACTGTATGTCTGACTCAGCAGATGATGGCCGAGCTATATGGTACAACAAAGCAAAATATCAGTTTGCATATACTCAACATATACGAGGAAGAGGAGTTAAGTCGTGAATCAACTGTCAAGGATTTCTTGACAGTTCGAAACGAGGTTAAAAATTATCACTTTTATTCCGAACGTCCTCGTAGCTCCTAGTAGAATCGGCTCAAGATTTACTTAGGCAGAAGTGCAAATCAAATAAAAATAAGCCAAATTTTCGACCTCTTTTGGGCAAAAAAACGCCCGCTTCGGGGACTCCGGACCGCGGGCGTTGAATTTTATAAATCTAATGAGCTAGGAATTAAGCACGCTTTTCCATGACTTCATCCATGGGGTAGCGAACTTTCTTTTCCTGAGCGTAAGCGTCATCGGCGGCACGGTAGCCTAGAGCTACGGCGAGAACGGTGCGATAGGGAGAATCTGTCAAACCTAGGATTTCATCGTATTTCTCTCTATCTAAGCCACCAATGGTGCAAGAGTCCACACGCAATGCAGCAGCGGCACTAAGCACGAAGCCTAGAGCTATGTGAACCTGACTTTCTGTCCAGCGATAGATAAACTCCGGGGTCATCTGGCTTACATAGCCGCCATAAAATTGACGAGAGCCCTCGATTTTTTCTGCAGAGCACTGACGAATCTTAGCGATATTGGCCAAATGGCGTTCCACATCGTCCATGGTAACATCGCGTTTAGCACAGAGAACAACGTAGTGATCACAGTCAGTTACCTGTGGTTGATTCCAGGATTCAGGACGCAACTTCTGCTTCAATTCAGCAGAAGTAATGTCGATAAACTTCCATGGTTGCATACCAATAGAGCTGGCACTAAGTCGCAAGCTTTCTGCTAATGCCTGCCATGTAGCTTCATCAATTTTTTTTGTGGGGTCAAACTTCTTGCAAGCATATCGCCACTGTAAAGAATCTAAACAATCCTGCGGTGTATTCATCTTTTGTTGTAATTAATGGTTAATAATTTAGAGAACTTCCTTTAGTACTTCTACACAACGGGCATTTTCTGCCGGAGTACCAATGCTGATGCGAATCCACTCAGGCAAGCCATAGCCATCCTGGGCACGCACAATAACGCCTTTTGCCAACATATCGGCAAAAACCTTTTTCCCCTGCCCTACTTTGACGAGAATGAAATTCCCCTGACTGGGAATCCACTCCAGCCCCATAGCGGTAAATGCCTCTTCATAATATCGCATTCCGATGGCATTATTTTCCACGGTTTTACGCACATGGTCCCGGTCTGCTAGGGCAGCTAGGGCGGCTTCTTGAGCCAAACTGTGCGAATTAAACGGAGTGCGAGCTTTATGAAGCATCGCTGTGATATTTGCCGGGGCTACACCATAACCAACGCGCAATCCGGCTAAGCCGTAAGCCTTTGAGAATGTACGGAGAATAATCACATTTTTCCCCTCACGCACATACTTCAGAGTATCCGGTGGGTTGGTTGAAAATTCACGATAAGCTTCATCAAAACAGACTAAAACATGGTCAGGAACCTTGCTCATAAAAGCATCAATTTCTTCCTGAGTCACCACAGTACCAATCGGATTCGTTGGGTTAGTAATAAAAACGACGCGAGTTTGCGGAGTTATGGCGGCTAGGAAGCCTTCTAAATCATGAGTCCAGTCCGGCTTATTAGGCACTTCCACATATTTTGCACCAAACAACTTCGCCATGATAGGATACATCGAAAAAGCATGACGTGCGGCTACCACTTCTGCTTGGGGATTCAATAACGAGTGACAAACCAATTCAATAATTTCGCTACTCCCCGCACCAACCACCGTTTGGTCAAACTCTACCCCACACAGCTCCGCAATAGCTGTACGCAAACGAAATGCCGCCCCATCGGGGTAAATATGCACATCGCAAGCCGCTTTAGTGATAGCTTCCACAGCCTTTGGAGATGGGCCAAGCGGATTTTCATTTGAAGCCAACTTGACGATAGATTCCGGGGCTAAACCAAGTTCTCTGGCTGTTTCTTCAATAGGTTTGCCGGGTTGATAGGCAACCAACTCAAGCACATTTTGATTAGCAAAACGCTCCATACTCATACGCCCACAAATACTACTCTTCTTCCCCGTTGCTGGCAAGATTGAGATTTGTACGTCTATAAGAAATTTCTCAAATCACATAGTCTCGAAAATAATCCGCCTCTTTTCCGGCTTCACTATATTCTTATCGAGCTAATTAATTATTCCGGTGCATTTCTAACTATCACTTTATCATTATGACTTTGGCGAAAAGTGATACTTCCGCCAAAATGGGATGCAGAGCATCAAAATGGAAAATAAGAACTCTGAGCCACCGGCGAGAATCATCGTCACAGATGCCCCACAAACATCTACTACCATCCCCCAAACCATAGCCGCTAATGGCTGAACGCCAATGGTCACAATACTCAATATACCCAATATAGACGTCCTTCTATCTACCGGGGCTAACAACTGAACCGCTGCAGATGATGTCACAAACAGAGCAGATGTGGCGATACCTGCCAAAAAGAAACAGCTGGCCTGTATCTCAATAAATGGTAATAACCCTGCTACAATAAAACATATACCCATCCACATCGTACCACCGGATAGCTTACAGCCCAGTTGCGGGAATTTTTTTACAAATGGTAAGACAAAAAGAATACTAGTGACCGCACCGGCCCCCACAGAACCGAGAATAGTTCCTGTATTTTGCGGATGTCCCTGCATAAGTGCCGGAATGATTTGATACAATGACTGTGCACAAACATTCTGAATCAAGGCACTTACCATGATAAAAAGCAAGGCCTTATTTCGCCAAACGGCACGTAAACCGGAAGCTTTTCGGCGAGAGCTTCTACTTCTCTGCCCTTCGTCTGATTCACAAAGTCGGCTCTTAAGAAACATCAAACACCCAATTAAAGGTAACGCCGCAATCACATTGCCCCCAAAGGAACTCACCGCACCATATCGTGCAATGATAAACCCGGCCAATGCGGGACCTATGGCTCGACAGGTATTAAATACGAGCGAATACATCCCCACCGCTTCTTGTAATTGTGAGCGAGGTACTAAATCACCTACAAAAACCTGCTGTGCCGGGAATCCTATAGTTTGATTGATGCCCATCATTAAACCGGCCACGTAAATGTGCCACAGCTCCAAGCACCCAAGCCTGGTTAGCAAAAATAAAAAAATCGCTATTCCCCATTGGCAGGCTTGAACCGCCATCAGAACTTTTCGCCTAGGGAATTTATCCCCCAAACCGGATAAAAATGTACCGCCTAAAAAAAACGGAATGGCATTTAATGCGGCTAAAAATCCCACAGCTGAGCCGGACCCACCGGATAATTCGTAAACCAAAATCCCCATGGCAGTCACTTGCAACCACATCCCAATCAAAGCACATACCTGCCCTGACCAAAACACCTGCAAGTTCTTTATCTGTAATGGCCTAAAAAAAGCCAACCATTCCTGCCACCAGCTCATCACCACAAAGCATAGCTCCTAAATTATTTTCAGTCCAGCCACATCAATGTTCATGCCAAAACAATCGTAGAAAAAATGTTATCATGATAATGAACATTCTGAATATAGCTTTGTCAAACACTCAACAACCTGGCAATGAGTAGAAATAAGAGAGAGAGGAGCTACTCACTTCCGCTAGGTCTGTGTTCATAGGTAATATAGTTGGATAGACAACCCACATAGGCTCGATCCTATGTGGGTTTGTTCATCTAAAAGCCAATCCCCCCCATCCAAAAATACAGAAAAATTTTGGCTTTCCCAGAGAAGCAGGCTTGAGCTAAAGGAAAGAATTTTGTATAAGACTAGATGATATGAGTTCTTTTACACCTTTTGAAGAAAAAATGACGGCCGCAGGAATTTCAACTGCCGCCATCAAGGCATTTAATCGTTGCTATTCATCACTTGTAGCCAACGAATCCGGCATGATTAGCGAAGATTCCATCAGTCCGGCAGACAACGTCGCAGAATGGGACGAAATTATTGCCACCACTGCACCGGCAGATAAAGATTTAATTGCTCAATGCGTTTGCATTAAGCTCAATGGTGGTCTAGGTACCAGCATGGGGCTCCAAAAAGCAAAAAGCTTACTGAAAGTCAAAGGCGAGGATACGTTCCTAGACCTTATCGTGAAGCAAGTAAAACACCTCAGAGAAGTTTCCGGCACTCCGGTTCGCTTGTTGCTCATGAATTCTTTCTCTACCAGTGCAGATACTCTCGATTATCTGAAAAAATACGCTGCTGATGGCTTTGCTGATGCCAATCAAGTGGAACTCATGCAAAACCGTGTACCAAAAATCGCCGCAGACACACTTACCCCGGCAGAGTATGCTCCACAACCTGAATTAGAATGGTGTCCACCCGGTCACGGTGACCTTTACCCGGCTCTTCTCGGCTCCGGTTGGCTTGATAAATTGCTGGCCGATGGTGTGAAATATGCCTTTATTTCAAACTCCGACAACCTCGGGGCTCAGCTAGACATGAAGTTCCTTCGTTGGTTTGCGGAATCCTGTGCCCCATTTGTCATGGAAGTGACACGCCGCACAGAAGCCGATAAAAAAGGCGGTCACCTAGCTGTTCGCAATAGCGATAACCAGCTCATTTTGCGAGAAGTTGCACAATGTCCGGACGAAGATATTCCCGAATTCCAAAATATCGCCAAGCACCGCTATTTCAACACAAATACACTTTGGATTCGCTTAGATGCTCTGAAAGAAATCCTCGATAGCAATGGCGGTGTACTTCCTCTGCCCATGATTCGCAACAGCAAAACTGTCAACCCTCGCGATGGAGAATCTACCAAAGTATTCCAGCTTGAAACAGCTATGGGGGCCGGTATCGAATGCTTCCCGGGGGCTCGTGCGGTCAATGTGCCTCGTACTCGTTTCTTCCCGGTAAAAACTTGCTCAGACCTCCTCATGCTTCGCTCCGATGCTGTTCAGGTAGATGCTACCGGTAAAGTGGCTCTAGCTCCGGAACGCAATGGCGTAGCACCAATTATTGACTTAGACTCTAAGCTCTACAAGCTTGTCGATTCTCTTGACGGGCTCGGGTTGCCATCACTTATTGGTGTGACCAAGTTGACCCTTAGAGGTAAGTTCCACTTCGCAGATGGTGCTATCTTGCAGGGTGAACTGCTCATGGAAAACCCGGATGATGCTACAAAAGAAGTAGCTCCAGGTGTTTATGCAGGAGCCTAATGACAATAAGCCTTCGTCCCCGGCCCCAAAATTAGGGCTGGGGATTAAAGACATAGAGCACGTTCCTCTAGCAGACCGCGAGCTTCGTTTCACTAGAAACAGGCTCGCCGGTATTTTTGCAATCCTAGGCATTTTCTTCTTCTCTGTCGCCGGATTTTTACAACTCACGGGGTACGATACTATCCCTGCCTACTTGCCTGCTAAACTTTGGCTCATGCAGCTTATCTGCCTTATCCCTGCCTTTATTTGCTTTTGGCTTAGCAGACGTGCCATTAAACACGTCGCCATTATCCTTACCCCCCTAGGTGTCGAATACTTACCCTTTTTTAATGCCCGCAAATCAATGACATGGGTCCCGTGGCAACACATCACCAAACTCTCACCCCATTCTAATCGCATCTCTCTCACCCTAGCAGATAAAGAAACGTTTTCTCTCCCTCTTTTCTCACTTTCCAAACATTCCCGCACACTTGTGCTTCATGCCCTAAACTCCCGACTTTCCAAAATCCATGCCTCCCAATCCTCTCGTTAGACCGGAAAAAATCGCTGCTCTAAAAGAAAGAATGCTGGCTCTCAACATTCGCCCTGAGGATTTAGAGGAGTCATTTATCAAAGGTGGAGGACATGGCGGTCAAAAAGTTAATAAATCTAATAACTGCGTCTATCTCAAACACCTCCCCACAGGCGTAGCCGTCAAATGCCACGTCGAACGCTCAAGAGAACTAAATCGCTTCCTTGCCAGACGCGAACTCTGCGATGCCTTAGAACGCATCGCCAACGGCATCTCCCCTAATAAAGCCAAACTCATCCAAAAAATGCGTCGCCAAAAAAATAGACGCAAACGCCGAAGAAAATCAACGCCTCCGCCTACTAATAATTAAATTTATCCACCCAATCCGCAAGCGAATGATGCCAGTGGGGATAACCACTCCCCCAAAAACACACTTACCGGACCATTGGGCTTTAGCCCAAGTAGTGAGGCTAACCGCATCGCATATAGGCGTGAGCTAATCACAGAGAAACGCATAAAAAGCCCCATAAAGCTATCTATTCACGCTCGACACACAAGCGTGGTACTCCTGGGAGCACGTAAAGGTCTCCGGACTTTAGCAGTGAGGCTAATCAACGATAAATCTACAGAAACAACCATTCCCTAGAGACTCCAAATGGAGATTAGTTTTCTTCTCCCTCTGTGTCTATACCGGGGTTGGTTAGGCCACTTCGTGGCAGTTCCGCTTTTGGAGAAGCGGAACAACTACGAGCGGGAGCTCGAAGTCCCGACTGTGGCGGCTAGTGCTCTGTATTCTTAGGTAATTAGCGGTGATACGTAAGGGGTGTATTCTTTCTACCAACCGCAAGCGAATGGGCGAAAGCTAACCAACAGAGAAACGCAGGAATAGCCCTATATAGCTTAGTTATTCACGCTCGACACACAAGCGTGGTACTCCTGGGAGCTAAAGTCTCCTGACTTTAGCAGTGTGGCTAACCATCTGTGACTTAATTCAAATCACCGTTCCCAAGGACTTCAATCGGTGATTGGAAAGTTTCTTCCTCTGGGCCCACACCTCTGTTGGCTAGGCCACTTCGTGGCAGTTCCGCTTTTGGAGAAGCGGAACAA
>JAUNER010000006.1 GCA_030525455.1 Akkermansia sp. | reverse complement strand
TATTTAATATATAATTATTATTATTAATTTAATACATTGAAATAATTAGTCAGCTTGTCAGGGTACAAAGAACTTGGTAAAGAAGAGTATAAAGAGTGATTTTAAAATTTCCTTTCTAAAATAATGTGATTTAGCGTTTTTATGAAAAGAAATTGTTCTACCAATTAAGAAAGACGGGAGAAGTTCTATTTGAAGAATTGTAGTAATTGGAGCAAAATTCGTTTTGTAATTTAGCTTAAGTGTCGGATTTAGAAGGATGAGGCGAAGCGACTTTGTATGCTTGGTTAATTTTATAGTTCTTCTATAAGGTTGTGAAGTATTAAAAGAGCATGATATTAAGCGTATCAACAATAGCAGACTGCTTTTTTTCTAAAAGGTTGGTTAGAATATATTACAGAATCAAAAAGAATTGATTTATATCTTTATATTCATGATTATAGCTATATTATAGTTATTTACATTATGAGGTATAGTATAATGGATAGTAGAGCAACCTAGCTCACTTTCATTATTGGAGCTGAATATTATTGAGGTAATGTGTAATCATTAGATGGACATTGTGAATTATATTTACAAAGTTAGTATATCAGTGTATGTTGTAGACAACTTCAACTGATATATGAAGAGTGATATAATAAAAAAATGCACAGTAGCAGTTTTGGGATTAGGGGCAATGGGCGTTTTTGCACATTCCGGAGAATCTCAAAAAGTAGCATCAGCGCCCGTAGAGAAGTCACTATCATTTTGTGAAGCTTTAGCACGGGGACCTGTTTTGTATGAGGACAAGGACAGTTTTGTTCGCAAGTTTAAGTTGATGATGACCGGTCAGTATCAGTTTGGCACGGTTAGTCCGAGTGGACGAAATCGATACAAACATGATTCCGGTGGACATAACAGCGAATGGAGACGAGCCTATTTAGGCTTTGAAGCTGTGCTTGGGGATGGCTCATGGAGATTAGTGAACCAGAACAATGTAGGTGATTTAGAAGCTAGAAATACTTTACAGGATGGACAGTGGATAGATAATCACACACAGTGGTCTATTTACGAACTGTACTTAGAAAAAAAGATTAACGGTTTTGGTAAGCTTAAATTGGGGAAAGTTACCCCACACTATACTTCTGAGTATTCTCAGTCCTCATCTGTTATCAAGACAGTAGAGCGCTCCGCTATATGTAATGAGCTTGTTCCATTATCAAACTGGGCTATAGAGGCAAACTACCAGGAAGATAAGGACACATTGCACACTTTTGGCGTTTATTTGAATGCAAATGGAGTCAATTTACGTGATGAAATTCAGTTTAATTCTGACGACAATGTTTTTGCAATGATTGGTTCGAAGTGGAAGATAGATTCCTCTATTTGGGATGAACAACATTGGGGCATGGAATATGTTCATAATTTTGCTAATTGGCGTGGTCGTTCTGTAGAGGCTGATTCAAATTACCAAGGTCCCGGTGCTCAAGATATTATTTCCGTTGGCTGGGATGCCAAGGTTGGTAACTTAGGGCTTATGGCTAATTTTTTAGCAGGCATGGGAATACAAGGTAAGGAAGGTGCAAAAAATGTCTGGGGGGGGGTATTCCAGGCCACCTACCGTGTATGTGACCATGTGGAATTAGTTTCTCAACAAGCCTGTGCATTTGGGAAAAATTCTGTAAAACTTTATAGTCGCTATGTGCCAAGCGTTACTTCATATCCATCGTGGGTAGATAGCATGTATTCTGTTTACTTTGGGGCAAATTGGTATTTGTGTCCAGAGTCTATCAATACAGTGAAGCTAATGACCGGGGTTGAATACATTACCAGCCGTGCAAAAAGTGGGAATGCTTATGATGGCTGGAATTTCTACGGAGCCTTACGCTTCAAGTTCTAAACAAGAGAAAGACTAAGAGTTATCAGAAATCATAGCCTCTATAAGGGATTTTTTCTCTCTTGTGGAGGCTATTTTTTTTCACTTGAATATTTTGGAAGAAGGGGGAAAAAGCCGGGGAGTAGTTCAGAAACTATTTTTGTAGCCTCGCTGGTATCTTCAGTTTTTGGTGATTTTGGAGCATTTGTCGGGGTTGATGTCGTTGAACGGAAAAACGGGCTATTTACGTCACCATCGTTTATCCAGATACTTGGGTCATTGGGTTCTGTATAGATGACAAGTTCTTTTTCGCTGGGGGAGAAAAAGAATTCGTAACCTAAGTGTCGAGGTTGATTGTCTTTTGCCTCATCTGAGTCGAGTTTTATTTTGATAGTAGACTCATTGACGTCGTCTGGTGATTGGGTATCTTCATTAACCGGCAGCAGAGGCTGGGCGATAGCCTCTGTCGTTGTTCCCTTTGCGTATTTAGGGAAGAAAATACTGGCCGTATCTAATTCAGCTGGTTTTACTTTAATAGGTTCGTTTGATAATTCAAAAACATACCCCGTTTTATCCTCTGCTTTACAGAAAAAAAGCAGGGTTAATACAGAGATTATAGAGAACCGATAAAAAAACATAAATAATGTGAGGCGATTGAAGCAAAAACGCAGACCGGAGGCAATCTTAAAATAGAAGGAAATGTCTGTTTCTTGGCTTGGAATTTTATAGGGGCAATGTAAGCTATTTGTATGATTCGGAGGACTTTGTATTACGCATCGCTCGCTACATGGGGAATTGGGTTATTTAGCTGTGAAAAACCGGCTGATTTAGTCAAATCTCATGGTTCGACATCATCGCATTCGAATACAGAATTGTCTCAACCGACAAAAGTTGATGAAAATAAACAAAATTGGGAACGTCGATTAAGGACGGCTCAAGAAAAGCTAGCATCTACTAAGGATGACAAAAAAGCTCAAGCGTTGGCTCTAGGAGAGGTAGCTCAAATGTACGCAGAGGGGGTGGAAAATAATTGGGTTCATTTACTTGAGGTTCGGCATTGGTGCAATGAAATGGCCGAGCAGGGGACTGGTTATAATGGCGAGGCCGCCATTGCTACTTATTTTTTATATGGCACGGGTGTTACTAGAGATGCCATTCGGGCCAAAGAGTGGTTTGAATATGCTCTGGAACGAAAAGATAATCAGAGACTAAATGCGTTATACATGCTTGGATTGATGCATTTTTCAAATGATGGAGTACAGCAAGACATCAACAAAGCTCTGGACTATTTATACCAAGCATCTGATGCAGGGCATTTGCCGTCTATGGCTTTATTGGGGCGTGCCCATGTAGAGGGCGGCTTAGGGGTAAGTAAAGATGTAAAATCAGGGCTAAGTATGCTAGAAAAGGCTGCCAATGGTGGTGACGTTAGTGCTTCTGTTTATTTGGGGAAAATGTATGCCAAAGGAATTGGAGTAGATTCCAATATTGAGCATGCAATGAAATGGTATGAGCAAGCAGCTCTAGCTGGTGATGCTCATAGTCAATATGTGCTCGGATTAGCCCATATGGAAGGGGAGGGTGTCATTAAGGATAAGCAAAAGGCATTTAATTGGCTTAAATTATCTGCCGGGCAAAATCATGTAAATGCCATGCTTATGCTCTCTGTATGTTATAGTACGGGTTGTGGAACCGAGCAGAATGCTGATTTAGCCGAGGTTTGGAAGAAAAAAGCCATAGAATTAAACCAACAAAGAATGGATGGCAAAAAAGCTCCTTAATTGTTGATTAAAGAGGGTCATTATCTTTTATTTCTTGAGCAAGGAAGTTTTTGGCTTCTATATGTTCAAGCACAATTAGTCCTTGTTCATCAGGGATGACAAGTAAGCCGTTTCTGTCATTGAGAATAGATAGAATCATCGCAAATACATGACCAAGGGCACATTCATCCTCTAGTATAAAGCGGAGTAGTTTTTTTCTATTACCAATTTGTTTGAGAGCCCGCGGGTCTTTTCTAAAGACTTTTTGGGCATCATCCACTTCCATGACCCAAAATACATCCAGTTGCGATTCTCCTGTTTCGTCAATGTAATCACCAAAAAAAATTCCATCTTCTGCCTTTTCTGGTTTACCGCTACCATTGAGTCTGAAGCATGAGTCAAGTAAGCTCATGGCTTGTGCGATTGAACTTATGTCCGGCAGTGGTGAATCTTCGATAAAAAGCCAAAATTCTTGAGACTCGTCAGTATGTGACATATTCATATCATCGCATCTAAATCATGTATTCCTATCTTGATTTGTGACATTATAGGAGAATGATACGTTTTGTGTGTTGTCTCCTATTTCTTTTTTGGTAGATATAGATGTATGAGTATTCCTGTAATGATGACTATTGCCGGGTCTGATTGTTCTGCCGGTGCCGGAATCCAAGCTGATATGAAAGCTGCTCAAGCAATGGGGGTGTTTGCATTAACTGCTGTAACTTGCGTTGTGTCTGAGGTTCCAGGCTTAGTCAGAGGTATTGCAGAAATTTCACCGGATCTTGTGGCTGATCAGGTGAGCATAAATTTAGAGCATTTCCCTGTATCTGCTATAAAGACAGGAATGCTTTATTCACCGGCAATAGTTCGAGCTGTTTGTGACGTGCTAAAGGGACGAAAGCTCCCTATTGTCGTCGACCCTGTTATGATTGCTACGGCTGGTGATCGACTCATGCAAGAGGAAGCTATTGATGTGTATGAACAATGCTTGTTGCCTATGGCATCTTTGCTAACACCAAATTTGGACGAAGCGAAAGTTCTCTTAAGAAGAACCGCGGATATTACTTCTACTCAAATGGCAGAATCGGCTGCGTTACTGGCTTGCCGATATTCTTGTCCTGTGCTGTTGAAGGGGGGGCATTTAGAGGGGGATTGTTACGATGTTTTGGTAGATAAGCAGGGGGCTGTTTTAGCGGAATGGACTCGCCCTCGTATTCACAACGTAGGGACGCACGGTACAGGCTGTACTTTATCTTCTGCCATTGCCGCTCGATTAGCCGCCGGTGATTCTTTAATTGATGCTTCTGATAAAGGCTTGGCATTTGTAGCCCGTGCCATCAAAGAACACATCCATTGGGATTCTCCTGTTCCCATGGATGTGCTTTATCGGGACGATGTTTGATGATAGAAATTATGGCATTAGGGGGGAGAGTGTGTGTTTTAGCTTGCCTTAGGAAGGGAAGGTGGGTAGAATGTCTCGTACCCATGCAGGAAGATGCATGGGGAGAGTAAGTATTATTAACGAACATCGTAGTTAATCCGTATGGGTCAGCAAATCCGTAAAGTAACCAAGCGTCGCAGACGTATTGAGTACATTAAGCGCAAGAAGGAACAGGCTAAGTTGAACTCTTCTCAAACCGTTCGCCTTGCTTCCGTAGTCACAAAGGCAGCAACAAAGGAAGCACCGGCAAAGAAGACCACCGTAAAGAAGACGGAAGCTGCTGAATAATCCCAGACGGGCAGACGCCCTGTTCGGAATTTTTCGGACTCTCACTTAGTTTTCATCACCGCTTTGCTTTATAAAGTCAAAGCGGTTTTTTTATATCCGGAATGTTTTATGGGGGGGGGATTTATTTTGTCGCTAAGACAGGAATGTAACATCATCCGGGACTGTGCATGAGAAAAAAAATAAAGTGTTTCAATACATAATTTTCTCTTGAAAAAAATAAGGCGAAATATATAGAGTAATGGAGTAATGAATAAGTCAATTTCACTAGGAGCCATCATCTTGGCTTCTTTATCGTTGGTAAATTGTTATGATTGGCGGGATGATTATTATCATCCGACTCACAGTTATTATAATCCCCCCCCTCCGGCACATGTGGATGTGCATTATCATCATCATCATGTAAAGCCGGCTCCTCCCAAGCCTAAACCTCAGGCAAAGCCGGCACCCAAGCCTAAACCGCAGGCAAAGCCAACACCTAAGCCGAAACTGCAGACCAAACCCATCGGGAAGCCACATGGAGTTGATAAGGATAAACCCAAGAAAGAAACTCCGAAAAATGCCCCCAAACCACCAAAGCGGTAAATAAATACTTTTATAAAGAAACCGCCACTAAAGGAGAATTCCCTTAGTGGCGATTTTTTTTTAGAAATAAATGGAATTAATTAATCGTTGTTTTCGATGGGTAAAACAATTTCGAGACGGTCGATGCCGTAGAGAGACACTTCCTCCCAAAGAGCTGCCTCTAAAGGTTCCATGATTTGGCGGCGTTCTTGCTCAGACATTTCTTCTAATGTTTCATCATCAATAGATTCGGAAAGAATTTTATCAGATAAGCGAGTAACGAGGTCCTGCCAAAAGAAAGAATCACGATGTTCGTCCAAACAGTGACGATAAGCGGCTTTTAAATCATATTTATCTGTAAAGATATAGCTATTAGCTTCCTCTGCAAATTGAAAGTTTTTCTTTAGTTTGGGTTGAGAAGCGGCTAAGCCCATGATTTTTACGGCTAAATCACCCCAGCGATATAATTGAGGAGCGTAGCTTTCATCATTATTTGAGCCAGAGACAGTAGCGGCTAACACTACCATTTCGGCCAAATCCATTAACTCTTGGTCATTAAGATTGAGAGAGGCAGACATATTTGTATATTCTTTGAAGTGATAATTAAATGAGACCTAGTTTCATTTTCCCTTCTTCACTAACCATTTCTTGATTCCATGGTGGATCCCAAACCATTTCTACATCGGCCGCTTCCACACCGGGCAGAGCTTCGATTCTTTCCTTAGCTTCCATCATTAAATGCGGGCCCATCCCACAACCGGGAGCAGTAAGAGTCATTTTTACAGCTACATGATGCAGGTTGTTTTCGAGTAGAATCAAGGTTACATCATAAATAAGTCCTAAATTGACAATATCTACGGGTATTTCCGGGTCGTATATGCACTTTAGAGTGTCCCAAACTTGTTCTTCCAAGCTGGCGTTTTCGTTAATTTTATTATCTTCTTCTGTTTGTGAATCAGAGGTATCTACACCTAGAGCATCAGCGTTTTCTTTAGAAATGCGAGCTAAACCAAAATCCGTGGCAACCGTATAGCTACCACCTAGTATTTGTGTAATGTATACACGATCACCCTCAGATAAAGATAATTGGTCACCGCTAGGAATTTGTACAGCAGAGACGTCTCTTTTTAGTTCTACTACTTGGTTGAGCATAAAGTTTTTAGCGTATTAGGCTGTGAAACTATGTTATAATAGGTGTAAACATAGAGGCTGTTCAGAGAGAAAGCTCTTCATGTATAGCACGCAGACAAGATACAGATTAACCGCTACGGGGTCGAGGGTAAATATAGTAATCACGCTTCTTTTTTAGACATTCATAAGAGTACAGTAGACTTAGGGAATGAAGTATGCCACAAACAGTTTCTAATTTATGATTGAGACGTGCTTCTTACTTGCGTCGTAAGGTAAAAAAGTGTAAACAATCGGAGCTGTTATTGTCCCATCGTCGAGCATTGGCAGAGCAGCAGAGAACATAATTATATCAGAAATTCCCATGTTAGAGTTTTTACGTAAACACACAATCGTCGTTATGGCGGCCATGGCATTGGTATTTGTCGGCATGATGTTTATTGGCGGTGATGTGCAGGGTGGTTCGTTGAGTGGATTGTTTAGAACAACTTATGTGGCTGTAAATGGCAAGGTGTATGATGATAAAGACTATGCGAGTTTAGGTAGAGATGGGTTATCTGTTGTCGGGATGTTTCCCGGGACTTGTGCCCCACTTCTAAACTTCATGCGTTCAGATAGAGCCATGGTACCATTTGCTACCGCCATTAACGCCAATGACGAAATGGCAATTTTTACAGCATTACGCGGAATAATTCGATGTGAGGCAGAACGTTTAGGTCTTACCCCCAGCACTGAAGAAGTAGATGCAGAAATTCAGAAGATGCCTGAATTTGCAGATGAGAATGGTAAGTTTTCAGTAGATAAATATGATTATTTCTTAACCGCTCGTGGTGAGATGGGGAGAAAGAAGCAAGAAGAGACATTGCGCTCTGTAATGCAAGATGTCATGAGTTTGACGCGAATTCAGAAGCTCATTACAGGCGACGTAGCCATTCATAGTGAATTTGCCGAAGCAATTACGGCATCTCAATTCCAGCAAATCACAGTTAATACAGCTGTTTTGAAGAATGATAATTATCGCCCAAAGACCGAGCCTGATGAAGCAGCTATTAAAGAATTTTGGGAAAAATACAAGGAAAACTATAAAAACGAAGAAGCCCGTTTCTTTACTGTCTTTTATTTTACGCCGGTTGGCGACTATAAGAGTGACAAAGCAAACGAGATTTCAAATGCCACAACAGAAACGCTTAACGTTGTTGAAAACAATATATGGGAACCATTAAATGCGACAAATGGTCGCAATATGGAGGAAGCTGTGCAAACCGCTCTAAAGAATAATCCTAATGTTTGCACCGTAGAATCTAAATCATATACAGCAATTACCCAAAAAGGCTTGCCGGCAGAACTAAAGGTAGGTATTAACCAATCTGCTTCTGATGGTCGCTGTGCATCTTTGGCAGAGGCTATCTTCTCTCTTCCAGAGGGGAGTGCTTTAGAAATTGATGCCACAGCAGAAGCTATCGAGAAAGCACGTGCTTCTGTAACAGTGTCTCAAATTAGCACGGTTCAAGTATTAGAAGATGGTCGTGTTGCTCTCATTCGAGCAGAGGGGGCTACCCCGGTTAAGGCATTGCCATATAGCCATGCCAGAAATTATGCTCGTGCTGACTTAATTGAAACAATGACTAAAGAAGCCGTTGTAAAGGCTGCAAATGATTTAAAGGCTAACATTGAAAAAGCAGAAGCCCCACTTAAGCAGTTTGAAACATTAGCCAAGCAAGCAGGAACAACATTTGCCAAGTATGGCCCCTTCCAGAACTCTATGATTGCCTATCATTATGCACTTGCGGGAAGTTCTGCAACTGTTAAAAAAGCTCCTGCCGAATTATTGGAAGCAGATCAAGTGTTTGTCGAATGTATGGGGATTAATCCGGGAGAACTTACAAAGCCGATAGAAACTGTTGATGGTTTAATGTTAGTTCAACTTGAAAATCGAGAATTAGAAAACACACAAGATTTCCAAACCACATCCACACAAATGGTGAAGCCTCTTTTGAATGCAGGTACACAACATGCGATGTTTATTGACTGGTTGCTAGGATGTGTGAAAAAGTACGAGGTTTATGTAAACCCCGCATTGATTCGCAAAGACTAGTCATTTATTTTTTGAGAAGTGGCTCCTCAATAGGGGAGCCCTTTTTTTATTGCACAATTACTATTTTTATCCCTCAAAAAAGTCTTATATGAATAGTTTGCCCTCTCAGGCTAAATATATTATTGGTACAGAAGCGTGTGAGCGATTTAGCTTCTATGGCATGAAATCCATCCTCATGCTTTACATGACCGGTCATTTGATGATGACAAATGACTTGGCTACCTCTGTGATGCACATATTTGTAGGCATGGTATACCTATTGCCATTAGTAGGTGCATTTTTAGCAGACCGAGTATGGGGGCGGTATAAGACGATTTTATATATATCACTTCTCTATTGCGTTGGGCATGGCATATTAGCCTTGGCAGATTTCTTTCCGGCTACGGAAGATAGACAAACAATTTTACTTACAGGTCTATTTGTGATTGCTCTGGGGGCAGGCGGGATTAAGCCCTGTGTTTCTGCATTTATGGGCGACCAAATTCCTGGTAAGGATAGTAAGCTTATGACCAAGGCGTTTAATGCCTTTTATTGGGCAATTAACCTAGGTTCATTCTTTTCATTTATCATTATACCAGCCCTGGTAGAACATCAGGGGTATAGTTGGGCCTTTGGTGTGCCGGGCATTTTTATGGGTTTGGCAACTTTTATTCTGTGGTTAGGTCGTGACAAATATAACTGTATACCACCGCTAAAGAAAAAAGAGAAAGGTGGATTTTGGTCAGTTATCTGCTCATTGATTTTAGGCGGTAGCTGGACAAAGGCTACGGAAAAGTACGGAGAAAATGCAGTAAAAGACACTCGTCATATTTTAAGTATACTCTCTATATTTGCATTTATTATTCCATTTTGGTCTATATTTGACCAGACCGCATCTTCATGGGTGGCACAAGGGAATAAGATGACACCGTTGGATATAAATCTTTTTGGTTTACACTTATGGCAGATTGGTCCGGAAGAAATTCAGGCGGTAAATCCTGTGTTTGTTATGAGTTTTATTCCGCTGTTATCTATTTTTGTCTATCCTTATATCACCAAATTAGCCAAACCGCTTGTACGTTTAGCCACGGGGTTATTTCTTAGTGCCGTAACCTTTATTATTGTTGCACTTATTCAATCACAAATCGAGCAGGGGGCTGTACTGAGTATAGCTTGGCAGATTTTACCGTATTGTTTCCTAACTATTTCTGAGATTCTAGTTAGCACAACAGGATTGGAATTTGCCTATACGCAAGCACCGGCACATTTAAAGAGTCAGATTATAAGCTTTTGGAATTTGACCATTTTTGCAGGCAATATGCTTGTGGTTCTTATCACGATGCTATTGTCAGATGGGGCGGAAGCTTCTAGTGCCATATCGACCGGACGATTCTTACTGTATGCGGCAATCGTCGCCATTGTGGCCATTTTATTCTGCATTAGAGCTTCGAGATTTAGAGCTCCTCATAATAGTGATGCTGCATAGATTTTTTAGCCTAAATTCTACCTATGCCACATTCAAAAGTTCCCCTTGCCTTATTGCTATCATTGATTCCGTTAATGGTATGGTCAGCTATCTCTCCGTATGATTATCAGGTTTGGTGGACAGAAATTTGCACGGCTATCGTCCCTATAGTAGTATTGGGCGTTATGTATCCTAAGTTTAGGTTTTCAAATACAGCCTACCTTTTCTTTTGGATTTGGTGCATTATTCAAATTATTGGAGCCCATTACACATTTGAGTTAGTGCCATTTGGTGCAGTTACGGATTTTTTCGGTTTTAGTAGGAATCATTATGACCGAATGGCTCATTTTGTAGTAGGCTTTAGTGCTTATGGAATTGCGGAATACATTTGGCGTCGTTCATTAGTCAACGGTGTTGGAACGGCAACCGTGTTTAGTATCATTTTTATCTTGGCATTAGCCGGATTTTGGGAGTTAGTTGAGTGGATTTATGCAGAAATTGATGGCGGTGATGCCGGACAAGCATTTTTAGGGTCGCAGGGGGATGTTTGGGATGCCCACAAAGATATGCTGATGGATACGATGGGGGCAATCTTAGCCGGAATTTTCTTTTACATCCGGCACAAAGTATCTAATCCCATACAAGAGGCTTAGTCAAAATCGGTAGATTTCTCATTATTAAGAGTAAAAAAATCCTGCCAACTCGTCGTGTTGAGTTGGCAGGAGGTATAAATTAGATTTTTTTGCTAGCCATTAATGACCGCAACCGGCACAAGCCCAATTTTCGCGGATTTTAGCGAAGAAGTCATTGCCCTTATCATCGACAAGAATGAAAGCAGGGAAATCTTCCACTTCAATTTTCCAGATGGCTTCCATACCGAGTTCCGGATATTCAAGGAGTTCAACCTTCTTGATGTTATTTTTTGCTAGGATAGCAGCCGGACCACCGATAGAACCAAGGTAGAAACCACCATGCTTATGGCAAGCATCTGTGACATCTTGGCTACGATTCCCCTTGGCAATCATAATCATAGAACCACCATTAGCTTGGAAAAGGTCAACGTATGAGTCCATGCGACCGGCGGTTGTAGGACCAAATGAACCGGAAGGATAGCCTGCCGGAGTTTTTGCCGGACCTGCATAGTAAACCGGATGGTCTTTGATGTATTGAGGTAGCCCTTCACCATTATCAATGCGTTCTTTAAGCTTGGCGTGAGCGATGTCACGAGCTACGATAATGGTACCATTTAAGCTTAAGCGAGTAGTGACCGGGTATTTTGACAACTCGGCAAGCACATCTTGCATTGGGCGGTTGAGGTCAATGGAAACAGCTTCGCTAGAAGTCATACGTAATGCTTCCGGAATGTATTGACCGGGATTTGTTTCAAGCTGCTCGATAAAGATACCTTCCGGGGTGATTTTTGCCTTAGCATTGCGGTCTGCAGAGCAGGAAACCCCTAAACCAACAGGGCAGGAAGCACCATGGCGGGGTAAGCGAATGACGCGGATGTCAAGGGCATACCATTTACCACCGAACTGAGCACCTAAGCCAAGTTTTTTAGCCTCTTCGTGAAGTTCTTTTTCTAATTCCAAGTCACGGAATGCACGACCATGTTCGTTACCGGATGTTGGCAGGTTGTCGTAGTACTTAGTAGATGCCATTTTTACGGTCTTTAAGCACTTTTCAGCAGAAGTGCCACCGATGACAAAGGCAACGTGGTAGGGCGGGCAGGCCGCAGTACCTAGAGTACTCATTTTTTCTACAAGGAATTTTTTCAATGTAGCCGGATTGAGCAGAGCTTTTGTTTCTTGGTAGAGGTAAGTCTTATTAGCAGAGCCACCACCTTTAGCAACGAATAAGAAGGAATATTTCAGACCTTCAACAGCTTCAATGTCAATCTGAGCCGGGAGGTTTGTGCCTGTGTTTTTCTCTGTGTACATATCCAGTGCTACTGTTTGAGAGTAGCGCAGGTTGTTTTGGGTGTAGGCATCATATACACCGTGAGAGAGATATTCGCAGTCATCGCATCCTGTCCACACTTGTTGGCCTTTTTTACCAACGATGGTAGCAGTACCGGTGTCTTGGCAGAATGGGAGAATACCGGCAGAAGCTACTTCAGCATTACGAAGCAAGGTAAGAGCTACACTCTTATCATTAGCACTAGCTTCCGGGTCATCCAGAATGGCTGCTACTTGTTTTAAATGAGCTGGGCGCAGATAAAATGCTACATCATGAAAAGCTGTAGCGGCCAAAAGACGCAGACCTTCCGGGTCAACCTTGAGGATAGGTTTGCCTTCAAATTCGCCGACGCTTACATAGTCAGATGTGATAAGACGATATTGCGTATCATCCTTTTCCATGGGGAAAGGATCTTGATAATGGAAATCTGGTGTTGCCATAACAAGGGTAGTATAAGTGACAGCTCCGAGAGTTTCTAGTAAAAAAAGTTAATTTCGGTGATTTTAGACGATTTTTCAACTAGTGACTAGAGGGAAAAATCTACCTTAGGCAAGACTTGCTCGGGCAGTCACCCATTTGCCTCGTTTTGTCACGTTATCGAAGATAAGGCCGTGAGATTCAGCAGCGGCTTTTGTTTCTTCCCATTGAGTGGCTAGAATGCCGGAAATAATGAGAGTGCCTCCCGGTAAGATAGCCGGGATAATACGAGGGAAAGCCTTTTGAAGAATGGTGGAAAAGAGGTTGGCAATAACTAGATTCCCTTTTTGCTTTTCCTGTGGTTCCCATTCAAATACATCGCCTACAAACAAGTCTAAGTAGTCTTTACTGATGTGATTTCTATCCATGTTTTGTTTTGAAACAAGGACGGCTTGTGGGTCAAAATCAAATGCCGTAGCATGGGAAGCCCCTAATTTTAACGCCGCAATGGCCAGTACAGCTGTACCACAACCGATGTCTGTCATTGTCCATTGATTGCCCTTTTGGTTGTGAGCAAAGTCGCTTAGGTAACGTAGGCACGATGATGTAGTAGCATGGTCACCTGTGCCGAAAGCCATTTCTGCCGGGACGGTGATAATCTTTCGTTTAGGGTATTGAGTTTGGAGTTTTTCTAGTTGTTGTGGAGAGTTTTGCTCGGTAATGATGAGGGAATTTCTGATTTTTAGGGGAGCACGTTCACATCTATTCTGAGCGGCTACCCAGTCTTGGATGTGAATTTCTGCGACACGACCACCGAGGTTTTCTTTCAGAAAGAGAGCATCGTCTTCACAGTCACAATATATGGTGATGCGGATGGTTTTCCCTCCTTTGTTTTTTTCGATAGATGCATTGGGGTTTCCCTCTAATCGTTCAGTCCATGCTCGTTCCCATTTTGCCGCAGTGGTTTTTGTCCAGCTCCAAGTCATGCCAATGTGTATAGATAATAATACCGATTCTGGCAATTCAATTTTCTGATTGTAGGGAATAATTTACTTTGATGGATTTGAATTATTGAGGTTTCTCCTTAGAGTTTGGTTAAAATAATTTTTTTGGTGCTTGAGATGGCTGTGTGTTTTTCTGTGCCATTTTATTGAAAAAGAACAATGGGCTTAGTCCGCCTAAAATTCCCAAAATCGATGCTAAACAAAGGTTGTGAATATCGATAGATCTGATGCCTCCTATGCAGAGTAAGATGTTGAAAGTAATGGAAATATAGAATAAGAGTTTATACATAAACTCATAGTATATATGAAGGGTGGGGAGTCAAGCTTTTTACATAAATGACATGGCATCCACATCAATAACCGCTGTAATATCCTCGCCTAATTTGGCTTCTTGAATCAATTGTCGCAATAGTCTGGAAAGAACACGGGCATTGGGACCTTTGAGTGTGATTTGGAAGCGGAATTGACCATGTGCCTTGGGAATGGGGGCAGGCATGGGGTCGGTCATGGTGACTGTAGGGGGAATCATGCCTTGAAGACGCTTAGCAAGGGTATGAGTGGCATATTCAGCGGCAGACTCGTGCGGGGAGCGAATAGTTAGTACAGAAATATGTGAAAATGGCGGTAAATGGAACACCCGACGCATTTCTAGTTCCTGTGCAGAAAAACCATCTGTATCATGATGTCTTGCATATTGTAGGCAGGGAGATTCAGGGGTAAAGGTTTGGATGATAACCTCACCTGAAAGGTCGCCTCTGCCGGCTCTACCAGCTACCTGGGTCATGAGTTGAAAAGTTCTTTCTGCGGCTCGTGGGTCCGGAATGTAGAGCCCTAAATCTGCATTGAGTACGCCAACGAGAGTTACATTAGGGAAATCTAGCCCTTTCGCTATCATTTGCGTGCCGAGTAAAATGTCGATTTTCCTAGCACGGAACTGGTTGAGTATATCTCGTACGGCATTTTTTCTGCGTGCCACATCAGCATCAATGCGTGTAATTTTAGCACTAGGGAATGTGCGATGTAATAATTCCTCAACTTTTTGAGTCCCATACCCCTGGAGCATGATATTGCTAGACTTGCATTCCGGACAAACACGGGGAGTAAGCGACTTAAAACCACAGAGATGGCACATCAATCTATCATCGGTTTGGTGATAGGTGAGAGGTAGGGAACAGTGCAGGCAGGTTAGCACATGACCGCAATCAGGGCATTGCAACGAGCGAGCAAAACCTCGTCTATTGAGTAGTAAGATGACTTGTTCGTGTTTTTCGAGCCGCTTATCAATAGAAACTCGGAGCCGTTCGGAAATAATGCCTAAGCCGGATTTGTTTTTTCCCTCCAGCCGCATATCTAAGATGCGGATAAGAGGCAGGCTCTGACCATCGGCACGTTCCGTAATTTTAACTATAGAGTATTTGCCGGATTGTGCATTGTGAATGCTTTCAAGTGATGGGGTTGCTGAGCCTAGAACGACGGGACATTTCTCTAGATGCCCACGAAGCACAGCTAAATCCCGACCATGATAGCGAGGGCTACTTTCTTGTTTATAGGAAGCATCGTGCTCTTCGTCTACGATGATAATGCCTAAATTGGCTAATGGTGCAAATACAGCGGAACGAGGGCCAACGACGATTCTCGCTTTGCCGGAACGAATGGCGTGCCATTCATCAAAGCGTTCGCCATCAGATAACAAACTATGTAGTACAGCTACAGAAAAATCTTCATTTGCAAAGCGAGACTTAAACCGCTGAACCGTCTGAGGGGTGAGAGAAATTTCCGGCACCATAATCAGAGCTGATTTACCACTTGCTACAATGCGAGAAACTGCCTGTAAATAAACCTCGGTTTTTCCTGAGCCCGTTACTCCTTGTAAAAGAACAGGTCGTGGTGAATCTTCTTTTGCTGAGTCGAGAATGAACTCAAGTGCTTTTTGCTGTTGTTCGTTGAGATGTAGTGGGGAGGATTGGGTAAATTCGTCGTTGGCATGAGGGTCTCTTTTTACAGATTCCTCGATAATGTCAACATAGCCTTTAGTCTCTAAGCTGCGGACGATTGATAAAGCACCTGGTCCAAATTCAGAGAGCGGAATGCAAGTTTGTTTGAGGGTAGAGAAGAGGTCTAAAATTTGTGCTTGGCGAGGAGCTTTTTTGTAGAGAGCATGAATTTCTTCCTTGCTAGGAGATTGTTTTATAGAAACAATTTTTCTTTTTTTTTCGGCAGTATTTTCTTGGCGAATAGTCTCCGGCAGTAAACATCGAATCATCTGATCAAGTGCCACAGAATAATAATCCGCGGCCCAGTTAGCAAGCTGCATTAAGGTAGTTGATATAAGAGGCTCTGGGTCAATGAGTTTTAGAATAGCTTTTAGTCTACCTTCCCAATCTGGGGATGAGTCTGATAAAGAAAGTACAGTGCCGGTTGATTTTTTGTTTCGTATCGGGATTTGTACCCTGCATCCCGGCAATACTCCCACCATATCCGGAGGGATGGCGTAGTCTAAAATAAGGTCGCTTTGACCATCAATGAGAACTTTAGCAACCTGCATGGATGAAATTAACGATAAGCAAATGGGAACCGTGCGATGCCGCTCATGTCTTTCTCTACCTCGATGTAATTATAGCCATAACCATCCATAATTTGAATGACTGTTTCGGCCTGGTCGTAACCTATTTCAAGTGCCACAAAACCGTCGTCTGTCAAATAATCTCTAGCTGAGGCTAAAAATTTTTCAATAATTTCCCATCCTAAAGGCCCCCCAAATAAAGCAGTGTGTGGGTCTTTGAGTACTTCCGGGGCTAATTGCTCATCATCGGCAATGTAGGGGAGGTTGGCAGCTATGATGTCGAATTTTTGAGGTGTCGGGGGAATGACCCCGGGTGCATCTTCCTCTGCTGCTATGAGAGGGGCATCGTCATCCTGTGGCGATGGCTGTGCGAATGGTGAAGTGAATTTTTCAAACAAATCTGTTTGGATTGTTGAAACTTTTGCACCAAGTCGCATGGCATTTTCTAAGGCTAAGTCGAGGGCCTGAGAAGAAATATCTGCCAAAACTACTTCAGAAGCACGTTCTTTAAGTTCAAGAGCTAGTGTGATGCCGATTATGCCCGACCCTGTACCCATATCTAGCACACGTACAGGGTGAGTAGGGCAACGCTTGAGTATTTTTTCAACGAGTTCTTCGGTTTCCGGGCGAGGAATGAGAGCCCTCGCGTCTGTGAGAAATTCTCGACGATAAAACTCCGTGAATCCTAGCAAATGCTGGAGAGGTTCCCCGGCTACCTTTCTGCGCAAAAGAGTACGAAGTGTCACTAAATCTTCCTCTGCGACAGGGCGTTCAAACTGGGAGTAAAGGGTGGTACGGTTGCAATGCAAGACGTGTGCCATGAGATGCTGCATGATAGCACGAGCTTCATCGCAACCTTGTTTACTAAGGTAATCCGTACCTGCTTGGAGTACTTCCAGAATTGTTTTCATGAAGTCAAGATATTAAGACATCCCGGCTTCGGCCAGACGTTCTTGCATTTCTTCGTGTTGAAGAGCCATGATGAGGTCTTCCATCTGTCCCATGAGTATGCCGTCCAGATTATGAGAGGTGTAGCCAATGCGGTGGTCGGTAAGACGGTTTTGCGGGAAGTTGTATGTGCGGATTTTTTCTTCGCGGCCACCGGACCCGATTAGGCTACGACGAGCGGCAGAGTATTTTTCTGCCTCTTCGCGTTGTTTTGCTTCAAAGAGTTTAGCTCTGAGAATTTTCATGCCTTTTTCGCGGTTTTTCATTTGGCTTCGTTCCTCTTCGCATCGTACGTAAACGCCTGTCGGTAAGTGCCAGATTTGCACGGCAGATTCCGTCTTGTTCACGTGTTGACCACCTGCACCGCCTGAGCGGCAAACTTCAATACGTAAATCTTCCGGACGAATTTCAATATCCACTTCTTCTGCTTCCGGCATAACTGCCACTGTGGCGGTAGATGTGTGAATGCGACCTTGTGTTTCTGTAGCCGGTACGCGCTGTACGCGGTGTACACCACCCTCATACTTCAAATAGCGGAATACTTCCTCACCGGTGATTCGGCAAATGACTTCTTTGAAACCACCAACATCAGATGGGCTGCTTTCCATGTGTTCAAATCTCCAGCCTCGGGCTTCGGCATAACGCTGGTACATTCTCAGTAGGTCCCCGGCAAAAAGAGATGCCTCATCACCACCGGTACCGGCACGAATTTCGATGATGGCGTCTCTGTCTTCAGCCTCATTACGTGGCAGTAAGCTGTATTGTAAATCTGTGCGGAGTTTTTCAAGTTTTTCTTCCAGTTCGGGAATTTCCAATTGAGCCAATTCTGCAAATTCCGGGTCGTCAGATTTTGCTAGTTCTTGGTTGTCAGCTAATTGCTGTTCTGTTGTATTAAGTGATTCCCAAATTTCCATGAGTTCCTTCAGACGACGATGCTCTCTCATCGTGTCTGTGGCTCGCTTTTGGTCGTTAAAGAAGTCCGGCTCGGCAATGAGTACTTCCAGTTCTTCTAGTCTTTGTTTTCTTTTTTCAATGAGAGGTGTGTAATCCATAATATTCCGCCTCGGCATTATACCTTATTGCCCTACATTCTGGAAGTCTAAATTCCCGGAATTTGAGACAGGGTGATGTTACGCATTGCTTCAAATAGAATCGAACCCAAAGGAGGGGATAGGACTGAGTAGTTCTGCCATGCATTATGTAGTTGCCTCAAAATAAAAATGATTACAATATATTCATGCACTTAACTATGAGTGGAAAAAACTCGGTTCGATTATTTTTGAGGCAATACGTTGTCACTATAAGACTCACTCAGCAACAAGCCTCTAGCCTCGTCGTAAGTATGCGTTTTTATTACACCAAGAACCGATGATTGTTAAAAGGCTATTAATGAATCATACTTTTATCTGTGATGTGAAATAGTTTAATTTGAATATAGTATTCTATTACCGTATTCTATAACATTAGCACAACAAATAAGAAAAATAATATAGAAAAGAAATAACAAAAGCATATATCTTTAATAGATAGCGTATTTCTCGGATCAAAATTGTGAAATAATGATAAAATAAATGGTACAGCCCAAATACCACTTAAAATAATTTCTGGAGAAACATAGTTGTTATTACCTTGACATATCTTGTAAATTAAAATACCCCAAAAAGGCAAATTATACAAAATGTATTGTCGATAATTTTTTGATATGAATATCAGTATTAGCCATACAAAACACAAAATACAGGATAAAACAAAAAATATCCCTCCAAAAGGGAATAGTAGAATCCCCATTAATGAAATAAAAATAAACCATAAAATTACAAAATATTTTAGACTATTTTTTATTAAATACATGATGAAACTTTAAAAAAAATATTGTGTATTCTATTATTGATAGACTCAATAAAGTCTGAAATCAGATCAGTAATTCCCAATGACCATCCTCCCTTAGAAAGCCCCAAAATGTGATTTTTATCAATTAAATAAAATCCACATTTGTAATAACATTCCACGTGTTTTTCGATTCGTCGTGCATTTCTTTCATTACAATTTGCTATTTTTGTATGCTTTTCCTCAGCTTGTGCCAAACATTTAGCTTCGCATTCTACCGCTGAAATCACTTTATCATTTATAGAATACATTCCCACAAAATCATCGCATATTCTTTTTGCCTCTTTAATATAAGGATCGATGATTTTTTCTCCATTTAAACAACATTTAGAGTTAAAATACATTTTATAAATATTACAATTTTTATAAGCTTGTTCATTACCTCTTCGACTTTTCTCTTGTATATTAATTATTATTGCAATAGTTTGAGCACCTTCATATCCAGGGGCTACTAAACCCAAAACATCATGTGCTTTTAATTTATTCCCTACAAACATATACATATTCCGGCCGCCTTGCTCGGCGATGGGGTCTCGGTTTATCCAGCGACCGTCGGTGGGATTGTAGTGGCGGTAGTTGTAATAGACTAAGGCTAATTCGTTGTCGTAGTATTCGCTACTCCATTGGATAGGTTGGTTGACGTCTCCGCTTGCGGTGACGCTGCCGAATGGTGTGTAGGCGTAGGTGCTACGGATGTAGCCGTTTTGCCCGAAGATTTCACAGATGTTCTTCGTCAAATCCCAGCCGTAACAGAACCATGTGCCGTCTTTTTGGATGGCGAGTGGTCGAGTGGCGACCGGCTGTGTCGGGTCCCAAGTGATGAGCCGTAGGTAGGGGTGAACGAAGCAACTAAGTTTGCATTGCTCCTCTGTATCAATCTCGTTGAAAGAATTGTATGCAAAATTCCTCACCCCTGCATCATCGCTTATTTGCACAGGCATGGCAAGGAAATTGTACAGATACGTGCGATTATTTGTTTCGTCGCTAAAAGACTTACTCAGCAACAAGCCTCTAGCCTCGTGTAGGTGTGCGTTTTCACCACACCACGGGCATTGGTGATAGTGGCTAATCTATTAAACGCATCGTATGTCCGAACCTCACTTGAGCCATCCGCATAAACTTTGCTCAACTCCAGCCCTGTAGCCGGATGGTAAGTCCATTGAGTTACATCACCATCCGTATGTTCGCTCGGGGCGATAATAATCCTTGGTATTTATAATTTTTAATGTATATATGTACTATGCTAAAGATAAAAAGAATTCCTCGTTAAGATAATTTAAAAATCACATTTTTACACTACCCCCATATGTTGATTGGTAAAATAATTATCCGTTTATTTGCTTTGATTTATACTATCATTTTTTATCATTTATAACAAAATTGTTATACGTTATAGTTAATTGCTTTCGAAATGCAGTATATAATGAAGATTATATACATTGCAATTATAAATGCAGAATTATATTTTTTATATTTTAAATCTTTAAAAGCATTCTTTGTAAATTCAAAAAAATACGAAATTCCTAAAGCAATGAAACCGACCACTATTAAACCTATCAAAATACTCATGAAACATGAATCATAGAAAAAGAAACCATAAATTACTGTTTGGTTATAATTTGAAGGTATCGCTATGTTTACAAATAATACAATCGGATAAAAAATAAGAAAAACTATTTTAGAAAATTTAATATAATAACATAATAGCCCCCATAAATGAAATGAGACAAAAATTAAGTCTATATAAAAACAATCAGAAAACAAATCTCTTAGAACTGGTTCTTTAGGAGGCTGGCGGAGAAGTATCCATAATAAAAGGTAGATAGAAATAGAACAAAGCATTAACCATATATAGCAAAATTTAAAAGGATTGTTCATTTTTATTCAAAAGGATTAGATGGAGTCCATTGAGATGGGGCACTTGGATCATTTGAAGGAACTGGAGATTTTGGATTTGAATAATCCATACGTCCAGTAAGGCCATACATTACATGACCAAAATAAGAGGCCCAGATAGATGAAAAACTTTCTTCATTCTCTTTTTCTTTACCTGATGTTCTACATGAACAACTAATCGCAATTGCAGATTTTATAAAAACATCTTTTCTAAATATACCATTTTTAATATCATTGCCGGTAATACTAAATGCATAGTTATGTAAAGTTCCACATCCTAAATATCCATGATGTTTAAACGGATAATTAGGAACAATAGAACCATATGCACCATGACCAAAATAAACAAATCTGGATATTCTCAAATCACCCTTTCTAGTGGCATTTATAAATTCCCATTTTCTTCTGGAAAAATTATAATTTGGCCATCTAACTGTATTAACTACCCTCGCCAAACTGTCTTTAGAATTATAAAATCTCAAATTTACTCCTAACTCTTGAGCTTTTTTCTTAATTATATTTATATAATGATTATTATTTTTTCCTTCTAAATATGCTCTCATGAAATAAGTATGACTTTCTACTAACCATTCTATTTTTTCATTGGCTTTAATTTTTTCCTTTCGCTTTTTGATTTCTTCTTCTGCTGATGTAATAAAATTTGCCTAATTTCTATCATGAAATCCGTAATTTATATCGAAAAGATATCCAATAGCATTATATAAATGTGTAGTATAATATTGCATATCTGTATACCAATATATTGTATACACATTTAAGCCGTATGGATTAAGATTACAACCTCCACTTACAATTATTTCGTTAAGTCCTCTAAAATCAATAGAATGACATAAATTCTCCACAAACGCATACAAATTCCGGCCACCTTGTTCGGCGATGGGGTCGCGGTTTATCCATCGTCCGTCGGCGGGGTTATAGTGGCGGTAGTTGTAATAGACTAAGGATAATTCGTTGTCGTAGTATTCGTTGCTCCATTGGATGGGTTGAGTGATGTCTCCGCTGGTTGTGACGCTGCCGAATGGTGTGTAGGCGTAGGTACAAGTTTGCTCATTTACTTGAGCCTCATCCGCATCCGTCGCCAAAGGAGCAGAGAAAGAAGTACTCTCCACCTCTGCCACAGTCGTAGCATAAGTAGGAGCCGGGACACGTGTATATTGAGAAGCCGAAAGCGACCAATCCCAACTGAAAAGCAACTGAGAAACATCACCATTGTGGTCCTTAAGCCACTCTTGAAAAGAAATAGTAGTTGAATGAGGCATCATTTTAATAAAGGGTTAAATTAAAGTCAT
The DNA here is from genome assembly GCA_030525455.1 of Akkermansia sp. GTDB lineage: Bacteria > Verrucomicrobiota > Verrucomicrobiia > Verrucomicrobiales > Akkermansiaceae > Akkermansia. The sequence continues at coordinate 72,661 of JAUNER010000006.1, read as the reverse complement.
TTGACTTATTTACAAAAATAACAAAAAACGAAAAAGCTGTCAAGTAGGGGAGTTAAACTCTTGAAAAAATCGAGAGATATATAGGTTTGCAGGGGGGGAAGAAAATTATGAGAAGAGTTGAAGAGGGGGGAAGTGAGTCAGATGGCGACAGAAAAAGGCTGTCTTGATAGTAGATGTGCCTTGACCTAATCGTTTGAATGTAGCTTTATAGAGGGCAGACATGATCATTCCAACCATACTTGAAGAAAAGTTATCCGGAGCATTAAAGTCAGTACTTGGTGATTCTTTACCGAGTGAATTTCGTGCAAGTGTGACCCCCTCAGCAGATTTACGTTTTGGTGATTATCAGAGCAATGCTGCGATGGTTCTTGCAAAACAATGCCGCACGAACCCTCGTGCCTTAGCACAGCAAGTAGTTGAGCAAATGGGTGATTGTGATGTATGCACACTTGAAATTGCCGGTCCCGGGTTTATCAACTTTCGAATTCGACCTGAGTTTTTTGCAGCACGATTAAGTTCCATGTTGGCAGATGCTCGTCTAGGAGTAGAAGCCATCACCGAGCCAAAGACGATAGTCATAGACTTTTCAGCTCCCAATGTAGCGAAGCAAATGCACGTTGGGCATATTCGCTCAACAATTATCGGTGATACATTGGCACGAGTTGCACGATTTGTGGGGCATAATGTCATTACAGATAACCACATTGGTGACTGGGGAACGCAGTTTGGTATGATTCTCTGGGGGTGGAAAAACATTTTGGACCATAGTGCCTTAGAGCAAGACCCGATTGAAGAACTGCTTCGCGTTTACAAGGAAGTCAATGCACGATGCAAAGAAACACCGGAATTGTTAGACACCTGTAAGGTTGAGTTGGTGAAATTGCAGTCAGGTGATGTCGAAAACCTTGGCATTTGGGAACGCTGTGTAGAAGTATCAAAAACAGGATTAAAGAAGATTTACAAACAATTAGACATTCACTTTGACTACTGGCTAGGGGAAAGTTTTTATAACGATGATTTGGGGCCTTTGGTAGATGGGATGCTTGCCTCCGGTATGGCACAGGAAAGTGATGGAGCTATATGTGTATTTTCTGATGGCTCCGTACCGCCACAGGACGATCCTTTCTTGGTACAAGAAAAAGGTGAATGGAAAGCTATGCCCTGCATTATTCGTAAAGCAGACGGTGGTTTTCTCTATGCAACAACAGACTTAGCTACACTTGATTATCGCATTAAGAATTGGCAGGCAGATTCTATTTGGTACGTAGTAGGGGCACCTCAGGCTCAGCACTTCCGTCAGATTTTTGCCACTCAACGCCGTCGAGGCATGGATGGTGACTATAGACACATTGCCTTTGGTTCCATTCTGGGTGAGGATCGCAAGCCCTTTAAGACACGTTCCGGTGAATCAGTTTCATTGCAGGATGTTCTTACTGAAGCCATTGAGCGAGCCACACGTGTCGTTGAGGAAAAAAGCCCGGATATGGATGCAGACGAGAAAAAGAAAGTGGCAGAAATTGTGGGTATAGGAGCAGTTAAATTTGCGGAATTATCACAGAACCGCATGACCGATTATGTGTTTAACTGGGATAAGATGCTTGCATTACAAGGCGATACTGCACCCTATTTACAAAACTCATACGTACGAGTTCGTTCTATTTTCCGAAAGCTGGAAAATGAGCAACATGACTGGTCAGCACCGCTCACATTGACGGAAGATGCGGAAATTCATCTTTCTCGATTACTAGCCCGCTATGGTGAAGTAGTGCCAGCTGTGTTAGACGATTGTCGTCCGAATATTTTGGCTGCATATTTATTTGATTTAGCAAAGGCATTCCATTCATTCTATGAAGCTTGCCCGGTGCTTAAATCTGAAGGCGACGTACGTTACACACGTTTAGCTTTATGCGAGCTATGTGCTCGAACACTCAAGCATGGTTTAGGGTTATTGGGTATCCAATTACCTGACCGAATGTAAGAATAATTAGGCATTCATCAATAATGAAGGCGAGTATCAATTTATTTGGCTCCTTATTGCTGTCATTGGCTATGTCCGGACAAGCATTTGGCTTAGGCTTAGATTGGTTAAACTCGCCATCATTGCGTTCATGGCAGGATGCTGTACGCTTAGCCGGAGTACCAGCTCAAAAAGTACAGCTCCCCCCGTGGGTGGATAGTATGGCAGTGAGTACGATTTCACCCATGGCCCATAAACTTGTACTTGAAGGGCTAACACTGATTATTCTTTGCGAGGATGTGATTGCATACGAGAAATTTCGCATGGCCTTGAGGCTGGATCCAAATTGTCTCATGGCACATTGTGGGATGCTTATGTGTTTGAGTGGATATGATACGGATTATTTATCACCGGTAAAAGCATCATACGATGCTATTGCTAAGCTGGTGCAGTCCCCGATGTGTATACCCAAAGAAAAAGCATATGCAGGTTTAGTCTTTTCTTCTGTGCAGAATGAATCAAATTCCAAGGCAACGGTATTATGTGCAAAAAAAATCTGTGAGGAATGGAAACGCGACCCGTATGCCACGATGATATATGCATCGTTACTACGAGCTCAATCAGGTGATCCGGAGGGGGAGGAAGAACGGAATCGCCAGGCAAAAGAGATAATAGATAAATACTTAGAACAGCATCCGGAGTCAGTCGCAGCATTATTTACTAGTGCGTATCAAGAAGCATTCGCCGAACAGATTAGTGATGCTACGTTTGCAAAGGCAGAAAAATTAGTTGCTCTCCATACGGAATCAACATCGTGTTATCAATTACTGGGGCATTTACAATTCCGTCGTGGTGATTATATCAAAGCCTCTCAATCATTCCAAACGGCAGAAAAACTGGCACTTCAGAATGAAAAGAGATTTCGTATTCCGCGTGCACGAAATTTAGCATGGTACAGAGCAATCAGCTATCGTGCTGTGGCAGAATTTTGTGCAGGGCATTACGACACAGCAGATAAACTAGCCGCCAAAGTCGTTCAAGTACGAGTAGAGGGTAAATATCCAAAATCTGTTGGGTCTTTATTTCAAATGTGGGAAGGGCGAACCTTACAGTTGAGATTATTATTGGCTCGACCACAGTTACCAAACCAAGTGTTGGTACTAAAAGCAAATCCAGCCCCTTTGCCTAAAGAATGTTCGGCTACGCCGCAATTAGTACAATCTTTGTGTCATGCGTATCAAACGGCATTTTATGAAAAAAAGAGAGGGAACGCATTAGCCCCTTTAACTCAGTTTGACAAGATGCAAGAAGTGGTCATGCAATTATATCATGCCACGGACTTGGACCACATGTATCATCAATTTCATTTGGAGCGTATTTTGCAATTCGTGGCCATATATGGAGCCGAGGTGCGAGCTCTAAGTTTTCCGGATTCTGCCGAATTGTGGTTAAGTGAGGCCGTAGCAAACCAACAATACGACAAATGTTTGTATCCTCCATTAGTGCCCTATCCTCTAGAGTGGAGGTTGGCACAGCATTATTTAACCACCAAACAATATCAAAAAGCCATTGAGGCCTGTACTCAAGGGCTGAAGCGATTCCCGAATCATGCCGGGGTTTTAGCAACAATGGAAAATGCTCAAAGTCTTCTCAAAAAACAACCAAAATCATAAGATGAACCATCCGTATTTAGATAAAAATTTCTTAATTTCCTGGTCAAAATTGACTCCGGAATTTATCAAACCAGATATCCTTTTGGCAATCGAACACGCCAAAGAAAACATAGAGACCATTTGTAATCAAGATTTAATGGCTTTAACTTATGAAAGCACATTTGGTGCCCTCGAAAAAGCCTCTGAAGAATTGATGCGAGCTTGGGGACTGGTCATGCACTTAGACTCGGTGAATGATGAGCCTGCTCAGCGAGAGGCAATAGCCGAGGTAATGCCCGAAGTTGTCGTCTTTTCATCCTCTGTTTCATTAAATCCGGCTCTATGGAAAGTTTTGAAAGCCGCCGCCGAATGTGAGTGGGTAAAGACGCTTTCGCCGGTAAAACAAAGATTTGTACAAGAAACTCTCAAAGATTTTCGAGAGAGTGGGGCAGATTTGCCGGATGATTTGAAACCTGAATATGCTGAAATCGAATCTCAGTTGTCTCTAAAGACTAAGAAATTTGCGGAAAATGTATTGGATTCCACTAATTCATGGGAACTTATCATCGACGATGAAGCTGAGCTTTCCGGCTTACCGGATTCTGCAAAAGAAGGGGCTCGTTTAGAGGCATTAGCCATGGGGTATGGAACAGAAGACTCGCCCAAATGGCGATTTACACAGAAATTCACATCTACGCAACCCGTGATGCAATTTGCAGACTCAGATGAGTTGAGACGCAAGGTTTGGGAAGGGAGTGGTACTATTGGCAAAGATGGTGAGTACGATAATGAATCCCTCATTAATGAAATACTGGACCTTCGAGAACGTAAAGCCGCTTTGCTTGGCTATAAGTGTTTTGCAGATTATGCTACATCTCGCAGAATGGCAGGGAATGGAACAAACGCTCTTAACTTTATTAATGATTTGCATGACAAAGTTCTGCCTGCATTCTTAGCCGACATGGAAGCAGTTCGAATGTATAAAGAAGAAAAAACCGGGCAACAGGTCAAATTGCTTGCTCCTTGGGAAACTTCATATTGGGCAGAAAAACGACGTCGTGAGCTATATGATTTTGACGATGAAGATTTGCGACCCTATTACAGCGTTCAGAATGTGATGAATGGGTTATTTTCCATTTATTCAACCCTTTATGGAATTCGCGTAACCGAAAAACCAACGATGGCAATTAAAACCGGAGAGACTGGAGAATTGCCTGATGGCGTGGTAGAAGTTTGGCATCCTGATGTACTATTTTATGAAATTCATGATACAGAGACAGGTGAGCATTTAGGTTCTTTCTATGCAGACTGGCATCCGCGTGATTCAAAGCGTGCCGGTGCATGGATGAATTATTTAAGCTGTGGTTTGCCACCACAGGATGGAGCATCACGAATTCCGCATTTAGGGTTAATGGTGGGAAACATGACCAAACCGGTGGGTGATAAGCCTGCTTTACTTTCTCACATGGAAGTAGAAACCATATTCCATGAGTTTGGGCATTTGCTTCATCAGCTACTTTCTGATGTAGAAGTTAAGTCATTAGCCGGCACCAATGTGGCATGGGATTTCGTGGAGTTACCATCGCAAATTAATGAGAACTGGTGCTGGGAACGCGAGTCTGTGGATTTATTTGCAAGACACTATGAAACAGGTGAAAAGATACCGGCAGAGTTATTTGACAGAATGCTTGCCGCTCGTAATTACATGAGTGCTACTGCATTTATGCGTCAATTATGCTTTGGGAAGCTCGATTTAGAATTGCACGTGAATCGTCATTTGTATCAAGGCATGGGAATTGAAGAAGCAGATGAGAAAATTTTGTCTGATTATCGTATTCCTTTAACAGAAAAAGCACCTTCTGTAGCTCGTCGATTGACTCACATATTTGCGGATCCAACGGGCTATGCTGCCGGATATTATTCTTACAAGTGGGCAGAAGTTCTTGAGGCAGATGCCTTCAGCCGATTTAAGGCAGAAGGTGTACTAAATCCTGTCACAGGACGAGATTTCAGACGATGCATTCTTAGTAAGGGGAATAGTAAGCCTGCCGCAGAACTTTATCGTGACTTTATGGGACGTGAGCCCAATGCAGATGCGTTGTTGATTAAGTCTGGTATACTTTAACATTATCCTTAAAAATTATGACTACGAACCATCGTTTATCCCTTGTCGGTATCGGTTGTGGGTCTCGTACTCGCACTTATATGAAGCTTGCCATGGAAAAGCAGGAGCAATATCGAATCGTTGCCGCCGCTGACCCTGTGCGAGTACGTGCAGAGAAAGTTCGTGATTTTGCCCCTGAAAGTGAGCGAGCCACTATACGAATGTTTTCCGGTGCAGAGGAGTTGCTTTCCCAGCCACGATTAGCAGATGTGGCCATTATTGGTACGCAAGATGATTACCACTATGGACCATGCAAAAAGGCTTTGGAAATTGGTTACAATGTACTTCTGGAAAAACCCATTGCCAAAACCCTTCGCGAAGCTCTGGAATTACGTGATTTAGCCGGAAGTTTAAATCGACGCGTAGTGGTTTGCCACGTATTACGTTATACGCAATTTTATCGTGCTATTAAGAAAATAATTGATAGTGGGGAAATTGGTGAGGTTATTACTTTTAACGCTAACGAAGGGGTGGGTGCTTTCCACTTTGCTCATTCCTTTGTGCGAGGACATTGGGGGAATAGTAAAACATCTACGCCCATGATTGTGGCTAAATGCTGCCATGATATGGATATCCTCTATTGGCTTATGGGGCGTAAGTGCCTATCAGTAGCCAGCTTTGGCGAGTTGACTTATTTCACGAAAAAGTCACTTGCCAAGCCACGCTCTGAGAGATGTGTCGAGTGGGAGTCCCCGGTAGGTGAGGACCCCTATGATGCTCGACGTTATACTACGGAGGAAGAGTTACGTCGATGGTTAGCTATGGTGTACGACCGTGCTCATGAGGCAAGTGTCGAAGAAGTTTACGAATGGTTAAAAACATCACCATGGGGCCGAGATCAGTTCCAATGTGATAATAATCAGCCTGACCACCAAGTGGCTATTATGAATTTTGAGGGGGGCTTAACCGGCACATTTACCATGACTGCTTTTGAGCAAGGTCGACATATTGAAATTTATGGAACAAAGGGAAAAATTCGAGCCGGTGTTTTCTATAAGGAAAACGGCCCTGGTGAAATTTCAGTCACTCCTCATTTTGGGGGGCAAACTCGCGTTGTTGAGTTAGAAGATTTGTCTGGTGGTTATCAAGGGCACGGCGGTGGTGACTGGGGCTTGATGGAGTCTCTTTATAGCGATATGTGTACGGTGGCTTCATCGGCAGACATGACGACATCAATTGAAGCATCTGCACACTCGCATGTGATGGCTTTTGCCGTTGAGCACGCTCGTCTTACCGGACAAGTGGTCAATGTGGCCGAATTTGAACAACAAGTGCTTAAGGGTGAATTAAACTACTAGGTTTATTTGTTTCCTCCTTTTCTCCTTTGGTAGAGTGGTATGTGACTCTGCTAAAGGAGAATTTTTTATAACCACTCTGTTTTTTATTGTCTGGAGAAACGAATTTATTTGTACAAAAAAATCGCCCCATCTATTCGGAAATGAGGCGATAAAATTGATATTTTTAGCTGAAAACGGGTTTACTGACAAGAAAGCATCTGTGCGGCAGCTTGTTTAATTTGGCCAGACATAGAGTTTAGAGCATTAGCTCTGGTAGGAGCTAAATGGTCTTTAAGACCTGTTTTATCAAGACCGGACATATCGGCCGCAATGATTTCTGACGGGGTTAGCCCGGAAAGTAAGCGGATAAAAATAGCAATAAGCCCTTTAGTGATAAGAGAATCACTATCTGCACTTAGAAGTAATATGTCGCCCTTAGGCTCAGTATGAAGCCAAACGCGAGATTGGCAGCCCTTAATGAGAGCATCATCTGTTTTGTAAACATCGTCCAAAGGGGCGAGTTTTTTCCCAAGACTGATGATATATTCATAGCGTTCAGTCCAGTCCTCAAAGAGGTCTAGCTCATCCAGTAACTCCTGTAATCGCTCCTCGTAATTCATAAGCAGAGAATGAAGAATTATGCGTTGCGAGAATTTGCCAAAGTGGCAAGTACTGCCTTTTGAGCATGGACACGGTTTTCAGCTTCGCGGAAAATGACAGGGGCAAAGCCTTCAAGGACATCCTCTGTGATTTCCTTGCCACGATATGCAGGTAAACAATGGAATACAGAGTGATTCGGAGCGGCAAGAGAAAGGAGTTCCTTATTTACCTGATAGGGGTAGAAATGTTTTTCTTTAGAAATACCTTCTGCTTCCTGCCCCATAGAAAGCCATACGTCAGTATTGATGATGGTAGCATCGCGAACAGCTTCGGCAGGGTCGGTTGTAAAGATAATATTGTCGCAGTTAAGGTGTTTGCGATAGTCCTCCATGGGTAAGTAATTTGTAGGAGCACCTATAGCTAGAGTAAAGCCTAGGTGTTTAGCGGCCCACATCCATGAACGAGACATATTATTATCACCATCACCAACGAAGGAGATTTTCATATCTTTCCAAGAACCTACACCATAAAGTTCTTCGATTGTGAGTAAATCGGCTAAAATCTGGCAGGGGTGTTCTTCGTCAGTAAGAGCATTGATGGTCGGAATACCGGAAAATGAAGCAAATTCTTCTACTTCCGTTTGACCATAGGTGCGAATAGCCGCACCATGAATCATTCTGCCTAAAACGCGAGCTGTGTCTTTAATAGGTTCGCCACGCCCGAGTTGAATATCATGGATTGATAGAAACATGGGGCGACCACCGAGTTCGCTAATGCCGACTTCAAAAGAAACTCGTGTACGAGTAGATGATTTGGAGAAAATTAATGCCCAAGTTTGCCCTTTAAGGGGTAAAGAAGAGTGATTGCCACGCTCTGCTTTTAACTTATGTCCTAGGGCTAGCAATTCCTTGATTTCGTCACCGGAAAGCTGTTCTATTGATAGAAGGTTCTTCATGTTTCTAAAAATAAAAAGGAGAGCCGGATTTTACGCGAATTTGACGGAAAGGGAAGAAGATATTCTGCCCTTTTGGGTCATGATAAAATCAAGTTGGTTTTGCTAAGTTTTAAATAGAATTGAATTCACTAAGCTTTAGGAAGCGTAAGTAAGAAACAAGCCCCGGAAACCCCAGCTGCTTCTAATTTTAAATCGCCCCCTAAAGAACGTGCTTGTTCTCTAGCTAATGCAAGACCAAGACCAACACCAGGTTTTTTGCTTTCGGCAGCTGAGCTGGCGCGGCGGAATGGTTTGAAAATAAGCTTTTTTTTGCTTGGTTCAATGCCCGGACCATTATCTCTGAAACGAATGAGGATAAAGCGAGTGTCTGCCTGAATAGTGAGATGGATTTTGGCGTTTGGAACTTTTGCGTACTTAATGGCATTTGTTGTTAAATTATCAAGGATTTGTTCGACAGCTAGGGCATCTGTTTTAATGGGAAGAATACGAATATTCGGGGCAAGAACCCATGAAAAACTCATTTCTTCAGCTAGAAGACGGCGTTCGATTTTTTCTGCCAGTGGTTCAAATAATTCCTGTAAAGTGAGAAAATCTTTGGCTCGAGGTATGGCTTTCCGTTGAAGTCGAGAATAAGCAAGTACGTTTTCAACTAAATGCTCTAAACGATGGCATTCGGAGAGAATTTTTTCGTAATAACTATTGCGTTTTTGTTCAGGGACATTGTTTTCAAGTAACAACTCGGCAAATAATGAAACAGAAGTAAGCGGAGTGCGTAACTCATGGGTAACAGCAGATACAAACTCAGCTTGACGTTCCTGAAGCCTAAATGAATGGAGTAAAAGCCAAATAAGTCCGGCAGAACCTAATAAAACAAGACTCCAAATGAGTAGTAGAGTCCAGTTTAGTATTTGAGAATTAGAGGAAGTGGAAATGTTAATTTTATCCCCGGGAAAAAAGATAAGTGGCACGGTATGAAAGAATTGTGCATTTGGGTCGTGATGGGGTAACTTATTTGTAGTAGACCAATTATAGGTATTTACATAGCAATAAGGAAGAGCCGACTTAATATGTTTAGGGATAGAGAGAAGTTCTAAATCTAGCAATGCCCCTTGGATGAAATCCCCACGGTTCGTGTATAGTTTGCGTAAAATAAAAAGTTTATTATCATGAGTAACAGGCACAAAGGAACTAATACCGGAGATACGAGTAAGCTCACCTTGTTTTGCCGGAGGAGGCGTACTTCCTTTATGAAGCATTTCATTTGCCAAATCGACCCATAAATCACCGCTTGAGGGAAGAGAGGTAAGTGTTTTAATTTTATTGTTGAGAGCTTTATAAAGATTAGGTGATTTATTGAGAGAATCGATTATCTCTTGCTGAATTGCCGGTCCGGAAATTTCCCCCTGTGGGGTGATTTGAATATAAGCCTTTACCGGAGAGGGAAGGTAGGAACAAAGAGGAGATTCTGAAGTGACTTCATGAGGGAGTGGTGGATCTAGACGCTGATCATAGGGGCGTTTATGAGGGATTTGTGTTTGATATTCGTAATACCCTCTAGATTGCTCAAATGTAATAAATGCAGAGAGAGAGCGTTCGATGTGATGTCTTGCTTCCTGTACGAGTTCTTTAATTTTTATATTTCTTTCAGCTAGAGAAGTTTGTGTTGATTGGTGGTAGAGTTCATTACTAATCCAAGCCAACATACTAATAACTAGTAGTAGGCTAATAGATAAGAGTGAAATGCGAAGAAATTTGTGCATTTGGTGTGTGGAAAATTTATGAAGGAATGGGAGGATTCCAGCGGTAGCCCTGAGCACGTAGCGTTTCTAAACAAGATGCGGCAGAGCCTAATTTTTCCCTTAATCGGGTAATTGTCATTTCTACCGAGCGAGTTTCTGTAATGCGAGGGTCTACATTCCAAATGCGTCGTAAAAGTTCATCTCTGGTAATAATGCGGTTGGGGTGTGTAGCTAAGTAGCTAAGTAAGTCAAATTCTCGCTTAGTTAGATTATCCGTAGTTCCATCATTAAATGTGATTTGTCGAGAGACAGAATCTAATTGAGCATCTGGGAGAGAAATTTCATTTATGGGACGAGCCCGTTCCGGAGAACGACGAAGCACAGCCTCGATTCTGGCGATGAGTTCGCGAATACTAAATGGTTTGACGATGTAGTCATCAGCTCCTAATTGAAGGCCCATGATTCTATCATCCTCTTCACCTCTGGCGGTTAGCATAATGACTGGTGTGCCAGGGCGTTCTTTAGTGATGTAACTGAGAACTTGAAAACCATCAGCTTTGGGCATGGCTACATCTAGTAGAGCAAGGTCAAAATTTCTTTCTCGTACAGCCCATAAAGCGGTAGCTCCATCCTCTGCAGACAAAACAATGAAGCCTTTTGCAGTCAAGGAATCTTGTAGAGCTTCTCTAATGCCGGAATCGTCTTCGGCGATGAGAATCGTGTATGCACCTGTTATCATAATTTTATAGAAGCATAATTCCTGTCGTTTGTATAGCGAAAGGTTTTGGTTTTAGGTAACATTATGATAACAGAATAAGTGTCTCCTGTATTTACCTTAACTCATTTAACCATTCTGCCGCTTGAGGTGCATAATAAGTAAGAATCATATCTGCTCCGGCACGACGAATGGAAGTGAGGGTTTCTAATACTGTCGCCTTTTCATTTAACCATCCGGAAGCGGCGGCAGACTTAATCATCAGATATTCACCACTCACATGATATGCGGCTATGGGGAGGGTTACGTGATTTCGCATTGCCGCAATTACATCAAGGTAAATAGAAGCAGGTTTGACCATTAAAATATCTGCCCCCTCTGCTTCGTCTAGTTGGGCTTCACGCATGGCTTCGCGAATATTTGCGGGGTCCATTTGGTAGGTCTTTTTATCACCTGATTTAGGAGCACTTTCTAGAGCCCCACGGAATGGACCGTAGAGGGCACTGGCATATTTAGCCGTATAAGCCATGATAGAGACGTCATCTAAAGCTTCAGAATCGAGGGTGGCACGGATGGCTGCCACTCGACCGTCCATCATATCGCTCGGTGAAATAATATCTGCACCTGCATCGGCATGACAAAGTGCTTGTTGACAAAGAATTTCTACGGTGTCGTCATTAAGGATTTCCATAGTTCCATCGGCACGGAATTCAACTAAGCCATCGTGACCATCTGAATTATAAGGGTCTAGAGCCACATCTGTCATGATAGTCAAATCAGGTACAGCGTCTTTTAGAGCATATATAGCTCGTGGGACTAAGCCCTCCGGATTGAGAGCTTCTATAGCATCTGGTGTTTTTTTGCTATCAGGAATAGCCGGAAATAAATCAATCGTACGAATACCTAAATCGACGAGACGTTTAGCTTCTTCAACTAATCCGGGAATACTCCATCTGGTGCATCCGGGAAGTGAGGAAATTGGCTGATTATCATCGCCCTCATGAATGAAAACCGGATAGATGAGATGTTTGGGAGAGATAGAGGTTTCGCAAATGAGTTCTCTAATGTTTGCAGATTTGCGGTTACGTCGTGGTCTGATTGGGAGGTGCATCATTGTTATAAAAATGTTTATTAGTGAATTGGTAAGAAATTACCCATATCGACATTTTGTAATAGCCAACCTTTATTTTTGATATTGATAAAATAAAGGTTGACGCGAGAAGTCCAATTGGGGGCTTTGGGGTTAAATTTCCATGATAAAGTTGCTTTTACATTATCTTTATTGATGAAGTGATAAGTAGCCCTAGATTGTTGCGGGAAGAGTCTTTTTGTGGCACCGGAATAGTTGTTTGATGAAACTGCTGAATAGGCTGTTTTTAACATTTTCATGCCCTTTTGGAACTTTTCCGGAGATTGAAAATAGTCCGGATTTAGCATGCGTATGCCGGTAAGAGTGTCGCCATTGAGAATGGCTGAACCTAGATTTTTTAAGCAATCTTCAACTGTGGGAGAAGCGAGGAGCGGATAGTAGTCATGAAATTCAGAGATGATTCTTTGTGTTGTATTTGTATCATTGATGACGTCCCAACTGCGAAAATTTGTTTGTATTTGCATACCAAATACAGGTTGATTATCAGAGGGGTCTGTTATTTTAGTTAGGGTATAACGATAGATAAATGCTGCATCACGATACTCCGGAGGCATACTCATGCGAGGTGGCAATATAGAAAATGTACCGAAGCTGTGTTTTTCTACGTTATTGCTACTTTTTTCGTTTCTGTCAGGGTGAACATTATTCCATGACGGAGGTGGTAAATTATCATCCGAGTGAGGCTTAAGTGGGACAATAATGGTATTTGGGTGATTTAGGTAGCTTAGTAGGGTTGGCTGTGTTACGCTGATATTTTCCGGTTGTTTATCTTGTAGGCGTAATGCAGTGACAATGGGCGATAGTCTATTAGTTTTAGTGATGGATTTTTCTAAATAGGGAGGTTTTACGATAAAGGCAGCTATAGTGGCCGGGTCATTCCCTTTGACGCAACGAATAAATTCTTTCTTTATCTCTGCATCAGATTTGTTTTTGATATAATCATTTCGATATTTTGATATAGTTTCTAGGGCATTAATTCCAGCTTGTAATGTGTGTTTATTTGCAATAGCATAGATTTTTTTTCGTCCCTCTTGAGAAAGTTGCTCAGCGTTTTGGCGAATGGTATCATCAAATGGTAAAAATGTGTTTTCAAAACTCCCAGGAGTGAGAGAAACATACCATTTTTCTCCTTTTTTTACGAGAGCTACTGCTGTGGCCGCATATAGATATGGGTTTGTTTTGCTGGGGGTTATGATATAGGCAATGGCCAGATTATCTTTGACAAGAATCGTGGATTCATCAACAAAAGCCTCCGGTCCTAAACCAGGGGCTGGAATAAAATTACGAATGGTTGAAATACGAGAAAAAATAGCTTTTTGTTTTGCCGGAAGTATAAATGGAGATGTTGCAATCAAGGGGCTTTGCGAAATATACTGCCATGATTGACTGGATGCCAAAACGTTGAGATATGATTTGGCTGTGCTGAGAGGAGTGCTTTGATCCAGCTTGTTGTTCATTAACGGCTGGGTCTTGGAATTAATAGGAATATCACATGATTGAAACCCTTGTGGTACTGATTCTTGGGCTTGAAGAACAGAACTACTTAAGTAAATTAGTGCTAGATAAATCCATTTCATATACTCTGTGTGTCATTGTTGCATAAAGTTGCTGAACTGTAAATCTCGCAGTGAGATATGTAGTAATTATTCTCTTGTCATGCCAGTGCAAATAAGCGATGATGCAGAGGGTTGTGTGTAATTCTTTTGTAACATTAAGTTTATAAGTTGATAATAAAACTATTTTGAGAAAAATACATAATGTTTTATAATCCTATAAAAAATCTTTCTTAGGTTTCATTATTATTGAGGCAATAGATGAACGAAAAAAATGGTCGATGAAGCTTATACTTCTTTACATATAAGGGGGAGAGAGGGTATAAAATAAGGGTATGGAATACGATTTAATTGTGATTGGCGGAGGCCCTGCCGGTTATGTAGGGGCAATTCGTGCTGCTCAGTTAGGAAAAAGCGTTGTGTGTGTTGAAAAAGAGAGAGTAGGGGGTACGTGTTTGAACTGGGGGTGTATACCAACGAAAGCTTTGTTAAAAAATGCCGAGGCATATAAAACAGTAACAGAACGCGCCTCTGAATTTGGCATGACTGTGGAAGGAGTGAGTGTGGATTGGGCTGAAGTCATTGGGCGTTCAAGAAAGGTGAGTGACAGATTAGCCGCAGGGGTAGGTTTCTTGTTTAAGAAAAACAAGGTAGAATCTGTAAGTGGTGAGGCGACTTTGTTAGGTGATGGGAAGGTAGAAGTAAAAAATGCTGCGGGAGAAGTTACTGTCTTAGAAGGGAAAAACATCTTGATATGTACAGGCTGTGTCACTCGTACAGTTCCTAGCTTGCCTCTTAATGGTTCAACGATTATCGGGTCTCGTGAAGCCATGGTACTTGAAAAACGCCCAGATAGTATGATTATTATCGGCTCTGGAGCAATAGGTACAGAATTTGCTTATATTTATAATTCATTTGGCACTAAGGTAACATTGATAGAAGCATTACCGAGAATCCTTCCAAATGAAGATGATGATTCATGTCAGACATTGGAAAGAGCTTTTAAGAAGCAAGGGATAAAGGTAATGACCGGAGCATCAGTTGCTAGTGTTGTTGAAACTTGCGACGGATTAGTAAAAGCAAAGGTAACAAATAGTCGTGGTCAAGAATCAGAGATTGAAGCCAATGTTTGTTTAGTAGCCATTGGTGTGAAGCCTGTTGTGCCGACAAATCCTGGTATGGAATTGACTGACAAAGGATTTATAAAAGTAAATGAGCGATATGCAACATCAATGCCCGGTGTTTATGCCGCCGGTGATGTTATAGGTGGGGTGCTTTTGGCCCATACTGCAACATTTGAGGCAGTGCAAGCAGTAGAGGGGATGTTTAATGCAGATTATAGTCCTAAGCAGGTAGGTTTCTTCCCAAGCTGTACCTATTGTTACCCACAAGTGGCATCTGTAGGTAAGACAGAACGTGCTTTGAAAGAAGCCGGTGTGGACTATAAAGTCGGTAAATTCCCATTCCAAGCCATAGGTAAAGCGGTGGCTGCAGGGGAACCAGATGGATTTGTGAAAACACTATATGGTGCTAAAAATGGTGAATTACTAGGAGCTCACATTGTAGGCCCTGAAGCAACCGAACTCATTGCCGCCATGGGGATTAGTTTGCAAGCTGAATTGACAGACGAAGACATACATGCCACCATTTTTGCTCATCCAACACTCTCAGAAGCAATACATGAATCAATGTTAGCATCTGAGGGGAATGCTATTCACATGTAATTGATTCTTAATAGTCGATTATTTCGTTATGGGATAATCGACTAGAGCGAATAAGAACAGGTATCTAAAATTTATGAAGAGAATAGCTGTATATGCCGGCAGTTTCGACCCACTGACAAATGGTCATTTGTGGATGATTAGACAAGGGGCAAAGATGTTTGATGAACTTATTGTTGCTCTGGGGGATAACCCGGATAAACACTATACTTTTTCTCATGATGAGCGAATAGAAATGCTACGAGTTGCTTTGTCTGATATGCCCGAAGTCCGAATCGCTGCATTTCAAAATCGCTTTTTGGTAGATTTTGCCCGTGAACATGAAGTCTCATTTATGCTACGTGGCATTAGAAGTACTCAGGACTATGAATATGAACGAGTAATGCGACACATAAATGCAGATATGGCACCTCAAATTTGTACGGTTTTTCTGATGCCACCGCGTGAATCTGCAGAATTGTCTTCGAGTATGGTCAAAGGTTTAATTGGTCCTGAGGGGTGGGAATCTCAAGTAAGTCGCTATGTGCCAGCTAATGTTTTTGAAATGCTTAAAAAGCGATATAGCAAAACGCACTAGCTACTATAGGTAGTAGAGGTTGTGTGTCTTTGTCGTTATGCGATTTAGATAAGGCATAAGTGGTGTCAGGCTTTTTGCTTGAGAAGCATGGGCAAACCTATTATTCTGCCCTTGGTTTTGAAGCGTCCCCGTAGTTCAACGGATAGAACGGCCCTCTCCTAAAGGGCAAATGCGAGTTCGATTCTCACCGGGGACGCCATTTTTTTTAACGGGTGAAAAGGTTAGAGAATTAATTTTCCTCATCAGGCATGGGTGGATTAGGACTAGAAAGGTGCTCTGTTTCCTCTGGTGTAGAAAGAACTTTATAGTACGCCCAAACAGTGGCGATGACGACACCGATGATAGAAACCAACATTGTAATCCAACCTGCGGTAGACATGATGAAAACTTATAATTTATTGATGAGGTTATTTAATTCATTAGACGGAACTACCGGTGAAATGTTCATTGGTAGTTGACTTGAAGAAAAAAGTTTGAAATCTGAAATTTCGGTTTTACCCCCGGTTTGCATCAGTAAACTGCCATTGGGCTGAATCTCTGCTTTGACGTGAGGGGATGGAGTTGAATCGCCTGTGAACCCAACTTCTGTATTATAAGACCACTTGCCATCCTTAAAAGCAAAACATGGCCCGAATAGAGCTGTACGCTCGAATTGAGTAGACTTGTAATTACGGCGGAAATCTTCAATAAAGCCGACAGCGAAAGATAATTCTTTTTGCGATGAGTGGGTTCGCCATTTAGAGATAAGTTCAAAAGATTTTGTATGATTGTTATAGAAATATCCGGCGATTGTCTTGAAATTACCTTTCTTTTTTAGGCATACAAAAAACTGCATTTTTTCACCTAATTTCCAATCATAGTCGATAAAACTTTGACCACCTGTACCTTCACCACCGAAGCGACTTGTCCTAGCATTTTTACCGAGCTCAACAAGTTGAGTTCTTTCGTTTTCCGGCACATCATGGGGATTATCACCATGAGGAATGGGATCCCAAATGGAAAAGATAATAACCTTTTTGCCATTGGCTAATTCTTGAAATCCGATGTAGCCATCATCGAAATTCATTGCACAAAAATATGTACCGGGAGCCGATTTTAACGGAATAACGACATTGTATAGAGCAGATGCCGGTTTGGGAAGCTGTAGAAAATGACCATGAACTGAGCGACACTGCCGCTTTAGTAGTTCGTCCGGTGACTGTGCCATTGTATGGGAAAGAGAGAATAAAGCTACACAAACACAACTAAATGATATAAAGAAATTTTTAATACTCATCACAAATTTTGATTTCTTTATATACTAATACACCGGAGAAGTGGAAAATTCTCAAATAATGAGAGAAAAATTCAATTTTGAAAAAAGGGAGACGAGATGCTCCCTTTTTTCAAAGAAGACAGAGAGGTTTTATTTACCAGACTTACCGAGTTGGTAACCGGCAAATGTTTCTGTATTATAAAGAGGTTGGTTTTCTGGAACGGAGTAACCGATAGCCTGGCGGATAGACAAGAAGTCTGCAACACCTTCAGGACCAACTTGATTTAATGGAGCTTTATGCAAACCTGCCATCAGAACCATTCTGCAGTAGGCATCAGCATTTTCCATGAACCATTCGGCTTCTTCAACGTGGCGAGCACCACTGATAACACCATGGTTTTCCATAAATACAACAGTAGACTGTTTAGCGGCTTCGGCTACAGCCTTTGCTGTCTCTGGGGAACCGGGAGTACCGTATGGAGCAAGCGGAATTTGACCCAGGAAAATGTCTGCTTCAGGATTAATGCCGGATGGCGGAACCTGTCCAGCAAACAAGAAAGCATTACAGTGCGGTGGGTGAGCGTGAATGCAAGAATTCACCCCCACGGACTTCATCATTGCAATGTGAGTTTTAACCTCGCTTGTTGATGGACGGATACCGGCTTTTTGGCGACCTTCCATATCAACCATGCAAATGTCCTCGACTTTCATAAAGCCTTTTGAGCAGAGAGTAGGGGAGCAAAGGACGAGGTTTTGTGCAACACGAACAGAAATGTTGCCACCATTGCCGTCTACATATTCACGGTTCCAGAGACGACGCCCCATGTCAACCATTCGTTCTTTAATAACTGTTACTTCCGGAGAATTAAAAAATTCGTTTACTTCTTCAGGAGTTACCGGATTATACTTTTCCCAAGGGAAAATAAGATCCGGTAGAGGTGGGTTAATAGACCAATCTTCAGACATGATATTGTATGTGTTATGTATGTTGTTAATTAAAAAGAGAATTGTAGGCTTCTTCTTGAGAACCGGGATGGTATGTTTGATAGGTGATACCAAAACTATCTCTAGCGGCTTCAGGTGATGGGTAGACACCGGCACCAGCAAAAGCAAACATAGATGCCCCTAAAACTGTACTTTCAGCGACCTCAGAGACTTTCACCGGGAGATGAAGGATGTCAGCACGCATTTGGTTCCAAATTTTATTTTTAGCACCGCCACCTACCAAAATTAAGCATTCGCTCTTGAATCCGCCCACAGATTCCAAGCGGAGCAGGCGTGATTTTAGACGAAGAGAGAGGGCTTCCATAGCGGCACGATAGATGTGCCCACGTTTTCTACCAAGGACTAATCCATTGATGGAGCCAGTAGTCTCACCAGACGCTAAGAAATCCGGAACCATGCTTACCCCCTCGCAACCAGGTGGGATTTGAGCAGCCTCGGCATCCATGGTATCATAGTTTTCGCCTTGGTAGCAAGTTGCTTTGACCCATTCGATAATACCAGAGCCCACCCATTGTAAGCCTGGATTAAGCAAGTTTTCTTGAGCATCGTATTCTGCGGTAGCACCATCGGCATAATCATCAGTGGATAAATTTGCCTGAGAAGAACGAACCATGAGAATTTCCCATGTACCGGAAGAAAGAACGGGGTTATCTTTCGCTGCACCTGAACCAAAGATAGCAAACTGAGTATCGTGACCAGCAGAAACGACCGGAACCCCGGCTAGTTGAGGCACACCAAAGGCATCAGCGGCTTTTTCGGATATAGAACCAATGACTTCCCCGGCATTGACCATTTGAGGGAACAGAGACTTATTAATACCCAATTTCCCTAAAATGACATCAGAAAACTCACCAGACTTAACATCTGTAAGTTGAGAAGTGCCGGCCATGGTTCGGTCTGTGGCCATTACTCCGGTTAAACGATGAGCTAAGATATTAGAAATAAATAACCAAGCATGGGCTTTTTTTAGTAATTCCGGACGATTTTCTTTAAGCCAAACAAGCTTGTAAATCGTGTTAAAAGCAAAAGCCCCAACACCGGAAATTTTGTTCAATTCATCTTGGCTGATGTATTTATCAATATGGCGCATTATTGCTGCTGTACGGGGACATTTCCAGGAAATAACCGGATAGAGAAGTTCGCCCTGAGCATCTACCAATGCACCATCTACACCAAAGGTCGTAATGGTAACAGCTTTAATGTCTGATACATCAACTTGTGGCAGAATTTCTTTTGAACAATCAATAAGTTGAGACAGAATGCGGTCGGCATTCCATACGTGAAAATCCGGGTTTTCTGTGCCGGGGTCAGTAGAGTTTGGCTGACTTGATTTTGCGATAAGCTTCCCTTCGTGATTGACGAGGATAGCTCTTACATTTGTAGCACCGCAGTCTAAGCAGAGAGTAAGTGGCATATTGGTAAATCCGGCTACTGAGGGAAATCCTCAGTAGCCGATGTGGGTTAAGAATTAGTATTTGCCGTAAATAGGACCGAAGTTTGCACAAGCACGGAAGTCTGCACCTTCCGGATCAGCTGTGCCAAAGAGATCCCATGCGGCAGGACGGTATACCTTATCTTCCGGCACGTTGTGTGCGTATACCGGAATACGAAGCATAGAAGCTAAGGTAAGAATATCTGCACCAATGTGACCATAGGTCCAAGCACCATGGTTAGCCCCCATGTTTGCCATGACGGTGTAAACATCCTTGAAGCCACCTTTACCTGTTAAGCGAGGAGCAAACCATGTGGTTGGCCAACCCGGGTCGGTACGTTGGTCGAGCTTATCGTTTACATCTTGTGGTAAGTCGCAAGTCCAGCCTTCGACGACAACAAGAACAGGACCTTGTCCCTTTACAAGGTTCATGCGAATCATCGTGACAGGTACATTGCCCTTAGATACAAAGTGTAAGCTGTAGCCACCTCCACGGAAGTATTCGCGGTTTGCAGGGCACCATTCAGAAGCGGCCATCATAGCTTCGATGTCTGCCTGAGTGGTTTCACCAGTCTTTTTCATGATTGGTGTGCCGTCGGGTGCGGTAGAATGCATATTACCATCTAATGCGGTCGACCCGGAGTTGATAAGGTGCATGATGCCGTCTTTGGCAAGACCTTCCATGGTGTAACCTGTTACACGCTTTACAGCGGCAGGGGACCAGTAGGTGCGGATGTCAGAGAAGCAAGCAGCACGACCTGTCAACTGGTGAAGCAAGAGCATACAAACGCCATTAAGAGCATCGTTTTCTGTAGCAAATGGGATTGCTTCGCGAGGACCATTCCAGTCAAATGTACTATTGAGGATAGATTCAGCCATGTCACCATTTGGATAGAAGTCAGTCCAGTGGCGTTGACCTTGGAATCCACCACAAATGGCGTTGAAGCCTAGGCCTTCTTCTTCGCGGTCGATGGTTTTTAAATGAGGATTCCCGTGCATCATATCACGGAAGATAATGGTCATGAGAATGCTTTCACGAAGAGTGCGTTCTTTTTCTTCCGGAGAAAGAACCAAATCCGGGCGGTTACGGTCAGGACCAATCTTGACGTATTTGGCAGCCCATTCCATGGCAAGGTCAAATTCAGCTTTATCGTAAATGCCAAGTTCCATACGACGGCGGACTTCAGTCATGTCAACCGGCTGAACACGCATACCTAAATAGCTTTCCCAGAATGAGTGGTCAAGGATGGAACCGGCGATACCCATGGAGCAACCACCGATAGAAAGATACCCCTTGCCGCGTAAGGTAGCAACGGTCAAGCCAGCACGAGCAAAGCGAAGAATTTTTTCTGCAACGTCATCCGGAATGGAAGTATCGTCAGCATCCTGTACATCATGACCATAGATAGAGAATGCCGGAACACCTTTTTGAGCATACCCGGCAAGAGCCGCTGCTAAATAAACAGCCCCGGGGCGTTCTGTGCCATTAAAGCCCCAGATTGCTTTGGGGGTAGTGGCATCGGTTTCAAATGTTTCGGTAATGTAGCACCAGCAAGGAGTAACAATAAGTGAGCAACCTACATTGTTTTCCTCGAATTTTTGGTTACAAGCGGCTGCTTCTGCAGGACCACCAATGGTGGTATCTGCGATAACACACTTTACGGGTTGCCCGTTGGCGTGTGTCACATTTGCCTCGATGAGGGCTGCGGCGGCCTTTGCCATATTCATGGTTTGGTCTTCCAATGATTCACGAACGCCTAAACGACGACCGTCAATCGTTGGACGAATGCCGATGGTTGGTAATGTGTCGTACTTCATGTTACGTATGTTTTGTTATGTTAGAAGATGTCTGAATTATTTAGTGTGGGATTTCCTAAAGAATAGCCCGTAAGCTAAAACGATAGCCAAGCAAAGAATGTTGATGAAATAGCATGAGCGAAGAGCGGCTTCTTGACCGCTGTATAAACCGAATACAAGGTCAGTCAAGCAACCTGATTCTAGGCATTGTGCAAAAATCGGAGGAACAGCGGCACCACCAAGAATGGACATCACAAGCCCGGCCGCACCAAGTTTGGAATCGGGACCTAAGTCACGCAGAGCGATGCCATAGATGGTTGGGAACATGAGTGAGAGAGTAGCAGAAATACCTACTACACAAAGAAGTCCTTGAATGCCGGGAAGATAAACAGCACCTAAGCAGAGTAATACGCCAATTACTGCAAATACGCTCATCATGTTTGCAGGGATGAATTTCTTCATAAGGGCTGTACAAATAAAGCGGAAAACAATAAAGCAAACCATGGATGATATGTAGAAATACATGGCCGTTTCGTCAGAGTAACCTAAGCCTGAAATATAGGATTCCCCTGTTTTGTCTTTACCTGCATAGAGTAATACATATACCCAAGTAATTGTTTGAAGACCAACGTAAAAGAACTGGGTAATAACCCCGCAGTAGTATCGAGGAATGTTGAGTAGATTTTTAAGGGAAACACCAAAACTGTGTTCTTCATCTGCACTTGAGCCGGATTCTGAAATGCGGGGGATTTGTTTTGCCTTAAATACAAGCCACAAGCAAAGCACTACTGCGGCCAGCACAACATAAGGAGTAACAAGCCAAACGAGGTTGTCGCTAAGTTGAGCTTCTGTGAGAGTTTGTCCTTTTTCTACTTGGGTCATGTTGGCAAAAATAGCATATTTTGCCACACAAAGACCAATTAAGCAGCCAACAGGGTTGAATTGCTGAGCGAAATTGAGTCGACGCACAGCAGTTTCCTGTGGCCCCATGGCAAGGACGAATGGGTTACAGGTGGTTTCTAATATTGAACAACCAGATGCATAGATGAAAATTGAGCATAAGCAAATTTCATAACTATGGAATAATGCCGCAGGTACATAGCCTAACACCCCAAAAAAGAATACCCCTAAACCGAGCAGAACACCTGCCTTGTAGGAGTATTTCTTGATAATCATGGCTGCCGGAATGGCTAATACTGCATAGGCTCCATAGTGAGAGGTAACTGTCATCACTGTGCCCATCTGGCCAAGTTGGGGGAAGACACTTTCAAAAGCTTTTACCAGAACTTCCGCCATGGCGTTTACCAAGCCCCATAAAGCAAAACAGGAAACCAATAAATAAAAAATAGTCTTGTATTCCTTTGGGACCACCGTCTCGTTAGTTGAATTAGATGTTGCCATAAAACCACTATCATTATGGCAAAATCTCCCTTTGCTTGTCAACCTAAAACCGAAAAGGGTGGTTAGGAAATTTGAAAGTTTTTAAAACAGACGATAGGTATAGGTATGTTTTTTTCAGAGTAAAGAAGAAAGGGGAGTATGGGGGGGCTAATAGGAATTAAATAAAAGAATTAGTTAGATGCTCCGAATTTTCTTTTAATTTCTGAAAATGAGTAATTAATAAGAGTCGGCTTGCCGGATGGTGTGCAGTAAGGGACTTCGCAGAGAAGTAAATCTTTGAGGATAGGTACAGGCTGTAGAGAGGAAGTGTTTTCTTTTTGAGCAGAATTTTTGGCAATGACCTTGATAAATTCATCATAGGCTAGAGTCTTAGCAGCTCTACTGTATTCGGAATGTGTAAATTTATCAATCAAATCCATCAAAAATGTCTTTGTATTTGATAAATCAAGCATAGCCGGTATGGATTCCAGTCGAATGGTATTCTGACCAAATGGGGTGATGGTCATACCGGCTTGGTCAAAGTGCTCTGAGAATTTAAGGATTATATCGAAATCACGAGGGTCTAAATCAACAACAATAGGGTCGAGAAGTTGCTGAGAGGGAATGGGTGTATGTTTGTGATTCCTAAGTTGCTCGAAAATAATTCGCTCTCTTGCGGCTTGAAGAGACATAAGAACGAGACCTTCTTTAGCCTCAAAGAGAGCATAGGGAGGCAACATGGCTAGGAAGTGAAATCCATCAAGCTTCTGAGTATTTGAATCAATGTTGGTTGAAGGGGGGACACTGGATGAGTGAATGGCAGAGCCTGCGGCAAATTCACTTTTCCCAAGAGGGAGATGCGTTTGCGTGGCAGGAACTTGTTTGATGGTGATAGGTTTAAGAACGAAAGGTTTTTCTGATGGAGCTGGGGAATTTTGTTTTTTTGTCACCGAAGATGGGAAAACAATAGGTCTAGGACCTTCGGTGGTATTTGATACAGACGGGGGCTGAACAGATGGCTCCGGAACAACGTCAATAGAATGGTCTGCCTCCTGCGGAGGAAGATGAAGTGGAGCAGGTTGAGACGAATCAATTTGCCGAGTTTTATTTTGTAAGGTGTTGGCTATGGCATCGACTATTGTATTGACGATGTCTACCGGGCGTCTGAATCTTACTTCTTTTTTTGCCGGGTGTACATTGACGTCAACGAGAGCAGGTTCTACATCCAAGTATAAATAAAGAGCCGGATGAAATCCGGTCGGGAACCCACCATAGCCATCGCGAATTGAGCGAGTAATAAGTTGGTCCTCTACCGGACGATTATTCAAAAATATGAATTGAGCTTTTTTGGAGCGTCTGGCCTCGGTTACAGGCAGTAAAAAACCCTGAACAGTAATACCTGGCCCTATGGTTGGTTCGATAGGGATAAGGGCATCGGTTGTAGAAACATCTGTCAGAGCAGAAATTCTTACTCGTAAATCTGTTGTGCCTGGTAAATCAAAGATTTGTTGGTCGTCACGGCGATAAATGAATCGCACTTGAGGGAATGCCAAGGCATGCAGGCGGATTTGGTGTTCGATGTGGGATGCTTCCGTTTCCGGACTTTTTAGGAATTTTCTACGTGCCGGAGTATTATAAAACAGTTCAGATACCTCGATACTGGTCCCGGGGGAAATACCTGAGCTACGTACCGGATGTTCTTGTCCCCCCTCAACCAATAATTCCCACCCATCTAAGCTATTTGTTTGGCGAGAACTGATGCGAAATTTAGAAACACTAGCAATACTTGGAATAGCTTCACCTCTAAAGCCGAGATGCGTTATTTCAAATAAATCATTGATAGATGATAATTTGCTAGTAGCATGGCGCTGGGTACAAAGCTCTAAGTCTTCTCTAGACATACCACAGCCGTCATCGACGACTTTTATAAGCCCTACACCACCTCTACGGATTTCTATACGAATAGTTTTTGCACCGGCATCCAGGCTATTTTCCACTAATTCTTTGACAACAGAAGCCGGACGTTCTACCACCTCACCTGCCGCCACTTGGCTGGCGAGAGTAGCTGACATTACTTGAATTGTTGGCATCGTATTTAGTGAAAATGCTTGGTTATCAGATTTAGCCTCCAGCCACAATGGCAACTAATTCTAGCTGGTCTCCGGGATGAATGGTAATTTTATCGAACTGTTGGGGTAATAGGGCTGTACCATTGTGTTCAACAACAACAGGACCTTTGATTTGCAAAGTATTTAGCAATTCTCGAATTGTACAGGGGGTAGAAAGCGGATGCTCTTGACCGTTCAGGGTGATGAATGATAAGTTCGTCATATATTGTTGGGGCTTATTTGATGATGTTTGTTGGAATGAAGTCTTTTTTTTCTAATTCTACGTTAAATTGCCATGTAGCAACTTCCCAGGATGAGGAATTTGGGCGTTTCCAACGAACTTGTATCAGAGTCGGAGAAATGCGAAGTGGTCTAGACGGAATCCATTTTAGAGATTTGTCTTGTTCATAATAAGTAGGTTTAACTTGTCCAAATCCTGCGACTCTCATTTCCATTTGTTGAGGGATATATGGTTCTTTTTCAAAAGAAATGGAAATGGTTGGGTAAAGGTCTTTAATAGATGAATTGGCTTCCGGAAAAACAGGCTGTGGAGGAGGAAGCATGGCGATGGGACCGGCTGAGTCTCCGGCAGAAGAAACGCTAGGGAGGAGTGGTTGGTTAAGTGGCGAGAACTTAATGGCACGGTCAAATGTTTTTAAGTCTGTGCCATGAATAACAAATCGAGGAAGTCGCCATGAGTCTGTTGCCTTTGTGACTTTTTTTGGAACAACAGTAAATGCCGCTCTAAATCCACATTCTTGAGCCTTTGTAATCATTTCCGGCATGACAAATCCTCCGGGGTAGCAATATGTATCAATGGTGGCAAGGGGGAATTTTTCTTTGAGTATGGAACGAGATTCTACAATTTCCTTTGTGGCTAAATCAAAGACGGCTTGGTCACCTTTTCTCTTGGCGGCTCGCCAACTACGAGGATAGAGGTGGCTAACAGAGTGGCTGCCGATAGAACAACCGTTTTTGCACATTTCTTCGATTTGAGCAACATTCATGGATGCCCCATAGCCGGATAAGAAGTTTGTATAGAGAAAAATGGTGAATGGTAATTTGTATTCCTTGAGAATGGGATAAGCATCTGTGTAAACACTCTGCCAGCCATCGTCTATAGTAATCATCACGCATCGAGCCGGTAAGAGTTTATTGCCAAGTTTCCAGTCCAGAAAGTCTTTCATGGAAATGACAGGAATGCCGGATTGGGTGAGAGTGTGCATTTGTGTACGAAAATCAGTTGTTTTCATACACATTTCAGTTGTTTTTTTCTTATTACTAAAATCGTGATAGCAGAGAATAGCCACCTGGGTTTCATGTTGTGGCACTAAGGCATTTGTTGGGCGACTAGGGATGGTGTTGGGTTCAGGAGAGACAGGTGTGGCATCCGGTATAGGCTCTGCATCAGGAATGGGTTCCGCATCGGGGATGAGTTCAGCATCCGGAATAGAATAGGGCGTGGGTTCAGAAATGTTTTCGGGAATAGGTGCGTATTGTGATTCAGCTATGAAGCTTATGCTTAATATGCTGAATACTAGGTAAAGAAATGAGTGAATGTAGTTCATGTGCAAAAAATTAGCGATTTTGGATTTGTTGTTGTGCTCTAAGTTTGAATGATAGGTGGTCGCGTTTTCTGATGAGAGGGGCGATGTGTTCTGTTCCTTTGATAATTTGTACACGAATATCGGTATAGAGTTTTCTGTAATCAGAAATAGAGCTGGTAACTGCTTCGTAAAGAGGGGAGCGCAAGCTGCTCATCATATATGGTTTGATATCTAGAGCCGCATTTTGAACGCGTTTAGCAAAGGAATACTGCATCCAGTTCATGCACATGGAAGCAATAATCCATACAGCAAATGATGCAAGTATAAAGATAACGCCTGTGTCTGATTCGCCAAGTGAGCCAAAGATGCTTCCGCAAATAATGAGTGAAAGGAAAAGGTAAATAATACCTTTCATAACTGATTGCCTTTCTTTGTAGAACTGAGCTAAGCAGGGTTTGATGCCGTAGTCGGATAGGATTCTGGGAATTTCCCAGCTCATGCGGCGGTTGTAAAAATTGAGGCTTTCTTGTAACTTATCACTAGGGAAATCCCCAATGTCGTACTGCCACTGGGTTTTGATGCGTGGGCGTACTTGTTCCCAATGGTCTTGGCAAGTTATGATGAAATCCTTGTGGAATACGGCTTGGCGTTCTTTAATCCCATTACGTATGAGGTTGTAGAACCAAATGGAGACAAAAGGGGAAAGTTTGTGTAGTGTCGCTGCTCTGCGTATGCTTAAAATGCGGCCTAACTGGCGAGCCGATTTTTTTGCGAGTCGTTTGATTGATTCGTGAATGTAGTCAGAATAGGCTTCTAAGCGAATATGCTGGGTGTCTTCAAATTGTCGCTGGATTTGGTCAATTTCCTTGTCAATGGTTGTTAGGAAGTTGGCATCCATACGGGAAAGTTTTTCCAATTCGTTGAGTACATTCCCCTGCTCGGTTAATAAAGCTTCTGTTTTTGATAATAAATAGGTTATCTTTTTGTTATCTCTGGGGGCTTTGATGAGTAATTCTTGTACGTATGAGCGGAGAGCTTCTGCATCTGTAGCCGGTTTTTTCCCGAAAGTGAGAGAATAGAGAGCTAGTTGAACGCCTAGTGTGTTTTTAGAGTAGGTTCGTAATTCTTCCTTGAGAGTTTGAAGCTGACTATATGATATACCATCTATATGAGTTATTACGAGTATGGTATGGGCATATAGAGCCGGGTCAAGTTCTTGTAAAAATGACCAGACAGTTTCTGCGTAGATATTATCGGCTTTTAAGATGACAAGCCTGATGTCTGTTTCGGAAATAATTTGGTGCAGATGTGTGGTTATTTCTGGCTTTTCGATTCCTTGAGTATCCCAAAATTCGATATTGATGAGGCTGAGAGCTGGGTAATAACGGTTTTCTATCCATTCATGCTCAATAGAAACTTTGGGAGAATATTGCCAGCGTGTAATTGGGGACTGATTTTTAACAACTGAGCAAATGGTGTCATCTATGAGGGTATCTAGAGTCGTAGATTTCCCTGTTTCAGATAGACCAATGGTTATAATACGCTGAGGTTTATAGCATTCGTTTATACAATCTTCTAGAGCTTGCTGATTTTCAAAATGCTTATCGGTGCCAAAATATGCCGAAAATGCCGCTGTGGCATCGGCTATATCTCGCACTGAATGCGGAATTGATTGTTTCCCTCCGATTAGCATTGTGTGGCTCTTTTCGATTGTCTCTGCCGGAGCATACACTTAATTACGGCATTGTCCAAGCAAATCAGGCTTAAATGGCGTAAGTTCTGCCACCAAAAATAGCAGTGCCCACTCTGACTAGCGTCGCTCCTTCTTCAATGGCGATTTCAAAATCGTGGCTCATGCCCATAGAGAGTTCTGTAAGGCTGTGAGTGGTGCTTTGGGTTTTGAAAGTATCGCGAAGTTCTCGTAGTTTTTTAAAATAGGGGCGAGCATCTTCGGGATTTTCAACTGGTGGCGGAATGCACATTAGCCCTGCTATGTCGACGTGTTGCAGGGCGTTGAGTTGTGACCATTGTTCGGTAATTTCATCCGTAGAAAACCCAAATTTACTATTCTCATCACCAACGTTGACTTCCAGTAAAATCCGTGGCTTGATGTTAAGTTCTGCTGCCACAGTATCGATGAATAAAGCTAGCCGAACTGAGTCTACGGCATGAATGAGGGAAAATCGTTCTAGGGCTTTTCTCACTTTATTTCGTTGTAAGGGACCAATAAGATGCCATTCGATTTCTTTTGTAAGCAAAGGGATTTTCGTCATGGCTTCCTGTACTTTGTTTTCGCCAAACACTCGCTGTCCGGCATCAAAGCAGGTTTGCACATCTGTATGCGGAAAGGTCTTGCTAACAGCTACCAGTTGCACACTGCCTTCCGGACGATTAGCACGTTTTTCTGCGGCGTGAATTCTGGTGATAATTTCAGATAATTGTTCGGGAATGCTCATGGCTTTTATTAGTTAAATTCTACGTTATAGGGAGCATGACTCATGATGTGGTGCAGAGGCGAGAGCTGTTGCATGGCTTGTGTCCACATATCAGGTGCCGAGTGAAGTAAAATGTTTATCATAGTAGGCGGGAGTACATACCATGCTCTGTCTTGAAGCTCTCGTCTAAGTTGTTCCGGAGACCAACAGCTCAGTCCTATATAAGCTCTTAGTTCGCTATCAGCTGTAGATATGTAGTCGATAGCTTCGGTGTGTGTGATATTAAAAGTGATATTGGTGATTTGCCCGTTTTGGCTTTTGATGACGGCTAATCTGATTTTATTCTCATCTACCGGTCCTCCGTGAAAGATGGGAACGTCATTAAGCTCATTATTTACTTCGAGGTGGGAGCCAAGAGAGCTTAATTGTTTACCAATAGGATGGTTGACAATAGTACCTATGACGTGCGTGTCTGTTACATTATTGATAAATACAACAGAATGATCAAAACAACTCCCTTTAAGGTATGGAGCTGCTATAAGTAGTCTGCCAACTAACTCATTTATTTTAGGTACTTGAAATTTGCTCATATTTGTTGCCTCATATTTTATCTGATAGGCTTTGTTTTTTCAATAGTGGAGTGGTGGTTTTTTGTACACCTATCGTGTCGCATTTAATTTTGCAGCTTTCATATTAAAAAAATCTTGACATTCCAGGAAAATATAATTAGAATCCGTCGCACTTCTTGTAAGTGTGTATAGGAGATGGAGCGGTAGCTCAGTTCGGTTAGAGCGCCAGCCTGTCACGCTGGAGGTCGCGGGTTCGAGCCCCGTCCGCTTCGCCACTCTCCTAGGGTAAAAAGAAGCCACCGATAAGGTGGCATTTTTTTTGTTAATTTTGCACTTATGAAGTCTATTGAAGCATTCAAATGGGAATGGAGAGATGATGTGTAAGTGGCAAGAGGACAAAGAAAAGAGAATTTTTGTGAAAGAATTGTTTTCAATTGAGTGTAATTATGGCATTCTACTGAGACATTCAAATTATAGTAAACAGGTACGAGTTAGGAATTTGTTTTTCGTATGATTGGGTGTAGCAGTTTTTTCGTGAGTTAAATGATTTCATATTGTACAAATGTTTTTCAGGCTGAGACTTGGGAAGAAATTCGCAAGTCACTAAAGACATTTATGCCTAAAGTTCGCAATGAACTACGCTCGATTGATTCGAGTTTAGCCAAAGAATTTATCGGGTTAGGGCTACGATTATCAGCTCAAGCGGCATACGAATTAGTCACCCAAAAGGGAGAAATAGAAAAATTCAAAGATTGGCTAGATAGCGAAGCTTTCTGCGTAGAAACCATGAACGGATTCCCCTATGGGCGATTTACAGGGGATGTAGTAAAAGAGAAAGTCTTTTTGCCGGATTGGACAAGTGATGAGCGATTGGAATATACACGAAACTTATTTGAGATACTTGTACAAATAAGTGATGCTTCTATTCTTAGTGTAAGCACTTTGCCGGGCTCGCATCGTTTTTTTTATCCTGATAGAGAGGCAATGTTTGCTCGGTTAGAGGCCATGGCGATTGAGCTTGATAAACTAAGTCAAAAGCAAGGACGTCTATGTCGATTAGGGCTAGAACCGGAGCCATTTGGATATTTTGATGAGAGTAATGGGGTAATTCGATTCTTTGATGAATTAAGAAAGTATTCAAAGCATCCGGAGTTAGTGCAGAAGTATTTAGGCATCACCTATGATACATGTCATGCCGCAGTTATGAGAGAAAACATAGAAGATGGGCTAAATGCTCTGGCAGATAACGGCATACCTCTTGTAAAAGTGCAACTGACAAATGCCTTGGTGTATCATCAGCGAGTAGATTCTTCACTATCAGAACTAGAGCCATTTCTCGATAAAGTTTATTTTCATCAAGCATCCATTTATCGTAAAGACGAATTGCAAATGGTACATGATGTCGAAACGCTATTCCCTGCGATATTGAAAGAAAAACCTACACAGGCTGAATGGCGGCTTCATTATCACATACCATTATATGCACAGCCGGAATGGCCATTTGCAGACACGAGCGAGTATATTTCTACTACATACCGGGTGCTAAAGCAGAATCCGGAATGGATGCCACATTTGGAAGTTGAAACGTATACATGGTCAGTACTTCCCACACATTTGCGAGAATCCATAGAGATACAAATAGCCAGAGAACTTCAATATATTCACCAGATTTATGAACAACATTAAGACACTTTTCATTCAACTAAGTTTATGTAGCTACGGGTGTTTGTTACTTTCGTCATGTAGTCAGACTTTTTGGACTAATGAAGAAAAACAACCCAATACCCCCAAAGAGCGAATGCAGCTTGTTTCGCAAGGGGTGGAAAAAATTAGGCAAAAAGATGGTGAAGATAACGTAAAAAAACTAAGTAGTCTCACAAAACATGTAGAACAGCAATTTTCTGAAATGGGCTATGCTGTAACAAAACAAGTAGTACATTCTGCCGGTGCAAAGACAAATGATGGCTCTCTATTAGCAAACGTGATAGTTTACAAGCCTGGGCTTTATGCTAATAATAAGAGTATTGTCATAGGAACTGATTATAATTGCGTTAATGGTGGGGCCTTGCCGGTACTACTGGAAATAGCAGAAGCACTAAAAGAGACTCTTCTCAACTATAATGTGTATTTTGTAGCCTATGCTCATAATTCAGAACTGCGAGAAAAATCGCGTGCGGCAGAGCTTAATGCGGCTTATTTGAGCGAAAAAATAGGTTCAGATAATCTTATAGGATACATTTATCTGCAAAGCCCTGATGCAAATGTACAACTTGATGGGCACCAAGTAAACTTCAGTTCAAATAAAGCAGGAGTGAATTTTCGTGGATTTTGTGTTGCTCCGTTTAAGAGAGCCTGGCCTTATGCTTCAAACACCATTCATTGTAAGAGCATATTAAATTCTGCTTCCTTGCCTAGTTCTGTACAGCCGCACAATAAACTAGGAGTACCCTCTATTATTTGCGAACCTGGTTTCAAGCAAGTGGACGATAAAATTAATGACTACATATCAGCTTTAGTTGAAATGATACACCATGTAGGAGACCACGAAATCACCAAGCATTCATCCGCTGGCTCTGTATTTTAATTTTACTACTCACTTAATTCATTCCACTGGATGAGTTCGGTGAGTAGCTGATTGATAAGCAGTTCTGTATTTGCTTTGGCTGTTTCCTTTGAAATACCTATTTCTTTGCCATACGCGGTAGATATTTGGAAGTATGCCCAGTGTTGGTCTCTACCAAATAGAACTCTGTCTTGCATATCGAGAAATGTTCTCTCTATATGGTTATGAGTTATTTGTTTATGACCTATAAATACATAGTAGTGCATACTATTAAGGATAATGGGCGTAGATGAGTTAGACTGAGTAACATTTTGTTTAGTGTCTAACTTCGTCATTTGGATAGAACCATGACCATCAACCGGTACGGAAACAATGCTGCTTTTTAAATCATAATGCCCCTGAGCCGGCAAGCATCGTTCCGGGCGGTGAATGGAGTTGTTTAGGTCAACCCCGGAGCGTACAATCGAGACATGGCATAGAGTAGGGGATACATTGTTCATAGCCTCATCAAGGCTAAGTTCTTTTTTATAATCGGCTTTAGCAAATTTCGTATCAGCGGCCAGCAAAGTACGTTCCCTTTCAGTCTCTTGACGACGTTCCCCATACCACCCACGAGGGTTGAGCCCTAAGGGGAGTTCCATGCTGATAGAGCATTCTGCTGAGTTACCTTTCTCCGGTAAGAAATAGATAGAGCCTACGGTAATGGCTAGAATGAGAGGTAATACACAAAGTTTCAAGAGGTTTTTATTCATGGAGAGAAGAAATTATTGTGCGTTATTTTTACGAATGACAATTTGTTTTTTCTGACGAGGTTTCCAAATCAATTCACCTGCCAAAAGTGAGTGAATAAGACTCAGACAAATCAAACATACCGGGAAAAAGAAAAGTAAGCCGGACCAATCATGCCATGTCCCCGAAGCAAAATCCGGGTTGATATACTCTGCTATCAACACAATGCTGGTAATGCGAACACCATTGCCAAGTATGGCTACCGGGAATGTACATAGGAAAAAGAGTAGTTTCTTCCAGAGTTTGAGTTTCGATAAATACGCCCAGCAAGCACTAATAATAATCAGAGCAAAAAGTGAGTGCATACCACTACACCCACCGGCAATGCTGAATGATTCCCAATGACTAGATGTAGATACGATGTTTGTGCCTTGTATAATAGTGTCAACACCAAAGAGACTGCCACCGAAATGCCCAAGCTGTGTTGCTAAAATTTGTAGATGGGTAGTAGATTGTTGCATGGCCGGCAAAGGAATACTTAACCAAAAGAAAAGAATAGGTATAGTACAGATTTTTGCCGTACGGAACCCTGCTAGATACCAAACCGCACCAAGTACGATAAGGGGGAGGGCAAACATGGTCACACGTGGTTGAATTACTCGAAAAGATGCAATAAACAGTAAACATGCCGGAATAAGCAAAAATAACCCCTTCCAGTCTACTTCTCCTATGGAGTCTTTTATCAGTTCTTTTTTCTGATAGAGCATATAAACCATTAATGGGAGAGTTACCCAGATATGGTCTGCTTTATTTGCTTTGGCATCCGTCCAAATTTGGATAATCCAGCGACCTGCAGAATCAATGTATCCGGTGTTAAATGCCTCAATTCCGCAATATCCCCAGCCGAGGATAAGAGCTGAGATAGCTATAATGACACACATCGTCGGTGAAAAGAAATGCTTGCTATTCGCTGGATTAGGAGGTGTGCTCATGACTTTTTTTTGTTTTATGTGAATTTAGTATTGCTCTTAGCCGGCAGAATGTTCAAAATGACCTCGCTTTTCAATTTCTTGGTATGAAGATCATCAGCGGTACATCCCATAGAGAACTTGCCGAACGCATTGCTCAGAGTATCGGCATTGAGTTAACAGACGTGACGGTGAATACTTTCCCCGATGGGGAGAGTTTTGTAAAGATAAATGAGAACATTCGTGGCATGGATGTCTTTATTGTTCAGCCGACATGTCCTCCTACAAATCACAACCTAATGGAGTTATGT
Organism: Akkermansia sp.; assembly: GCA_030525455.1. GTDB lineage: Bacteria > Verrucomicrobiota > Verrucomicrobiia > Verrucomicrobiales > Akkermansiaceae > Akkermansia. Next base: position 38,502 of record JAUNER010000006.1, on the reverse strand, counting down.
GTAATGGTAGACGCTGTGCGTCGAGCCAGTGCAGGACGCATTACAGCGGTAATTCCATTCTACGGTTACGCCAGACAGGATAGAAAAGACCAGCCTCGTGTGCCAATTACAGCAAAATTGGTAGCAAACATCTTAACTGCGGCTGGTGTAGATCGTGTTGTTACTGTTGATTTACATGCTGCTCAGATTCAAGGTTTCTTCGATATTCCGGTAGATCATCTTTATGCAGCACCTGTTCTTATCCGTCACCTTCGTGAACACTATGTGAAAGATTTACAGAACCTTACAGTAGTTTCTCCGGACGTAGGTGGCGTTAAGATGGCTCGTGCATACGCTGTGGCTTTAGGTGCAGAATTAGCTATTGTGGCTAAGCATCGTGTGAATGCAACTCAGGTAGAAGCTATGAATGTGATTGGCAATGTGGCCGGTCGCGACGTTGTGCTCATTGACGACATGACAGAAACTGCAGGTACACTTTGTGCCGCTGCACAGATTCTCAAAGATAACGGTGCTCAGCGAGTTTTTGCTTGCGTTTCTCACGGTGTGCTTGGCGATTTAGCTCGTGAGCGTCTTGCCAGCTCTTGTATTGAACGCGTGTTAACATCTGATACTGTACCGCTTGCTTATGGACCAAAGGTAGACTGTGTAAGTGTTGCAGGACTGCTTGGTGAAGCGATTCAGAGAATTCATGACGGAGAATCTGTATCATCTTTGTTTGACATTTAGAGAAATTTAGTGCAGAGTTCGTCCGCCCTGACCTGAGTAAACGGTTTTACGCGGGTTCGGAAATCCCGGCGGGAACTCTATCTGAACCCGATTAGGAAAATTTATCATCAACATATCATTCGACCATTAAATCATGGCTACATCCCATTCACTCAAGGCCGAGAAGAGAGCTGAAGGCTCTACTAGTTTGAAGCAAGTCCGTGCACAGGGTCTTGTCCCCGGTGTTGTTTACGGTCCCGGATTTGATGCTGTTAGCATCAAGGTGGACGCACGCGAATTTTCTCGCATGCTTTCTACAGCTGCTTCTGAGCACATCCTTGTTTCTTTAGACCTCGAAGGTACAGAAGTTAAGGCTCTTCTCAAGGAAGTTCAGCACGACGCATTGTCTGGCGAATGCTTGCACATCGACTTCCAAGCAGTAACAGACACTACCACTATTCACTCCATAGTTCCTGTAATACTTACAGGTGACTCTGCTGGTGTGGCTCAGGGTGGTATGCTTGAGCAGACTGTTTACGATTTGGCAATCGTTTGCCAGGTTAAGGATCTTCCTGAAACAATCACAGCAGACGTAACCAACTTGAATGTTGAAGAAACACTTACAGTTGCTGACCTTCAGCTTCCTGCTGGTGTTACTACAGAGCTTGCCGGTGACGTTATCGTTGCTATCGTAGCTTCTTCTCGCGTTTAATACTCACAAAGAGTTTTTCAATTTTTCAAAGCTCGGAACGAATTTTCGTCTCCGAGCTTTTTTTTATTTTCATCTTTGAGCAATTTGCTAGAATGAAGTGAAATAATTTTACGCATTGCAAAGTTGCTATGAAGAAGTCTATATTGTTAGCATGCTCGCTGTTAGTTCCATTGACTTTGGCCGATGAGGTAAAAATGAAAGATGGGACACTCTATAAAGGTTGCACCATAGAAATCGAAGATGTAGATACGATTAGCATCTTAGTCCCTATATCCGGTGGCATCAAGGATTCTGTTACCTTAAAACGAGGGGATATTGAGTATATAAAAAAGCTGACAGCAGAGGAAATTCTTTGCAATAAGCTCCAGAAGAACTATGCCACCCCCGGGAATATGTCTATCGCTCAGCTAGAAGCCGGGGTAAAAGAAATGGATTCACTCCTTAAAAAGCATCCTAAAGATAAGGCAACAGATGTTATTAGTGCTATAAAAACGACTTTATCTACAACCTTAGCTGAAAAGAAACTAGTCTTAGAGCAAAAAGAAAAAGAATTAGCCGCTGAAGAAGCCGCTGTAACAGATCGTACTCGTTACGACCATGAGGCTAAGAAGTTGGCACGTCGATTTAAAGCTCGTGCTAAGACTTCTACTTATCAAGCTTTGGCCGTTTACGATAAATTGCGTGCGGATTACCCAGGAACCGAAGCCTTGGCAGAGATTGAACCAACGGCAAAAAAGATGATTCTTTCTCTTAATTCTCAGCTTGCAAACATGATTGTCAAAAAAGAAAAATCTTTGCAGAAAGAACGTGATTTGCTGAGTAAAGAAGAAGCGGCTATTCGAGCCAATAGAAAACTTACTGTAGAACAACGCCGTGAACTTCAAGCCAAATGGCGTACAAAAATGACTGCTCTTCGCGAACGAGAAAGTGATTTAACTGCCCAGCATAGAGCTCTCCGTAAAAAAGTCCGCGAAAAAGGTGACTATTGGTACGAACCTATCGCTGAATCACTTGATTCTTTGCGTGAACTTAAAAGCTATGCCGCACGCGAAGCGGACCGTGTAAAAGTACCGCTTGCTGATGATGCTCCTAAACCTGGTGCTGCTACTAAAGCCATGGCCGAGGCATGGAAACTTTGTGATGAGAAAAAATTCTCCGAAGCAATGGATCAAATTACAATACTTCGGCTCGTTCGTGTGCCTAGGGAATATTTCTCCGGGTTAGAAGAAGCCATCCGAACCGGAGCAAAGGAACAACTTATTAAAGAACGTGAAGAACGAATGGCCCAAAAGGCAAAGGAACGTGCCGAAAGGGCCAATAAACAAAAAGAACAAGCTCAGAAAAAACAATAATTTTTTAATTTGTTTTACCATTGTTAGCTTTATAGGCCTACCTCCCTATGGGAAGTAGGCTTTTTTTTGAATCATTATAATTTACATTTGAATGTATGACTTTTATGCTATGTTTTTGAATTGTAAGAATTTTTGTGAGTGATAAAATCTTTGCGGAATTTTATCTACAAAAATATCATGGATTCAGAATCATCTCCGGTTGTAAAGTTTTATCAAGGCGAGCAAATACCACTTGAACTTCACAAAGTTCGTGTTGTTCAGAAGTTGCATTTAGTGCCCGTTGAGCGTCGATTAGAAGCTACAAAAGAAGCCGGTTTTAACACTTTCCGTTTAAGTACCAATGATGTGTATTTGGATATGCTTACAGACTCTGGCGTTAATGCCATGAGTGATAACCAAGTAGCTGCCATGTTCCGAGCAGATGATGCGTACGCTGGTTCTCAGAGTTTTGACCGCTTAAAGCAGGCAGTACTTGATGTTTTTGGGAAGAAGTATCTATTACCGGCACACCAAGGGCGTGCTTGCGAAAACATCATTGCTCGTACATTTGTAAAGCCGGGTGATGTGGTTCCCATGAACTACCACTTTACCACAACTCATGCACACATTGATTTAAATGGTGGTACTATTGAAGAACTTGTTGCAGATGAAGCTCTGATTTTAGCAAGTGACAATCCGTTTAAGGGGAATCTAGACCCTGCAAAACTACGTGATTGCATTGCTCGTCATGGTGCAGAAAAGATTCCTTTTGTACGTATGGAAGCATCTACCAACCTCATTGGAGGTCAGCCGTTCTCTATTGCCAATTTGCGAGAAATTCGCAAAATTTGTGATGAGTTCGGTATCATGCTTGTTCTCGATGCTTCTCTCATTGGTGAAAACGCATACTTCATTAAAATGCGTGAGGATGAATTTAAGACAAAGTCCTGTGCTGAAATTCTCCTCACCATGTGCGGATTAGCAGATTTGGTTTACTTCTCTGCTCGTAAGGTATCCTCATCTCGTGGGGGTGGTATTTGTACAAATGACCCTGCTATTGCTAAAAAGATGGAACACCTTGTACCGCTTTTCGAAGGCTTCTTGACCTATGGTGGTATTTCTGTTCGTGAAATTGAATCAATGGCCGTTGGTCTTTATGAAACAACAGACCTTTCTGTTATTTCTCAGAGCCCTTCATTTATTGAATACTTTATCTCTCAGATGGTAGACATGGGTATTCCTTGTGTGACTCCGTCCGGTGGTTTAGGGGCACACATTGATGCGATGAAGTTCTTATCTCATATTCCTCAGGAAGATTACCCGGCCGGTGCTTTAGCCGCAGCGTTCTTCATTGCATCCGGTGTTCGTGGTATGGAACGTGGTACAATGTCTAGCGTTCGTGATGAAAATGGCAACGATGTTCTTGCAGATGTTGAACTTCTTCGCCTTGCATTCCCACGCCGTGTATTCACACTTTCACAGGTAAAATATGTCGCTGACCGTATGAAGTGGCTTTACGACAACCGAGAACTCATTGGTGGTCTTGAATTTGTTGAAGAACCTCCTGTACTTCGCTTCTTTATGGGCAAGCTTCAGCCCAAGGGCGATTGGCCAGAAAAACTCGCTGCAAAATTCCGCGAGGACTTCGGCGAAAGTCTCTAATAGATTTTCATTTGTCAGTTAAAATAATAGGGGGGAAAGGTGATATGCCTTTCCCCTTTTTTATAAAGATGCAGAATCTCTCTTAAACAAGATAAGCTAAAATAGATTACAATTTAGGAGTAGGTGCGTTGGCGGGGAGGGTGTAGAGCTTTTCTATATCAAGCAGGTATTGAGAAATTTTAGTATTGGGGGTAGGAACTTTGTTGCGTAATTGGTGCATCGTTTCTGCGTAATTCTGGAAAGTTTTTCCTGAGCCGTGGCGGGTATTGATTTCGTACCAGTCTAGGTAATCGCGCACGCGTTTAGCAGTTTGGATAGAAAGTTCGCGAATTTCACGCATTGTAAGGATGGATTTTTTCATATTTTCTTTGTTTTCTAAATCATTGAGTTGGAGCTGAGCAACGATTTTAGAATATTCAATAATAAGAGGGCGGTAGGTGGGGAAACAATTTCTACTAAGGTGAAGAAGAGCGGCTGTAGAGGTTGTAAGTTGTCTATACCTATCGGGAAGAGAAAGAGTGCGGTCGATATTTTCCAGAGAGAATGGGTGGGCGGTGCGTGTTTCTGAATGATATTCAATTAGAGTGAGTGCTTCTCGAAGATGTCTTTCTGTCTCCTGAATAGATAAACTCTCTGTTAATGGCGTATCTGCCATGCGAGAAAGTTGCAATGCCCACCATTTGTGCAAGGAAGTGGCAGTAATGCTGAGTTGAGGGAAATGTCTTTTAATAATACTTTCTGCATCATCATTAGATAAAAGCAACTCATTAAGTAGAGTTTTAAAACTATCAACAGAGAGGTCTTGTTGAAGTAAGCATTGCATAAGAGCACCACATGAGCATTGATAAACTGCGTATGATGTAGCATCAAGCTCGGACTGTGGTTTTTTAATTTTGAGGAATTCTTCCGGTTTTTGGATGCAGTTCTGTTGGAATAGAGTTTTGTATAATGTACGGTCTGCTTTATTATTTGTCCAAAGAACGGCTTGGTCAATGCCGGTAATAAACCAAGCAGGTAGTGATGTGTTATCAGGAATACCATCGACATCTAGAGGTCGTAAGGCTAGCTCAAATAGAAGAGTAGAAATAATTTCCTTACGGAGCAGGTCTTGGTTAATACCTCGACCTAAATGGATGTAAATACGGAAAGATAATTCATCACCAATTAAAACAGTTTGTGAACGAATAGGAATCAAGGGTGCTGGGTCGCCAGGGGAACCTGTGAGAATAATGTTAATAGGATTTTTCCATGGTTCCTTGATTTTTAGGATTTTCATTAGCGAACTGCGAAGAGCATCAGCTCGCCTAGCGATGAAACCGGTAAGAACCTTATCTTTTCCTGTGACCTCAAATTGTTTAGATTCCGGAGAATAGCTAGTGTAGTTAGACTTCGCAGTAGTCGTACTAATCTGTGCATTGATAAGTGAAATATGCGAGAAAATAGAGGCAAAGATAAGCAGTCTAATCCAATGTGACATGATAAGCAATATAAGGAAGAATTGAACAATTAACCAATGCGGAATCGACTACGACGACGAGGTGGAGTGTTTGGTTTTTCTTCTTTTTTTTCTGGAGTCACTTTTTTTTGAGATTCTTTTTTCTCGGTAGTTTCTTTTGTAGAACTTGAGGGAGCAGGCTGTTTTGTTTTTGGTTTTGGCTCAGCCGCAGGTTTGGGTGAATCTTTGACTTGTGGTTTAGGAGGTAGTGGCGTAGATTGCTCTTCGGCTTTTGTTTTTTCCGTTAGAGGAGTTTGATTTTGTTGAACCTGAGCCGGAGGGGTGAGAGGTTTTTCTACTTGTTCTGTTGTCGTATTTTCCTGAACAGTCGGCGTGGTTGAAATAGCTGGTTTCCCGGTGATAAGAGATTCAAGAGAAGAATCCGGCAAAGCTCCAAACTGAATAGCCTTATTATAGCATTTAGCTGCTTGTTTTTTATTTCCCATGCGTGCATGTGTATAAGCTAAGTTAAACAGGGTTTCTGTTGATTTTGGCTGGATTTTCAGTGCTTTTTCATAATGACCGATAGCGGCACTAAATTGTTCTGCACTTGCATCAATATTCCCTAAATAAAGGAGAGCAGTAGCATTTGCCGGGTCTAAATTAACAGTTTCCTGTAAAGCCAATTTTGCACTTTGGTCGTATCCTGCACGATAATGAGCAATACCGAGCATGAACCAAGCTGGGGCTGATTTAGAATCTAATTTTGTTGCATTATGCAAACATTGGATTGCATCGTCTGGCTTATTTCTACGAAGAAGAATAGTTCCTAAGTTGACAAGGGCAGGGACGTGGTTTGGCTGAATGTCCAACAAAGTGCGGTAAAGTTGTTCAGCGGCAACAAATCTATTTTTTGCAAAAGCCTCGGACGCACCTTGAGCCAAAGCCTCAATTTCTAATTTATTACGCACGACCCGCTCCATATTTTTATTAAGAGCCTCCTCTTCTTTAGGCGTGATTTTGTTTGAAGAAATGGCAGAAAGTCTGGCTTGTTCCTGATAATCCGCCTGGAGCTTATTGATGCGATTTGTAAGCTCAAGAATTTCTTTGTTTTTATCTTCAAGAGCTTTTTGAGATTTAGCAAGAGCAGCTTCGTGAGCTTTTTTCTCTTTAGAAGATTGTTTGGTAGATTCTTGTGATTGTTGCTTTACCTTAGCTAATTCCTTAGCCAGTTGACTAGCCTTTTTTTGTTCAGCGGCTAGAGATTGAGCTAATTTATCAATTTTATTTTTTTGCTCGGTAGACAACTCTGCATGGATATTAGTATCCTTAGCAATGGCATTGATAATTTCTTGTTCAGCAGGAGTCAGTTTAATAATCTCATCATTATCCATGAGCTTGGCAATTTCCGCCGTTTCCGGATTTTCTTGATGAAGACGCTTATAAGTACTTATAAGCAAAGTACGGCTTTGCTCCTGCACGGCAAGAATGCGAAGTTGTTTAGCAATAGTTGAGCGTAAGAGCTTGTTTTCATCCTCAAGCAATGGTGTGTTGATATCTGGCTTATTTTCTAATTTAGCCAGCTCAACATCTGCATTTATTAGTTTAGTATTTAGCTCAGTAATGCGTTTTCTGTAACCAATGTTTTCATCGCGAATTTCCATGAGCTTTTGTTTAAGCAAAGCGACTTCTTCGCGAGTTTCTTCGAGGGCACGAAGGTTAGTTTTCCGTTGTTCTTCTGAATCAATTTTGGCAGTTTCGAGAACAGCGATTTTTTCTAATGCGTCTTTAAGCTGTGCCGCTAAGGTCAAATTTCTATCGAGTAGATTTTTTGTTTTTTCAGGGCTATTTAGCTCGACCAATGCAGCTAATTGGTCACGTTCTTTTTGCAACTTATCTCTTTGTTGGGTTACTTCAGCCAGTTTTGCTTCTTGTTCACCCACACGTTGACGAAGGGTCGCGATTTCGTCTAAATGGGCTAGTTTTTCTTTTTGTAGACTAGCCACTTGGGATTCTAATTGCTCAATTCTAGTTGATAGAGTTTTTAAGAGTTTAGTGTTGGTATTGCGTTCTTCGTCTAATTGCTTTTTAGTCTTTAGTAATTCGTCTCGATAAACAGATTCTCCGGCACTTGCGGCAGCGAGTTTAGATAAAGCATCATCTAAATCTTTTCTGGTTTGTTTAAGAACTTTTACTAAAGATTTATTTTCTACATTAGCTTTATCTAGTAATCGACGCACCTTTTCATAATTGCTCTCAGCTTGATATGAGCTAAGCCCAGGAGCAATCGATGGTGATGGAATTTTATTTATCATCGACGACCCTTCCGTGGGGGAAAATTCAACACCTTTATAGCCGGATGGTAGTTGAATGGTTGGCTTGAGAGATGGTTTGCCAGAGGGTTTAGGTCTTTCAATGACAAGCCCGTTATTGTTGGGGTGCGGATTTCTGTTGGCTTGTTCCTGAGCAGCTTTCTGCCAGAGATTCATATTATCTCTGTTAATTTGGCGACGCTGTTTTACTAAGTTTGGTCGGAAATTTGGCCATTTTTTTGCCACCCCAGCAAATAATTCTTCAGCACGCTGGAGCATTTGCACAGCTTTAATATACTGATGGCGACGAGCCAATGTGTTTGCTTTGTCAGTAATCTTAAGGGCTTCTACATAAACATCTGCGGGGTCTGAAGCATAGGCAATTTCCACAGGTAACGGCATAGGAATATCCCCTTGAGCTTGTGGCATGATAGTGCCACAACTCAGAACGAGAAGACAAAACATCCTAGGTGTAAGCCGAAACATCATGATTGAAAGCCTTTCGTTTATATGGAATCCCTTGCTGTTTCGCAAGCAGAAAGCGTGTCTTGTCCATGAGCTAGTATTGTTCCATTCTTTTTGCTAGATAGCAGATGGCAGAAGTGGTAGCATAACGGGGTAAATTCGATTCGTCTATGTCGTCTACACCAACATTAAATAGATTTTTGCGTTATATTTCAGTTGCCTCTCAAGCAGACCCAAATTCTAAAACCATTCCTTCATCGCCTGGCGAAGCGGATGTCTCTCGCTTATTACTTTCCGAACTAACAGAGATGGGTATAGAGGCAGAATATGATGAATCAAGTGGAATATTATATGCAACTTTACCCTCAAATGTAGAGCATGATGTGCCGGTAATTGGGTGGATTGCACACGTCGACACAGCTCCTAATATGTCAGGGGTTGGAATCAGACCTAGAATAGTACATGACTATGATGGTGCTGATATCGTACTCAATGAGGAGCTGGGAATTATCCTTTCAACGCAAATGTTTCCTGAAATGAAAGATTATTGCGGTCAGGATTTAGTAGTCACAGATGGCACTACCTTGCTAGGAGCAGATGATAAAGCCGGAGTAGCAGAGATAATGACCATGCTTGCAAACTTTGTAAAACACCCTGAATTGCCCCATGGGACATTGAAAATTGCTTTTACCCCGGATGAAGAAATTGGTCGAGGTACAGACCATTTTGATATAAAGAAATTCGGGGCAGAATTTGCCTATACAGTCGATGGTGGTCGATTAGGTGAAATAGAGTATGAAAATTTCAATGCTGCGGCGGCCATTGTTAAGGTACATGGTACAAGCATACACCCTGGTAGTGCCAAGGGGAAAATGAAAAATGCCCTTTTAATGTTTATGGAATTCCATAACAAGATACCTGCAGATATGAATCCTGCATGTACAGATGGGTATGAAGGGTTTTACCATTTAGAAGCAATGAGTGGTGACGTCGAATTAGCAACAGGTGAATACATCATCAGAGACCATGATAAAGAGCTCTTTGAAGCTAAAAAAACAAAGATGCTCGAATGGGCAGATGAACTCAATGAAAAATATGGTGCCGGGACTGTGATGATAGAGCTGAAAGATTCATACTATAATATGAAAGAAAAAGTAGAACCCCATATGCACCTCATTGACCATGCACGTCTTGCTATGGAATCATTGGGGATAGAGACTGAAATTGTTCCTGTACGAGGTGGAACGGACGGGGCTCATTTGTCTTTTATGGGATTACCATGCCCGAATTTATGCACAGGCGGGCATAACTATCATGGTAGATACGAATATGTACCCGTGCAATCACTTGAGAAAATTTCTTTGATTTTACAAGAAATTTCGATGCGATATGCTCGATTCGGAACCAATACAGAACAATAAATAAGGATGCTATAACTTTGGAAAATGTCTTGATTTTTTTCTCATGTATAGGGATGATGTTTTTTTACAAACGAAACTTTTTCACACATACAAAATATGAGCGTAATACCAAATGTCTTAGCAGAACGTTATGCTTCTCAGGCCATGAAGTCAATCTGGTCTGCAGAAGGTCGCATTATCCTAGAACGCGAGTTCTGGATTGCTGTTATGAAAGCCCAGAAAGACTTAGGGTTAGATATACCGGATGGTGTTATTGAGGCTTATGAAAAAGTAAAAGACCAAGTGAACTTGGCTGCTATTGATGCACGAGAACGCATTACACGTCACGATGTGAAGGCCCGAATCGAAGAATTCTGTGATTTGGCCGGATGCGAGCATATTCACAAAGGGATGACCTCACGTGACCTGACAGAAAACGTAGAGCAGTTGCAAATTTGGAAGTCCATGCAATTAATTAGAGACAAGGCAGTAGCTGTTTTGAATAAAATGAGTGCTTTGTCTGAACAATGGAAACACATTACAATGGCTGGACGTACCCATAATGTAGCGGCTCAAACCATTACTATGGGTAAGCGAACAGCTATGTTTGGCGAAGATATTGTACACGCATTTGGCTCATGGATATCAACTATGGATCGTTACTGTGTGCGTGGTTTGAAAGGAGCTGTGGGGACTCAGCTTGATCAGCTTTCTTTATTCGGCAAAGACGAAGCCCGTGTATTAGAATTAGAAGACCGCATTTGTGCTCACTTAGGCATCCCTTCAAAGTGGATGAACGTTGGGCAGGTTTATCCTCGGTCACTTGATTTTTCTGTAGTATCCGGCTTAGTAGAATTGACTTCTGGATGTTCATCATTTGCCAAAACTCTTCGATTGATGGCTGGTCACGAATTGGCTACGGAAGGTTTTGCTAAAGGACAAACCGGGTCAAGTGCTATGCCACATAAGATGAATGCCCGTTCTTGTGAACGTGTGAATGGCTTCCATGTTATTCTCAAGGGGCATTTAACAATGATTGGTGGTCTTGCCGGTGATCAATGGAATGAAGGCGATGTATCTTGCTCCGTTGTTCGTCGTATTGTCATGCCGGATTCATTCTATGCCGCTGATGGCTTATTTGAAACATTCCTTACAATTCTCAATCAGATGGGGGTTTATGAGCCTGTGATAGAATCTGAGCTTAATCGCTATTTACCATTTTTAATGACCACAACCATTCTGATGGCCGCTGTCAAACGTGGAATTGGTCGTGAAACTGCTCATGAAGTAATTAAGGAACACGCTGTGGCTACATCAAACGACTTGCGTGCCGGTAAAATTACCACCAACAACCTGCTCGATAGATTGGCTGCTGATGAGCGCTTAGGTATTGACCGCATAACATTACAGGAAATATTCGATGCCAATAGCTCTGCCACAGGAGCGGCAGATGCTCAGGTGCTTGCTTTCCAACAGATGGTAAAAGATATTACAGAAAAATTCCCTGCCGGTTCTACATACACCCCGGGTGATATTCTGTAAAATACTTGTTATCTTAATAAATTTGATAAGCTCTCTGCTCGTGATTTCGGGGCAGGGGGCTTTTTATTTTTGGGAGGAAATTTATCCAAATTCAAAGAATAAATTCTCATGATGGTATAAAAAATTTGAAAAAGACATATTTCATCGTCAGGATAGCTTGACGAGATAGGTAGAATTGCGTATGCTGATGACTGAAAAGGGTGTGATGTAAATTGTGCCCATGGGTTTAACAACCTAAAACAAATTTCTGCTATGGAAAATCAAAAAGAAAATCTTTTGGAACGTGTCTCTAATGTGTTAAGAAAGAGAGGCGAAGAGACCGAGTGGATTGCATCCTCATCGGACATTACTCAGCGTACGGGTATTGCCTTTGTACCATGTGGTACATTTACACCTGTCAGTTTGTTGTACACAGTAAATGAAAAACCGGAAACTTTGGTAATTGACGTTTTATTTGCTACTAAAGTACCGGAAGCTCGTCGAGTAGAGGTAAGCATTATTTTAAGCCAGTTAAACGCTGACCAGACTGCCGGTGCATTCCAATTAGATGCACATAGTGGTTATGTGTACTATCGTCAATCATTTGTGACTGAAGGTCTAGAACTTAATGACCAACAGTTTGCCCAGTTGATGCGTAACATTGAAGCTGTTGCTGTTGAAACAGCTGAATCATACGCACACCTCATGGAAAATGAATATCCTAAGTAATCCTCAAAGGGGATTGCTCATATAGTGTCGCTTAACTATGAAAGGACACTCAATAGAGAAACCGTCACCAAAACTATTCGTAGTAATAGGTGTACTTGTAATTCTCAGTTTATCAATACTGTCGACAATTTTGGAGTTTCGTAGCGATGAAGTTGTAACTTCTATCGAAGCCGTAGAAACTCCAAAGCCAAGGTATAATTTAGTTTTACAGGATAATTCCTATGCTATTAATTCTATTGGAATCGTTCAAGCGTCACAAATTTCATATTTAGCACCTACAGTTTCCGGTAAAGTTGTAAAATTACACCCGCAATTTATTGCGGGTGAAATTTTTACCAAAGGAGCCTCACTATTAGAAATCCAGCAGTTTGAATACAAATCACGATTAGCTGATGCTCAAGCTCAACTAGAACAAGCTCGACTTGATGTAGCCAATGAACAGGCCGAAGCTTTAAAAGCAGTTAAACGAACCTATAGCTCTGTTAATAAAAAAGGGCAAAACTCAGACTTAGTTTTGCGAGTTCCTCACAGACGTGCGGTAAATGCACGATTGAAAGCGGCTGAAGCTAAAGTGCAGGAAGCGGAGCAAATGCTAGAAGATACTGTATTAATTGCACCATACGATTGCCAGCTTATAGAGGTATCAATTGGGGTAGCTGCACGTGTTGAAGCCGGGCAAACAGTTGGGAAAATTATACCGGTTTCCGGAAGAATTGTACGTTTTTCAATTCCTTTAGAAGAATTTTCAGCATTGCCCAGAGATGCACAGGGAAAGATAAATACGCCACTTATTGCTGAATGTAAATTGAATAATGGTTATCATTTGCAGTGGCTTGGTCAGGTAACAGCCGTTGATTCATCATTAGACGCTGAGGGGCAATCCGCCATTGTGATAGCGGAATTACAACCTAATACACACCATGTGGCAGAATGGAAGGTGGCTCCAGTAAATATGCAGTTAAATGTGCAAATGAATGTCACCATTCCTAATTCTACATGGATTCCCGCCAGTGCATTGCGAAAAGGCACAGCGATATTGGTAGATTCCGTAGATGGCACACTTGAACGCTCCGTTCATGTAGTGGCTAAAGTTGATGACCGAATTTTAGTAACCATCGTTGATTATAAAGAAGGTGACGTATTAGTGATGTAATACGTCACCAAGTTGAAATTAATGAATGCAGTTGAGGGGATTTCTATCCCATATTCTGTAATTTCTTAGGGTGGCAAAAAATTGTACCATTAGCACATGTGAATTTTTCACAGCAATGATGCCATGGTCTTTTTGTTTTGTATTTAGGTTGACAGAATTGAGGATTTCAGAAGCTTCCCCGTGAAACGCTATAGGCTTCAAATGACGCCAGGTTTGGTGAATGAATCTCACAAAATCAGAGGATACCGGTAGTTGAAATTTTGCATATTCACCATTTGGCACAATCACAGCATCGAAAAATAGAGAGGGATTGCCCTCGAAAGTACCATCAATTTCAATGGCATCACCTTCTATGGAAGTAATGATGCCCATTTTTGAAGATAAAAGTTTAGGATAGATACCCTCTTTTTTTAATTCAGCTAAAATTTCTGTGACAGACACACTAGAAACATGGGGGAATATAGGAACGGCTACTCGTAAAGTCTTTAAGCCTTTTAAGCATGGAGTGGAAAACAAGCTAAGAGCCGGGTCAGATATAATACCATCAAACATCATAGGTGCAGGGCGAGATAATTGTTCTGCTGACAAAGTAATACCGAGTTGATTAGCAACTTCTCCTGCCAATCTTGTATCTATGTTTGATAATAAATCAACAATGCGTTCTCGAATATAAGGGCGTGTTACCTTTGCTAATTCAAAGGAAAAAGCAGAAATGATGTGTTCTTGTTCCACTAAAGATTGGCTATTCCAAAAGAGTCGCGGTTGCGAGTAATAATTAGAAAAGCTTTCACTTCTTTCTCTTACTTTTATTCCGCTTATTGGTTCACGAATAGACACAAAGCCGTGATTCGAGGTTGAGCATTCACGAGGGTAATTATCTTCGATGGAATTTGGTGAATAATTAGCATGGTCAATATTTATTTGCATTCGGTGTTGACCATCTCGTTGATTATTATGAGGGTGGAAAAGTGGTCGATTAATGGGAATTTCATTGAAATTTGCACCACCTAATCGGTATCTATTTGCATCCGAATAGGCAAAGATTCTACCTTGTAATAATGGGTCATCACTAAAGTCTATGCCAGGTACGATATTTGCCGGCGAAAAGGCGACTTGTTCTGTCTCTGCAAACACGTTATCTGGATTGCGATTTAAGGTCATTTTTCCGATTAATTCAACAGGAATAAGAGATTCCGGTATTAGTTTGGTTGGGTCTAATATATCGAAGCTTAATTTATTAAGCTCATCTTCTGCGATAAGTTGAACACCTAGTTCGTATTCCGGGAAATCACCTGCATCAATAGCTTCTATCAAATCCCGTCGATGATAGTCAGGGTCTCTTCCTGTTAGTTCTTGTGATTCATCCCAAAGTAAGGAACGTTTACCATACATAGGCTTCCAATGAAAACGGACAAAGGTAACTTTCCCTGTGGCATTAACAAACTTAAATGTGTGAATGCCGAACCCTTCCATCATGCGATAGCTTCGTGGAATACCCCGGTCAGACATAGCCCACATAACATTGTGTAATGTTTCTGGTTGCAATGAAACAAAATCCCAAAATGAATCATGAGCAGATTGTCCCTGCGGCATTTCTGTATGAGGTTCCGGTTTAACAGCATGCACAAAATCCGGGAATTTGATGGCATCTTGAATGAAAAAAACCGGTGTATTATTACCAACCAAATCATAGTTTCCCTCGCGAGTATAAAATTTAGTAGCAAACCCGCGAATATCACGGACAGTATCCGGAGAACCACGGAATCCCTGAACGGTTGAAAATCTTACAAATACGGGTGTTTCTATTTCCGGGTCTTGAAGAAAGGCGGCTGTCGTATAAGAAGCTAATGAGCGATAAACCCGAAACACCCCATGAGCACCTGTTCCTCTAGCGTGTACGACTCGTTCCGGAATTCGCTCACGATTAAAATGTGCTAATTTTTCTTGGAGTTGAAAATCCTGCAAAAGGGTTGGTCCTCTACTGCCAATTTTAAGTGAATTCATATCATCTGTAATAGGTAGTCCCTGACCGGTTGTTAGTAGTTGAGTATGTGAATGATTGTGATAATAACGAATATCATCCAACTTATGGTTACTTATCAGATGCCGCTTATCAGCATCATACTCACCTAGATTAGATGAGAAATGACGACTAGATGGAGTTTTATCCCCTTGTGAGGTATTTTGAGATTTATCTTCTTTCTTTTTCATGTGATTCTAGTGGGTGAAAAGAGTAGACATTGCTGGTGGTTTAAATGTTGATTTTGCTATGTCACGGCAGAGTGGATTCGTCATGATTGCCGGTCATGCGTAGTTTTTCATAGACGTGGGGAATAAATAAGTTAAGATGATGTGCAGATAGAAGAACCAAAGAATTGGTTTAATCAAAATTTTCAGTGTTATAATTATGACGATACAGGAACTCGCAGAACAAAGTTTGGCAAATTTGCTTACATCATTAGGATTTGTCGGAGAAATTGAAACGACCGATGAAGCCGGGGTTATTTGTCTAAACATAACATCGCCTGATTCTAAATACATCATTGGCTCCGAAGGCGACCGTTTAGATGATTTACAGTATCTGGTGAATCGTATGATTCAAAAGAAACAAGCTGATGCTCCTCGTGTAAAAGTAGACTGTGATCATTATCGTGAACGAAATGAATCTCGTATACTAGAGAAAGCTCGTTCTTTGGCAGAGCGTGTTTTAGCATCTGGCAAGCCGATGAAAATGCAACCATTGAATGCTTATCATCGTAGACTGGTTCATAACACATTGCAAACAATTGAAGGCATAACCACAGAATCAGAAGATGGTGATGCTCGTTATAAGCGAATTACGATTCGCCGTGTATAAATGTTTGTGGGCAATATTATTGCTCCTTATATGTTTTTGTTGTCAGGGGAAAGCCATGCCTCTGACATCTTCATTTTCGCCTATAAAAATCCGTATATATTGTTCTCAAAACCCCATTCCGGCCGAGAGTCTTTGGCTATCACACATTAATTCTGATAAACAAGAAGGAAAAATTTTAAGTAAATTTATCAAGGAATGGGAGACAATACGGGTACCAGAGACAGTTAGTCGAGAAGACTGGCAGCCTAATGGTGTACTGATGAAAGCCGCGGAAGATGGCATACGATGTTTACCGACCATTCTTTTGGTAGATAAAAAAAACCGGGTATTTGCACGTATTGAAGGCGGTGCTAATCAAGAAAATTTGGAGGCCAAATTGGCATTATTGCATTATTTTATAATAAATCCTCGGCCTGTATCTTGTATAAATAGAATAAAAACAGGTTCCTCTCAATCCCAATCAAAGCTAATTTGCTCATATTTATCTCATGTGCCTGTGGAACGATGGTATGTTGATTATCCCCGTACAATGAGAAGATTAGAAAAATTGGAATCACAGGATAAAGCTTTTATCTTAGCAAAGGAGGCTAGACTCCGATTGGCTAAAGTTAAACAAACAGCTCAATTGATTCAACAAGCGTTTGATGCTCACAAACCGGATGAAATTTTGCATTGCATAGACTTATGGAGAAAAAAGATAGATGACCCATGTACGTCTTTGGAGGATAAACAGAGATTCCTTCTTGCATTTATTCATCCATTGTGGATTCGATTAGAAGCTTATCATTATAATGGCGGTCATGAGCCAGCTAGTGAAGAAGCTTTTTCTCAAGCAATTAAAACCTTAGAAGAAGCTCGTGATTTAGATACGAGTAGCCCATTAGGGAAGCGAGCTGATTATTTACGAGAAGAATTGAGGAAAGCTCGCTTATCTGCCGCAAAATATGATTGATTGTCAACAGTTGCTTGGCTTTTTATGCTGACGTGCAATTTGTTTAATAAGCTTGATTTTTAGCAACTAAGAGAGGTAGAATCTCGTGCGTATATGACAGATTCCTCCATTTCTGACATGATTAAGGCTGCCGGTTCGGAAAAGTGGACTGATGAAAAACTATGTACAAAAGCAATAGAGCTTGCAGAATTAGTGCTTAAGCAAGCTAATGCCGGGATGCGGTATTCAGAAAAATCTCAGTCAACACAGCTTGAGCGAATGATGAATGATGCCAATGGAAAGGCATTTACTCTTTCATTGGTAGACCGCATATTTCGTCCTACAAAAGAAGAGAGAGGTGCAGAGTTATTTACTTATTTATTAAGTGGTTATGGTACGCCGAATTATCTAAATTCTGTTCAACGCTGGGCAATGATTTTAGGTGGGAAAGTGGCAGAGAAATTCCCTGGTGCGTTTATGCCAGCCATTACTTATCAATTGCGGAAGGAAAGTGCCAAAGTGATTTTGCCTGCGGAGGAGAGCAAACTTCACGCACATTTACGTCGTCGAAAAAAATCTGGTATCAAGCAAAACATCAATCAGTTAGGTGAAGCTATTCTGGGCGAGGAAGAAGCTCAAAACCGACTAAAAAAAGTTTTAGCCCATTTGGCTGATAAGAACATTGATTATATCTCTGTAAAAATCTCCGCTATCTATAGTCAAATTCATTTGGTGGCATTTGAAGAAACCGTAGCAGAAATTCAAAAGAGATTACGTTTACTATACAGAGCCGCTGTAGAACATTCCCTTGTGCAAGCGAATGGTGAGAAAAAACCAAAGTTTGTCAACCTCGATATGGAGGAATATAGGGATTTACACCTGACGATAGAAGCATTTAAGAGGACTCTGATGGAGGATGAGTTTATGTCACTTGAGGCAGGTATAGTGCTTCAAGCATATTTACCAGACTCATGGGAAGAGCAAATGAAACTCACCGCATGGGCTAAAGAACGAGTCGAAAAAGGTGGGGCTAGAATTAAAATCCGCCTAGTTAAAGGGGCAAATTTGGCCATGGAAAAAGTAGATGCCGAACTCCATGGATGGGCCCAGGCTCCTTATAGCACTAAAGCACAAGTAGATGCCAATTATAAGCGAATGCTTCATTATGGTTGTACGGCAGAAAATGCTAAATATGTACAATTTGGCGTTGCCTCGCATAATTTATTTGATTTATGTTATGCCTTATTGCTTCGTGAGCGAGAAGGGGTAAAGGATCGTGTTGAGTTTGAAATGCTAGAAGGGATGGCTAATCATCAGGCCAGAGTCATGAAAGATGTAGCCGGTGAGTTATTGCTTTATGCCCCCGTTGTACATAAGGAAGATTTTCACAGTGCCATTGCTTATTTAGTTCGTCGATTAGATGAAAATACAAGTGAAGAGAATTTCTTGCACGATTTGTTTGGAATGACACCTGGTTCAAAAGCGTGGGATACACAAAAAAAACGCTTTATTAAAGCCTGTGGAGAAAAAGACAATGTTAAATTTGGGCCTAATCGCAAGCAGGATAGAGCCAAAGACAAGATAGCATCTACACATTACCGCGATGTTTTTGCCAACGAGCGAGATACAGATTGGTGTTTGCGTCACAATGCTGAATGGATTTCTGAATTTGTAAAGACAGAAGAACAGAAAGACATAGAAATCATACCCGCTGTGATTGGTGGGAAAAAAGTTACCACTAACCTCTGGGGTGTTGGGCGTGACCCATCTAAAGCGAATAATGTTTCTTATAAATTTGCTTATGCTGGGTTTGATGAAGTGATTCAAGCTCTCGATGTAGCAGAAAAAGCTAAATCATCTTGGCAAAAAAAATCATTAGCCGAGCGAGGAGAAATTCTTCACAAAGTGGCATTTGAGCTTGGAAAACTTCGAGGAGAAGCCATTGCCGCCATGGTACGAGATGGAGGCAAAGCACCAGTGGAAGCAGATGTGGAAGTAAGCGAAGCAATTGATTTTTGCCGCTATTATGCAGAAGGGCTTGAGCGAGACGGAATGAATGACGGGGTTGTCATGAAACCTCACGGCATCATTTGCGTTATGTCACCATGGAATTTCCCCTTTGCTATTCCTACAGGAGGAATAGCCGCAGCATTGATGACAGGGAATGTGGTTATCTTCAAGCCATCAGAGTTGGCTGTTTATACAGCACATATAATAGCAGAAGCATTTTGGAACGCAGGCGTGCCACAAGAAGTCTTGCAATTTGTGCCCATGCCCAGAAATGAGATTTCTGAAAAATTCCTAATGGATTCTCGACTGAATGGTATCATCATGACTGGTTCATACCAGGCAGGTAAAATGCTACGAAGTTTGCGTTCGGATTTATCTGTTTGGGCAGAAACAAGCGGCAAAGATGCCATGATTATTACAGCCACAGCAGACCCAGACCAGGCTGTAAAAGATTTAGTCAAGAGTGCCTTTGCTCATGCCGGGCAAAAATGTTCAGCGGCCTCACTAGCTATACTGGAAGCTTCTGTCTATGATTCACCTAATTTCCGTAAGCAGTTAAAAGATGCGGCCGCTAGTCTTAAGCAAGGTGGGGCATGGGATTTAAATTCTGTAGTTACTCCGGTTATTCGACCACCGGAGGGGAACTTGCTCCGAGCATTAACGCAACTTGATGAGGGTGAAGAATGGTTATTAGAACCTAAGCAAAATCCAGATAATCCCTGTTTATGGTCACCAGGGATTCGTTTAGGGGTCAAAGCAGGTAGTTGGTTTCATTTGAATGAGTGCTTTGGTCCGGTATTAGGATTGATGCGAGCAGAGAATCTCGAAGAAGCCATTGAAATGCAAAACGCCACAGAATTTGGATTAACTGGTGGTTTGCAGTCATTGGATGAACGAGAAATCCAACTATGGAAGCAAAAGGTCCAAGTAGGCAATGCCTATATTAACCGAGCAATAACCGGTGCGATTGTTCGTAGACAACCCTTTGGTGGTTGGAAACACTCTGTCCTTGGTCCCGGTTCAAAAGCCGGAGGCCCCAATTATCTAACAATGTTTGGTTCGTGGTCAGAAAAAGCCTTGCCTCAGAAATTACGCAGTACCGGTGAACGAATTACCGGGTTAGTAGAAAAGCTGTGCCATGAACTCCCCGATGCTGCTCGTCGCATTCGAGCTGCCGCTGGTTCTCAAGCAAAATGGTGGATGGAGGAATTTGGTATTGAACATGACCCTTCAAACATTTACGCAGAGAGTAATGTTTTCCGTTATGTGCCGATAAAAGGCATACTGGTACGAACTACCAACATGCCGGATGACGATATAGCAATTCTTATGCTTGCCGCAAAACTCTGCGGGGTAAATATTTACATAAGCGTACCGCATTCTTGTGCATGGTTGACGCGAATGGGGGGATATTTTACAGAGTTGGCAACAGAAGAAAGCGA
This sequence comes from Akkermansia sp., assembly GCA_030525455.1. Taxonomy (GTDB): domain Bacteria; phylum Verrucomicrobiota; class Verrucomicrobiia; order Verrucomicrobiales; family Akkermansiaceae; genus Akkermansia. The sequence continues at coordinate 17,837 of JAUNER010000006.1, read as the reverse complement.
TGCAGAATTTATCAAACGCTTGCCTTCGTTAGAGGATAAGGTTCAAGTATTAAGAACCTCTTCCATGTTTAATGAACTATCTGAGCTGGCTTACAAATGTGATATGACTATAATCAATCGCCCGGTTTTGGCCAATGGTAGATTAGAATTATTGCCATTCTTTAGAGAACAATCAATTTCAGAAACACTTCACAGATACGGGAACATTATACCCAAGCCATGTGAGACTAAATAGAGTCTGAGAATACTTTATTTTTTACCGCCACCACGCTTTGTATTAGGTTTCTATACTTAGCGTGGTTTTTTTAATTTCCGGAGATAAATTTTTGTATATCGTCCATGGAATCGAAACTTATCATATCGTTGGATGGTTGAGACGATTGAGTGGGAGAGGGGATTGGTTCGGAGTACGTTGGCAAGTTGTTATTTTTCAATGCCAAATAATCATCATAAGAAAGCATGATAACACTACCTTTGGGGGCACAAAGGATGATGTGTTCGGAATTATCCAAACATTCATTAATAAGAGTATCAAAGTTTTCGATTGCCTCAGAGGCACTAATCATTACAGGTTCTTTCATGAGAAATTATTGTTGTTGACGAGGAGCTACTCCCAGATAATTACGTACTTGTTTGTATGATGGGTATGATACGCCGGATTCATAGCACCAAAATGCTGATGAACTACCGCCATCGAAATTAAGAGCTGTTTGTATTTGAAAATTGCCTAATGCTTTGGGTTTTTGTAGCCATGTGGCAAGTTCATGTAAGGTTAAAGCCGAAGAAACGCCTAAGCACCATTTGCCCTTACCATCAGTGGCAATGAAAGTTCTAAAAGCAGATTTTTTATTGTCTAATCCTTTAACCACTTTCCCTTTTTCGACTAGAAATGGTCCACCTTGAACGGCTGTATTGATTCCGGAAAATGATTTTCTTTTTTTGAATACAGAACTTCGTTCGAGTTTAATATCTTTCCCTTCTTGATAAACTACCCCTAGTACTACAAATGAACCTGTGGCTAATGGTGATAAGCGTTTCCCGTCTTGAATCGTTAACCCCAGAGGGATTCCGTCTACATCTGCCCCAAAAAAGCCACCATTCACACCGGCAACGCATGGACTTTTTTTCATGGCGGCATCGAGTGAGCCATATTTAGGTTTTTTTATACTACCTTCATCGCGCAGTACTAGATAATGGGATTGGGAATCAAAAAAATAAACATCTAGCTTATCCGGAATGGATAAGAAACCATCTCTTTTCGTGAATTTTTTATGCTCTGCATAACCAGATAGCATACAGAACAGTGATAAAAGAACTATGAAAATTTTCTGCATTGTGGAATAGATTCAATCTATTGGAAAATAATTTGATTTTTGGCAATTGTGCCTTCCGGAACAGTAACCCCCGGCCAAACAACACAGCTTTCCAGATGACAATTTGACTTGATTTCCGCATGGTCTCCTATGACGCATTGAGCATCAATGAAAGCGGAACTATGAATAAGAGCCTTGGGGCTTATACGGGGTGAACTGGTAGGGAAAAGTTCGTGGGCTTTTAAGTAGGCTTCTGGTGTACCTAAATCAGCCCATAAGCCATCATCACATAACACTCCATGCAGTTGTTCTTGTTGAATTAGTTGGAGAAATGTAGGTATAATAGAGACAACTCCGTCCGGAATTATATCAAATAGTGATGATTCTACACAGTAAGCCCCTGTGAATTGAGTCGTGCCTTCAGAAATTCCTAGAGCGTGACGCATATCTGTAATCAATCCTCGATTTTTATCAAAGCCCACATTGAGTTTATCCCCCGAAGAGCGAAGAGCAAGAGTGGCTAAGGGGCGGTGTGATAAATGATGGTTGAGCAGATTTTGTAAATCAAATGTAGAGGCCATATCCCCATTCATTACCAAAAGCGGGGACTTATCATCACACCATTTTTTTATCTGGCGTAAGCCGCCACCAGAATCAAGCAATACTGGCTCATGGCTTATATAAACCGGGCACCCATTCCATTGATTATTTGGGAAAAAATGCTCAAATTTATCAGCTAGGTGATGAGTGTTGATAATAAATTCTCGCACACCGCAATCATAGCATCTTTGCATGGTGTGATAGAGAAGTGGTGTATTAAAAAATGGAATGAGAGGCTTTGGTAAAAGGTCTGTCATAGGACGTAATCGTGTCCCAAGCCCTGCACATAATATGAAAGCACGAGTTATAGAACGATGAATGGATGGGCAAGTGCTCATAATATTCCCCTAAATGATTTCGTGAATAGTACTATTCTTCGGCATCAGTTTCAGAAAGTTCTGCTGTAAGTGGTCTGGGAGCCGGTATATGACCGTATAATCCATTGGGAAAGGTTTGGAGCCATGGTGTGTATTCTGGGGGGACAGAGGCTTCAAATTCCATACGCTGCCCTGTACGAGGATGATTGAAACACAATCGCCACGCATGAAGCATTAGTCTGCCTGTTTGTGCTTGTTGGCGATTGGGCTTTGCATAAATTGGGTCGCCAATTAAGGGATGTCCTAAGTGGAGCATGTGTACACGGATTTGATGAGTTCTGCCCGTGTGTAATGTGCAGAGTACCAATGAGGAATTGGTGGCAGGGTCTGTGCATAGTAGATCATAATCTGTAATAGCCGCCTTTCCGGACCCGGGATTAACGACTGCCATTTTCATGCGATTAACAGGATGTCTGCCAATGTGAGTAAACACAGTACCGGAGCTATTTTTTAACTGACCTTGGACCACTGCCAGATAACGTTTTTCTGTACTACGTTCGGCAAATTGAGTAGTTAAAGATTGATGAGCCATATCATTTTTGGCTATTACTAAACACCCGGAAGTATCTTTATCCAGTCTATGCACAATACCCGGACGTTCTACGCCCCCGATGCCTGATAAATCACCACAGTGATAGAGTAGGGCATTGACAACAGTCCCATCGGGGTTACCTGCTGCTGGGTGGACCACCATTCCACTCTCTTTGTTGATGACAATAATATCAGCATCCTCATAGAGAATGTTTAGAGGAATATCCTGCGGAATGGCTTCAGTTGGTTCCGGTTCCGGGATGTTGATAGAAATAATGTCTCCGCGATTGACTGGATTTTTAGGTTTTGTATTAGCTCCATTTACCAACACATCTCCACTTTTAATAAGAGCCTGTATGCGAGAACGTGATAAGTCTGGTAAATGTTGAGATAAATACTGGTCGAGGCGGATTTTGCCATCGGCATCATCTGTGGTAAGATTCATAACTTAAATTGTGACGGAATAGGCCGTGGGCGGTAAATCAATAAAAGTATAATCAATTTGGAAATGCTTTTTAATGTATTCCCCTAAAGCTTTAACACCAAAAGTCTCTGTGTGATAATGACCTCCATAAATGAGATTGATGCCTAATTCGGCAGCTAGAGGAATGTTCCAATGTGAGCCCTCGCCAGTGATGTAGGTTTGGCATCCTAGTTTAGCCACTTGGTCTAATTCATCACCTGCACCCCCGGAACAAACGAAAACGTCTCCAATAAGCTCATTTGGATTTGTCACCCAATAAGCGTTTGGAGTAATGCCAAGTACATTTGAGAGTTGATTTATTAGCTGTTGCCCAGTTCCGTGAAATTGACCGCGAAGCCCCAAAGAGACACCATGGTAATCAAAGCCATTCCCTGTTTGCTCAATGTTACATTTCTTTGCCAGAATGGCATTATTCCCTAATTCCGGGTGAATATCCAATGGTAAGTGTGCTGAATAAATAGCTAAATTATGCTCCATGGCAAGCTTTAGCTTACGGTAAGCAACATCTGTAATAGGCTGCATTTTTTGCCAAAAGATGCCATGATGAAGAATGAGTAAATCTGCTCCTATATCAATAGCCTTTTGGAGGCAAAGTTCAGAGCCATCAACGGCTACTGCCACACGAGTTACCGTGCCATTATTTTGTAATTGCAAGCCGTTCAATGCCATAGAGGCATCCGGAATGCTTTTGGTTAATAACTCATTATCTAGTGCTTTTGTAATGGTTTGCAGGTTCATGCCAAACGAAAAATTGATATTAGTTATCTTCTGCCAAACTAGCTCCTAGCAGACGCACTGCATCCATATTGAGGATGAAGTAATTGGGAGAGGTATTTGTTCGTCCGTAATAGAATCTGCTGTAACCGGCTTGTCCTGCCGGAGCAATTTCCAGTTGAATGATTTTTTGTTCTGTACTTGGTAAATCGGCAAAAGATAAGCCATCTTCAGATACTTCAGTAGGCTCTAATATGTCTTTTGTAACATTAAAGACCATTTTTAATCGGAAGACAGGGTTTTTCAAAGCGGCTTGTGCCCCGGAGTGATCATATGGGAGCCAAGTGAGAGCTTGGAGTTTTTCTATTTCTGACAGGTATCGATTTGCACGATTGGGATTGATATTGAGAGTTTCGTCCTTGCCTCCTTTACTTGCCGTCCATGTATCATCTAAACGATCAAATTTGAGAATTAGAGGGGCTCCATGCCCCACATGTTCTAGATGAAGTTCTGTAAGGTCAAATTTACTAAAGGTAAATAGGTTCTTTTTCTTCCAAGCTAGTGAATTTGCCAAGATGGGACGCATAAATTCATTGCTAACTTGCACGATGCTTGGTTTACCTGCTTGCTGAGCATACCATGAGCCATCTTCCCCACGAGCAAAGAACACCATCACCGGGGGGTGAGCTTCTTCATTTGGCTTAGGAAGCAAAGACATCGTGAGGGTTAACTCCGGGGAATTTAACCCAAATATGGATAAATCAGTCGCATTATCAGATGCAAATCCGGTAACTTTCCCTTCTTTTATCGTTTTTAACACAGCAATGAGTTGGTCAGGATTCACATCTTCATAACGAGAATCTTCGGCTGTATACAACCAACGTGCTTCACGCCCTTTTTCTTCATCACCGGGGATAAAGCGTGCCACAATAGGGTCTGTTAGGAAGCCTCTGCGTATAGATAACCCCGTGATTTTATAATCACCTATATCTGTAAGCTGTTTAGAACGAAGTAAATTAAAACTTAGCGGAATGTTTCTAACACCGGGGATGTTGGCTATGGATTTATCCATAATTTGAGCCAGCTCAAATACGGCTTTGCGGTCAGAAACCGTAGCCTTAACATTTTCATTGGGATTCGTTTTATTTGAGGGTGGGTAAATTTTTAAGGTGACAGGGGTATTTTCAACAGAGAAAGTTTTACCATCAGCCTTAAGTTTACTACTAAAGTTTGTGATAGAAATACTTGTTAAATCTTTTTGGGATACATCAGGCACACTTGTTTCTTCCGGGTCTGTGACACGTAGAGCCGTAAGTTTTTGTAATGTACCGAGAAGTACAGACATCATCTCCGGGTCGGCATCAACCGCAAGTGGACTGGTGATTTTCCAAGGAGATTTAGGAGTTTCGCGGTATAATTTAATATGCTCACCTAGGTGATTAATTTCAATTCGAGCAGGCAAATCTGGATGTAAAAGCAATGGCCTATGGTCTCGTAACTGACGAATACCGGACTTAAATAGAGGAAGAATATTCCCTGTACCCACCAGCACTCGTTTATCACGACCATAGAAGTCAGACTGCATATAGGTGGTGTCATTGGTCACTTTTCCATCGTCAGAATCAACCTGCCATGGAGCTAATGAGCCTAAGGTAAAACGAGCCATGGTAGATAGCCTGCTACCATCTTCGTTGGGAGACTTTAGAGTGATAGTGATGGGGGTCGTCTTTACACCGAACTCTTTAAGAGAAGCCTTGTCGATTTTGTGCAAAGGAAGTGCATAGACAATACCCGTAGAGTGCGTAAATTGCAGGATTGCAGCGGCAGCACGTGGGTCCATGCGGTCATTCCAGGGTTTGATACCCCACCAAACACCATTAGGTAATCGTTGAAACTCTGCAATTTCACCTACATGATTAATACGCATCCAAGAGGCTGCACTAACTTCATCCTTTGTGTATGGGAAGAGGCGTTCTCCTGAATCAAAAGTTTTTTGCCCAATGAGACGTGATAAATTCCCATCGACTATAAGTAATATCACCGCTGCAACAGAGAGTAACGCTGATATAAGAAGTAAAATGAAGCGAAATGTACGCATTGAAATATAATTAGTGACGTCGAGTATTCCAAATAATGAGAGCAGTAAGTAATGCCACAAGCGGTAACCCAATGTTTGTGAGAATTTCGAGTATGCTCATGGCGTTTCTGTCTAGATTTAGCTTAATGGTTAAATCATGGCGTGAACCAAGACCTCGTAATTCTTCACGTTCTGTCATCCATGCTACGATTGTTCGCATGAAATCACGCTGTTCGGGTTTAATTTGACGAGGTTGTAGTAAATCTGTATTCCCTAAAAGAGCCAAGCGACCTGTCGTTTTTGTTTGATTTACATCACCTGCATTTCCGCGAATAAGTGCCGCACCTAACATGAGAGGACCGGGATTGTCTTCATTACTGTCAAATTGAACTGGGAATGAGGTGTAACGAGTTTCGCCATAGTAGTCATTCGTAGTGACGAGCAAAGGATAGGCACTGATGCGTTTTTGCTCCATGGCCGCATTATCTGTATCTAAGAGAATTGAGATACTTTCCCCCTCTAATCCAGTACTTGCATTCCAGAATTCTTTGGTGCAGTTTAAGCTTGGTGCAAAAATGGCATTGATTTCAAACACAGAGCGTTCGCGATTGCTGAGCATCACGCGGTCATTTTGCGGACGTAAGCCTTGTTCACGCAAGAATCTGTAAAGTTGTTTTGGCACATCTTGCTTGGGTTCAAGCATGACGAGAATGGCAGAATTCGGACGAGCCCAATAACGCTTCAATACATCAGCTTCTGTGGCAGATAGGTCATATTTAGCCCCAATAAGCATGAACCCGGCCGCATCTTCGGGGATGTCGGTTAGATTACCCATGCGAATTGGTACAAGCTGAATGTTCACAGACCGACAAATTTTATCAAGAGTCGTAAAGATGCTTTCTTTTGAATTGTCGCTTATGGCTTCATTGAAATTACTTTTATCTGCGGCAATGTACATTTTACGAGGTTGCCCATTGGCCGCCCCATAAATACCGGCAGTTACCATATCTTCAATTTGGAGAGCAACTGCTTTTAGACGCTTACCGTCCGGACCGGGTGCATAAACAACGAAGTTATCACCAGAGAGAATTCGTACATGAGCGGCATCTGCATTGATACCCTCGAAGTTTTTTAATGCCTTAGATGTATTTTCTCTAGCATCGATGATGACTTGGTTCTTCTTAAACTCAATGCCGTAAATCAAAGAAATTTCGCGAGCTTTATTGGGTTGACGAAGAGGGTCTAGATATTCGACCACAATTTTGCCATTAGAGTGGCGTTCGTACTCTTCCATGAGAGAACGCATACGGGTATAGTTTTGAGTTGTTCTCAAAAAGGCAAAAGTAATTTTGATAGGAGTTTTGCGATTTTGAATTTCAGGAGCTTGGAGCATATTGATGCTCTGCTGAGAAATATCAAATCTCTGGTCTTCCGTTAAGTCGCGACGATAGTACTCATGGCAACTAATGAAATTTAAACAGACTACAATTACACATAGTAAAAGTAAATTGACCCATGTTGCCCAGGGGCGACGTACTTTGCGTGGGGATTGTGAAGTCGTAGGAGTGGGGGATGAATTTTGGTCACTCATATTTGGCAAAAATTGTAAAATGGTGAAAAGAGCGGATTAGTGTTTCCAACGACGATGGTCAATAATACGAACGGTGAAAGCGAGTGTTAATATTGTAGCCGTGAGATAAAAGATGGCAGGGCGTGTATCTAACAATCCGGCAGAGAACCTATCTAAATGCTCAGATGCTGATATGTAATGGAAGATGCCGGCGGCAGGGAACTCACCCCAAACAACCGGAATTAACCCCATGAAAAAGATAAGAACAAGCAAACCTATAGAGATAATGCCAGCAATAATTTGACTATTGGTCATAGACGAGGCTAAAATACCAATGGAGGTGAACCAAGCTCCTATAAGCAATAGAATGGAATATGTACCACCCCAATCTGCTAAACGATAAGAAATTTCCATACCTGCATCATATCCATACCACCAGTCTACAAGGGCGTTTGACCAGTCTGCAAGGATGGGGTAGAGAAGCATGGGGAGCCATAAAATAATATAGAAGCTATAGGCAGACAAATATTTCCCCAGTACCACATGCCAAGTTTTAATGGGAGTCGTTAGCAGAGATTCTAGCGTACCGGTTTTTTCCTCTTCCGCGAGCGAACGCATCGTGATTAGTGGGAAAATAAAGAGGAAATAGAACCAAAACATAGGTGAATGCAGAATAAAAAACAAAATGCCTTCTTTCTGTGGTTCTAGAGTAAATGCTTTCAAAGTGCCGGAAAGTGACACACTTTGCAATGCCATCACAAATGCAAGAATGACCCAGCCATACGGCGTCATTAAATAATTGCGAAGTTCTTTTTTAAAGATAGTAAATATAGCGGACATGAAATGAGAGGTGATTGAGATAAATAGGTAAAAATCAGTTGCTCGTTTAGTCTTTTCTGGTCATTTCTACAAAAACTTCTTCCAAGGTCGGTATGTGTCTGTATATGTGACGTAATGGGAAATTTAGTTCTGCTAAGATGCGAGCTGCTTTTTCGCGGGTGTCTGTGCCAGCTTCTGCTCGCACAGTTAGTTTATGCCAACCGTTGGCATCTGTTTCATCATGAATGACTTTCTTTACATCACTCAGGGCTTCTAGCTTTTCTGTCACTAGGGCTAAATCACCACGGAACTCAAGAGTGATTTTACCTGCGGCACGCAGATTGGCTGTTAAGTTGGTAGGAGTATCTGCCGCTTTGATGGTTCCTTGGTCGATGATAATCACTTTATTGCATATCATCTCCACTTCACTTAAAATGTGCGTGGATAAGATAATGGTGTGGTTCTCGGCTAAACTTTTTATCAATTCTCGAATTTGGCGAATTTGGTTTGGGTCTAGACCGTTTGTCGGTTCGTCTAAAATTAATAGATCCGGTTCGCCTAGTAAGGCATCTGCCAGCCCCACGCGTTGTCTATACCCTTTAGAAAGGGTACGAATCATTTTGCGGCGAACAGGTTCCAAACCGCATTGTTCTACCACTTTTACTACTGCCGGCCAAATTTCTTTTGAACTGATTCCTTTTAATCGAGCTCGGAATTTGAGATATTCCGTTACTCGTTGGTCATCATAAAGGGGTACGTGTTCTGGTAAATAACCTAAGTGTTTGCGAGCTTCTAGTGGGGTATCTACAATGTCGAATCCTGCCACTGAGGCTGTACCCGATGTGGGTGGTAAATACCCGGTTAGCATTCGAAGGGTAGTTGTTTTCCCAGCTCCATTCGGCCCTAAAAATCCTACAATCTCTCCCTTTTTGATATGAAAGGACACATTCTTAACCGCTTGGAAGCGGCCAAATTCTTTAGAAAGCTGGTCAGCGTAAATCATGGATGCATTATGGGAATCTCTCATTATTCTACACTATTACCCCCACCTCCCTCAAGCCCATTTCTTGATGATGATACGAATATACTGGCATTACAGAGATTTCGCTAATAATCAAATACAATGAGTGGTTTCATTTCCGGAATTTCCTTGTAATTCTTCATGTATGATGTAGGTATATTGCTATGAAGAGTTACATTTATGCTTTAAGTCTAGCCGGTTTCATAACGGGGCTGTGTTTCGGTGATGAAATAAAGCTTGAGCCAAAATTTGAGTCATTGAAAATCAATGCACCTCAGGAAAAGAAACAACATACTTTGTTTACTAGTTCTCAAACACAAGAGAGGATAAATGTGACTTTTGCCGTAAAGTTACCCCAAGGAGCAGTTTATAAACGCAGTAATGGGACAGTTGTATTTAAGGGGATTGATGCGGCCAAGAAAAAATTTGAGGGGGAAGTCGATAAATTTTTTGTAGATATCGTGGAAGAATATGGTGATTTGGGACTAGGAGGTAAAGATAAACCCTCGGATGTTTCTGTTTTATTTACAGTAAAAATCAAAGAGCCTGTAACCTTTCCAATTCGTTTGAAGGGGGAAATGCCAATCAACCTAAATGCCGGACAACAAAAATTACCATCAGTTGAATTTGAACCAAAAGAGGGCACTAGTTTTTCTGTTGGCGAGACAAAGATTGATGTCACATCAGTTTCTACAAACGATAAAAAAGTCAGTACGCTTGAATTGACGGTAATTGAAAAAACTGATGTTATTGAACTCGATTTAGAATCAGCAGATGCTTCAGCTAAAGATGTAGAAATTCAAACTAGGCGCAGCACTTCTTGGTCAATTAAAGAGAGTGTTCAAAAAACACTTACCTATGAAGTGACTAATTTACCTAAAAAACTAAAATTGACGATTACAGAAGCATCGCAAGCACAGGAGGTAAAAGTTCCTATTAAAGTATCAATAGATCCATTATCTGAAAAGGTGGCTACATTTCACTAATTGATAACTGTCATAGGATTTTCCCCATGCGTTATTTACAAGCGTATGGGGATTTTTTTGCGATGCGTTTATATTAGCGAGAGGTGTAAAAGCAAAGAATTATGGAATCATTTGCATAAACTCCTCTTCGGAAATTACGGGGACTCCTAATTTGGTGGCTTTATCACGTTTAGACCCCCCACCATTACCTGCTAATAAATACGATGTGTTTTTAGAAATGGCACTACCGGGTTTCCCCCCATTATCAATGATGAGCTTTTCAAAAAAATCTCTAGGATGACTCAGAGTGCCTGTAATAACAATCACCTTTCCGGACAATGCCCCTGATGGAGATTCTAAAAGGTTTTCGCGATACGATTGTGACTGAGGTTGAATACCTAACCGGTTGAGGGTTTTGAGGGTGGATTGTCCGGCTGTGCTGACAAAAAATGAGCTTAGAGAGCGAGCAGAAGCCACCCCGATGTCAGAACCATAGCTAAATTTGCTAGCATTTTTCTTTAAATAACCTTTAGCCAACCACGGCTCAACCACGCGTTCAATTTCTTTACAAATAGAATCATAAGCTAATTGTGCAGATTCTGCAGATAGCTCACCAGCTTTAATTTTTTGTTTATTTGTACGGCTATTCGGGTTAGATAAACCAGCTTGATTCACTAGCTCATCCAGTTTTATAATATCTTGAATAAATGACGAATGAGCCACCTCCGATAAGTTGGGGTGTGTATCTGCCAGAGCTTTTGCTACAACTTCACCAACCAAGGGAATACCAAAAGCAACTAACCAACGTTCTAATGGAAGTTGACTTGCATTTTTTAATGCCTCAAGAACCTTTTGAGCATTTTTTTCGCCAAATCTTCTTGGTTCATCTTCTGACCCGAGATTAAGGTTTGCTAATTGGTTATCTGATAAGAAAAATAAATCGAGAGGCGAAGCCACTAGATCCTCACGCTGTAAGGCTTCTGCCACGATGGCACCAATGCTTTCAATATCCAAGGCGGCACGAGAACAAAAATGCGTAATACCTGTTACCGCTTGAGCCGGACAAGAAAAATTCGTACATCTCCAAGCAACTTTACCATCTTCATGTGAGATTGGGTTGCCACAGGCTGGGCAAACACCACCGGTAGCAGAGAAAATATCATATTTTTTTGAATCGGTGGGACGTTTGTCTACATTTACCTTAAGAATGGCAGGTATGATTTCTCCGGCTTTTTCGACAAGTACAGTATCGCCTATACGAATGTCTTTTCTATCAATTTCGTCTTGATTATGAAGGGTCGCTCTTGAAACAGTTGTGCCGGAAAGCAATACAGGTTCAAGCTCTGCCACAGGAGTGAGAACACCCGTACGCCCTACTTGAATAGTGATGTTGAGTAATGTGGTTTCTTTTTGCTCAGGTGGGAATTTATAGGCGGCAGCCCATCTGGGGGCACGAGCCGTTGCCCCTAAGGTAGCACGAGTGGCAATATCAGCAACTTTAATCACAGCACCATCTGTACCGTAAGGTAACGAATGGCGTAGCTCATCGATTTTTTTTACAGCCTGACGCGTGGATTCTAAAGAATCTGCATAAAAGATTGGCTCATTACATGGGATGCCACAGTGTTTCAATAAATTCCAAAATTGGTCAACGTGCTGAATTTGCTCCCCTTGGTAAGCTCCTAAGCCATGAGCAAGAAAAGCGAGTGGCCGAGCTGCGACTTGTTTAGGGTCTAGTTGTTTTAAAGTACCAGCAGTAGCATTTCTAGGGTTAGCAAAAACCGGTAACCCCTCTGCATCTCGTTCTTCATTCAGTCGAGCAAATGCCGCATTTGGCATAAATACCTCACCACGCACTTCTAATACTGAAGGTGCGTCTAAAGGTAATATGTGTGGAATCCCTTTAATGGTAAGTACATTGGCGGTAACATCATCACCAACATCACCATCCCCACGAGTGGCGGCATAGCTAAGTTTCCCATTTTTGTACATGAGAGTTAAAGCTACTCCGTCAATTTTTGGCTCAATGCTTACTTCTACACGTTGTGAATCTAAAGCACGAGTAAGTTTGTTATAAAATTCGATAAGCTCGGAATCCGGTATAAGTGACTCTCTTTGCTCGAAAATATCATCAATAGAAAGCATGGGAACAGCATGGCGAATCTGTTGGAACCCCTGAAGCGGAGCTCCCCCAACTCGCTTTGAGGGAGAATCCGCTTGGGCAAATTCCGGGTGCTGTGCTTCTAATGTTTCAAGCTCTCTAAAAAGCTTATCATATTCTGCATCAGATATTTCTGGCTGTGCTTGTTCGTAGTAAAGTTTATTATGGTAGTTCAGTTCTTTTCGCAGCTGGTCGATGCGATTTTTAGCCATGAGTTTAGAATTTTCCTGAATTGGCTTGTTATTTTTCTCAGCGAAAGCGAAAAGGTCTTGGTCCATAAAATTATTTTTACTACTTGCTTAGCTTAATAACAGCACAAGGCGTTTGTTCATGAGCAGAAGCATCAAATAGGACTTTGCCATCTTTGATAGATAATTCCGTTTGGCTCATTAGTAGTGTTGCTTTGGAATATCCTTCTGGAACATTGATAGTTGCATCTGGTGCGATAATGGGTAGTCCTTTGTACTGTTCTTCTTCTGTAATCGCAGATGAGATGAATACAAAGATGTCTCCCTTTCTGTTGATAGAAGCCGGATGATCTGTGCCGGAATTAATAAATGCACGAGTATTGAAAATACCCTCGGCATTTTTCTTTACCCATGGACCAACGCCACGAAGTGCTTCAGCTACTTTTGGGGGGACTTGACCATTAGCCATTGGGTTTATATTTACCAGCATATTTCCTCCCTTAGTGACACATTCTGCTAATCGCAAGATAAGCATATTTGAAGATTTGACTCGAGTATCAAATCTATTATAGCCCCATTTGTCTGTGATAGTGATACAAGATTCCCAGTCTACACCCGGATATCCATTTTTGGGAATGAATTTTTCAGGAGTAATAAAGTCACCACAGCGTAAGTCGAGAGTACCTGCCTGATTTTGATTCAATCCGGAATATGCATACAATCGATTATTCATGATAATATTCGGATTGATTTTTCGACACATCTCGATTAGGGCAGGGGCTTCCCAGCCTTTTTTACCAGATAAATCGCCTTGTGAATAGTCCCACCATAGAATATCAAGTGTTCCATATTTGGTAAGTAATTCCTTCACTTGTGCATGAAGAAATTTTTGATAGGCCGCATGATTTCTGGGAATGCCTTTTGATTTAAGTAATTTTTCTTGGTTGGCCGGATAACAAAGGGCTCTACAAATATTGTTATCGTAAGAAGGATGATGCCAGTCAATAACAGAATGATATAAGCCGGTTTTAAGACCGGCTTTGCGACACGAGGCTAGGAACTCAGCGACAATGTCTCTATTTTTTTTATCTTTGGCATCGTAATCTGAATGGGCGCTATCAAATAAAGCAAACCCATCATGATGTTTGCTAGTAAGTACAGCGTATTGACAACCAGCGTCCTTTGCTAAATTAATCCATTCATCCGTCAGTCCCGGTGCCGGATTAAACAAGGGAAGAGCCTCTGCCGCATACTCGTCTGTATCAACTTCTACGTTTTTCTGAATCCATTCAGCCCCCCCATCGCGACCTTTCCAAACTCCGGCTAACCCGGAATAAATACCATAATGCACAAACATTCCGAATTTTGCATCACGCCACCATTCCATGCGTTTGTTACGTTCACTGCTTGTTTCTGTAACAGCGGTATGTCCTTCATCTGCCGGTATAGGTATAGATGTTTGTGGGGAAAATTCTGCCGGGAGTGTGGCAAAAGCACTTTGTAAGCTAATGCCTGTCGCTATCAGTGTTCGTAGAATTTTGTACATAGTATGTATATGATTTGATGTGGAGTGTGTGTGTTGATGTTGGGTTAAACGCCATCAGTATCGGTATAACTACCAATAACTTTTAGCATCGAGCAATGTTTTTCAATTTCTTCGAGAGCCTCAGACATCGGGGATTCTGTATAGTGCCCCACTGCATCAATATGGAAGACATATTCCCAGTTGATGACTCTAGAGGGGCGAGATTCTATACGAATGAGGTTGATGTTGTGACGTTGGAAGCAATTGATGACTTCTGCTAAAGTACCGGGTTTATGCTGAATTCGGATGATAAGAGAAGTTCTGTCCTTTCCACTAGGTTTTGTATCTTGTTTTCCAATAACAACAAAACGAGTGGTGTTTTCGGCCATGTCTTGCACATTTTCTTCCAATACAGTTAGACCAAATAATTCAGCGGCTAAAGCACAGCCTAGGGAAGCCGCTCCCATGGCAGAGTTCTCTTTCGCTAAAATACTGGCTTTTGTGGTACTAGATGTTTCTACGAGTTCTGCATCGGGAAAATTTCGTAAAATCCAATTTTTTGTTTGTCCTAATACTTGTGGGTGGGAGTATAAGATGCGAATATGTTCGCGTGGAACATCAGCCATCAAACTGTTATGGATATTGAGATTTAACTGAGCACAAATTTTTAGTGATGATGTTACAAATAAATCCATTACTGTTGTAATGGAGCCTTCAGAAGAGTTTTCAATCGGAACCACACCATATTGGGCTTTCCCTTTGTTTACCATGTCAAAAACATCTTGGAAGCTTTGACAGGGAATCAATTCACAACTTTTGCCGAATTGCTTTAGTGCGGCTTGGTGACTCCATGTGCCTTTAGGACCTAAATAGGCAATTGTTAAGCCCCCTTCCAAAAAGAATGAACAGGAAATAATTTCGCGATAGATGGCGGCTAATGAAGCATCCGGTAAGGCTCCGCCATTTAATTTGTGTAATTTATTTAGTAGGGCTGTTTCTCTTTCCGGTACAAAAATAGGTGATTGTGTTTGTTTTTTGATTTTCCCAACTTCATGAACCCATTTAACCCTTTGTTTGAGTAATTCAATTATTTGACAATCAACGGCATCAATTTCATTTCGCACATCGTTTAAATTCATTGGTGCGTTTGAATTATTGAGGATGTGCTTGGGTGAAGAATCGCTTGTATCCATGATTTTAGTCAATATATGAGAGTATTAGAAGCATACAGTCCTAGCTTTTATCATGCAAGGTTAAAGCTAGGCTGTATAAATTATTAAGGGCTGTAAAATTTGCTGCTTGAGGCTTCCTCCTCTTTGGGTTCGATTTTGTTTTTAGGTAATACGACTAATCTGAGGATAGGACGATAGATGCGAGATGTTCTCGGAAAGGTTTGGTAAGTCGGTTTATGCCAAGGTAGGTAGCGATACCTTTGAGGTGGTCATCGCAGCCGTTGATGCATTTGAGGTGAGCGAGAGCCTGTTTAGATATGGCACTCCCCATCACGCCCTTTATTACCTTGCCCTACCTTTGGCTTTTATCGGTCATTTGGGCATTATGACCTGGCTGAAAAAAGTGCGTCAGAAATGGGCGATGGATGATTTAGAAGAAAGAAGAAAAAAGTCAGGGAATAAAGCAAATGGTCGTTCCAGACAGAAAAAGCACAAGCACATGAAATGAGTAAGTAGGTGGCTCTATTATCCCTAGCTCCATTGCATCGCTTGTAAGAGAGGCTAGGCAAAATGAAATACAGCATTTGTGGAGAAAATTCATTTAATGATGGCAATATATTAAAATTGATTAGTTTAGAGTACTTGAGTGAGATTGCCTTGTCTGATAGAGTTCCCCTAAAACGGAAGTAGGACGAAAAATTTTTGTCCAATAAAGCATTGTGCTTATCGGAGCGTCCTCAATAGTAATCCTCGGTGATTTCCAGACAAGGTCCTTCACCTTGTTGACAGGAACAGGAATGCAGGCAAAATACTTCTTCTGCATTCCAGAGGTCATCATCCTCCGGCTCGCCGACCGGGATGCAATGCTGAATTACCGGGCACATGTTGTGCTCAATAAAAGAGTTAAGAACATGACGAATAGAATAGATAAGCCAGTCGCGGTGGGTTGAGATACTGTTTACGGCACGTAATTCCGGAAGCCCGAATCGGACCATGCCCTCAGTTTCTAGCCCGGTTCGATTTTCTGAGTCACAAGGATGAAATTTCAGCATATAGAGTAGAGGTTGCTCTGCTGCTGCTATCTCGGGAGCCGGAGTGTATCCGCCCCCCAAATCTACGGCAATGATCTGTTCGCTCCGGCAAAGCTCCTGCACGGCGAGAGCCAATCGGTGAGCTGTGGATAGAGGTAGTTCTCCGTCTATGCTGTGGCATCTCATCAATAGTTGATGGTTATGCTGTTGGTAAGCATCAGTAGTTTTGTCTTTTCGCAGTAACTCGCACCCGTGACTCACCGCAGGTAGCTCAATGAGTTCCCCCTTTATCAGTACGCTTGCATTGTAGCTTGCCTGAGCTACGCTGAGTTGAGCCCCGTGCTTGGCACCCTGTGTGCAAAGAAAATTCAGCAATTCCGGATGAGCCGCTCCGGTGGAGAATCTGCTGTCCATGGCAACATCCAGCGGGGTAAATCCACTTTGTGTTCGGGCATTGACGTCTGCCCCTTCTTTTAATAAGCGAGCGGCGATGGTGATGTCTGCCTCTTTCATTCCCCGTTTAGAACAGAACAGGTGTAGGGCTGTTATTTGATCCGGATTAAAGTCGGAATTGTTTCCCTGTGGCGTAGCACCATGTGTAAGTAAAAGGTTTGCGATGTCCTGTCTGCCGTTGGCCTGTGCATATAGGAGTGGCGGAAAATAGGTGCCTGCATCCGGCAAAGCTCCATGCTCCAACAGCAAACGAACCGCAGGCTTATTCCCGTCCAATACGCACTGTTCCAGTACACCGAGTGCATGGAAATGAGGTGGTGTCAATATGTTCGGATTTGCCGCACCGGCGTTCATCATGGCAGTTGCTACTTTCCAGCGTTCTTTTTGCAACGCTATCAGGAGATGATCGGCAATACTATCCTTGCAGGTTGTAAGTGAACCATTCTTTAGAACCGAGCGAATGCAGTGTGCAGCAAGCTCCGGCTTGTCTTTCTCAATAGCTCTTCTCAGTTTGTCCCATATACCTTTATCATTCAAGAGCCATTCGTGATACATCAGCCAGATGGCTAATACCAGAAATCCCAATAAAAGAAGTAATATAACAACATCCTGGCCAGTGACCTCTTCTGGTCGGCCGACCATAACTGCGATGGTAAATACGCTTCCCAATCCCCAAAAAGCTATGCATGCCACATGTATTAACTTATTCATCTCTCTGGTCCATTTATATCTTGGCCTTTAATATAAGTCAATTCCGTTTAATTAATTGTGATAACGTTGTGTGATAAATCTTATTGTTTTAATTCTCATATTCTTTTAACTCTGCCCCCATTTTT
>JAUNER010000036.1 GCA_030525455.1 Akkermansia sp. | reverse complement strand
CGGATGTGCCGTCACCGAGACCGGAACCGAAGTCCCCGAAGCCATCGAGAGTACCATCTTCGAGCATGGCTGGTTCATCCGGCATATCGATGTCAAGTACGGGTAAGCTTACAGCGGCAGGAGCATTAGCCACGAGAACTTTAACAGCGGTGTTTGCCTGTGCAGAAGATGCTGCTTGTTGTTCGCGTGTTACTTCCGGTGGAGGTGGGTCTCCGGGAGGTGCGTTTTCCTCAGATACGGTGTAACCAACGATTTTTGGTTCTTCCGGTTTGGCGACTACGATGGCGATGGCGTAAAGAACGGCCCCACCTAAAATGACAGAGAGTACAGAAGTCGTAATAGCGGCAATGTAGTTATTGCGCTTTTCTTTTTCTAATTGCTCTCTTGCTTCATCTGTGATTTCAATATGAAGGCTCATGAACGTACTATATCATGGTAATTTTTTTTTTCTAGTAACAAAGTAGTAACAAATTGTTATTTTGTTTCATAAATGATGGTGTGTTTTGCAACATATTAATATTGAGTGTGTTTTTTTGAGGGTGTCGAGGACTCGGAATCGTGTAATGTAACAAAACGAACTACTTTGTGTAGAATTATTATTTGACAGATTCCCAAACCGGACCGATTTCATCAAAAGGAATGTATTCTTTTGATTTATCAGGTTTAGGAACACCGTTGTTTGTGCGGAAGAGTGGAAGGAGAGGAGAGCCGGTAGAATCCTTGCCCATGGGAGGTAAGCCTACTTCTTCAATAAGCAAACAAGTCCCGAATTCCCCCCCAGGAGCTTCAGAGATAAGGATTTCGATAGGATAAACCTTTCCTGCCTGCACTTTGAATTCTCTGCCTGAGGCAACACCGCCAATGTTTCTATTCCAGTGAGGAGAGGTGCTGTATTGGTAGAAAGTAACGGGCGGAACCATTGCCCCGATGGTGCGGAGTTCTTTTTTCAGGTCTTCGTTTCCTTCTTTATTTAATAGAGCATCGCGGAGGTTTTGATTATTGGCATACATTCTGCCTGTAGCGACGGATTGCCAGCCATAATCAAATACCATTTCGTTATTAAAGCGTACAGCTAGATAGTCGTCCCCTCCGCCAACGAAGCGGAATGTGCCGGTTTTGGGGGCTTTTACTTTGCCTCGATAAATGGCTAACCAGTATTTGGCCTTTACTCGGTCATCACAATTGTATGCTTTGGGGCATTCTTCCGCAGAACAGCGAGGAATGTAAAACTGTGCGTTGTAAAGTCTTTGAGGGGCTTTGTAGAATTTATTGAGAGCAGATGGATTCCATCCTCCCTTATAGAATGATATGAGAAATTCGTTGAATTTCTGTTGGTCCATATCAGTACTTCTGCCCCCCGGGGTTTGCTTGGTGTCGTAGAAAGTACCCTCTAGGGTACTACCAACAGCCTTTGTTCCCCCGAATGCGGATGTGCCGTCACCGAGACCGGAACCGAAGTCCCCGAAGCCATCGAGAGTACCATCTTCGAGCATGGCTGGTTCATCCGGCATATCGATGTCAAGTACGGGTAAGCTTACAGCGGCAGGAGCATTAGCCACGAGAACTTTAACAGCGGTGTTTGCCTGTGCAGAAGATGCTGCTTGTTGTTCGCGTGTTACTTCCGGTGGAGGTGGGTCTCCGGGAGGTGCGTTTTCCTCAGATACGGTGTAACCAACGATTTTTGGTTCTTCCGGTTTGGCGACTACGATGGCGATGGCGTAAAGAACGGCCCCACCTAAAATGACAGAGAGTACAGAAGTCGTAATAGCGGCAATGTAGTTATTGCGCTTTTCTTTTTCTAGCTTTTCTCTTGCTTCATCTGTGATTTCAATATGAAGGCTCATAAAATGAATATATCAAGTGGAAATAATTTTTCTAGTATTAAATTTTGTTGGCCTGCGATTAATAATTTATTTGACAGATTCCCAAACCGGACCGATTTTGTCAAAAGGAACGTATTCTTTACTCTTATCGGGCTTTGGCACACCGTTGTTGGTGCGGAATAATGGGAGGATTGGTGAACCTGTGGAATCTTTTTCTAAAGGTGGTAATCCCACCTCTTCGAGGAGTAGGCAAGTGCCGAATTCTCCTCCCGGCCCTTCAGAAATGAGGATTTCGATAGGATAAACCTTACCTGCCTGCACTTTGATTTCTTTACCGGCAGCCACACCACCTAAGCAGTTATTCCAGTGACCAGAAGTGCTATATTTGTAAAAAGTAACCGGCGGAATCATGACGCCTGCCTCGCGGAGTTCTTTTTTCAACCCTTCATGGCCTTCTTTATTCATCATGGCATCACGCATATTTTGGTTGTTGGCGTACATTTTACCCATGGCGGCAGATTCCCACCCGTAATCAAGTACGGTTTCATTGTTGAAACGAACGGCTAGATAGTCGTCCCCTGCACCAACGAAGCGGAATGTGCCTGTCTTAGGGGCTTTAACTTTGCCTCGATAAATAGCTACCCAGAAGCTGGCTTTTACACGGTCGTCACAATTGTATGCTTTAGGAGCATCATCTGCCGGGCATCGAGGGATGTAGAACTGTGCATTAAAAAGCTTTTGAGGAGCCTTGTAGTACTTATTTAGTGTTGTTGGATTCCAACCACTTTTAATGAATGATACGAGGAATTCATTGTACTGCTTTTGATTCATGCCGGTACTTCTGCCCCCCGGGGTTTGCTTGGTGTCGTAGAAAGTACCCTCTAGAGTACTACCAACAGCCTTTGTTCCCCCGAATGCGGATGTGCCGTCACCGAGACCGGAACCGAAGTCCCCGAAGCCATCGAGAGTACCGTCTTCGAGCATGGCGGGTTCTTCCGGCATATCAATGTCGAGGACGGGCAGGCTTATCGGAGATGGTGTTTGTGCGATGATTGTTGGTATGGCAACTTGAGTTTGAGGAGATGAGGATGGGGCAAGTTCTCTGGAAATAACGGGGGGTGATGGCTCATTGGGTGGAGCATTGTTTTCCGGAGAGACATACGCCATGAGTTGTGGGGTTTCTGGCCGTGCCACAACAATGGCGATAGTGTATAATATACTAGCTCCTAAAAGAACAGAGAGCACCGAGGTGCTGAGTGCAGTAAGGTAATTATTGCGTTTTTCTCTTTTTAACTGTTCTTTTACTTGGATTGTTGAATCGATGTGTAAGGTCATGATGACAGTATAGTCATCACTCTCTTATTTTCTAAGTAACAAAGAAATAACATGAGTAACAAATCTATCACAAAATTCTAAAGTGTTACTTCCAAAAACTAAACATATTCAATGTGGGCATCTGGTAATGCTCGTAAAAATCGGCTCCCATAGCGTTTTGTGGTGATGCGAGAATCAAGTATTACCACCATCCCTTGGTCTGATTTTGTGCGAATGAGACGGCCTACCCCTTGCCTTAATTTGAGGATGGCTACGGGAAGCGAATAATCAAAAAAGGCATTCCCCCCACGAGATTTGATGTGTTCAATGCGTGACTCGACAATGGGGTGGTCGGGTACTTCAAAAGGCAGTCTTGTAACAATAACATTGGAAAGTGCTTCCCCGGGTACATCAACGCCTGTCCAGAAACTATCTGTGCCAAATAGTACACTATGAATGTCTTGTTTAAATTTGTTGAGCATTGTGGTTCTGTCCATGTCTAATCCATGAACGTAGAGATTCCAGCCTTTGGATTGGCAATATGGTCGGATTTTTTCTGCCATTCGTCTCAGTAACCCATAGCTTGTAAAAAGCACAAAGGCTTTGCCCTGGGATTTTTCTAAATACCTGCAAATCCACTCCGGCAGAACTTTTTCATATTCCTCTGATTGAGGGTCTGGCATGGAACGAGCCACAATCAATTTCATTTGATTTTTGTAATCAAACGGGCTCCCAATTTGTTTTTTTATCACCTCAGAAGCACCAATTCTACCGGCAAAGTATTCCATATTATTATCGCCTGTGCTTAAGGTGGCAGATGTGAGGATAATTCCGCGATTTGCTGAGAATAAGCGTTCTTGTAGGATTTTGCCAACTTCAATGGGGGCAGAGCTTATCGTGATGCGTGGCCTTTCGTGACCGGATTTTTCTGCCCAATAAACGTGATGTGGCTCTGATAGCTCCATGAGGGTGCGAAGAGCTAATTGCTCTGCCTTGATGCGGTTGGCATACTCTGTTAGTTCTTGTTGTAGAGGCTCATTATCGCTTTGTTTATATGCCTCTTTTTTTAACGCAGTAGATAAATTTTCTAGGGGAATAGATAGTGTGTCTTTTGACCAATCTGCCTGATGAATGCGAATGACGTTTGTTGGGCCTTGTAGCTGTAAATCCTCACGAGCTTTTTGGAAAAATTTTTCTGCTTCCGTAACTGCTTCGTTAACTAAGCGGAATAATTCAGGGTCGCCTAGCGGTTTTAATACTCCCTTGAGAGTTTTTGCGTTAAATAGCTTGGTGAGCTCGTTGATTAGGTAAAATTCAGAAATGGAAACACCAAGTTGTTTAGCCGCAATATTTTCTATCATGTGTGCTTCGTCTAAGATGGCAAAGTCTCCGGGAAAGATGAATCCGTCAACTGCAGTTTCTTGTGCTTGTGCCATTAAGCCGAAAAATAAGGTGTGGTTAAGGATAACAACGTTGGCCTCTTGCATCCTTTTGCGTGCAACTTGGTAGGGGCATTTGCTTCCACAGTTTTTTGTAGAACAAACGTAGGGTTCGCTACATACCATGGACCAAACTTTCGGACTGACTTGGAAGGTTAAGTTGCTTAGAGTGGCATCTTCATCGTTTTGTAATCGGTGTCGCCAATCGCGTAGCCGCATCAGTTCTGCTGCTTCGTTTTGAGTAAATAAATTTGAGTGTTGTGCTAGTGCCCGACGTAGACGAGAGTCACAGAGGTAATTTTGGCGCCCCTTCATTAAGGCGGCAGAAAAATCGACTCCTAGAGCTTTGCGAAGTATGGGAATGTCTTTGTTGAATAGTTGCTCTTGTAGATTAATTGTGTGGGTAGAAATGATGGCTTTTCGTTGGTTATCCAGAGCAAATTTTACAGAGGGGAGTAAGTAGCCTAGTGATTTCCCGACGCCGGTACCGGCCTCAACGAGTAATGGTGCATCGATTTGGAGGGCACGGCACACAGATAGTGCCATGTTTTGCTGTTGTGGACGATATTCAAAATCTGTCGCTGCCGAAAACACGCCTTGAGCACTAAATGCTTTATGCACATAGTGTTCAAATTCACTTAAGTTCAGGGGCTCACTCTCTTCTAGAGGCATTGAAAAGGGGAACTAGTTGCCGGAGAGAATTTTAGAGGATGATTTTGGTAATGAGATGTTTGCCGGTAGGTCGTAAAATAATGAGCGCAGGGCGTTTACATTATATTTTGTGCCGTCAATGATGGACCATGGACTATCGTCTTTGATATCTTTGACCATAATTAAGCATCCATTAATTTCTTGCTGAACTGGTACATTATCCGGTCGCTTTACAGTCATCACCATTCGAGTAGGGATGATGACAAGTGCTTCTGTTTTGTTTTTGACCAGATATTCCCCCGTTGGGGCTTTTAATTCATAAGCGTCAACCTTAAACCCGCGCTTTTTCATCTCTGCCGATGCTTGCTGGATTTTTTGTTTGAGAGCAGGAATCCCCCCGGGAATATGATTGATGAGTTGTTTTTTCAATGGGGGATACATTTTTTCAATAGTCCAGAGCATGTCCCCGGTTTTTACCGCGCCGCTTAGTTCTCTAGCCGCTTGCATAGCTGATTCACAATAGCTTTGAGCGGAAGCAATGCCGGCACTTATGATGCACACCCCGATTAGTAGTTTCTTTAGCATGCTTATAGTCTAATCCTATGAATTATATTCGTCAAGGCAGAGGCTGTTCTGTATTTTACAAAGATGCGTATACGCATTGCCTCAAAAATTACTCTTTTTACACTTCTTCAATATATCAACCGTCAAAATAACCGTCCTCTTTGTCAATTACGTTATACCCTATCGAGCTAATTAATTATTCCAACGCGTTAGGAGACCTTTTAATGTAAGTGAACTTATAAAAATAATGTGTTAGCCATTCCCTTGAAATTAAATTAACCTTATCGTAACATTTTTTTAATCGTCGATGATATGGTAGATAAAGAAGTTCTTTGTAATCATAAGAAAATAAACAATGATATAACATTTTTATTTGTATATATTTTAGGTTTTCAACTGTTCTTTTTATAAAAAAATAATTATATTGGTATGATATATTGTTAATTTCCTCTAAATTATAAAAAGTGTTAATGAAATAAGAATCGCCTTCATTGCATAATGACTCATCAAAAAAATCTTTTTCTTCCTGTAAAATAAAATCATATATTTTGAACTGCTCTATAATATTCTTATAAAATGATACGTGAGTTAGAATTGCAAAATAATATGATTCTAATTTTATGTTCATTTTTGATGAAGCTCTTATTGATAAATAATCATTGATATTATCAAAAATAAATTCCTCTTGTTCTTTTTTTACTATATTATAATCCAGATGTGCTAAATATACTTCTCTTAAAAGATCTTCAATAAAAGGTAATCTATGAGTTACAAAGAGTTTAGATAATATCATATTTTGTAAACAAGAAATATGATATAAATGCTTGTTGTCATATATATCGTAATATGTATGAATTCTATAATTGCATGATGTGCTATAAACATCTAAAATAGAAGAATGCAACCTGCTTTCCCAGGTTGCATTTGCAAAAGATGATATTGCTAAAAATATAATAAGAAGTAAATTTACTTTTTTTTGCATGCTTTATTTTTAATTGTGTTTGCAACGTCCTTCATCAAAATCTTGAGGTGATTAGTATATTTAACAATTTCTCTATCTCCTAGATTTCTAAAATTAATGGTCATGTCAGTTTTTCTAAATTTTTTGACAGATACTTTATCTACATATTCAATTCCACCTTTACAACATATATATGTTGCTACAACGGAAATTTCTATTTCTATTAATCGATGTCCTAGTGAATTAGTAAATTGGGTCCCTACCTCTAACCCTCGCGTTGCAGTTCCTGCCAATTCTTTTGCAGCATCGAAAATATCCTTAACTTCTAGTTTATTCAACAGAATATCTTTAGTTTTGTCTTTTGCTTTATTTGTTAAATTGTCTTTAAGAACATTTGTTAATTTATTTATAGGGTTAGTTAATACATACGTTTGAGTACCTATTTCTTGAGAAATTTTAAAATCAAATTCCTTTAATATAGGATATTTTTTCTTCAAGCTCATGCCTAGAATATCTAGATGCAATATTATTGAATTCCCCACAAAACCATACAAATTCCAGCCACCTTGTTCGGCGATGGGGTCGCGGTTTATCCAGCGTCCGTCGGTGGGATTGTAGTGGCGGTAGTTGTAATAGACTAAGGCTAATTCAT
>JAUNER010000035.1 GCA_030525455.1 Akkermansia sp. | reverse complement strand
TCGTGCTTAATTAAAGTAAGATAAAATTGTCTTCTTCAAAATGGGGTCGCACTTGCAAGGGTGCGGCTCTTTTGTTTTTTTCAGAGGAAGACAGATTTAGGATCACGCCCTTTCGCTTGCGGTTAGCCTTTTATTTCTTAACAGGTGGGGTTGCAGAGAATTTCAGCCCCGGGAATTCTTTCACATTACAGCCCGGTGTCTTGGGGTTAATTTGCACAGGCACAAAAGTAAACATCCAGCGTCGGGCACTCTTATTACTTGGACACTTAATGAGAACAGAATTCCAACCTTTATTCAGTTCAATCATAGCCGGACTACGGAAGTGATAATTCTCATCGACCATAGGCCCATTATTATGAGGCTTTTTCCAATTAGGCGGCGGAATCTCTTTACCATTAACCATAAATACAGGGTCGGCATGGAACCATTTACCGGGCACACTTACCGGACCATTTCGCCAATCAGAAGTAGCCCAAGTTTGAGCTCCAATCCAGAACGGGACGATTTGCTTTTTCGGAGAATAAATCCAAGTACGGGCATAGTATGTATGATTACGATGCGGATAAGCCCCCATTCGAGCCCCATTGAAAAGAGTGGGAAAATCACAATAGTGCTTAAAGATAATGGTCGCCCCGGTGTACTCATCCTTTGACCATGTATATTCCTTACCATTAATGGTGTAACTATCCTTCACCGCACCGGTGCGAGCATCGGTCTCGGGACCAAATTCCTGAGTTGTTTTGCCATCATTCGGAATCGGGCCCAAAAGTTGCCAATTAATATGAGATTGGCGTACATAGTTAAACTCTTTATTCACAAAGAATCTATCACGCACAGCCAACACACGCTGTTCGTAATCTTCAAACCCCTTCAAAAGAGGGTCTCCCTTAATAGGAAGATTTGAGAAATACTTCATATATTCATCCGCATTCGGGTCTCCTTTGACAGGTTCGTGCGGATTATTCCAAAGTGGCTCAGATACAAAAGCCATTCCGGAATACACAGGGGTGTGAAGCACCTGATTACGTGGGTCTGTAATTTCTGTATCCGGCCATGAACAAAGGAACATCCCCAAGCCCGTGGCATTTTGGAACGGACACGGACGACGGAAATACATAGTCATCGGCACTTCAAAGGGGTCGATGTGGTTGAGGTAAGTTTCTAGTGAGTCAATGTATTTTGCCCCAGGGGTCGGCCATGCACGGCGATTTTGGCGACCGGACCATAAATGCTCGATGGCTCCCTTGTATCCCTTGGGATTCTGTCCCGGTTGCCAACGCATCGGGGTACGTCCACAGTCCTCTACTGTTTTGAAATAAGTGCGTAAGATTTCCTCATTCACTTGTTCATCAGCACCGCGAACTTCATCAGTACCGATGTGAATGATAGGCATTTTCTCTGCGGGCACGAGGTCTGCCATTTCTTTGATAAGAGCCACAAGTGCCTTGGTAGCCTTTTCATCACGCATTTTTACATTGAGAGCTTTGCGGAATGCTCCGCTATGCCCGGGCATATCCATTTCCGGCACAAGTAGGATATTTCTCAAGCGGCAATACTCAACAAGCTCTACAAATTCCTTTTGGGTGTAGTACTTACCCGGCATACGGGTAAAGTTTTTCGGGTCTTGGAGTTCGGGGTAAAGCTTTGACTCCAGTCGCCAGCCGGGGTGTTCGGTGAAATGGAAGTGATACGTATTTAACTTCAAAAGTGCCATTGAATCCAACTCACTTTTAATAAGTGGCAAAGGCATGAAATTTCTCCCCACGTCGTTCGTGAAACCTCGCACCTCAAAATCCGGCCAGTCCACGATTGAACAAAGTGGGATGGTGGTTTTGCCATCGCGGCGAATGATGAGTTGCTTGAGGGTCTGAAGGGCATAATAAAAACCACGTGTATCCTCTGCCGTAATAGTGGTTTCATTGGCCTTTACACGAATGGAATAGGCTTCTTTTTGACACTTGGCATTAGTAGTATCTGCCTTTACCTTTCCCGGCACAAAACGGATTTTATGCTTGGCATTTTTCTTCAAAGCAACCTGATGCGAAGCTAAAAATTTCTTTAACTCCGAGCGAATAAATTTCATTTGCTCCGGGTATGAAGTCGCATCCGGGTTCGGCGAAGAAACACTTACCTCATTTATACTAATTGCTTGGAAAAAAAACTCTGCTTTCTGAGGCTTTGGAACAAGCGGTGGTCTGGCAGGCAAATAGAGTCGATGAATGGTACTATCTGCCGGATAGTCTGGAGAGGTTGATAACGGTTTTTCGGCGGCTATGCCGGTTAAACCTAAACATAGCATTGTCAATGTTGCCAAAAGTGAAAACTTCATACTCTCTTGTATATAACAAGGTACAAATTTAATGTCAATGCAACACTTCGTCGACAAACACCTTGTTGCAAATTCGGAGATGAAGCAAATAATTGTATAAAACCTCTCGCCAAGTCGCTTGCAGTTGGTGGGTAGAATACCCCCTCCACGCTTCACCGCTAATCTCCTAAAAATACAAAGCATACGATGCCTGCCTGGGAGCACGTAAAGGTCTCCCGACTTTAGCAATAACGTATAACTAGCCCTTGCCATCTCTGCATATTGCTTTACTAAAAGTAATAGGAGCTAACGCTCCAATTCAAAATGCACCGCTGACTAGCCTCACTGCTAAAGTCAGGAGACTTTAGCTCCCAGCGAGTACTGCGTTTGTGTGTCGAGCGTGGTTTTATTACTTTATGTGGCTTTTTATGCGTTTCTTTGTAAATTAGCTTTCGCCATTCGCTTGCGGATAGAGGGGGAAATACGAACTTCTCGCTTCCCCGCTAATTACCTATGAATACAAAGCACTCGATGCATACCTGGGAGCTAAAGTCTCCCGACTTTAGCAATAGCGTATAACCAGCCCTAGCCATCTCTGCATATTGCTTTACTAAAAGTAATAGGAGCTAACGCTCCGATTCAAAATATAGCGTTGATTAGCCTCACTGCTAAAGTCAGGAGACTTTAGCTCCCAACGAGGTGAACGCTTGGGTGTCGGGCGTGAATAGTTAACTTTATGGGGCTTTCTCTCCGTTTCTCTGTAACTAGGCTCACGCCCAGTCGCTTGCGGTTAGAGGACGAAATACCCCCCTTACGCTTCACCGCTAATCACCTATGAATACAAAGCACTAGCCGCCAACCTGGGAGCTAAAGTCTCCTGACTTTAGCAATAGCGTATAACCAGCCCTTGCCATCTCTGCATATTGCTTTACTACAAGTGAATTTTAGTTTTATCTATTTATTCATCTTGTCGATGTTTTTTTCTAATTCATAAATTGATTCAGGCACACTCCATAATATTCCTGCTGTATTTATATTTTTCCTTATATAAGAAAGAGTATTTTCCAAGTGCTTTCTGTCCCTAATAAATCTATCATAATAATCATTCATCCAAATTTCGCCTGTTGAGTTTTTTATATTGTTAATTTTATATGCGGAATATGACTTCCATCGACGAATCACTTTTCCTATGTTAGCTGAATCATAAAGGTTTAATAATACATGAACGTGATTGGGCATGACAACCCAAGCTAGCAAATCATAATCTTTTTGTTCATAAAATTTCCACACATCTACTACGAATTGTGCATATTTCTTTTGTCTTAACAGACAATTACCGATGCCTTGATTCAACCATTCTTCTATACGTTTTCTATAGATAATGTCTTGCTTGTCTTTGTCTAAGGATTCAATTTTTATTTTTAATTGAGATAAAAATACTTGTGGCAAGCTGTCGGCTAAACGGAAGGTGATAAAATGTATTTTCCTTCCTTTATGGAAATGAGGAAGGTTTCGTCCTTTATGATAAAACTCCTTGGATAATTCCATCGTCCAATAATGAATTATAACTGTTCAAAATGCAATAAAATAACGAAAAGACGAGTTATAACTATTTTGTAGTAAAATAGCAAAAAGAAAAAAAGACCTTAGTGAGAGAATAAAGAGTTGATTAGCCCCATTGCTAAAGTCAGGAGACTTTAGCAATAGCGTATAACCAGCCCTAGCCATCTCTGCAAATTAGCCCTTCCGCCATGTAATAGGAGCTACCGCTCCAGTTCAAAATGCACCGCTGACTAGCCCCACTGCTAAAGTCAGGAGACTTTAGCTCCCAGCGAATACTACGTTTGTGTGTCGAGCGTGGTTTTATTACTTTATGTGGCTTTTTATGCGTTTCTCCGTAACTAGGCTCTCGCCCATTCGCTTGCGGTTAGAGGACGAATTACAAACTTCACGCTTCACCGCTAATCACCTATGAATACAAAGCACTAGCCGCCAACCTGGGAGCTAAAGTCTCCCGACTTTAGCAATAGCGTATAACCAACCCTAGCCATCTCTGCAAATTAGCCCTTCCGCCAAGTAATAGGAGCTAACGCTCCGATTCAAAATATAGCGTTGATTAGCCCCACTGCTAAAGTCAGGAGACTTTAGCTCCCAGCGAGGTGAACGCTTGGGTTTCGAGCGTGGATAGATAGCTTTATGTGGCTTTTTATGCGTTTCTTTGTAAATTAGCTTTCGCCATCCGCTTGCGGATAGAGGGGGGAATACGCACTTCACACTTCACCGCTAATCACCTATGAATACAAAGCACTAGCCGCAAACCTGGGAGCTAAAGTCTCCCGACTTTAGCAATAACGTATAACCAGCCCTTGCCATCTCTGCAAATTAGCCCTTCCGCCCAAGTAATTGGAGCTAACGCTCCAATTCAAAATGCACCGCTGACTAGCCTCACTGCTAAAGTCAGGAGACCTTTACGTGCTCCCAGCGAGTGAACGCTTGGGTGTTGCGTTGCGTTTCAAGCAAATAAAAAGCTACCTCTCCGTTTCTCCGTAACTAGGCTCACACCAGAGACACTTTTCTATAAAAAAACCTCCCCTCTCTGTTCCTAGTTGTCTTAGGAAGACTAAAGGGGAGGAAGTATAAGCCCTAAAAAAGGAGAAGTAAAAATAGATTAATAACTATGCTCGTTGAGTTTCACTTTCCCTCTAAATACGTGATAAATAGCCGCTGAATAAGCAATCACAATCGGCACACCAACCATAGCAATATAGGTCATTACCTTCAAACTTTCCAAAGACGAAGAAGCATTCGTAATCGAGAGAGAGTTCGCAGGTGCCGGATTTGACTGCAGCAAGGTCGGGAACATCGTGAGCCCAAATAAGCCCATCATACAAGCCATCGTGAAACAGGAAGAAAGGAACGCCTTACCATCTCGTTTCTTAGATATAAATACAACCATACCAACGATACCGCCAACGGCACAAATAGCCACAAAAATAACAAAAAGCGAACTACATACCGATTCCGTAATATGTGGCACAAAGTAAACAGATGCCGTAATGTGTAAGATAATCAGCACCACAAAACCCATGAGAGCCGGTCTTACTAACTGACGGATGCGATGATGAAGTTCGCCTTCCGTTTTCATAAGCAGATAAATCCCCCCATGCACACTAAAGAGGTAAACAGTTAATAATCCTAAAAGCAGTGAATACGGATTTAGTAAATCAAGGAATGTTCCGGTATAGTTCCCGTATTTATCTAACGGGATGCCTAAGGTAACATTCCCCATAGCCACACCAATGAGGAATGCCGCTAATATGCTGCTGACGCTAAAAGCGATGTCCCATGTTTTTCGCCACCATTGCATCTTTTGCTTACTTCTAAACTCGATAGAAACAGCTCTAAATATCAAGGTCAGCAACAGCAACATAAACGCCAAATAAAACCCGGAAAAGACAGAAGCATAAACGTATGGGAAAGCAGCAAACAATGCTCCGCCACCGGTAATAAGCCACACCTCATTACCATCCCATACAGGCCCTACGGCATTAAGTACGAGCCGCCTATTCGTGTCGCCTTTTATCCATGGCAGCAATGCCCCTGCCCCAAGGTCAAAGCCATCAAGGATAACATAGCCGGAAAACAGCACCCCGACCAGTATAAACCAAGTGACTTGTAGGTCGTATAATGTGAGTGAATCTAACATGGCAATAACTTATGAGTTTGTGAGTTGGTTGTTGATAGAAGAGACGTCATCGTTATCAGGCCCTTGCTTGATTTTATGCGTTAGCTGATAGACAAACAAAGCAAAGAGAAGAATGTAAATAATGCCAAACATACAGAGAGACGCCATGATTTCCCCGGCAGAAACTGTAGGCGATACGGCATCTTTTGTTTTCATAATGCCATAGACTATCCAAGGCTGACGCCCTAGTTCAGCCACAGCCCAACCTAGTTGATTAGCTATTTGCGGGGCTAGTACAGAACCGACAAATACCCATAGCAGCCACCGCTTGGTAAATAATGTTCCTCGCCACCATGACCATAGGGCTATCACAAAAAGCGCCACTAAGGCACACCCTATGTATATCATGATATGGAAACTATAAAAAACCGCAAGCACCGGGGGGCGTTCGTCTGCCGGGATGTCATTCAGTCCTTTGATGGGCGTTTCTAAATCTCCATGACTCAGCACATTAAGCAAGCCGGGTATTGAAATCCCTGTAAACTCGTATGTTTCTGAGTCTAGCCACCCCAGTACATGAAAATCCTGGTTCCCCCCACTCGTTGCCACACCCTCCATGGCGGCAAATTTGGCAGGTTGATGCTCAAGCACGGTTTTGGCACTCGTGTCACCGGAAATAGCCATCACTACTGTGGCTATCAGCCCAACCACCAACGATACCTTGAAGCTACGCTCTGCACCTTCTCTAAACCGATTGCGTAGTATATACCAAGCAGAGACACTCAGTACAAACGTAGCCCCGGCTAACCAACACCCGGCTACAGTATGGGTGAGTCTGTCTATGGTTGAGGGATTAAAGACAACATCATAAAAGCTGATGATTTTTGCCTGGATTTTCCCGCCTACTTCGATGATTTCATAGCCTGCCGGGGTTTGCATCCATGAATTCGCCACAATAATCCAAATAGCACTAAAGTGTGCCCCAAGTGCCACCATGCAGGTGGAAAAAAAGTGCATCTTCTTCCCTACTTTATCCCATCCAAATAAGAGAAGGGCTAAAAATCCGGATTCCAAGAAAAACGCAAATATACCCTCTGCCGCCAATGGACTGCCAAATATATCACCTACACACCGTGAGTAATCTGCCCAGTTCGTGCCAAATTGGAATTCCATCACTATCCCGGACGCTACACCTAGAGCAAATATCACCCCGAATATCTTTGTCCAGAATTTCGCCTGCGTATGGTAAACTTCATTCCTTGTCTT
Organism: Akkermansia sp.; assembly: GCA_030525455.1. Taxonomy (GTDB): domain Bacteria; phylum Verrucomicrobiota; class Verrucomicrobiia; order Verrucomicrobiales; family Akkermansiaceae; genus Akkermansia. The sequence continues at coordinate 301 of JAUNER010000035.1, read as the reverse complement.
GAGCCACAGCCCTTCCAATGCCACTAGTATCACCCCCAACCCTATACTCAAGGGCGGAAAGAGATAATGAAACATGATGGTTATCGAGAACTGCAGGCGTGATAGTAGTACGGCATCATCCATAATAACTATGTTTTCTTTGTTATCCCTATCTATTTACTGTAGTTTTACTTTTTGTCAAGTTTTCTTATGAATAATTCTAATTTACTCTACTTTTCCTGTAAAAAAAATAGAGCCGCACCCTTACAAGTGCGACCCCATTTTGAAGAAGACAATTTTATCTTACTTTAATTAAGCACGA
>JAUNER010000005.1:27062-107829 GCA_030525455.1 Akkermansia sp. | reverse complement strand
CAAGTGCGACCCCATTTTGAAGAAGACAATTTTATCTTACTTTAATTAAGCACGACGACGACGAATCATCAATGCTGCCAAACCAAGCAAGCTAAGAGAGGCTGTAGCAGGTTCAGGGACTGTTGTGATAGACATTGCCATGTTGGTGAAGGACTGAGGTACGGCACCATCTGCTGCGAAAATAAGACGATCAAAAGTGAATGATTCACCGATAAGCACACTATCCGTAGAGTCACCGGAGCTTAGGGTTAATTCAAATTGATTAGCTATGCTATTCCATGCAATTTCTGCTGTTGTTAAAGCTCCTGTTGAACCTAACGTCACATTAGCCATGGTGTCTGCATTGTAGCTAACTCCCTGGAAACGGTCAGAGGAATTGCCTACATTAAAACGAAATGCTTGAGCATAACCAAATGCTTGTCCGGAAGTTTGTTTTTCTGTAACCATGGTGGCGGCTAGAGTACTACTTCCATAATCTGTTGTACCGATTAACAAGCCCGGATTAGAGTTATATTGTCCGTTAAAGAATGAAATACCATAGATGGAATTGATTCCATAGTCATAATTATAGCTAAAAGTGAGCACTTGGTTTTGGCCGAGTGTTATTACATCATCCAGCACTATCCATGCGGTTGGTCCTCCCCAGTAATCTGTTGCGGTATATTCTAATGAATTGCTACCCAGTGTCATTTGACCTTTTAGATTATATACCGACCATGTACCGGAAAATCCGGAACCTAAATTTGCCTCTACTATGACGTCATCTGCCATAACCAAAGCAGATGTACTAAAGAGTAATAATATGACTTTTCTCATGTCTTTGTAATGCGTGAATTTTAAAGGAAAACGGAGTGATTCGGGACTCTTGTTTGCTACCCAAAGGACGGATGCTACATCATTTAGAATGCTGATATCATTATCAATGAGTTATACATTGATTATCAGTTGCCGATTTTCTTTTATGCCCGAAAATCGGGCATTTCGCAGCATAGCGATTCTCCACTCTGTGTGGAAAAATCATTGATTATTCAATTTTTCCGAAACAAAAGTGTTGACTCAGCATTCTAAATGCTGTAATCTTCCCCGTACGGTTAGGTAAAATTTTCACTACCAGCCGGAAAAATCTATCAAACAACATAAGATATGAAGAAGACACTCATCGCTCTTTTTGCATTAGCCGGAACGACTATGGCAGAGACCATCGTATTCGATTTCGGTCGAACAGATGATGCATCATACAAAACAGACGGAGCTATAATCATTGGTACCGATAATGCTGCCTATAAATCAAACCTTACTGCTTCAGGAGCCCTTACCACAATCGCAGGGAATTATTCCTACGAGCAGCAAATTTCCTCAGGCAACTTTGCCAATTCAGCAACCTTAACAACAGGTGAGGAAGATGGTTGGAAAAACCACCTTACAGCAATGCCGGACGGCTGGGCATCAACTTTTGCTGATGGCTTAACAAGTCAGTGGGATGGTGGTAGTGGCAATACCCACACACTTACGCTGACAAATTTAGCTGCGGGTTATTATGACTTTAGCATCCTTGGTGGCTACTATGGTAAAGACGATCTGACAAGCAGCATTACTTTAGCTTTAGTTGGAACAGATATAGACCTAAGCCAGACCACATGGTCTGCCTATGATATTGCCGGGGCTAGCAACTATGCAGCTGAAGGTGTTGGAACCTATACAGCGGCACTCACTAACGGTAATGCCAACGAAGGGTATATCTACGATGTCAACAACGTATATGTTGAAGAAGGAGCTACGCTAACCCTTACACTTACAGGCGATACAAACGCAGGCCGTCGTACTCCGCTCAATGGTCTTAAAATGACATACACAGCAGTTCCCGAACCGGCCACAGCTTCTCTTAGCTTGCTTGGTTTGGCAGCATTGATGATTCGTCGTCGTCGATAAGACTGCTTAAGAAAAAATCTTTCATCTCAAGACCGTCACCCGAATATGGGCGTGGCGGTCTTTTTTTTGCATAATTTTAGGGGCGATGATGAAAAGAATGACGACTACCGCCCTGCCAGCAATACGGTAAACGAAAGAAAAATCGGTGAGAGAAATAAAAAGCCCTCACTCCTCAATGAGGAATGAGGGTTGATAATGAAGAAGAAAAAATAGCTTTAAAGAGAGAAACTACGAAGTCTCTTCAAAGACTCCTCCTTACCGAGTAAGGCAAACACGGCAGAAAGATCCGGACCACCGCTCAAGCCGGTAAGAGCCACACGAGCCGGGAACATCACAGCCCCCATCTTGACACCGTTTTCTTTAGCCAAGGCCTTGAGAACACCAATAAGCTCATGACCATCCCAATGAGATTCAGTCTCTAAGCGGTCAGCCAGCTTAGCAAGCAAAGCGAGAGCTTCCGGCTGAACTTTAGCCACGGCCTCAGCATCCATGGTCAGATCAAAGAAGAAGCGGATTTTATCCGGCACTTCGTTAAGAGTTTGTACCTTCGTTTGAACAGTCGTGATAGCTTCATCAAGCACAGCCCCCTCCGGTAAGCCGGCCTTAATGCAGAATGGACGAGCTTTTTCTACAAACTGCTGCGGAGACAAAGCAGCAATGTGCTGTTGGTTGACCCAACGGCACTTGGTAATATCAAACTTAGCAGCAGAGTGATTCACCGCTTCGAGCGTAAAACGTTCGATTAATTCAGCCGGAGAGAAAATTTCTGTATCATCCTTAGCAGACCAACCAAGAAGTGCGAGGAAATTCATCACCCCCTCGGCCAAGAAGCCATCGTCAGGATAAGTTCCCAAAGCAGCACCTACGTCTCGCTTCGACATTTTAGAACCATCCTGGTTCATGATAAGCGGCATGTGAGCAAACACAGGCGGAGTCACGCCAAAAGCCTCGAAAAGCTGAATATGCTTAGGTGTATTCATGATGTGGTCTTCGCCACGAATGACGTGAGTCATTTTCATTTCGATATCATCCACCACATTGACGAAGTGGAAGATATAAGACCCATCCGCACGGCGAATAGCCATGTCGGGTGTGTTTTCCTCATTACGATAATCAATCGTAATATCGCCACAAATCAAATCATGGAAAGTTACCGGCTTACTACGGTCAAAACGGAAACGCCATGCCCCATCATCCTCATACACGCGACCGGCATCAACGAGTTTTTGGAAGTAAGCATCGTAGATGTGATTTCTCTGACTTTGGAAATAAGGGCCATAATCACCGCCTTTCATAGGACCTTCATCCCAATCAAGCCCCAGCCATTCCATACCGGTAAAAATAGCACGAGTAGCCTCTTCTGTATTACGGGCATTGTCCGTGTCTTCAATACGCAAAATGAATGTACCGCCCATCTTTCGGGCAAATAACCAGTTAAATAATGCCGTACGTGCCCCACCAATGTGAAGATAACCGGTGGGTGAAGGTGCAAATCTCGTTCTTACTTGACTCATGATAAAAAAAGAGTATCCACTCTGCCCCCCAGGTCAAGCCGTTACCCAGTCACCGTATAAAATATAGGGGAAAAGCTGTGTACTCCCCCCCAAACCGCAAGTAAATGGCGTAAGCCAATGCAATCTACCGGACCATTGGGCTTTAGCCCAATTTAAATCAGTCTAAGCTCCTCCCCTTTTCGAGGAGAACCCACTACTCGGCTTGCAACAACAACTCAGCCACCGCCTCAGCGGCACGTTGAGCCGCACCACCGGGACCTAGTTTATCCACAGACTTTTGCATCTCTGCCAGTAAGGCATCTCGCTCAGCAGGAATAAGCAGTCTTTTAATTTCAGCAATAACGGTTTCCGGCGTGAATTCATGCTGAATCAACTCCTTGACCACAGATTTATCTGCCAAGATATTAACCATACCTATAAAGCGGATCTTGATAAGCATCTTTGCCATCCAATACGTCAACATAGGCACACGATAAATGAGCATATAGGGCAATCTATGCAAAGCCGCCTCCATCGTTGCCGTGCCGGAGGCCACCACCCCTACACTAGCCCTATCCATCAACTGATGATATTGGCCCAGACGGATATTAAACACATCAATACCCATGCCTGCACTCTCAGCCATTTCGCACATTCTATCTGCCAGAGCTTGCGTAGACGCCGCTGTTTCAAACCTCAGCTCGGGGTTAGTTTCACGCAGTTGCTTCACCACCTCAATAAACACAGGGAAGTGGCGGTCTATTTCACGGTTGCGGCTACCGGGGAATAACCCTATCAGATTTTCCTCACGCACGCCATCCACTCGTAGGGCATTGATTTCATCCACCAAGGGATGCCCTACAAATTTAGTCGGTAAACCTGCTTCTTCAAACAAGGGTGCTTCAAAAGGGAAAATGCACATCATCAAATCCAAAATGCGTGCCATCTTCGGAATTCGACCACGATGCCATGCCCAAACCTGTGGTGAAATAAAATAGGCAATCTTCGTCTTTGGACAAGTTGCGTGCACCTTCTCTGCCAAGCGTAAATTAAAGCCGGGATAGTCCACCAACACCAGACAATCCGGCTGGTCTTGCTGAATTTTCCCTAAAAGTTCGAGAAATTTCTTTCGGAAAAATCCGTATTTTTTGGCCACTTCCACAAATCCAATGACAGCTGCCTCATCTGCCCAATCCTCAACTTGTGGGCATAACTCATGCATCCCACGCCCACCTAAACCATGTACCTCAAGCTCAGGAACCTGGTTTAGCAGGTTCTTTAGTAATAGAGAACCATGAATATCGCCACTTTTCTCACCGGCTACTATGTAGAGCTTCTTCATCGTCATTGCGTGGATTTATGATAAACTAGTCTAGCATATATTAGGCAGAGCTGGCAATAAAAGACTTTATTTTACGGCATTTCTCATGCAGAATACCCCGCGTATGATGCTAGAGTTTATCACCGAATGGATGTCGTGGGTTCAGGAGTGGGGCTACTGGGGTGTTATTGCCCTCATGGCTATGGAAAGTTCCATTTTCCCTGTACCAAGCGAAGTTGTCGTACCGCCGGCAGCCATTCTGGCGGCAAATCCGGAATCCGGCATGACGTTCTGGGGTGTCGTACTCGCCGGCACATTCGGTTCATGGTTAGGCTCTGCCATCACTTATGCCGTAGCACGCATTGTAGGGCGCCCCATGGTGATGAAATGGGGTAAATACTTTTTTATGCCGGCTCATAAGGTAGAAAAAGCGGAAAGATTTTTACAAAGATACGAGGTATCGGGGGTCTTTTTTGCCCGACTTTTGCCGGTGATTCGCCACCTGATTTCTATACCCACAGGCATTGTGCGGATGAACTTTTGGGTATTCTCATTGGTAACGACACTAGGGTCTTTTGCATGGTGTTGGATTCTAGCTTGGTATGGTCATAGCATTGGTGAAGAACATCCCGACCTTTTACAGTCCCCGGAAACTCTCATGAATACTGTAAAAAGCGAGAGTTTACCCCTCATTATTGCCGTAGCAATACTTGCCGCCGCCTATTTCCTGATGCTTCGTCTTACAGATAAAAAACCGGAGGACTCAGCTCATAATGCTGAAGATAATAGTACCGCTCCGGATGCTGAAAATAAGTAAATCTCACATAGAAACATTCTCCTCTCATTATGTCGGGCTCATCTACTACTCGTGCAGATAAAGCACTAGCCTACTTTCACCAGGGCTATAACTGCTCACAGTCTGTTTTTACCGCTTTTTCCGACATTTGCCGGCTCTCTGAAAAACAAGCACTTATGCTATCCAGCCCACTAGGAGCAGGTATCGGACGAATGCGTGAAGTGTGCGGTGCATTTTGCGGGCTTAGTTTATTGGCCGGTCAACTCTATGGAAATACAATCCCTAGTCCGGAGGAAAAAGAAAAAATCTTTGCACTTATTCAACACTTAGCAAATGCCTTTAAGCAAGAATTCGGCACCATTTACTGTAAAGAACTTCTCCATCTGACAGATGAACAAAAAAATGCCGAGGGTACTAGACCTCAAGATAGAAGTAGTGCCTACTATGCGGCTCGCCCCTGTGAACGCTGCGTGGCATTCTGTGCCGAACTAGGCGAATCCCTGCTCAAAGAATATCCCGCCAACCTTTCTCAATCCCTTAAATAATTTACTCATTTTATGCCAGTTACAAGTCCTCCACGAGCCTGGGCAGAAATTGATTTAGGAGCCATTAAACATAACCTAAATCTAGTGCGTCAAGTAGCTAAAGGTGAATTCTATATGCCTGTGGTTAAGGCCGGGGCATACGGGCACGGTCTAGAACAAGTTTGCCGTGCCCTAGACACAGAGGGTATTAGTTTTTTCGGTGTAGCGAATGTGGGGGAAGCCCGTCGCATTAGCCAAGCAGGATGCCGCACCTGCCCCTATATCCTAGGCCCGGCATTCCCGGATGAACGCGAAGAAATTGTACTCAATGGCTGGCGGTCATTTATCTCTACCATTGAGGAAGCAGAGCATTATAATTCTATTGCCTCACTTTACCATAAAACACTCCCTCTTCATATTTCTGTAGACACGGGTATGGGGCGTGGTGGTTTTCTTCCCGACCAATTAGAAGCTTTATTTTCTCGCCTTAGCCACTTGGATTCTCTCTACATCGAAGGGCTGGGGGCTCACCTGCCCTGTGCTGATGAGGATAGAGAGTTAACCTACCGCCACATCGCCAATTTTGAAGCTATGGCGGCACGCATTCGCGAAAAATTCCCTTTGAAGTTCTGCCATTTAGCTAACAGTGCCGCTTCTCTTGATTACGAAATTCCTTCGAATAATTTATGTCGCCCCGGTTTAGTTCTCTATGGAATTTCTCCTATCGAATCAGACATTGCCGCCGAGCTACGCCCGGCTATGGCTCTCTATTCCAGGCTCACCGTCGTGCGTACTCTCCCATCCGGTCATGGCATTTCTTATGGTAGTACCTACATTACAAAAGAACCGACAAAAGTAGCTACCGTCGGCATTGGCTATGCCGATGGCTACCAACGTGCTTTAGCAGGTAAGGGTACTCGCGTTGTCGTCAATGGCGTTTCATGCCCTCTTCTGGGGCGAGTCACCATGGACCAAATCATCATTGATGTTTCTCAACTCCCCGATGCCCGCCCCGGCATGATTGCAGAAGTCTTTGGTCCTCATATCCCGGTAACCGAACTAGCTGATAATGCAGGCACTATCCCCTGGGAAATCCTCACCGGGGTCGGTCCTCGCGTTCCTAGGTTTTACACGCATTAAGAAAAATTATATTTCTTTCAAAAATCAAAAAAAAGATTGTATTTTTCATATCGTTTTACTAGGATATAACACATGGACGAAAACGAAAGCACAGTAACTCCGGAACAAATTAAAAATCACATTATGATTATGGCCTTATCATCCCTAGTAACCGGATTTGTAGGGCCGTTAATTTGTTGGTTTATATGGAAAGACACAGAACCGGAAATTGATACAGTTGGGAAACCATTAATAAATGGCCTTCTTTCTTGGACATTGTATCTAATTCTTGCGTGCATTGCTTCCGGCATCCTGATGTTCATCCTTATAGGCTACCTCACCTTACCATTAGCATTCATTGCATACTATGTTGTTGTTATCATCAATGTAGTGAAACTCATCCAAGGCAACAAAGAAGCTAAGATGCCACTTACCTTTGATTTTATTAAGTAATAGGTAAGCTTTTAAAACTATTAAGACTCTGTTTCTTTTTAAAATAAACAGAGTCTTATTGTTTACTCAAATTCGGGGAAACAACCTCAACACGCATATTTTTATACACCAATCTGATTCCAATCAGCTAAATAGACAAACTTATTGTACACAAACTCTTACCCATTTACTTACGGAACGTGTAAGGGGGAAGAAAACCCATACTTCGCTACATTCTCCTGTATAAGATTCACTTTTATTTAAGTCCCCCTATAACTCAAGCATTGATATATAGGGCGAATTATGATAGAATCTTACGTATGAGAAGTCTTCATTACGCACTGCTTCTATCCACCTGTATCGGAATGACTTTCATCCCTGCTACTCAAGCACAGGATGCTATGAATTTCGATAGTGTTATGGGATTGGGAGGGATGGAATCAACCCCTAAAGCCTCCACAAAAGTAGCCGCCTCTGTCACCAGTTATAGCAACGAGCCCTTTATCGTTGTTACAGAACTAAGCATACCGGACCACTGGCATGCTTACTACAAAAACCCGGGCACGTTTGGCGAACCGATTGCTTATGCCATCACACCTGTAAAAGGGTTCAAAATAGATGGTCCATTCTGGCAGACACCAACTGTTGGTGAAGGGATGACCCTCTTTTACGGTTACAGCAACAAGGCAAAATTAGCATTCCGCATCACTCCCGAAGCAGACGCCCCGGCTGAAGCCACATTTACCACAACGATGAGCTGGCAAATGTGTGATGAAAGTAGCTGTGCCGCTCCGGAAACAAAAACAAACTCTATCACTCTGAAAAAAGGCAATGGAGAAGCCGCTACCGATAGTGCAGAACTACTTAAGGGCATTGCAGGGGTAACAACTCCATCGTGGGCGGAGGGATTGCAAACTCGCATTTCTCATCAACAAAATACGGTTACTTTACACCTAAAAACAGCCGGAAAGCCCTTGCCTGACGGCAAAGCTTATTTCTTCTGTGATATGGGAGAAATCCTGCCCACTAAACCACAAGAGCTAAAGAAAATAAGCGACTCTGAGTACGATTTTGTCATGACAATGACGACTCAGACGATATGTACGAAAACAAGCTTCCGAAAGAAGTAAAAGCCCAGCCGCTCAAACAAATCAATGGTATTCTTCAAGTTGGCGACGACAGCATCGTTATTTCCGCTACTGATGCTCCGTTTTCTGAAGCTTCTACCACCACTTCCACCTCTTCCGCAAATGAATCCGGCATGAGTCTATGGCAGATTGCACTCTTTATGTTTATCGGGGGTATCATCCTCAATGTTATGCCCTGTGTATTCCCTGTCATTGGTCTGAAAATCATGAGCTTTGTGCAAATGAGCGGTGGCGACAGAAAAAAAATCCTCACTCACTCACTTGTATTTGTGCTGGGGATTATGATTTCTTTCTGGGTTATCACGGCCATTCTCATTGCCCTCAAAGCAAATATGCTTTCATGGTCTACTATTTTTGAAGCTGACTTCTGGGTAGGCAATGCGGCAGATGGTGTAGTCAACTGGGCCTTCTGGTTAGAAAACGTATGGGTCAATTTCTTCTTATTGATTTTGATGTTTGTGCTGGGCTTAAGTATGTTTGGCATTTTTGAAATCGGGGTAAAAGCCACCACCATCGGTGGGGAACTTCAAAATAAAAAGGGCTATGCCGGGTCATTCTGGTCTGGTGCACTGGCTACCGTCATTTCTACCCCCTGCTCTGCTCCGTTCCTTGGTCAAGCTATCGGGGCTACTATGCTTCAACCTCCCTTAGGCATTGTGATTTGTTTATCTATCATGGGGCTGGGTATGGCCTTGCCTTACATCATCTTGGGGATAAATCCATCTCTCATCAAATTCCTGCCCAAACCGGGGGCTTGGATGGAATCCTTTAAGCAGGCCATGTCATTCCTTATCTTTGGTACAGCCGCATATTTCTTATGGATTTACCTTGCATTCTTCGATGCAGAGAGTGACCCGCAGGTTCATCTCATGGTGTTCTTTGGCTTAGTTTGCCTTGGTCTGGCTTGCTGGATTTATGGCAAATGGTGCCCCATGTACCAAAGCAAAAAATCACGCATTTGGGGTGCAGTGTTTACCTTAATTTTTGGTATTGCCGGGGTTTACCTCATGCTTCCCACAGAGGCAAAGGCATTCATCAGCGGTGAAAAAACTCCAAGTGAAATATCTGCCAAAGTAGCTAAATCTAGCAATTCTATCTGGAAAGAATGGTCTCCTCAAGCTATGAAGGATGCTCTCGCTGCCGGGAAGCCGGTTTACGTTGACTTCACCGCTCGTTGGTGTGCTACATGCCAGGTAAATAAGAGCACTGCTTATACGGATGAAGTGTTGGCACTTTTTGAAAAACATGGCGTCATCCTCATGAAGGCTGATAAAACAAAGCCGAATAAAGACATTGACCTAGAAATCAAGCGTCTCAAACGCACGGCTGTGCCTGTGAATGTACTTTATGTTCCGGGTAAAGAGCCTGCCATCACGATTGAAATTCTCACCCCGGGTTACATGATTGATTTCATTAACTCAAACATCAAATAAGCGAGACGTTTCAATTAACTCTCATCATCATAAAAAAGGGTCGTGCTTATATACCACGACCCTTTTTTTATCAGCTTTGTAAAGAAAAATTAATTCTTCCCCCTTGCCTCAAAAATTTTCTCTACATACTTTGCCAGCATATCAACCTCTAAATTGACGCTGTCACCTGCTTGCTTAACTTGCAAGTTGGTTCGCTCAAAAGTGTGCGGAGTAATCCAGAATTCGAGTAAATTCTCCTGAATTTTGGCAATAGTTAGAGAAATACCATCAATGGTTATGGAACCTTTGTCGATGCAGTAACGAGCCAATTCCATGGGTATCTCTACCTTGAGACAATGGTCTTGACCAATCGGGCTTATACTCGCTACTTGACCTACACTATCGACGTGTCCCATGACAAAATGCCCACCAAACCGAGCCATGGCAGACATAGCTCGCTCCAAGTTTACCAAACTCCCACACACTAAGTCCCCTAAACTAGTAACGCGTAGAGTTTGAGACAGCAAATCAAAGGATACCAATTCACCCTGTACGGCATCTACTGTCAAACAACAGCCATTGACGGCTACTGAATCACCTAATGCCAACTCGGCGGCAAAGGGAATTTGTAAGGTAAGTCTGGCACCGCCATCTATGGGCTGTATGCTATCCACTCGCCCGGTTGTCTCTACTAAACCAGTAAACATAGAGCTTCTTCACAATTGCTTAGTTGCCGAAACAGCTAAAGAATATATAAACCACAACTGTCGGGAATAATGCCCACGCAAATAACCATAAAGGGTTAATCCCTTGGAAATACTTACCCAAAATCGCCTGCCCTGCAGGGTTCGGGGCGTTGGCTATCACCGTTAAACCACCACCGGTTACAGCACCGGCTACCACGGCATATTTCACAGATTCCGGTAAATTCGGCACTGTAGAGGCTAGGAATGTCACCGCAGCATTGTCGTTAAAGGCAGTAAGTAACGTTGCCCCTGCCATAGCATAATCACCCAAGCGAGCAAGTACGGGTTCCAACCACCAGGCTTGTACCCCCCCTAGTATCACTAATCCGGCTAGGAAAAAGCCTACCATCATCGGCACACGTAGTGCCATGTGGTTTTGGTACTGAGGCGTTGTTACTGTGAAACCAATAAAGAAAAGGAAGCTACCGATAAACATGACCGGCTCATGGGCAAATATCACCGTCCATGTTAAGAAACAAACGTGTACTAATGTAACCCATAGCGGTATGGTGTCGTTGCGGTCTTCCCAGGATTGCGGTATGGCGTCGTCAAATTCGCTCATCTCACGTTGTTGCTCCGCTAAGCGAGCAAATTCTTTCCTAAATAGGAAATAATAGGCAATGTTTGAAATGATGACGGCAACAATGGCTTTCCATCCAAAATGACAGAACATATGCGATAACCCCCAATCCCACTTCTCTGCCACCATCACCACAGGCGGTGCAGCAAAGTGCGTCAATGTGCCACCTATAGAAATATTGACAAATAATAAAGCCAAGGTGGCATACATGAGCGTCCGCTTAGGCTTCAAATCGTAAAATTTCTTGCTAAGTATAAGTGCCCCAATGGTCATGGCGGCCGGCTCTGTAATTAAGGAACCCAACAATGGAGATAAACACATTACAGATATCCACCAAGCCCCGGGCGTACCTTTCCCCAAATTTGCCCCCAGACAAACAGCCCGTTCCGCTAGTTTGAAAATCGGGCGTGATGAGGCGATAATCATGATTATCATCACAAACATCGGCTCAATAAAGGAACAGTCAAAGTTCAAATAGGCAGAAAAGTCTTCAAATGAGTAGTACTTCCAGCACACTATCATGAAAGGTATAATCCAAATACCAAATACGGCTTCTACTTCCCCTAAAAAGTGAAATAATGATGAAAAGAATGATACAGGCATTCTTTCTTCCGGGTGCATCACTCGGAATTTGTTGGATTTTAATTTTTCTTTATATCGCTGGGCTAAACGATGCGAGAGACGTTCAAAGCGACTGGCTAAAAATGTATGAATAATTGCTCCGAAAAAGACAAGGGTCACTGCTAGGTTAAAGCCGTTTGATTCTTCGTTTCTCTGTACCAGAATCTCTACTAAACTCGCATCGGGGGCTGTCGGCTTATATTGATTAAGAGGAATGGGGAAGTGACTGTACTGTGATTTCACCCCTTCTTCCATCGAAGGATAAGCCGGCTTTACTTCTTTCGATGCCGCCTCTGCTGTCTGACTTGCAAACATGAACAAAATAACTGTCAGAATACTCAGCAGCACTGTGCGAAGTGTAAAAGCTTTTGTACTATAACTGGTTCGCTCCATGTCGAGGCAGAGTATACTCCTTTTTGCGGCTTGGGGCGAGAGTAAAATTACTTCGTTTACGTATTTTCTTTACCCTCAAACAAATAATTCCTACATTTGTCATATTTTTATTCACCAATTTTCGCTTTTTCTCCCCGAAAATTGGGCATTTCAACCATCTTAACCAAAGGAGTGCCGTATTTGGCGAGATGAAATCCGGCAGATTTTCACCCATACTCCACCTACCGACAGGAAGAATCGTTCGTATACCATCGGGGTGTATGGCACGAGTTTTTTCCTCATCGAGTCGGTTAAAGACAGCGTCTTTTCTCTGTCTTTACAAATCAACAAACAAGAAATAAATAATACTATGGCTGTAACTATTACAGAAAACTATCAGGTAAAATACACTAATAAGTGGGGAACCATGCTCCAACAACATGCTTCTCGATTAGAGAACTATGTGAGTGTGATGCGTGACCTCTCCGGGAAAGTGGTCTTCCTAGACCAATTTGGCGTACTCGACTTTACTGAAAAAACAGGTCGAGTCTCTGCCACAACATTAAATGAAGCACCAACGACTCGTCGCTCGATTCGCCCGCGTATGTTTACAAAGGCTATTGGCTTTGATGAATTTGATGGTATGCAATTAGGGGATATCGACGTCCCTGTAAGCAAAACCATTGAGGGGCTTCAAGCGGCTGCCGGCAGACGCATGGATGATGTGATGATTTCCGGATTTATGGATACCAATTACATTGGCGAAGACGGCATGACTGCCGTGCCGTTCTCCGAAAATCAAATCATCCCGGCATCATACGTTGAGTCCGGCTCTGAGAGTTCTAGCAATCTCACGGTGGCTAAACTTCGTGCTACCCTTCAATTGCTGGAAGAAAAAGAAGCTTGGAATCAAGATGCACCTCAGTTTGGTGACCAATTAGTCATTGCCGTTACCAGCTCCCAAATCATGAGCCTTCTTCGAGAAACTGAGGTAAGTAGCTATGATTTCAACAATGTAAAGGCTCTCGTTGAAGGTAAAATTGATACATTTATGGGCTTCAAATTTGTACGCACACAACGCTTGCCTAAGGATGAAGAGGGTAATCGAATCTGTCTGGCTTGGGTGAAGAGCAAAGCTCAATTCGGTATTTGGAACGACTTTAAGGTAAAAATCTCTGTCCGTGATGATATGGAAGAGGCTCTCCAAGTTCGTGCAAAATTCGCCTGCGGTGCTACTCGCTTACAAGAAGAGGCCTTTGTAAAGGTCCTTTGTGATGAATCAGCTTAGCTAGAGACCATCAGTGATTACCAAGGCGATGTATTAATTGATTTAGACATCTCCCCTGAATCCCTATGATTCAGGGGTGTATTTTATTTCTTCACGCTCACATCTACTGTGACTCGTTTTACAGGGGCCTTATCTTTTTCCCATGGACGTTTGTATTCCAGTATACATTGGGCGTTTCCCGGGTTTATGCCTTTTATTGTTATCACAGTTAGCCCCCCTGCTCCTATGATGCCTATTTTTTCTTCAGGTATTTTTTTTGTGACTTCTACCTTTATGGGTTCGCTATCATCCATAATGATGGCTAACTCCCATTTATACCCGGTCGAGGGATTTGAGGGTAATTCTATTTGTTTCACTCCGCCTACCTCTAAGTCTGCTTTCATTTGACTTTCCTCTGTCTCTATCCCGTAGACTATACTGCATAGGCCTATGGCTACCGTATATGGTAAAATCTGTCGTATCATTCCTCTTTTATACCTTAATTCTACTTATATTTCAATCGAATTCCATTTCTCTCTATTATTTACCTTTTTATCGTCTCTCTCTTCTGTGTGTCCCTAAAAAAAATCGCCCGGGGGCACTCACCCCCGGGCTTTCAGTTATAAAGAAAACAATGTGTCGTAGATTTTTTAGCGACGACGACGAATCATCAACGCTGCCAAACCAAGCAAGCTAAGGGAAGCTGTAGCCGGTTCGGGTACTGAAGCAGTATAGCTCAAAGAAATACCTGTGACGTTGACGTCTGTACCACCACCGGCATTACCCTGACCTGCAGCATTAGCTGTCCAATGAGCTAATAATACAGTGTTTTCTGAACTTATTTCTGCTGTGTCATAGGTAGCATTTACGGTGCTACCGCCTGCAGATACTGTGCTGGCAATAAGTTCTGTAACAGTATTTGCTTCTGTATCGTAGGCCCACAAGGAGTAGCCAACTCTGTTATTATTAGAGAATGACAATGTTACAGAGCTGATGTCTTCTGTAAGGGCTACACCCATAATCATGTATTCACCGGAAAGGGCAGGACGGCTCTTGAAAACAAATGAATCTGTGCCCGTGACAAAGATTTCGTTATAAGCATTCTGAGCATACGCTTGGCCTGTACCTGCAAACCAACCGACTAAGTCTCCTGCTGCACCTTCTGTATATTCAGCCCATGTCTGAATAAGTGTAGCATCTGCCCCTGCACCGATACCGCTAGCATTGCTACCGGGAATCCAAGTGAAATCACTCTGACCGGGAAGTGACAAAGTAGCCCCGGATGCCAAACCGGCAAGGGCAAACATTGTGATTAGAGATTTCTTCATATGAAGTATGTATTTTTACGTTAACATTTTAGGAGATTCTCAATCCCCTTCGCAAAAAATACTACAGCATTTAGAATGCTGTGAGCATGATGGCGGTGACAGTATTTAGAATGCTGAGTCAACGCTTTTGTATCGGAAAAATTGTAAAATCAATGATTTTTCCACACAGAGTGGAGAATCGCTATGCTGCGAAATGCCCGATTTTCGGGCATAAAAGAAAATCGGCAACTGATAATCAATGTATAACTCATTGATAATGATATCAGCATTCTAAATGCTGTAATCTAGCCCTTGAGAGGGGCAAATCTCTCTAAAATTAACGTTTATACAAACACATGAAGAAGTCATTGATTACTCTTTTCGCAGTAGCAGGCCTTGCTTCCGGGGCTACCATGTCTCTGGATGATTTAAATAACACTTATGGTGCTGTTATTGGTGGTGGAGAAGGTTATTATGCAAATAATCCCATAAATACTGCTACATCAGTAAATGGCACATTCTCCACGTCAACATCTTACTCAGATTTGTCTAACTTATTCACAAATACCAATACTTGGTATGTAAATGGGACTTGCAACTTCAATGTTGGCTATACTAACAAAGATACTATCACCCCGAATGGTGTAAGTCTTATAGCCGGTGGGCCAAAAGCAGATTCCGCAAATGGTGGAATTGCTTTTACCCTAAGTGCAGATTTATTAGCAAATTTCATTGGTGATCTTACATTATCTTTCGATGCTTCACGTGTAGCTGGTAACAATAATACAAATCATGAGATAAAATTTGGTTTTATCACAAGTGAGGGTTCTTATGTATCATCTGTATACAATACAAAAACTGGTGACAATCTTCTCACAGATTCACCCAATGTAAAACTGACTTTATCTTCAGATATCGTTGAAAGTCTGAAAAATCAAGGAACAGATCAAAAAGTAATTCTGGTTGCAGAAACAAATCAGGTAACTGGCAGTAACAGTATCGTTATGATGAACAATTTTGCCCTTGATGGCGAAATGGTACCCGAACCGGCCACAGCCTCCCTTAGCTTGCTTGGTTTGGCAGCATTGATGATTCGTCGTCGTCGCTAGAAAATCAACGACACATTGTTTTCTTTATAACTAAAAGCCCGGGGGTGAGAACCCTCGGGCAATTTTTATCTATGCAAGGCATGAGCAGACAAAGATAAAAATCAGCATTCCGTTTAGAAAAACAAAAAGGAATGAGGGAGGAATAAAAGATTGACCCCAAGGGAAGAAATCAGGATAGTAAAGGCATGATAAATCAAGCTTACCCACCGAAAATCATCGCATCTGTTTCTGATTGGGAACAATGGAAAAGTTTGCAGGGGAAAACCTTAAGTGATGTATGTGATTGGGTAGAGCTACGGGTAGATGGATTACCACAGGAGCTATCTGCTGCGGAGGTAATGGCCTACAAACCCGATATGCCGATATTGGTAACAGTCAGATGCCCCGATGAAGGAGGTATAACCCCCATAGACGACAGTACCAGATTCCGACTCATGGAAAACTACCTACCCTACGCCACGGCACTTGACATAGAGATTAAGCACTTAGAAAAAACGCAAGAGCTAATACAAAAAGCCAAGGCTCGAGGCGTCATCATCATTGCATCCGGGCATGATTTCCTGCAAACACCGGGTGAAGATTACCTGCATGAGCAGGAAAAATACGCCCGACAACTCCGTGCTGATATAGTCAAATTTGCCTACACCCTGCATAGCTTTACAGACATAGCCACGGGTATATCTCTACTACACCGCCGAAAGGGCGATGTGGCCGTGATGGGCATGGGGGAACTGGGCCCCATTTCTCGCCTTGCATACGCACAGCATGGTTCTTGCCTCATTTATGGGCATTTAGATGGCCGGGCTACGGCACCGGGGCAATGGCCTGTGGCTCTTTATCGTCAAGCTCTTGGCAATCTTTCACCTATTAATCGTTAATTTTCTCACATGAATCTCATCAGTTCGGCATTTTTGGCGGCCAGACCGAAAACTCTTAGTGCTTCACTCATCCCGGTATGGGCAGGTTGCCTCATCGTGCAGAAACTAACCGGCAATTGGGATGTAACTCTGGCCCTATACACACTTGCCTCATGCCTATGCATTCAGATAGCCTGCAATTTCTTTAATGATGCCATCGATTACAAAAACCATGCCGATACAGACAAACGGACCGGACCTACACGCATGACAGCCAGCGGAGCATTAGCTCCTCGTACGGTGATGCTTATAGGGGCTTGTTTTTTATTAGTGGCTTGTTGTTTTGCATGGCCGTTAATTGAGCTTCGTGGCTGGCCTATTATTGCCATCGGTGTACCGTCTCTCTATTTTGCCTATGGTTATACAGGTGGCCCCTACCCTCTGGCATATAATGGTCTGGGGGAAGTGTTTGTGATTATTTTCTTCGGGCTTATTGCCGTGCTGGGTACAGTTCTTGTCCAAGTGGGCACAGAGGCAGTCATTCCCGGTACTTATATAAGTTCCTTATCCGTTTACAATGCCGGGATTATTTTGGGCATCCAATGTGGATTACTGAGTGCCGTGATGATTTCTGTAAATAACATCCGCGATAGAAAAGAAGATATAAACACAGGCAAACGTACACTTGCTGTCAAGCTTGGCGACAGTAAAGCCAGAGCTCTGGCCCAGGCATTTATCGTTGCCGCCTACGTTACTCTACCCACATCCTGCCGAGCTTTGAATTTGGACCTAAGCCTTACATGGTGGATGTGGATACCGGGCATCATTTTGGCAGGAACGCTCATGCTCATGATTAGAAAATTCCCAGCCAACGAACAGATGAATAAATTACTCGCACTTTCCTCTCTGCATTTAATTGTTTACCTTACTATCTATTCACTCATACCAGCAAGTCGATAACAATGATGAGTCTACTATACAAATTCACCCTGGTCCTATTCGCTTCATGGCTTACTCTTTCGTGTACCCAAAAGAGTTCACTCGAAATTTCTACCGGGTTAATCACTTCCATTAAACTGGGACACGTCGTCCGCATTAAAGAAGTCAATATTCTCACATCTAGCGATGACGGCACATTTGCCAATATGGCCAGTACCGCCGCAGAGGCTATGACTCCGGGGATTTTAGGCTTAGGTACATCTCGTATTGCTTCTGCTACCGGTGCGGTTGTGGATGGTCGTGTAGAGGCCACTAAAATGATTCGTGTGCGTGTCAAATTGAAAGACACCAACGAGCTAGTAGAGGTGCAACAAGAAGTCAGCCCTCATTTTACCTTGAAAATCGGGCAAGAAGTCGTGATTACTCAGGGAAGCACCCCGGGGAATGTCTGGCCGGATTAATCTACTCGCCTCATGCCGGATTCATCCTCAGAGAATTGCCCTGCCACATCAGGGTCTTGGCTGGGGGCAGGTCTTTGTGCCATGCCTCTTACCGTGATTTTTGATAAGGGGTATTTCCCGGTAATTGTGTTTCTTTCACCTTGTTTATATATTGCCCTTGTTTATCTGATGAGTAAGCTGGGGCTTAATCAAGGCTATCAGCGTTTTTTAAGCTCTCAGAGTATCCGCTTTGTACTTGAATATGTGGCTTATTATTTAGCTGTTTACTTTGTATGTTTCCTGCTTCTTGCAGTTATTCCCTCATCTTTGGCGTCACACGGCTACTTCCCAATTCCTTATCTCCCTTGGTTCGGATGGGGATATGCTCTATGTGTCAAACTTTTACAACTCGCTCTACTTCTTATCATGGGCAGACTAGCCTGGCTTTGCGTCAAAGGGCGTCCGCTTCGTTCTCTCTGGGAATAAAGCCGTCTAAAAGACGAAGCACGTCTGCCGGGCTCATTCCGGCTTCTCGCATTTCTCTCAGACTTCGGGCTTTATCTCGTTTCGCCAGTCTTTTCCCCTGCTCATCACACACCAACTCATGATGATACCATAAGGGTACAGGCAACTCAAGTAGAGCTTGTAGAGTTCTATGTACCCCGGTGACACTAAATAGGTCTTTGCCTCGTGTTACATGGGTGACCCCTTGGGCGGCATCGTCTACGACTACAGCTATGTGGTAACTAGTGGGACAATCTTTCCGGGCCAAAATGACATCGCCTAGTAATTCAGGGCGACAGAGTTGCTTCCCAAAACGCAAATCAATCCACTCGAGTGGTCCGGTGAGCTTTGCCGCGGCTCGACAATCCAATCGCCAGCAGTAGGGCTTACCGCTCTGCAGTAGTTCTGCTCTATGTTCATGTGTGAGTTTGCGACACGTGCCGGGGTAAATATCTATCTGTTCCCCTTGAGGAGCTCCCCCCATAGCGGCTATTTCAGCGGCTACTTCTTTTCTTGTACAAAAACACGGATACAGCACACCAAGTTGCCGCAGTTTTTCTAAGGCTTCGGCATATTTACAGAAGCGTTTGGACTGAATAACTATTTCCTGTTCAAAACTAATACCCAACCATGCCAAATCCTCAACAATTGCGTCCATGTACTGCGGTCTACATCGGGTGGTGTCTATATCTTCCATGCGTAAGTAGCAACGTCCACCATAATTATCAGCCATGGTTCGGGCTACATAAGCAGCTAAGGCATGCCCCAAATGCAAGTCGCCTGTGGGGCTAGGGGCAAATCTGGTAACGATGGGCATACTCATCGTTGATGATACTAATCAACACAGAGAATTTTTCAACCAATTTTGCCGGATTAGTACACCTTAGCAACTTGACAGCCCCCGTGCAAATCTGTACTAGAAAGTAGCTCATTTCACAGACAGAAAAGAACCATCATGACAAGTCTGATTTCTTCACCTTTTATTTTAGGCTGGCTTGATTCCCCAATAGCTCAGCAATGGGTTGTCGGCATTTTGCTTATCCTTATATTTATTAGTTTTGTTAAAGAATGGTTCCCTGTAGAAATCACAGCCCTTGCCAGTACAGCCATTCTCATGCTGACGGGGATTCTCAGCTCTAAAGACGTTATTGGCAGTTTTGCCAATAGTGGTCCTCTGACTGTGGTTTGTATGTTCATTCTCAGTGCGGCACTAGAACGCACCGGCATCATTGCCGACCTTTCTAAACTTTTCAATAAAGTGGCAAAGGGAAGAGAATTTCCCTCTCTCATTATCATCACTCTCGGGGCTTTTGCTGTTTCACCGTTTGTGAATAATACTCCGGTCGTTGTGATTCTCATGCCTATCATTATGGCTTTCTGCCGCGACCATAACATCGCCGCTTCTAAACTCCTCATCCCTCTCTCATACGCCACCATCCTGGGCGGTACTTGTACTCTCGTCGGTACTTCCACAAACCTTATCGTTTTCGGGAGTGTCCAAAAGCTCGGTGTCAATGACATCAGTATGTTTACTCTCACTCCTATGGGGTTGATTTATGGTATCATCGGGCTTACTTTCCTCTGGACCATTGGTCGAAAGTGGCTCCCGGATCGTCCAACTCTTTCTACTTTACTCCCAAATTCTATTCATCGAGATTTTCTGCTCCAGGTACGAATTCCAAAAAATTCCCCCCACGTCGGCATCACCGCCTCCGAACTCATGCGTACCGAACTCATTGGCGTGAAAATCGTAGAAGTTCGTCGCCGTGGGTTTTCTATGCAGGAGGAACTACATAACATCACCCTCATGGAAGGTGACCGCATCCTTTTCCTCTGCGGTGCAAAAAAAATCAACCAAGTCCGCGACGCTAAGGGCATCGACCTCGGCTGGGATGACTCTCGCGGTCTGGAAACCATGGAACAACGCGACGTCCAAATCGTCGAGGGCATGATTGTGACCAATTCCGAATTTGTCGGCATCCCTCTAAAGGAACTTAAACTCCGCCAAAAATTCAATATCTTTATTTTAGCTATCCACCGTCAGGGGAAAAACATCACAGATATGGGACCGGATACCATCCTCTCTGCCGGTGATACTCTCTTACTCGAAGGTCCTCAGGAAGGGATGTCCCGCATCCTTTCCAAAAACAGAATCATCCCTCTCAGTACCACCCAAGCAGAGTCTCTTAATCGCAAAAAACGCGGCTGGGCCATCTTTGCCATGGCTATGTTTATCATCGTCGGTCTCCTCGGCTCTCTGAAAAACTACGGCGAATTCTTTGCTTTCTTCTCCCATTTCAACTCATTCTACCTCGCTTACATCGGTGCTCTCATCGTCATCATGGCAGGCTGTATCAAACCCAAAGAAGCCTACCAAGCTGTCGACTGGAGCATTATCTTCCTCATTCTGGGGATGCTCTGCGTGGGGAATGCCATGAGCTCCACAGGGCTGGCGAAAACCATTGCTTTCAATGTCGTTGATATGATTGGTCCCTTAGGCTGTCTATTTGCCATTTCTGCCCTTTATCTTCTCTGCTCTGTCCTCACAGAAATGGTTTCAAATAATGCCGTGGCCGCTATCATGGGGCCCTTATCTTACGAAATGGCTCTCCAGTTCGATGTCAATCCCATCCCCTTCATCTTAGCCGTTATGTTCGGTGCCAGTGCCAGCTTCGCCACACCCATCGGCTACCAAACGAATACCTACGTCTACAACGCCGGGGGCTATAAATTCAAAGACTTTGTAAAAGTGGGTCTTCCTCTTAACATCCTCCTCTGGATTGCCTTTACCCTATTCATAGGCATCCTCTACCCTCTAGAAAAATCCCCATCATCCTCCACCCCCACCACCCATCTTTCCTCAGAAAGATAAACTCTACTCTTCCTCATCCCCTGCCCTCAAAAAAGGGGCAGGGGAACCCAAATATCGTCAATCCAGCTGATTCCGATTGCTGAGCAAACTGCCCCGTTTCATCGTTGCCGAAAAAATTACAAATCAACCACACTAGTTGACATAGTGTCACCGCCATTGCATTTACAATTGCACCAACTCACCCACCATGTACAGCAATGTGGCGAAATTCGATGAAAAAAACTCTTCATAAGCGTACTTAAAAAATTTCCCGCACAATACAACGAACTAAAAAACAATAATTGCAATATGTTTTTTGTTTTATTCTGCTTCTATCAGTATGCAGAAAAAGTCACCATCTTAACGACGGTGACTTTTTTGCTTGCGGAGTTCTACCCCACCAACAAATGACGTGGTAATTTGCAGATGTTTATTACTTACGACGGCGAAGGACAAAAGCAACCAACGCCAACAAACTCAAAGCAGATGCACTCGGTTCCGGGATAACAAAGTACATATAGTTCGCATTTCCCGAATCATAGAAAGCAGTCAGAGTGTCACTTCCCGTTAGGGCATACACTTCAAAATCATCGGGATTCGTAAAGACAATCTCCTCGTCAAACTCCAAACACACTACCCCAAATGAAGGCAATGTTCCCAGCTCACGGAAATCCAGCATCAAGCTACTCCCGTCAATGGATAAGGCTCCGGTCAGGATATTTGTTTTCAGATTCAGCACCTGAGTATCAGAACTTAAAAGGAAAGTGTTTTCAGAGTTGCCATATTGTTTCAATACCTCATCGCCAAGAACAGAGTAGGACTGAAGAATATCAGTACTGCTCTCTGTAAGCACCAAGGTACTACCTTGCATAGATACTATTGCATTACCATCCGTTGTAATCGAACTACCGGAATCCACGACTACATCTGACAATTCCAACGTAACACCATCATTCAGAATTACGGAAGCTCCCTGTATAGAAGCCTCCTTATCATTAGCTGCAATCAAGCGTAGGAATTTTTCAGAATCTATATAGGATTCCACATTGGTAAGAGCCCCCTCTCTATTTGTGGTAATCATTGTAGCGACCTCAGTTTGACCGCGTTGCCAGGAAAGTGATGCATTTTCCCCCAGCTTCACACTACCCTTATGACCATAGAAGTCTGATATCTCTGCTGTGGATTGAAGTTTTTCTCCACCTTCTATGTACTCCTGAGCATACTGTACTCCCTCGTGTATGATATACTTACCCCCGCTCTCTACTGTTACCGTACCGATAAGACGAGCGTGACTTTCAAGCTCAAAGATTGCCCCATTCTTCACAGTGACATTCATAGTAGCATCCGCATAGTGCCAATCATTCTCCCGGGTGGAAAAGTTCACAACATCCTTTGATGTACTAGAGCTTCCGTATCCATGCACGGTCAGCGTGCCGGCCAGTTTAACCGTACCGTTTTGCACAGTGAGTCCACTCTTTTCATGGAGCAGTTGGGTTCGTATGCCATTCAACTCCCAGGTGCCGCCACCGGCATAGCTTATACCCAATGATGACGTTCCCCCACAATCTGCGAAAGAGCCGGCAAATTTCTGTGAGCCCTCCTCCATAAAAGTAAGAGAAGAATGCTCTGCTGAGCTGTTGGCAATTACAGCTTCTTCCGTAAGTGCCTGAATAGTAAAGCCATCTCTCTTTTCCCCGCTGCTCAGGTACCAATCCATCGACTGACCATTCATATCTAGTGTACCTCCACCATTGCCGAACGTAAGGTCACGGAAAATCTGTCCTATATTGGCAATCTTTACCGTAGAACCGGTATTCACCAACACATTGTAGGCGGCATAGCCTAATTGCTGATTTAGCAATGTCTCACCCTTGCCCCCCACATTGAGAAATATCTCATTATTACCCGTACCGCAGATATTTAGCGTGCCTTCGCCAACCTTACGCCACTCACGCATATAGTTAGTATCGGAATTACGTAGGCTTACATTCACCTGCACTCCGGCATCTACCACATAACCGGCCGAGTTTAATTGATTACTGCCGGCCGGGTTGACATTGAAAACCACATCCTTGTGACCATTGGCCGCAAAATGCATGTACCCCAATCCTAAATCGGTATCCTTGGTTACATCTACGTTGTAAGAAGCACCATCTCCGTCAGCCAGAAGCACCAAATTTTGTGTCTGAAACAACTTAGCATAAGTAATTTCTTTCGTCTCGACAATGGGATTGTCATTATCATCAAACGTAACACTGGGCCTTGCATTCAGATATTCATTGCCGTAACCATACCAATTATCATTATTCTTCAATGACGACAAATCTTTCCAAGTATGAAACCCTGTTTCAACAGCCCTGAAGGTCACACTTTCCCAATTAATCTTATCATAAACCAAATTCCCCCCATCATGCCTCAGATATCCCATCGCTGGATTTACTGTTACCTCCTGGCCATTGATGGTATCAGTCGTGCCTCCGTCCTCGGTCGCCTCCGCCCCTTCAATCCTAAGAGCGCCTTCCACCATAGCCATATTGACGTAGACATTATCGGCATTCATTTGCGCTTGAGTCCACCCTGCTGCTGAACCACCACGCTTATAGGTAGCACCATTAGTTCCGATATGTTCCATCATGAACTGAAAACTATTGCTCTCAGTATCCCACACAAAATAAGGACTGCCGGAATCCGCCCCCTGCGAGCCAAACGGTAAAGGTGTTTTTTCGCTTGCACCTCCACTGGCAGTATTTTGAGCGGTTGTCACATACACCCGAGAGAAATCATCGCTAACCTCAACCACATCACTGACATATCCTATCCCCCCCACAGTAAACAAACCACCGTAATTCACCTCAGTTGCATTACCATCCTTATCCCATACCATCTGAGTGCCTCCGCCTACATGATACACCAATGCCTCAGTTGCTTTCAACTCCTTGTCGATATCTCCGGTATACAGTGTAGCTGGGTCGACATCCGTAATCAATTTATTCAACCTGGAAATTTTATAGTCCTGCTCAGTTGCAACACTATCGCCACCAAAAATCTGGTGAATAAACGCAGACCCCTCCTCAATTCCCATATACTTGATACTGCGTTCCGTACCTATCCCCCAATCATTCGCTGTAAACGTAGGATATGGAACAGACATCTGGTGTGCGGCAGTCACCACATAATTATATGAAATGGCTGTGCTACTACCTATATCTGATACAGCATCGAAGCTAACCATACCATGCTGCAATGTGTATGGGGTTTCGCTCTTACCGCTGGTAGATGTATATTCTATTTGCACACCTCCATCTCTTTGCCGGATGTAATCCAGCAAGGCATTGGTTGTCCCCACAGCAAAACGCCCGGAATTCGATGCAAAATCCACATAAGTGTTGCGTGAAACATCCGAATGCATAACTGCCGCATGAAGCGTAGTAGTCAACGTGAATACAAGCCCGACGGGAAATACAGCCCAACTTTGAAATCGAGGAGAAAAATGAAATTTCATAGTATGCAAGAGGGCGCAGAATATTGTATGTGTTTACCTTTTTGTCAAGGCAAAAAAGACAAAGTAAATAAACATTTTGGGGGGAACTTCATCAGTGAAAGATTTACCGATAGACCTACGGGTTACGTAGTCATTCAGAATCTTTACAATTTATTCATTAGTCATCGCTTTTTTTGCTTAATCAGGTCTTTTTATTCAACACAGCCACATATATTCCCGTAAAATCGATACAAATCTTACTAAAATAAGCTGAACATTATCTCAGATTAAGGGCAACAGCTCTATTCCTCCTTTTTGATAGAGTTCATGACTTCTTGGTAGTTATTGAGGATAGCACCTACTACTAGGTTTAGAAGGAGGAAAGCAGAGATGATGAACCAGAGGACATGGTAAAAGGTGATGACGGTGGGAGAGATTTGAACGACGTGATAGTTACTGGCTGTGATGAGGTTATAGCGGACGTCAGACCAGTCGTCGCCTGTCATTACACGGAAAAGTGTAAACATAGACTCGTCTAGTGAGCCGTAGGGGTCGGCGGCGTTGCCCGGGGCATGGGGAGCATTTTCTATATACAGCTCATAGCGAGCGAGGGCATCGCCCTGTAAATGTTCCGGATTCGGGAGCTTAAAGAGAGTCACGCCAATGATGGCAAAGAGATAGAGAAAAATGCAATAAAATACTAAATTATAGAAAAGTGAGCTGACCGATTTAGCCAGAACGGAAATAATAAGTTTAATCTCGCGAGAGGTTCGCAACAATCGCAAGACACGAAAGACTCGCAAGACACGAAGTGCCATAGCTATGGAAGCGTTAGCCAGCCAGGCTTCCGGGATATATCCGATGAGTACAAGGGATAAATCAAAAACATTCCATCCGCTCGAGAAAAATTCCTTATTACATTCGCTAGCCACATATCGCATGAGAATTTCGAGGGTAAAGATGCCAAGGATAAACTTTTGTATAAAAGCAATCGTGGGATTTGTTGCATAAGTTTCTACCCCAATTAGCAGAGAGTTAATAAGAATGACGACAACGATAGCTATTTCGAACACGCGATGAGTCGTCAGTTTGCGACAAAATGATTGGATATTCCCCATACGGAGGAGAAGTCTAGCAAAATCCACTTTTTAATCAAGACCGGCACCCGATATAAAATTCGCAACCTGCGAAGAAAACGATAAATTGAGTTTATTTTCTAGAGAAATTCACAAATAGGAAGCACCCACACCTAATGCCGGATTAAGTAAATTTATACCATATCGCCGCATAGATTCTTGCAGAATCAGCTCACAATTTAATGAAATAAGCCCCCCAAAAGCTCCATACTTAAACGCCCTAATTTTTCTGACGCGGTATCATTCCATCCCAAAGGGGGAAGTAGAAATAGAGTGTTTTTTCCGGTTCGTTGATAAGGCGGTAATGCCACCATTCCGGGGCATAGTTGGCAAAACCATGTTTACGAAACGTATTTTTAAGCAACTGACGATTGCGAAAAACTTGGTCACTCACGAGCTTAGAATCTGTAGCAGAGCTAGGGTCCAGCAAATCAACACGACCACCCATATCAAGTTCTTTCCCGGTAAGGGAATCTAGTAAAGTCACATCTACAGCTACACCGCGAGAGTGCTCAGAAATGTCTCTGATGTATTTATCTTCAAAAATCTTTTTCTTATCAATATGAGGATAATAAAGAGCCTTCATTTTTTGGTCGCTTATGTCTTTACCCCAAGCGGCAACATCAAGCATTGCCGTATGCGGACGATAGGCATCCTTTATTAGCAAAGTGTAACCGCTAGTAGCTAAATCTTCAGAAACAAGACGCAAGGCCTCTGCTGCCTCAATGCGAAGAATTGCTCGTTTACCGCGATAACCGGCAAGTGGTCGCCCCACAAAATTCTCATTCCCGGCATACATCAAATCTACCTTAACCAAGGGGGCAACGGTATCTACATAAACAAAGCCTGATTCAAGGAAAGGTAAATTTTCCTGTTCTAAAGCAAGAGGCGTGTCTTTAGGTAAATAACGAGATTTTTTTGTAACACAAGAAACAAAAAAAACGGATAAAACCAAGCAAAATAAGACTCGCCCCGGAATAGATAAAAGATACATAAAAAATTCCCCTTCTCTACATAGAATTGAGCAAACGACTCAACTCCACAATTTTTACCATTCGCATCATTTTATCTGAATCTGATAACTCTGCAGAATCAAGTTCTGATTTTAAAATTTTGATGTGATGAGAAATATTTTCCCTAGCCACCCCTTGGCAAGCCTCCTGCACTGTCTCATTGATGTCTGTAATAGGGATAGGCTGAAGCTCGAGCTTACGAAGAGCCTCTTGCTCATTGCGTGGCAATGTTTCTATAAATGCCTGCACAGCCATAGGTTCATCCGGAGATGGAGATTTTTCCAAGATTTTTTTTAATATGTTACCTCCTGGCAACTCTGCCATAGGCACAAGTAACTCCTCAATGCGGTCAGCAATCATATTCTGAGCCTCTAAATGCTGAAGAGCAAGCTCGCACAAGGTGGCAATCGAACGATTGATAGTAATAGGCAGAAGTGGTACTGCCTCTAAATCCACAGTAGACTGGGCTGAAGAAGTGGTAGGAGTAGCTTCACGAAATTCACGTGCTTTCCCCTCTTTTTCAATCTTCTTGATATCAGAACGCACCGCTTCACGCAAATCATCTATACTCAAACGCAGATAAGTAGCTACTGTCGAAATAATGGCATCTCTGGCAATGGCATCTGCCACGTGTGCAATAAGCTCAGAAAGCTCATGTGCCAAGGCAGTTCGCTGCACCGCATCTGAAATAACGCCCTGAATTTTTGCACGAGCCAGACGAACATCAAAAAAAGGCTTTGCCTCATCTATAAGCGAGCTAAAGGCCTCTGCACCATGTGCTTTAATAAATGAATCCGGGTCATCACCCTGCGACAACTCTGCCAAATAAATGGTTTTCTTTAAAGGAGCCAATAGCTTAAATGCTTTATTGGCTGCATTCATCCCGGCTTTATCCGCATCGAAACAAAGCACTACATTTTCCGTATATCTGGACAGCAATTTAGCGTGTTCCGGGGTAAAAGCTGTGCCCAATGGTGCAACGGCGTACTTCACCCCTGCTTCATGACAAGCAATCACATCAATCTGCCCCTCACACAATAACACACGCCCACGGCGGCTAATATGAGTTTTTGCCTTGTCCAGCCCAAAGACAACATTCCCTTTTTTGAATACAGATGTTTCCGGAGTATTGACGTATTTCCCCGTGTTTTCCTTTGCCTTTAAAATTCGCCCTGAAAAAGCGACACATTCCCCATATTCATTGTAAATAGGGAACATCAATCTATCCTTGAACCGAGCATAAATATCCCCCCTATCACCACGACTCACCAGCCCCGCATCTATCAGCACGGAATCTCTCATCCCCTCGGCTCGCCCCCAAGATAAAAATTCGCCGGAATGTATCGGAGCCCAGCCAATCTTCCAATTCTTCGCCATTTGTTCATCAAACCCACGCGACTTTAAATACTCACGAGCCTCTTGTGCTTGAGGTGACGTAAACAATAGACGATGAAAATAATCAGCCGCTTTCTGATTTGCTTGTAAAATAGCCGATTTCGCTCGACGAATCTTATCTAACTGCGGGTCGTAGGTCTCCTCAATCAAATGAATCCCGGCTTTCTCAGAGAGCTTTCTTACAGCCTCGACAAAGCTCAAATTCTCTATCTTCATCACAAACGTGATAGCCGTCCCTCCAACACCACAACCAAAACACTTAAAAATCTGACGAACCGGATCAATGCTAAAAGACGGCGTTTTTTCATTGTGAAAAGGACAACAAGCCTTCCACCGTGACCCGGCTCGCTTAAGGGTAAGATAGGAGCTAACTACGTCCACGATGTCCGTAGCCTCGAGTACTTTTTTTATACTCTCCTCATCAATTCTACCCATGAATCCATCTTGTCTAAAAAACTATTCGCACACCAAACTCCTACCATAGAATCGGTGTGCGAATAAATCAAATAACTTACATATCGTTCTGTAAGAACCCCTTAATTTTATCAAGACGAGATGGGTGACGCAACTTCCTCAGAGCCTTAGCTTCAATCTGACGAATACGCTCACGAGTTACGTTGAACTGATGCCCCACTTCTTCAAGTGTGCGAGCCGTACGGTCACGAAGCCCAAATCGCTGTTCGATAACCTCGCGTTCACGGTCACTGAGAGAGTCAAGCACATCTCTGAGTTTTTCTTTAAGGAAGGCAAAGGAAGCTTCTTCCATAGGATTTTCAGCAGATTTATCCTCAATAAAGTCACCAAAGGAAGCATCATCCGAATCACCCACCGGTGCTTGCAATGAGATAGGCTGCTGAGCCATCTTTAGCACAGAACGCACACGTTCCACAGGCATGTGAATTTCCTCTGCGATTTCCTCAGACGTAGGTTCGCGACCATATTCCTGCACGAGTTGTTTCTGCACACGCATGAGCTTATTGATAGTCTCAATCATGTGCACAGGAATTCGAATAGTACGAGCTTGGTCTGCTATAGCACGGGTAATAGCCTGACGAATCCACCATGTAGCATAGGTAGAGAACTTATAGCCGCGTCTGTACTCGAACTTCTCAACGGCTTTCATCAAACCGATATTCCCCTCCTGAATAAGGTCTAGGAACGGCAAACCACGGTTTGTATATTTCTTGGCAATTGAAATAACCAGACGCAGGTTAGCCTCGACCATTTCAGATTTGGCACGACGAGCTTTGCCAAGCCAGTTCTTGAGGTCTCGATATGCTTCATCCATCTCATCGACTTTCATCCACATACGCAACTCAAGCTCTGCCAAATACTCCTTTAAATCCTTATTGTTAGGAGATTTTGCTAAGCGAAGCTGCACGGCTTTTACATTCTTCCGTACAACGTCAACCTGCTTACAGAAGTTATCTACGATTCTGTACTTAAAGCCAAGGTTCTCGATATTAGTGATAAGCTCTTTTTGCAATTCAAGGAACTTATCATAATAACGACGCTTAGCCCCGGAGCCTTCACGGCTCACATAGTAACTTCTATAAACAGAAGCCGTTTCATGATACAAATCGCCAATCTTGAAGATTTGACTATCTAATTGCTTTAAGTAACGCTCACGTGTTTCTATCTTCTTATCCTGAACGATTCGGTCAAATCTCTCATGGTTATCTTTCAGCTTAGATGCCAATTCCATATACCATGGGAAAACTAAACCAAAACGATGGAAACAACGCTGAACTTCCTGCTCAGAGTCCTCAATCTTCTTAGAAATAGAAACTTCTTGCTCACGAGTTAATAACTCAACCTGCCCCATCTGCTTCAAGTACATACGCACCGGGTCGTCTAAGATGTCAAGCTTTGCCTCCATCTTATCGTCATCATCCTCATCATCAGAGGCTCCACGAGCACGGTCGGTGTAACTATCAACATCAGATGCATCAATAATATCAAAGCCCATGCTACGCAAACGTTCCATTATGTTTTCGTAGTCATTCTGGTCTACAATATCATTTGGCAAAATTTCGTTAATATCGTCAAAGGTCAAGTAAGTTTGCTCCTTACCTAACTTGACAAGTTCACGAATTTTCTCATGAATCTCTGCACTGTCCAAAGTTGAAGAAGTTTCTTCTTCGGGTTCAGAAATTTGAGGCTTTTTAGAAGAAGCAGTGGTTTTTTTATTTTTCTTATCTTCAGGGGCTTCTTTTGGCTTCTGGTCGACAGGCTTCTTACTAGCTGGTTTTTTTGCTTTTGCCGGAGCGGGCTTTGTTTCTTCCTGGGTTGGTTCAGCCTTTTTCGCCTCTTTCTTTGATGAAGATGGCTTTTTAGCCTCAGCTTTCTTAGCAACTTCGACTTTATTAGCTACCGGCTTTTTATCAACAGCCTTTGCAGAAGTCTTTGGGGCGGTAGATTTAGCCGCTGTTTCTGCCTTTGCGGCAGGGGCTGCGGCTTTTTTAGCAGAAGCTGATTTTTTAGCGGCAGGCTTTTTGGACTCTACTTTTTCCTCATTAGCTTTTTTAGGCTCAGCTTTCTTTTCAGAAGCAACCTTTTTGGAAGAAGCCTTTGATGCATCAGCTTTAGCAGCAGAAACTTTCTTTACGTCAGCAGATTTAGGAGCAGAAGCTTTAACCGGAGCTTTTTTTGCAGAATCAGCCTTTTTGGCAACCTCAGTCTTTTTTGAAGCGGAGCTACCCTTTGTCTTTACAGCTCCCTTGGTTTCAACATTTTGCGGCGTCTTCTTACCCTTTTCCTTGGCAGACGAATCAGTGGATTTTTTTTCGGACTTACTCATAATAACAAACGACAAAGAACCATTTGGGCACAATACACCAATATAGCACCTTGTCAAATGGTGGACAAATTATATTATATTCTACTCCTCAGGTCAACGCAATCTTTCAAGATTTGTCATCATCTGAGCAGAAAAATTTTCTCAACGCACGCCAGCCATCATCACCATAGCCGGACGTACGAAACAATGAACAAAGGAATCTCATTTAGAGAAATCCCCACGAAAATGAGGAATCTTTTATTTAATCATTCTCGTCAAACAAATTCCCCTCCGGGAACTTCATCTGTATCATCAGATACCTGCTCTATCTTTTCTTGTAAAGAATCCCATTGCTTCCTAGCATTTAAAATCAGAAAAATACGGGATGCCGATATTTCAATTTCCTCATCGGCAGCTATTTCTTCTATCGTAGGCTTACGGTCGAGACGCTCAGTAAGCTTTTTCTCTACAGATTTGATTTTATTATATTCCGTGTGAACTTTTTCCGGAACGTGAAGCAAATAAGCATTGTTTTTTGCGGCAGAAGAAATGGCCTGGAGAATAATTTTGCGAGAATACGTAGAAAACCGAAAACCTTTCCTATAATCAAAATTATCCACCGCCTTCTTCAAACCAATATTACCCTCTTGAATAAGGTCAAGAAGAGGTACGCCATTCTTGGACGTATATTCCATTGCAATATTTACGACCCAGCGCAAATTAGCTTCCATAATTTTATTTCTGATATGCACTTTTTTCTCTGGAGCCGCATTTTCAAGTTCCTTAAACAGGTTTATTTCTTCTTCCTCAGACAACAACTTTGTTTCTAAGATTTGATTGATATAGCTACGAAGCCCATTGTAGTCCTCAGGAGACGAATTTATGTACTCCCCCGAGACCTCCTCTGTTAGCTTTTTGTTTTCTAAATCTTCTTCTTTCATCATAGTTTTATTATACCCACTGCATTTCTCAATTTATAAATTCTTATTGAACTTTCATTCTAAGCACTTTTTTATCTACCTGCAAGCAAAAATCACATCACTTAGTTTACCGATACGAGCCGGGTGAGAAAATTTCTAAGGGCTTACCCCTCAATTTTGCACCCCTCTTTCTCTTTTACTCCATGCTTCACTCATAAAAGTGAAACATGAAGTAAATTTGAATTCCGGAATTCTTACTTATGCCACCGATGAGACGAAATCTTCATCAAACTCAGAAGCCATAAGCATTCGTAGCTTCATCAGTGCATTAGCTTCAAGTTGACGCACCTTACGATAAGGAAGATTGAGGAACTCGGCAATCGCATTCAATTTACAAGCTTCCCCATCTACAATCCCGTAGCGAAGCTCTATAACATCGAGTTCTTGTTTGTCTAATGCACGAAGCATAGCGTGTAGATATTCTCGAAGAGAAAGACTTATAACTATTTCTAAAGGAGTTTTTGTAGATGTATCTTCAATAAAATCACCATAGGAAGCCTCACCGGAATCGCCGACAGGAGAATTAAGAGAAACCGGGGCTTGGGCAAAATCTATGACTTCCAAAACCTTCGTCACACTCATTTGCCTCTCCTTGGCTATTTCTTCTACCGATGGTAGATAACCTAATTTCTCAAATAAATCTTTTTCGGCTTTATTTATCTCGTAAAGCAATTCGTCATAGTAACGAGATGTTACAACGCGACGTTGTTCGTAATAGGCTTGATAAATATATTTCCTAATATGATACGTTGCATGAGTAGAAAACGAGGCACCGAGAGTGCAGTCAAAGCTATCTACGGCTTTTACAAGACCGATATACCCTTCTTGAATTAAATCGCGATAAAACGTGTCTTTGGAATCAACCCAGCCACGTTTTATAAATTTTTTCGCAATATCATGAACCAAACCTCCATTAGTGCAGATGATTTGTTCTCTTACTTTTGCAGACTTTTGTTCATCTGAGCTATGTAGCACGACAAATAATGCTCTATTTTGCTGTGCCAATTCGGAATTTTTGTTGTTGTTTTGTTTTTGGGAATTGTTCTGAGTAACGGATGTCTTGTGTGAACGGTGTTTTGCCATACTTTATAGTTAACTTTAGTTCTGTTTGAACTGTAGCAATTTTTCAAATGTAATCAAAATGTTGATTCTAAATAAGATTTGATTTTCACCTCTCAAATTTAGAAAAACATGACTGCATATTGGTTGAATCAACGTAATATGCAGGATTATGAGAGAAGCAAACTTTCGATGCTTCTAAGATGGTTGAATAAACCATAGCCCCGACAAAGATAATAGGATACTTTAACTTCTAAACCTTGCATACAAAAGCAAGTTGCAAATAATAATTTGAGGATAGTAATCCGATGTGCATCTTGTCTAACAGAGGACTCCATATAGATTATACCGGCAAATGAAGAAAAATTTTTATATTTTTTTGAAATTTTTTTTCAAGAGGTCAAAATAAGCCTTTTAGAGACGCAATTCAAGATTGAGCCTGAGGCCATGTTGTGGCAATATCATTGCATGATTCGAGTCTTTTACCAACTACTGCTGATACTAGGCATCATCATTTGTTTTTTTAGTCCGCAAGGGTATGCAGAGGACAGCTATACAGACAAAGTGGTAGTCATTCCCGTAGGCGAAGATTCCTTAACAAGCTCAGCGAGCTTTGCCTATATGAATAGAATCATGAAGCGAGCTCAGGAAGAAAATGCCAAAGCCATCATCTTTGAACTAAACACCCCCGGTGGACTGGCATGGGAAACCTGCGAAATGATGACCAACACCCTACCACAAATAAAAATCCCGACCTATGCTTTTGTCAACACAAAGGCTATTTCGGCAGGGGCTCTTATTTCCGTCGCTTGCGATAAAATTTACATGGCACCCGTGGCATCTATCGGAGCAGCTGGTATTATCAATTCTTCCGGTGAAGAAATGGATAAAATGGTTCGCAAAAAAGCAGAAAGTGCCTTTGGTGCATTTACTCGCTCTGTAGTTACAGAAAAAGGGTATCGCCCCGATGTGGTAAAAGCCATGATGATACCATGTGATAAAGAACAAAAATTTGGTTCTGTTACACTCGAAAAAAACGCTCTACTCACACTTACCAGCAAAGAAGCCACTTTCATCATGCCGGATGGGAAGCCACTATTGGCCACAGGTATTGTAAAAGACCTTGCCGAATTGCTCGCCTTAGAAAAATTAGATGCACCACTTATTGTTGCCACACCCACAGGATTTGAAAGTCTTGCTTTATGGATTGCCTGGGCATCACCGATTCTTATTTTACTAGGTTTAGGGGGGATTTACCTAGAATTCAAAATGCCCGGCACAGGCATAGGAGCCGTGGTTGCCTTAGTTGCATTTGGACTCTTCTTCTTTGGCAACAACGTAGCAGGCAACTTAGCCGGCTATGAAACCGTTGCGTTGTTAATCATCGGCATTATTCTCATCATCCTAGAAATTTTTGTTATCCCGACAACCTTTGTCACAGGTTTAGCCGGGGGGATTTGTATCTTGATAGCCCTCTTTGGAGGGATGATTAGCACCTTAGAATGGGAACACATCATGCGTGATAATAACTGGAGCGATGTGGGGGTGCTCTACTCTATTCTTATATGGCCTTTATTGAAATTAGTCATTGGGGTTACAGGTAGCACGATTCTCATCACTCTCATGATGAAATACCTACCGGATACCAAACTACTTAACCCTATTTCTAACACCACCATTAGCGGAGGGGCAGCCGGAGAAGCGGTCAATATCGGCTCTGTGCAAATTGGCGACCTCGGTACTGCTAATACAGAATTAAAACCCAATGGAAAAGCCATTATCAATGGTCAAATTTGTGAAGTAGTTTCTCAACAAGGTATTCTAGAAAAAGGTACACCTATCCGTGTGGTTAGCATTCGCCCATTTGAATATGTCGTCATCAAGGACGAAAATCATTTATCATAACTAACTAAAACTTATGTCTATCTCCGTCGGCATCATATCGCTAGGTTGTCCAAAAAACCTAGTAGACTCAGAAATCATGACAGGTCATTTACTAAAAGCCGGGATGACCATTACCCAATCACCGGAAGAAGCAGATGTCATGATTGTAAACACTTGTGCCTTTATTGACCAAGCAAAACAAGAAGCTATTGACTCTATTCTAGATATAGTGAGAGCCAAAGAAAACGGACAATATCCTGCTGAACAAAAACTCATAGTTTCTGGATGTTTGTCACAGAGATTTAACTCTGAGCTCCCCTCTCTTTTACCGGAAGTTGATGCCTTTATTGGTCCTGACCAAGTGTGCCAAATCGTCGATGTAATCAACGATGTATTCGCCGCTACCCTACCCGATAAAAATTGCATCGTCGGGAAATGCCAATATATTCATAACTGGGAAACTCCACGCTATCGTCTCACCCAAGCACACACAGCCTATATTAAAATAGCCGAAGGTTGTAATCATGGATGTGCCTATTGTATCATCCCTATGATTCGTGGCCGTCATCGTAGCCGCTCCCAAGCAGACATCGTTCGAGAAGCAGAAAATCTCATTCGTGATGGGGTAAAAGAAATCAACCTTATCGCTCAAGATACCACTTATTTCGGCATGGATAAATGGACTGATGCCCGGCCCAACCGCACCAGCCAGGTTGATTCCTCTAGGGGCGAATCCCTAGCTTCTCTTATTCGTG
Source organism: Akkermansia sp. (assembly GCA_030525455.1). Classification (GTDB taxonomy): domain Bacteria; phylum Verrucomicrobiota; class Verrucomicrobiia; order Verrucomicrobiales; family Akkermansiaceae; genus Akkermansia. Next base: position 71,580 of record JAUNER010000005.1, on the reverse strand, counting down.
CCCTTAACGACATCGAGGGAGATTTCTGGATTCGCCTTCTCTATACTCACCCGGCTCACTGGGGGAATGAACTCACCCAAGCCATCGCAGAATGTCCGAAAGTGGCACGTTATGTAGACATTCCATTACAACATATTTCTGACAATATGCTAAGTGCCATGAACAGAGTAACTGATGGCAATTACATTAGAGACCTCATCAGAAACATCAGAAAAGCTGTACCAAACATTGCTATTCGTACCACTTTTATTACCGGATTCCCTGGTGAAACCGAAGATGACCACCAGGAACTCATGGAATTTCTCGATGAATTCCGCTTTGAACGTGCCGGTATTTTCACCTACTCACGCGAAGAAGGAACTAAGGCTTACAAAATGCCAAACCAAGTTCATCATCGCACTAAAGCCCGCCGTTACAATGAAGCTTCTATGACCCTAGCTCGTGTAGCAGATGAGATTGGTCAAGCTCAAATTGGCAAGCAATTACGTGTTTTGGTCGATGCTCCCGGTATTGCTCGAACCGAATGGGATGCCCCGGAAATCGATGGCACGGTAAAAGTTCCGCTTTCGCTACCTGTAGGTGAATTTGCCACAGTAACTATCACAGATGCTATGGCTTACGAACTTATTGGCGAGTAAGTTTTTTCTTCTATCACCAAAGCTCTCAATTATTATCGCAATAATTGAGAGCTTTTTAGTACTCAAGGGTCAATTCACTAAATACTTGCGTCAAGGGCATGACCCACACACCATCCTGCAAAGTTATTTGACAAGAAACACCATCACAGGTCACTCTGGGATGACAATCATGAGGCAATCCATGAATGACTAATTTCGTGCTACCATGATATTCCATGGGGGAACCATCAAATGACCATTTTAACTTAAATCCGTTAGCTTGTCCTCGATATTCAAATGTATGCTGAGCAAATTCGCCCTCTACATAAGCATATCCATCACCGGCATCTTCGTAAAGAGTGGATACCACAGCAGTAGCATCTGTACTAAACCATAAATCCAACGATAAATCCGGTTTTTCTAGCTCACCGACAAACTGTTGAATGGGCCAATGCGGAATCACTGCACCACCTCGCACATACACCGGTAGTTGACTAAGCGGACATTTTACCCAAACATCTTTCCCCGTGTCATTCACCAAGGTATCGTCATGATAATTGTACCATATACCGGATGGGATATATAGGAATCGCCCACCTTCCTGCGGTTCATGAATAGGAATAATATACAGATGCTCACCAAAGAAAAATTCTGCACCTCGCCAATATGTGTCTTTATTCTCAAAACACTGTAATGCCAAAGATCGAATTACGGGCATACCTCTCTGGGCATAATGCCAAAACTGGGTATAGATATAAGGCAGTAGTTTATAGCGCCCCTCGATTGCCGCTTTAACATAAGAAGCTATTTCACTGCCAAACACCCATGGTTCTTGACCGCCAAATTCACCGGATGAATGGTTTCGGAAAAATCCATGGAAGGCAGACATTTGCATCCATCGGCAAAATAATTCCGGCGTTGGGTGTTCCATAAACCCACCCGTGTCAGACCCCGCAAATGATATTCCCGATGCCGCTAATCTCTGACATTGAAAATTAGCTAACTTTAAATGCTCCCAATTTGAACAGTTATCCCCGGTCCATGTCGCAGAGCTTCGTTGTAATCCGGCATACCCGGAACGCGAAAGCATGAATGGTCGCCGCTGCGGGGCACTTCGTCGCATGGCTTCATGCGAGGCCTCTACCATACATTGACCATAGATATTATGTGCTTTCTCATGGGTACAGGGATGACCATCGTACTCATGTCGGGTGTCCATGGGAAACGTTTTGTCCGGGAATACGACCGGCTCATTCATATCATTCCATAGCCCCCTAGCTCCTAACTCGCCTACTTCATGGTAAAATTGCTCAGCCCACCAATCGCGGACTTTTTCAGACGTAAAATCCGGGAAGTTACAAACACCGGGCCATACTGTATCTGACAACAATGTGCCTTCTGCACGACGACAAAAATAATTATTCTTTTTCCCGGATTGCCACGTTTTGCTATCAGGGTTAATTTTCACACCGGGGTTGACAATAAGAACAGTTTTGATGCCCTTCTCTTCTAAGTCACTCAATAATTTCCCGGGATTTGGAAAATTACGTTTATCCCATGTGAACCCTTCTTTGTTTTCCATATAATGGTGATCTAAATGAATCACATCACATGGAATTTTCAAATCTCTAAATCGCTCAACAAGATTGCGTACAATTGGCTCCGGATAATAACTCCACTTCGATTGATGGTATCCCAATGCCCACATAGGTGGTAACTCCGGAACCCCGGTCAATCGCGTGTATGAAGCAATAATTTCTAAAGGTGACTTCTCATGAAAAAAATAGTAATTCATAAGCCCCCCAGGAGCCCCAAAGCATAAGATTCGTTCATCTGATGAGCCAAAATCAAAATATGATTTGCATGTATTATCAAACAACAATCCGTATGATACACAATCCCTAAGACTAATAAAAAACGGTATGCTTTTATAGAGAGGGTCGGATTCTTCATGGAAGGCATAGTGATCCGCCCCCCACATGGTAAATGTCTTACCTCGTAAGTTCAGAGCACAGGGCTTATCCCCTAATCCAAAGAAATGCTCGGTCTCTTGTAAATTCTTCCGAATCCATACTTTATTATCCCCGGTCCAGTCCTTTGCCTCACTACAAAATCCGGCTTCATCTGTCAATATTGGGGCATCTGTATCTACATCATGAAAATCGACTGTTAAATGAACCGTATTGATTTTTATACGAAGCAAACTTGTTTCTATAACATGAACATCATCCTCATCATATTCTTTGAACAATGTCTCGACCACCCGATATTTTGAATCTATGGCATAACTTGGCTCATCTTCAGGCAAAACCCCTGTATAATAACACACACGAACCAAACCGGACTCTAATAACCATACTCGCAATGTTACCTTGGCAACACTATTCCCATATTCCCACATGGCAACATCCTGCCCATCAAATGGAATTGGGTGACTAAGAGCTCTGCGTGATAAATCGCTCATGAATTAATATGGTAACTTAAAAACTTTGTTGGCACATTATAAAAAAATACTGTACCTATGGCAAGATTGAACTTTAAAGAAATCTATTCACTCCCCACTTCAATTTATTTCCTATTACAAACAGAATGTCTCTAAACTTGCATTGCTGGCTTTCGGAATCACCCGAATAAATATCATTTCAGTGTTTTAGATTGCACTCACTTATCAAACTCATTACTATTCTCTCATGCCTTACAGAATTTGCAAATCCATTGAAATCGAAAGCGGACACCTACTCTCCAAACATCCAGGTAATTGCAAATTCCCGCATGGTCATACTCGCTCGGTTGAAATGATTTTTAGTGCAGATACCCTTGACAACCACGAAATGGTTCTGGATTTTAAAGCTGTCAAACTCATGGTGGGCGAATTTCTTGAATCATTCGACCATGCTTTGTGCATGAATACCAATGACCCCAATTACGAAAAGTTTCATGATGCTTATGGGGAACGCATCATCCCTTTTGAAAATGAAGACCCCACGAGCGAAGTAATGGCCAGAACTATCTTTACTTTCGTCAATAATGCCCTACGCCAATCTATCATTACACCGGGACTTTACCCGATTCGCGATTGCGTTAAATTAGAACGCGTTCGCGTATGGGAAACCAGTAGCTCATGGGCAGAATACTGGGAATAATTCTCATCATTTCTCACAAAGCCGTATTCAAAATCGATTTTTCTTGATAAAAAATCAATTATTGCTATTTCTGGGCTTGATTTATTTTGCGAAAGTTAAATAATTGTCCGGCATTCGTTGAGGCAATAACAAGAGCAATCCTCTTCATTGTCACGCATCAACGACCATCTATCTTCTCACGCACCACGCACTCACTATGAGCCAAAACCAATCCTCGTACAACCGCATGAACGAAATCCCCTCATACAGACCAAGTGATGATGAGGCTCAGGAAAAATCTACCCAAGTGCAGGCTCAACTACGCTTAGCACAGCTCCGTGAAGAAAAAGAGCAAATTGAACGAGCAAAACTCCAAGAAGAGGCTAATCACCAAAAACAACTTCAATTCATTGAAAAAAGAAATGAATTAAGTCGCCAAATTACCGAATCTGCTTCAAAAATTCCGGATGAAATAGACAGCATGCGTGCTGAGATAGATGAGCTCAATTCTCTCTTTAACGACCTCAAACAGACTTACAAAAAATTATCTAACATCAAGGCAGAAGAGTGGCCATCTGAAAGAATAGACTCACTCATCGAACAATATCAACCATTGCTTAATGAGTGTTCTGAGGAGTTTTCAGACGTTGTTAGCCGAAGCTCTCGCATGAAGCATACAAAAATTCTTAGCGGAGTTCGTCGTCGCTCTAAAATCTACATTAGCGGCAAAGAGTTTTTTACCCAGTTCCAACAGGGCTTAGCCTTTCATCTCCCTCTTCTGCTTGTTGCATTAATCGTCCTTTTCTTTATTTGGCTCATCACACCTACCGTTTAATACGACCATGGTTCACCACGATTCTCACGCAAAAAAAATTGCACATCTAGAGCGTTCATCTCGCGAGTTAGAAAAACAAATCAAACTCGCAGAAGCTGAACTAAACCGCACTGTAAATGCCAGTCAGAGGAAACGGCCAAAAATGCAAGACTCCAGAAATACCATGCCTCCACCTGAACGCATTAGTATTGCTCGTCAGGAACGCCTTTTACGCTCTGTAGTTCAGCATCAAGATAAAGGCACTCCTGCTAATATGCGTCGTGAACTAAGAGAAAACTTCATGCTTTTAGGAGTATTGTTAATAGCCATTTGTGCATCATTTATTTGGATGTTGAGACTACTCGAAACAACTTATTAATTTCACCTTTTCCCATTTTATCACATGAGCGACCAAAAAATCGACGTTGCCTATATAGCTAAACTTGCAAGAATCGAGTTATCAGATGAAGAAACAGCTCGTTTCACTCAAGATTTAGATAAAATTCTTGATTATGTCACCACTCTAAAATCATACGATGTCACCGGCATTGAACCCATGAATCATCCATTGCCTACTATGGACGTTCTTCGTAAAGATGAACCTCTTCCTGGTTTATCACAAGAAGAAGCTCTGTCTAATGCCCCACAAGAAGGCCAAGGCCAATTCCGCACACCAAAGGTTGTTGAATCTGCATAATAAACTTTTCTCTTTTCCTAACCATCATGACTATTCAAGGAACCATAGCACAATGGAGAGAACGTCTGCGTAAAAAAGAAATTTCTCCGGTTGAGTTAGTAAATCTTACAGCTGATGCCATTGAATCAGACACTACCAATGCCTACATTTCATGCGACCGCCAAGCCGCTCTAAAACAGGCAGAATCCGTAGATGTAAATAGTCCGCTGGCCGGCATTCCCATCGCTATTAAAGATAATATCAATGTTCTTGGGCAACCTACCCGCTGTGCTTCACAACTTCTAGCTCCATTTGTTTCGCCTTATGATGCCACCGCTATCTCTCTACTCAAACAAGCCGGAGGGATTCCTTTAGGACGTACAAACATGGATGAATTTGCCATGGGTGCCAGCGGTGAAAACTCCTCATTTGGTATTACTAGGAATCCACATGCACCGGATCACATCCCCGGTGGTTCCTCTAGTGGGTCTGCGGCTGCCGTAGCCGGGCATACTTCCATTGCAGCTCTCGGTTCTGATACCGGTGGGTCTATCAGACAACCTGCCGGTCACTGTGGTATCGTTGGTCTAAAACCGACATATGGTCGCGTATCTCGTTATGGTTTAGTAGCCTTTGCTTCATCACTTGACCAAATTGGTCCAATGACTCAAACAGTTGAGGATTCTGCCATTATCTTAAATGCTATCTGCGGGCATGATAAGAAAGATTCTACCTCTGCCAATGTAGAAGTTCCTAATTTTGAATCATTCCTAGGTCGAGATATTAAAGGTTTACGCATTGGTGTACCTACTGAATACATTAGTTCTGGTAATCATCCAGCCATTGCCACGGCTCTACAAAATAATATCAAGGAACTTGAAAACCTTGGTGCTGAAATCGTTGAAATCAACCTCCCCCATGCAGAAGCAGTAGTTGCTGCTTACTACATTATCGCCTGTGCAGAAGCATCATCTAACTTATCCCGCTTCGATGGTATTCGCTATGGTAAACGAGCAGAAAACACAAATGGTCTCATCGAACTATTCTCTCGTACTCGCAATGAAGGGTTCGGTCCGGAGGTAAAACGCCGTATCATTCTCGGTACTTATGTACTTAGCTCCGGTTATTACGATGCTTACTATACCAGAGCTCAAAAAGTTCGTGCTCTTGTAGCTAAAGATTTCACAGAGGCATTTGAAAAAGTAGACCTCATCGCTGGGCCGACTTCACCGACCCCTGCTCCTCGCATTGGTGATGCCGCAGAAAACCACCTTCAAACATATCTGGCAGACATTTATACTATTCCGGCAAACCTTACCGGGCTCCCGGCTATGTCAATCCCTGCCGGTACTGCAGAAGTAGGACCTGCTACTTTGCCTATTGGCTTCCAGCTTATTGCTCCTCACTTTCGTGAAGATTTATTGTTGCAAACTGGTTTTGCTTTGGGCAAATAATTTTCAACACATCTGTTCATTTGATTGTCTCACTCTCTGTAACATATCATGGATACTCGAGAATTTAACGAACTCATCGTTGCAAACTCCGCTTGGATTTCTTCTCTTCGCGAAGAAATCGCTAAGGTTGTGATTGGTCAGCAATTACTCATAGATAAACTCATACTTAGTCTATTATGCAAAGGTCACGTTCTTTTAGAAGGTGTACCCGGTCTGGCAAAAACACTTTCAGTAAAAGCACTGGCAGGTACTCTCCATGCTCAATTTTCTCGTATTCAATTTACTCCGGATTTATTACCGGCCGACCTCATCGGTACTATGATTTACAATCCTGAGGATCGTGCTTTCTCTGCAAAAAAAGGGCCTATCTTTGCCAACCTCATTCTTGCTGACGAAATTAACCGTGCTCCGGCTAAAGTTCAATCGGCATTACTCGAAGCCATGCAGGAACGCCAAGTTACATTGGGTGAAAACACCTACCAATTACCGGATCCGTTCCTCGTACTTGCTACACAGAACCCCATTGACCAAGAAGGTACTTACCAACTACCTGAAGCTCAGATGGACCGCTTCCTTTTCAAGGTACTTGTTACTTACCCAACTCGAGCAGAAGAACTTCAGGTTCTGGAGCTAATGGCCAGCTCTGCTCCGGCTCCTACTACAACACCTGTCACATCTCCCGAACAAGTTGCTACTAGTCGCAACCTAGTGAACCAAATCTACATTGATGCCGCTGTTCGTGGTTACATTGTTGATTTAGTACGAGCTACGCGCCTACCGGAATCCGTAGACGCTAAACTCAAAGGACTTATTCGTGCCGGGGCATCCCCGCGTGCTACGATCAATATGGCTCTTGCCGCTAGAGCTCACGCCTTTATGCATCATCGTTCATTTGTAACACCTCAAGATGTTAAAGATTTAGCACACGATATTCTTCGTCACCGTATTTTGCTTTCATACGAAGCAGAAGCCGAAAACATCTCTACTGATGATGTGATCGAACATATCCTAAATAAAGTGCCTGTGCCCTGATTTAATCCCCCTTTTCATAAGGGAACAATGCGTCACTTAAATACTTCTCGCTAAGTACTGCAAGTATTTTATGGATAAATCCACCGACATATTGAAGCGCGTACGTCGCATTGAATTACGTGCCAGACATTTAGCTACAGAAAACCTGGTCGGACATTACCGTTCCGGCTTTCGTGGTCAGGGGTTGGATTTTGACGATTTCCGCGAATATCTGGCAGGGGATGAACCTCGCTTTATCGACTGGAAAGTCACAGCACGCATGAATCAGCCATACGTCCGTCGTTTTCACGAGGAACGTGAACAAGCTCTTATTATAGCCGTTGATGTAAGTGGCTCTATGCACTATGCTTCGGCTTATGCTAAATCATCTAAACTTGATTATGCGGCTGAACTAGCAGCTGTGCTTGCGTTTAGTGCCGCACAGAATGGTGATAAATGCGGCCTATTACTATTTGGTGGCGATCGCATCCGCTATATTCCTCCGGCAAAGGGGATGAAACAAGTCTTGCGAATTATTCGTGAAATTATTACTTGCCCCAATTTAGCAACAGATGTCCATATAGGCGAAGTTGCTCGCCAGCTTATCACTTCCCAAAAGAAATCAGCCATGGTTGTCATGTTAAGCGATTTCTGGTTTGAGCCAAATAAATCATCTCTCGGACAAATCAACTTCAAGCACGATTTTATTCCTATTCGCATCGTTGACCCTGCTGAGCTTAATCTACCGGAAGTTGGTCGCGTGTGTTTGAAAGACCCGGAAACAGAAGAAACTCTGCTTGTCAATCTTTCCAATACAGGCATAGAATTGATTCACAACCAAGTTGTCGAAAAACATCGCGGCATTTGGTCAAAAGATTTTCTTCAGCTAGGGATTGATTTTCTGGATTTACAAACGACAGATAATTTTATTCCCGTGCTCAAGGCCTTATTTATTCGACGCACTCGCAAACTGTCTCACTAATCCCCAGGCTCCCTATGCTTCAAAATATCTCACAAATCCCCTTACCTCCATCCGGACCGGAAATCCCGGAGCCGCCACCATTTCCGGACTTAGCCCCCCCCACCCCACCAGAGGTCTATTTAGAATCCAATTTTTTTCAAGACAACTGGCTCTTGATTGGTATCATCGCTTTAGTACTTATTATTGCCATTATCACAGTATTTCTCATTATCCGAAATCAAAAAAGTAAGGAACAAAAACCCAGTGCCGCACAAATTGCCATTGCTGAGTTAGAAATGCTCTCTAATAGCCACTTAAGTGTTCGCGAGTTAGCCATTCAAATATCATTTATATTCAGACGCTTTTTATCCGGTGAAACAAATGACCCGGCTCTTTATGAAACACAGCAAGAATTTAATCGTCGACCATCAGCCCTAACTGCACTCTCACCGGAAAAACAATTAAGTACCAGAAATATACTCGACCAGCTTTCATCGCTTAAATACGAACCTAACACACAGGAAAACACGGAACTTATCAACGAATTGCTCGCTTCATCTATCCAACTTATTAAAGAGATTGATGTAGAAGTTCAGCAAGAAATAGAAGAAACAGACCTCTTTTCAAAATCACCTAAAAGCTAAATTTCCCTAATATGATACTGCCGGAAAATTTCCATATAGCACATCCGGGTTGGCTCTATGTTATTCCCGTTATCCTGTGCATGCTTTTGCTGCGTCGCCGACGTGGCACGGACGGCTCTATCATTTTCCCTACTCTTAAGTTTATTAAACATCATGGCACCAAACCACGTTCTTTAGCCGGCCGTTTAGGTGCGTTTTGTTTTGTTCTGGCCGCTATATGCTTTACCATTGCTTTATCCAGACCTCAACAGATAGAGGATAAATCATTCCGCGTAGTCAATGGCATTGATATTATGATTGCCTTTGACTTATCATACTCCATGAATACCACTGATATGGTACTCAATAGGAACTATGTAACGCGATTAAGAGCGGCAAAAGATGTTATTAATCAATTCATAGGCACTCGTCCCGACGATAGATTGGGTGTGGTTGGGTTTGCAGGAAAAACCAAATCATTTTGTCCATTAACACTCGACCACGACCTTGTAAAATACATTATCCAATCATTTCATCCGGAACTTATCCACGAAAATGGCACAGCCATTGGTTCAGCTATTGCCGCGGCTGCTACTAGATTAGACGAACGAAAAGATACTAAATCCAAAATCATTATTCTAGTGACGGATGGTGCTTCAAATTCCGGGCAAATCACACCTCTTGTAGCCGCAGAAAATGCCGCAAAGCTCGGCATTAAAATCTATACAATCGCCGTTGGTACAGAATCCGGAACCATGGCCAATGGTATGGTATCTCATGGCGAATTTGACGAACCTACTCTCAGAAAAATTGCCGCACTCACCAGTGGGGAACATTTCAGAGCGGCCAGCACAGATGCTTTTTCAAATGCTTTCAAATCTATCAATCAATTAGAAAAATCAGAAGCCAAAATTCATAATATCCGCCATATAGAAGATTTCTTTATGTACTTTGTTATTGCAGGTGGCTCACTAACCTTATTGGGCTTACTCTTGCATATTTTACGCCCGACTCCTGCTCCATAACACCTTTTACTACTATGACTTTCCTATATCCTGATGTTTTATATCTACTCATTCTACCGGCTTTACTGGCGGTAGTTGCTTGTATTTTATGGAAAAGACGGTCTAAACGTTGGGAAGTTCTTATCGCCCCTGCATACAAAAACGTGTTGGTTCAGGCTCCAGCTACATGGCATCGCACTTTACCTATTGTTTTTGGCATTTTAGCAGCGATTTTTTCTATTTTATCAATGGCGAGACCATTTGACGGGTATTCTGAACGAGAAGAGATGCCAAAATCCAGAAACATACTTATTGCTATAGACTGTTCTCGTTCTATGCTATGCAAGGATGTTTCTCCCTCTCGCCTTGAGCGTGCAAAAACAGCTACTTACGATTTATTAGATGCCCTCCCGGCAGATAATTTCGGGATTATCATCTTTTCCGGTAATGCGGTCTTGCTCATGCCTTTAACCTACGACCACGAAGCTCTCAAAGAAACCATAGAACAGTTAAAATTTGGATGGGTTTCTCAAGGGGGCTCAAATTTGGATTCGGCTGTAAGTTTGGCTCTGCGTACATTTAAGAGAGACAAAAAACCGGATGCGATGGATGCTCTTGTGATTCTATCTGATGGGGAAGATACCGTCAATATTTCGCCAAAACTTACCGCTGAAGCCAAACAAAACAAACTTATCTTAATTACCGCCGGTATTGGGACAACAAGTGGCTCTACTATCCCGGATGAAAAACACCCCTCTGGTTTGTATCATGACTACGAAGGGAATACGATTGTTTCAAAACTCAATCCCGACAATCTTCAAAAGCTGGCCTCTATGACTAATGGTCAATACGTGCAGTTGTCTGATGGTGCTTCATTAAACGCTTTCGTCAAAGAAACCGCCTCTAAACTTGAAGCTAACCAAAATGATTCTGTAAAAACTCGCATCCCTAATGACCGCTACTACATTTTCGCCATCCCTGCGTTGGTATGTCTACTTCTTACTCTCATTGCCAGCACTAAATGGCGTTCTATAAAATACATCTTTAAGTCTAAATCTGTTTCTACTTTATTCATTCTCTCTTCATTCCTATTTTGCTTAACCGTATCTCCGGCTCAAGCCACCGATGATGCTACTCAAAACATTATCGAATTAATTCGCAACAATCAACCGGATGAGGCTATAAAAGCTATTGATGCCACTTTATTAAATCCAAGCTTATCTGATGATAAACGCCATGCCTTAAATTATGCTAAAGGATTCATGGCTAAGATAAACAACCAAAATCAAGTGACTGCTGAAGCATTATCCGAAGCCTTGCTTTCTAGTTCTACCATGCTTCAGTCTGATGCTCATTGTCATCTGGGAAACTTATCCGGTGATACGGTGAATCAAAAAATGTCTTTCAAAAAGAAAAATAACTCAGCTTCCCCGCAACTCACCCAAGGATTATCCATTGATGAAAAAATCAAAGAAATTGATAAACGTCTAAAAGCTATCAATGAGTCTAAAAAACACCTAAAAGAAGCATTCTCTCATTTCGACGATGCCATATTTACAACCCCAAACCATAAAGAAGCCCATTCAAATAAAGCCAAGTTGTCTGATTATGAAAAAAAACTAGATGAGTACAAAAAAACTCTAGAAAAACTCAAAAAACAACTAGAAGAGGAAAAGAAAAAACAACAACAGCAGCAGCAACAGCAACAAAACGACAAAAACCAACAAAATCAAGACAAGTCCGATAGTAAAGACAAACAAGATAAATCTGACAATAATAACAAACAGGACAATAATAAATCTTCTGATAAAAATCAGCAAAAGCAAAACGACCAAAACGACAAGGATAATAAAAAAGACGCTGATAAAGACAAAAATAAAAACAACGAGCAAAATAAACAAGACAAGGACAAAGATAAAGCCGATAACGACAAGCAAAAGTCCAATGAGAAGGATAAACAAGAACAAGATAAGAAAAAAAATACTCCTTCTAAAGACGATGAAATGAAAAATGCTCGTCCGGAAGAAAAGAAAGACAACGAAAAAGAAAAACCACAAAAAGCTCCGGATAAGCAACAAGCTCCACAAAAACAAGCTCCCTTATCTATCACCCCTCAGCAACAAGCTCAATCAGATAAAGAACTTAAAGAAGCCAGAGACATTCTCAAAGACCGTCGTGACCAAGAAGAAGGTTGCTTTGTGCCTCAGCCCATTCAAATTCTCCCCCCGAAAAAAGACTATTAATCATTCCATTGTTCATCTCATCAGTATAAGTTTTCATTTCTATTATGAAAAAATTTATTCTATTATTCGCTTTCATCCTAGGTTTTATATCACCTGCCTTTGCAGAGGTTGAAACAGCTTGGCTATCAAATGCCGTTGTTCCGGGTGAACAAACCAGATTGTTCATCATACTCACTGATGGTAACATTGCTCAGCAAGACCCACTTCCTAGAGTCAAAGGAGCCAGCCTACGCTGGATTCCTCAGGTAAATTATATCCACCTACCCGGCTCCAAAAATAAGACCGCCCTCCTCATGGCCATCCAAGTTACTCCGGATGAGCCAGGTACAGTTCACATCCCTTCAATTCGACTTCGTACCACAGGGGGAAAAATTGTTTCTACAGAACCACAAACTCTTACTGTTTATCCATACAGTGCCATTACTTGGAATACAGCTAAACTCCAGGAGAATATCGTCCCTTACGGTGTTATGTGGCACTTAAGTAACCAAACTCCATTTGTTCACCAGCCTGATTCATGTGAATTAAAAATATACGTTCCGGAGTATATTAACCAGTTCAATTTACCGACTATTGATAATAAAAACGTAGCATCATGGCGATTTGAGCCGACTATGAATACAGTTCTCGGGCAAAGTCCATTTGGTAATTTACTTTACCGAGGCAATAACCTTCACGTTTTTACCCTACATAGTACATTATTCCCACTTAGGGCTGGAGACGTTTCTATTGGTGGCATGATTACGGCACACACGCCACTACCGGATGCCGACCCTATATTTGCTAATTTTGCTCGGCAAATCTATGCTATTGACCTAAAATTGCCGGAACTAAAATTCAAGTCTCTGGAACTGCCTGCCGGTGCACCTGCTTCATTTAAAAACGCAGTAGGTAATTTCAGCATTTCTGCCACTACCGAAGCGAGAGATTTGAGTGCCAATGAACCCATCACAGTAAACATTACAGTAAAAGGTAATGGGAACATCCAGAGCATTGATTGTCCGACTCTCACAGATGCTTCTAACTGGAAGCTTTACCCTTCTAATAAAATCAACGCTAATCAGGATTCTCGTAGTACGAGCGGCTCTGTGGTTTTCCAGCAAATGATTCGCCCTATTGCTCAGACAGATGCCATTCCGTCATTTGAATTAAGTTACTTTGATCCATCTACTAAACAATATTATACCGTAACCACTCCGCCTATTCCTCTCGAATGGAAGGCTTCTGCTATCACCGGTACACCAAATTCAGCTCAAGCTTCTCCGGCAGAACCTCCACCTGCAGGTTCTGTGCCTGTGGCAATGATGACGGATATTTACAGCACTATTCCGGAAAACTTAGCCTCAGATATTTCTACTTCTATTCACTGGGGCTGGTTATTCCTTACTTACATTCCGGCTATCATTTTACTTGCCCTTGCTTTAGCAAGAAAACTAAAGCAATTATACCAAGAAGGCTCTATTGCTCGCCAACGATTACATGCCTTTAAGCAAGTTTCAAATAAACTAAAATCCGACTCAGCGGCTGATGGTTTAAAATCACTGGGGGCCTTTATTGAATCACACATTCCGGCTTCGTTCCACGATGAAAGCATCAAACAGATTCTTTCTGAAAGAGATAACATTGCCTTCCAACCAAATACAGAAAACGCCGCACCGCTTTCTGAGGATAAACAAAAACAAATGCTCCAACAAATTAAAAAGGTACTCACTAAACTACCGCTTCTATTTATGGGTCTTGCCCTTGTTGACTTTGCTGCCTCTCCGGTTCAAGCAGCCTCTCCTACAGGCTTCCAAGCATATAATCAAGGGGAGTATTCTCAAGCAATCAACTTATTGCTTAAAGAAATGAATTCTCCTAGTCTCAATAAGAAAGATAAAGCTGTGGCCGCATTTGGTATAGCCAATGCCTACTATCGCATGGATAAACCGGGCATGGCCGCCCTTTATTACAGAAAAGCACTTGAGCTTACACCTAACTTTACCGAAGCACAGTGCAATCTTGACTTTATTGAAAGAAAAGAAGGAGCCGTTCTTCCTCCAAACACCCGTGAAAACCAGTGGCTTACTTACCTCCCCTATTCTTCACTTATTCCAATAATCATTATTGCCGGGGCTCTTACCCTCACCTTCCTGGCATTACTGACGACAAATACTAAACATGGTCTTCTCTATACTACATTAAGCACACTATCGGGGCTTGTGGTTATAGCTACGCTGACTAATTACTTCCTATATCCTGCTACCCCGGCATCTACCCCGTCAGAAAAGCTCCTCATTGTCACCTCAAAAACCCCGGCCCGCCATGCCGCAAGCCTCAATAGTCCTTCTATTCTTACCTTAAATCCCTCTACGCCTCTTATTATGCGAGCAGAGCGTGGCTCATGGATTTATGCAAATACTTTCCAAAACACGCCTGTTTGGATTCCGAAATCCTCTGTCTCTTCGTTACACGATGATGATTCAAAAAGAAAATAAAACTCTTGCAATTTTTTCCTAAATGAAAAATAACGTCTGCGAGACGTGTAAAGTGATAGACAAAGCTTTCTAATTTCGTAACACTACACACATTCATATCATATTGAGCAATCTGCCATCCCCCCTTTCATCATGTACGCACATCAATTTCGCTGGTTAAGACTTTCTGCCATTCCTCTCATAACGGCATGTGCCCTCCCTCATGCCATGGCTAATACAGACTTCAACGAAGCTGGTAAACAAATGTCTCTCATGCTCCAAAATTTCCACTATTCAAAAATGGAGTTCTCAGATGAATTGTCTGCCAGATTCTTAGACATTTACTTAAAGAAAGTTGACCCTGCCAAAATCTTTTTTACCCAAGAACAAGTCGATTTCCTTAAATCTCGCTTCGCTTCTGAGCTAGACGATTACCTCTTGTCTAAAACCATGCTCGAGGCCGCAGATTACCTCTATAAAGCATACGAGGTAAATGCCCTTAGACGATTTGCCTATGCTAAGGAACTTATTAAAAAAGAAAAATTCACCTTTGATAGCAACCGTTCTGTTGAACGCTCCAGAAAAAAACTAAAATCTTGGCCAAAAGACGAAGCAGAAATGGCTCAAGTTTGGCATGACTTAATAGAAAATGAGCTGTTATCTGAACTCCTGCGTCGCGAAACCATTTCTCGTCTAGCTAAGGAACAAAATAAACCGGACCCAACTCTCAAGGAAAAACCGGCTCTCGAAAAATTGCTCATGCGTTACGACCGTCTTGAAAAAACAATTAAAGACGTCGACCAAGAAGAAATTGTCGAAACATTCCTCGGTGCTGTAGCTCTGGCTTACGACCCCCATACTGATTATTGGGGGGCTCGCCAAATGGAGCGTTTCCAAGACAGCATGAATACAGAACTCATCGGCATTGGTGCTTTACTCGGTGCAGAAGATGATGGCTCTACTAAAATCAATGGTATCGTTGCCAATGGCCCTGCTGAAAAATCCGGCGAACTAAAACTAGGCGACCGCATTGTGGGGGTTGACTCAAATAATACCGGAGAAATGGTCGACATTCTTTACATGAAGTTAGATAAGGTTGTAGACCTTATTCGTGGCAAGGAAAATTCAGAAGTCCGCCTAAAAGTAGAACCCGCTGATGGTGTTGGTCCTGCAAAAATTATCGTTATTAAACGTGCCAAAGTTCCCATGAAGGATGAGTTAGCTAAGGCTAAAATCATCGAAATCAAAGGTGCTTCCAAAGACAAAGACCGCATTGGTATCATTACTCTGCCTAGCTTCTATGCTTCCATGACTGATGATAACAATCACAGTTGTGCTTCTGACGTTGAAGCTCTGATACATCGTATGAATAATGAGAATGTCGATGGCATCATTATTGATTTGCGTAATAATGGTGGTGGCTCTCTTGAGGCAGTGCGTCAAATGTCCGGCTTTTTCACAGGTCCGGGGCCGGTTGTTCAAATTAAAGACACACGTGGTCACATCAGCTCTCAAACGGCTCGCAAAAAGGCTATTTTCAATGGTCCTATCGTAGTAATGACTGATAAGCTTAGTGCTTCTGCTTCAGAAATTCTGGCAGCAGCTCTTCAGGACTATGGGAAAGCAGTTATCATTGGCAATAAAACAACATTCGGCAAAGGCACTGTTCAGCGTCCTATCAGCATTGCTCAATATATGCCATTTTTCTCTAACAGAGAACGTGCCGGTGTACTCAAGGTCACTACCCAAAAATTCTATCGTGTCGCCGGGGGCTCTACTCAGCTCAAAGGGGTTGAAAGCGATATTGTCCTTCCTAGTGTTATTTCTGCCTATGATGTGGGCGAGGCTTCATTGGATTATGCCATGGAATACGATAAAATTCCTAAGAGCCCCTACTATTCAAAGGATGCTCACATCTCTGAAATCCTTCCTGAACTTCGACTTCGCAGTAGCAACCGTGTGGCTTTAGACCCGGACTTCCGCATTATTCAGGAAGAATCTAATATGCTCAAAAAGCGAATTGATGACAATAAAGTGTCTCTCAATAAAGCCACTCGCCAGTCAGAAATGAGCAAACTGGAAGCACGCCGTAAAGAAATCAATAAAGAAAGAAAAGTCCGCTTCGCAGAAATGGCTAAAGCAGATACCCTTAAATTCAATATCTATCGTTTGAATTTAGATGACATCAATGCTAAATCATTACCACTTGCCGACCCGGATAAGGATAAAGATACCTTTATGAAAACGGCAGAGGACCCCACCGAGCAGTTAGACGATTCTCCGGATTACCCCTCCGGTCTCGATCCGGAACTCCGCGAGGGTATCAACATTTTGCGTGATATGCTTGAGCTAAGCTAACTAGAACATCTTTCCTCACCCAGTTCTCTACACAAAAAGCCCTCTGTGAAAAGAGGGCTTTTTCACTGCACATGTGATAAACTGTACTAACGATGGAATTTTTTATTTTTCCCTATTTTATCACATTGTCTGTATTTATTTCCTCTTTGCTTACATTAAAAATTCCCTTATTTAGAAATAATAGGGGGGTATAAGCCTATGAAGTGATGGCACATATCCATCATTATCCACATATGCTCATAGACGAAGGTCACACGCCAACGCTCATTGCAATTTTTATCTGATTTACATCACATCTCTCTACATTCTCTTTGTCCGTGCTTTATTCGATTAACGTTCTCTCACATTGTGTGGCATGAGCCTATCTAGGGCTTGCCTATAAAGAATAAATAAGGCAAAATTCTCGTCCTCATTCCGAGCATTAATCATGAACACAACATATAAAATTGCAATCGGCTCAGACCATGCCGGTGTAGATCTTAAAGAAAAAGTTGTAGAATTACTCACCTCATGGGGGTACGACGTTACAGACATGGGGCCGATGACGAAAACATCTTGTGACTATTCTGATTACGCCAACGCTGTTGCTTCCAGAGTAGCAGATGGCACATTCGATAGAGGCATTTTAATTTGTCGTTCCGGTATCGGTATGAGCATTGCGGCTAACCGCTGGGTTGGCGTTCGTGCAGCTCTTTGTCGCACTCCCGCCTATGCTTCCCTTTCTCGCCAGCACAATAACTCAAATATCCTTTGTTTGGCCGCTGCTAATGTTACTAAGGAAAACGTTGATGAAGTTCTCGAAGCTTGGTTAGAAGCTGAATTTGAAGGCGATCGTCATGAACGCCGTGTCAATAAAGCTTCCGGTTCTGCTCTCTTAACAAGCGACCCGGAATTAGCCGCTTACATTGAAGAAGAAAAAAATCGCCAAACCAACAACATTGAGCTTATTGCTTCTGAAAACTTTGCTTCTCCGGCAGTTCGCGAGGCTCAGGGCTCTCTGCTCACCAATAAATATGCTGAAGGTTACCCGGCAAAACGCTGGTACGGTGGTTGCGAATGCGTCGATAAGGTTGAACAACTCGCTATCGATCGCGTTCTTAAGATTTTCGGCGGTGACCACGCCAACGTTCAGGCTCACTCCGGTTCTCAGGCAAATATGTCTGTTTACTTCTCCGTGCTTAAACCGGGTGATACCATCCTCACAATGGACCTTGCTCATGGTGGTCACCTCACTCATGGTCATAAGGCTAATTTCTCCGGTAAACTCTACAATGTCGTTCACTATGGCGTAGACCCAAATACTGAAGCTCTCGATTACGACGCTTTGGAAAAACTCGCCATGGAAGTGAAGCCAAACATGATTACTGCCGGTGCTAGTGCCTACTCTCGCACAATTGATTTTGAACGCATTGGTCAGATTGCAAAGGCTTGTGGTGCTTACTTGTTTGTAGACATGGCTCACATCGCCGGTCTTGTGGCTGGTGGTCAGCACCCGAATCCGGTACCACATGCTGACTTTGTAGCCTCAACCACACACAAATCTCTTCGTGGCCCACGTGGTGGTTTCGTGATTTGTCGTGAGGAATTTGCCAAGAAGTTAGATGCATCTCTCTTCCCGGGCATGCAGGGTGGTCCGCTCATGCACGTTATTGCCGCAAAAGCAGCTTGCTTCGGCGAAGCTCTGAAGCCTGAATTCAAGGAATACGCAGCCCAAGTAGTTAGCAACGCCAAGGCTATGGCCGCAAAAATGCAGGAACTCGGCTTCCGCATTGTTTCCGGTGGTACAGATAACCATGTATTCATGGTTGACCTTCGCAATAAAAACTTAAATGGTGCAGATGCTCAGGAAGCACTCGACCGCGTTGGCATTACTGTGAATAAGAATGCCATCCCCTTCGACACCGGTTCTCCAATGAAGCCTTCTGGTATCCGCATTGGTACTCCTGCTGTTACTACACGTGGAATGAAGGAAAAAGACGTTGAGCAAGTTGCTGAATTCATCGCTCGTGCCTTGGCTCTTTATGCCGGTGAACAAGTCTGCCCGAATCCGGAAGGTTTTGCTCAGTTAAAAGCAGAAATTTCTGCCTTTAATCGTCAGTTCCCTCTTCCTCGCTAATTCATCTAATTAGCTAACTTTCTAACAAAACGCCCCGTGTGACTTCTATCACATGGGGCATTTTTTATCTTTTTTCAAAATAAGAAAACTCAAAAAAATTCACTTTAACACCGCTTTTCCCAGTACAGATAAAGGATGCGACTCCAATCGTAGTTCCTTTACCAAAAATCGCAGTACTAACAAACTTGCCAGGGCATCGTACAGGGCATCGTGCCATTGTTTATGTGGCAGATAACTATGAAGTTCATCCACCACCCCGAGAGCCTCTGCCAACGTTGATAAAGAATAATCAGCCAGCCCTGGTACACACATCCTCCCCAAGGCCAAAGTATCTATCCACGGACCAAAGCCATGTCCGGGAAATCGTCGTAGAAATTTTCTCTCTGTAGCAGGGTTATGCCCGACGACAACTGCTCCCTCAAGCCGCTTTTTTATTTCCGGCCAGAGCGAAACAAAACTCGGGGCATCAGCCAACATTTCTGTAGTAATTCCATGTACTTGCGATGCGCTCCACAACACAGGTTTATCTGTGGCAATGTATGAAACCCACAGCTCCGGTTCATCAAACAATAATCGCCCATGAGCTATGCCTATCTGCACAGGCTGGTCGGTGTCACCACGTGTTGCACCGGCAGATTCAAAATCTATCGCCGCAAATCTTAATTCTGAAATAGGCAAATCACCCAACATAATCCATTAAAACAACTCCAACTGTGCATACCGCCCCGTTGGCATATCATCGTCCATATCTGTATTTTTTGCCTTTGGCTCAGAGGCTCGCATACTGCGTTCTTTTTTCGCTGGTCGGGTGGAATTCATTTCCAGATGAGATAGTATGGCCTTGGCTCGTTCCACGATGACAGCAGGCATCCCTGCCAGTCTGGCTACCTGAATACCATACGACTTATCAGCCGCACCTGGGATGATTTTTCGCAAAAAGACAATTTCCTCTTTCCATTCTCGCACCGCCACATTGTAATTCTGCACAGCAGGACGTGAATTTGCCAAATCGGTCAATTCATGGTAATGCGTGGCAAATAAGGTGCGGGACTTCAACACATCATGTAAATGCTCTGCTACTGCCCAAGCAATAGACAAACCATCAAATGTCGCCGTTCCTCGACCAATTTCATCGAGTATTATCAGAGAACGCTCCGTGGCATTGTTGAGAATGAGAGAAGTTTCACTCATTTCTACCATAAAGGTTGACTGTCCGCGGGCCAAATCATCACTTGCACCTACTCGACAAAATATGCGATCCACTAACCCAATATGAGCAAACTCCGCCGGAACGTATGCCCCCATCTGTGCCATGAGCGTGATAAGAGCTACCTGACGGATGTATGTACTCTTACCGGCCATGTTCGGTCCGGTAAGTAAAATCAAACGATTTTCTGTTGGTTCAAGCATCGTATCATTCGGCACGAAACTTTCACCGTTGAGACTCTGCTCAATCACAGGATGTCGCCCATTGACGATTTTTAATATTTGTGAATCATCCAGCACCGGGCGACTATACCCATACAGCTGAGCCACCTCTGCCAAAGCCAGAAGCACGTCTAAATCAGCCATGGCATCTGCCGTTATCTGTATACCGTCAATATGCCTCCCTACTTCCTCTCTGAGCAAAACAAATTGCTCATACTCCAGTTGCCTAGACCGCTCATCTGCCCCAAGGATGGTGTTTTCCATCTGCTTTAGCTCAGGGGTGATAAATCGCTCGGCATTCACCAGCGTTTGCTTTCGCTGGTAGTCATCCGGCACTTTATCATAATGAGACTTAGTAACTTCTATATAATAGCCAAAAACATTATTGAAACGAATTTTCAGGGAATCAATACCTGTTCTCTTTCTTTCTTTCTCTTGTAGTTGTGCCAACCATGCTTTCCCGTCTCTTGATGCCACACGTAACTCATCCAACCCGGCATGATACCCTTCACGAATGATTCCACCTTCCTTAATCGTCACCGGTGGTTCGTCTACCAAAGCTCGATGCAATAAATCAACCAACTCATCAAATTGCCCCATGCGTTCCTTTATACCGGCCAACAATACACCACCATCGCCTAAGGCCATCAAATCTTCCCTCAATGCCGGAATTCGCCCTAATGACATCGCCAATGCCTGTAAATCACGAGCATTCCCTGCCCCCTGAGAAATGCGTCCGGTCAGTCGCTCCATGTCCCGCACGTTTTTCAAACTTTCTCTAAGTTTGCTCATCAGATAGGGTTCCGCAAGCAATCTGGCTATCACATCCTGCCGAGCAAGTAACTTCTCTAAATCAGCCAATGGATGCAGTACCCAATCTCGAAGTTTTCTAGCCCCCATGGGCGTACTCGTCCTATCTAATGTACCCAGTAGCGAAAGCTTCACTCCACCACGTGAATCCACCAAATCTAAATTCCGTTGACTGGCTTGGTCTATCAGCACAGACTGCTCCGTTCCTCGCACAGATAAGCGACGTAAATGCTCTACCCCACGTCTAAGCTGATATGTTAAATAATGCAAAATTGCACCGGCCGCCCCCAGTGCCGCCGTCATTTCTGCACACCCAAACCCATCTAGCGAATGCACCCGAAAATGACTCAACAAACTCGGTACGGCCGTAGCTGGCAAGAAAGTATAACCATCATAGTACAATGTCGCCTGAATCTCCGCAAACTCCTCTACCTGCTCATCACTCACCAGTACCTCAGATGGACTAATCCGCATCAGCTCATCCCTCAGCAACTCCTTATTATCAAACTGAGCTACAGAAAATTCCCCCGTCGTATGGTCCACACAGGCTAAGCCAAATTGCTTCTTTTCCCTATATACGGACACAATGTAATTATGCCGTCCTGAATCCAGTAAATTCAAATCAGCCAAAGTACCGGCAGAAATCACTCGCGATAATTCGCGTTCCACCAACTTCCCCGGCTGTGGGGTTGATGTCTGTTCAGCGATAGCCACTCGCTTACCACTCTTTACCAACCGCCCAATGTACCCCTCTGCACTATGGTGCGGCACACCGCACATGGGTATACCCTGACGCCTTGTCAAGGTCAGCCCCAAAATCGATGCCGCTTCTTTGGCATCCTCAAAAAACATTTCGTAAAAGTCACCTAATCTAAAGAACAAAAGCACATCACTCGGCAGCCCTTTTTTCATCCTTAGGTACTGCTCCATCATAGGTGTAGTGCTAGTGCTTTGCTTACTCATACGTACTCGCAGAGACTACTCCAATCCCCCCCAAATATCAAGTTCCTAATCCGACCTCTTCTATCTTTTATGCCAACTACTACTAATACTGAAAGATAAGTCTACAGCCCACATCATGAGTGTCTCCTTAAAAATTAAAAATAATTTGCTGAACGATGCCACGCCCCCCCCATTTTATTCAAGATCCTATAATTCCTGCAAGATACTAGGGCCAAGTAAACAAGATTATACTCAATGTCACCAAAAAAAATCGTCGATAAGGGATATCCTTACCGACGAGAGGGAAAAAAGATGTTTTAGTGAATTAGCCCAGCCAATTCCAAGTGATAGGAATTTCGATATCCGGATGCAGACTTTGCTTAACGGGGCAAGCAAGGGCGGCATTTTCGAGCATTTGGCGGTCAGGGTGGTCAGCCGGAAGAGGCACATTAATAACTACTTCGAGCTTACCTATGCGACGAGGGTCAGCACTCATGTGCTTAGCGACCTCAACTTTCATCCCTTCAAGAGCAATGCCCTTGCGAGCGGCCACAATGCCCATGATAGTGGACATACAAGCAGCGAGAGCGGCACCAACCAAATCTGTGGGAGAAAAGGCTTCACCTTTGCCATTATTATCTACCGGAGCATCTGTAGCAACCATTGCACCGGAGGGTTCATGCACCAGGGAACAGTGCAAGCCGCCTTCATAAATTGTCGTGGATTTTACCATAAAGTGATATTATACCATCTTTCTGATTTTGCAACCTCCAAAACAAGGCATAAAAAACCCGTGGCTCTGAAAAGAACCACGGGCTGAATGCAAATTTGTCAGAACGCGAAACTCTTAGGCTTGTTCCAAAGCAGCCTGTGCGGCGGCAAGACGTGCAGTAGGCACGCGGAACGGAGAGCAGCTGACGTAGCTGAGGCCGAGAGTATTGCAGAACTTCACAGAATCAGGGTCACCACCGTGTTCACCGCAGATACCAAGCTTGATGTCCGGGCGAGTGGAGCGGCCAAGTTCAGAAGCAATCTTCATGAGCTTACCAACACCGGCTTGGTCGATGGAAGCAAAGACGTTCTTCTTGATGATTTCGAGGTCCTGGTACTGAGGTAAGAAGGAACCTGCGTCGTCACGGCTCATACCCAAACCAGTCTGGGTAAGGTCGTTTGTACCGAAGGAGAAGAACTGAGCAGTTTCAGCGATTTCATCGGCAGTTACAGCGGCACGAGGAATTTCGATCATGGTACCAACGAGGTATTCGAGGGTCATGCCCTTTTCAGCGAATACTTGTTCAGCAACCTTGTCGATGATAGCCTTCTGAATGTCGAGTTCCTTCTTGAAGGAAACCAACGGAACCATGATTTCAGGCACAACAGTGAAGCCTTCTTCCTGAGAAACTTCAACAGCAGCTTCAAAGATAGCACGAGCCTGCATTTCTGTGATTTCCGGATAAGCAATACCTAAACGGCAACCACGATGACCGAGCATTGGGTTGGATTCTTCCAACTCATCAACACGGCGCATAATCACTTCAACTGGCATACCGATGCTCTTAGCAAGGTCAAGCTGTTGTTCCTTGGTGTGAGGAAGGAATTCGTGAAGAGGTGGGTCAAGAAGACGGATTGTACCCGGAAGCCCCTTAAGAGCCTTAAAGATACCCTTGAAGTCACCCTTCTGGAATGGAAGAAGCTTAGCAACAGCGGCTACACGGTCAGACTTCTTGGTTGCAAGAATCATTTCACGAACGTAGTCAACGCGGTTACCTTCGAAGAACATGTGTTCTGTACGGCAAAGACCAATACCGGTAGCACCGAACGCAATAGCGTTTTCTGTCTGCTTAGGAGAGTCAGCATTAGTGCGAACCTTCATCTTGGTGCAGTCGTCACACCACTGCATGAGCTTAGCAAAGTTCTGATAGGTGCGGCTGTCTTCTGCCTTCATGGTCTTAGAGATAAGAACCTGAATGATTTCAGAAGGAGAAGTTTCTACCTTACCGGCATATACTTGACCGGAAGTACCGTCGATGGACATATATTCGCCTTCGCGGATGGTTACATCACCAACAGTTACGGTACGCTTGTTGTAGTCAACAACAACTTCATCAGCACCGCATACGCAAACCTTACCCATCTGACGAGCAACGAGAGCAGCGTGAGAAGAAACACCACCGCGAGCGGTGAGGATACCTTCAGCGGCAATCATACCACGAAGGTCTTCCGGAGATGTTTCGAGACGAACAAGGATAACCTTTTCACCCTTATCAGCGGCTTCTACGCAACGTTCAGCGTTGAGGTAAATGTGACCGGTAGCTGCACCGGGACCTGCAGGCAGACCCTTTGTAAGAACCTTAGCAGACTTGATAGCGTCGCGGTCGAAGATAGGAGTAAGAAGCTGGTCAACCTGGTCAGCAGGAATACGACGGACAGCTGTCTTCCAGTCAATGAGACCTTCTTCCACCATTTCGCAAGCGATACGGAAAGCGGCAACACCTGTGCGCTTACCGTTACGAGTCTGAAGCATCCATACCTTGCGGTCTTGGATGGTGAACTCGAAGTCCTGCATATCATGGAAGTGATTTTCAAGAGTCTGACGGATTTGAGAAAGAGTATCGAAAGCTTCCGGCATGACGTTTGCCAATTCAGCAACAGGAGCAGGTGTGCGTACACCGGCTACCACGTCTTCACCCTGAGCATTCATGAGGAATTCACCGTAGAATTCGTTTTCACCGGAAGCAGGGTTACGTGTGAATGCCACACCGGAACCGGATTCTTCACCTGTGTTACCGAATACCATGGCTTGAACGTTTACAGCAGTACCCCATTCGGAAGGAATGCCGTACTTCTGACGATAAACGATAGCACGGTCGTTATTCCATGAACCGAATACAGCCCCGATAGCACCGTTAAGCTGTTCCCATGGGCAAACCGGGAAATCATGACCGGTACGTTCCTTCACAAGAGCCTTGAAACGCTTTACAAGCTCTTGAGAGTCTTCCGGTGTCAAATCAGAGTCAGGAATGTCCTTACCATAGCGTTCTTCCTTAAGACCACCGATAACAGCTTCGAATGGTTCGTGGTCTTCACCTTCCATCTTTTGAACACCAAGAACAACGTCACCGTACATTTGAATGAAACGACGATAGCAGTCCCATGCAAAACGAGGATTGTTGGTAGCTTCAGCCATAGCAACAACGGTTTCGTCATTCAAACCGAGGTTAAGAATGGTATCCATCATACCCGGCATAGATTCACGAGCACCGGAGCGAACGGATACAAGCAATGGCATTGCATTTGTTGCACCAAACTTATTACCTACCAATTCTTCCATGCGAGCAATACCGGCCTTTACGTCAGCATCTAACTGAGCAGGATAGGTACGATCATTGTCGTAGTAGTAGGTACAAACTTCTGTTGTAATAGTAAAACCGGGAGGCACAGGTAGACCAATGCGGGCCATTTCGGCAAGGTTTGCACCCTTGCCACCTAGGAGATTCTTCATGCTACCATTGCCATCAGCGGCACCACCGCCAAAGGAGTAGACAATCTTATTAATAGAGTTGGTGGACATGTCGATTTAGTGAGTCGAATTAGTTATATTCCCCGAAATGTCATATAAATCACTATATAAACCGGGTCGCAAAATTATACTCCTTTGACCACCCATGTCAACGAAAATAATTAAGAAATCATAATCATTTTCAAAAAAAGCCAATTCCACATCTCAAATCCATCAACAAGCTACATAAACAAACAAAAAACCCCGACTCTACCGAAAAAATTCGGAGAATCGGGGTTGAAATATATCAGTTAGGACAAAGAGTTATCTTTAGTCGGCATACTGTTCATCCAGAGCAGCCATGATTTCCATAGCAGCTTCAGGGACGTTAGTACCCGGGCCAAAGATAGCAACAGCACCATGTTCTCTTAAGAAGTCATAGTCCTGAGCAGGAATAACCCCACCGCAGAATACCATGATGTCCGGACGACCTTGCTTTTCAAGCTCTTCAACAAGAGCAGGAAGAAGCACCTTATGACCGGCAGCGAGAGAACTCATACCAATCATATGAACGTCGTTTTCGATAGCCATCTTGGCAGTTTCTTCCGGAGTCTGGAAGAGAGGACCAACGTCAACGTCGAAACCAAGGTCTGCATAAGCGGAAGAAACCACCTTTGCACCACGGTCATGACCATCCTGCCCCATCTTAGCAACAAGGATACGAGGACGACGACCAGTACGTTCTGCGAATTCATCGGTCTTCTTACGAACACCTTCTACCAATGGGTCTTTACCGTAGGCTTGAGCGTACACACCAGTAATAAGTTTGATTGGAGCTTTGTGACGACCGAAGTGTTTTTCGAGAGCGTCAGAGATTTCACCGAGAGAAGCACGAGCCTTAGCAGCCTTAATAGCAAGATCAAGCAAGTTCCCCTCACCGGTACGGGCACATTCAGAAAGAGCTTCCAGAGCAGCTTCACAAGCAGCAGAATCACGTTCTGCACGAAGCTTCTGCAAGCGAGCAATCTGAGCTTCACGAACGGTGGTATTATCCACTTCGAGAATTTCGATTTCTTCTTCCTGTTCCAAACGGTACTTATTCACACCGATGATAGGTTCAGCACCGGAGTCAATAGCAGCCTGACGACGAGCGGCAGCTTCTTCGATACGCATCTTGGGCAGACCGGTTTCGATAGCCTTAGCCATACCGCCGAGTTTTTCCACTTCCTGAAGGTGAGCCCACCCCTTACGAATAAGTTCGTTGGTGAGGTATTCCACATAGTAAGAACCACCCCATGGGTCAATAACCTTACAGATGCTCGTTTCATCTTGCAAATGAAGCTGAGTGTTACGAGCAATGCGAGCAGAGAAGTCAGTAGGCAAAGCAATAGCTTCGTCTAATGAGTTGGTGTGCAATGACTGAGTATGACCGCAAGAAGCAGCCAATGCTTCAATACATGTACGAGTCACGTTATTGAATGGGTCTTGTTCAGTCAATGACCAACCGGATGTCTGAGAGTGGGTACGAAGAGCCAAAGACTTCGGATTCTTCGGATTAAACTGCTTGATGAGTTTAGCCCAGAGCACGCGAGCTGCACGCATCTTAGCCACTTCCATAAAGTAATTCTTACCCTGTGCCCAGAAGAATGATAGACGAGGAGCAAAAGCATCGATGTCGATACCGGCCTTGATACCTGTACGCACATATTCTAGACCGTCAGCCAAGGTGTAAGCCATTTCCAAGTCAGCAGTAGCACCTGCTTCCTGCATGTGATAGCCGGAAATAGAAATGGAGTTAAACTTAGGCATATACTTTGAAGTAAACTCAAAGATATCGGCAATGATTCGCATAGAAGGATCCGGTGGGTAAATGTACGTATTACGCACCATGTATTCCTTCAAAATGTCATTCTGAATTGTACCGGAGAGCTGGTCGAGCGTACAGCCTTGTTCCTGAGCGGCAACGATATAGAATGCAAGCACAGGAAGCACAGCACCATTCATGGTCATAGAAACAGACATCTTATCTAACGGAATCCCCTTAAAGAGAATTTCCATATCGAGGATGGAGTCTACAGCCACACCGGCCTTACCAACGTCACCCACAACACGTGGGTGATCAGAGTCATAACCACGGTGAGTAGCAAGGTCGAAGGCAATGGAAAGCCCCTTTTGACCTGCAGCTAGGTTACGACGATAGAAAGCATTGGATTCTTCAGCAGTAGAGAAACCGGCATACTGACGAACAGTCCATGGACGGGCGACATACATCGTAGCATACGGACCACGCAAGTTTGGAGCCACACCGGCGGTGAAGTCCAAATGCAAGCAATCATCGTACACACCCTCGGTGTAAGTAGCAGGTACAGGGATTTGTTCGTTAGTCATCCATGCTTCCGGCTGAGAAACAGGAGTTTGTCCGCCAACCTGAATTTCTGGATATGAGGCGGATGCAAAATCAGGAATATTGCTCATTGTTTTGAAATAGGTTGGTGTTAATTAGAGACCGATTTTGTTCTGAATAGCTTCAACTGTGTTGTAGCAATTTGCTCTGACATGGATAAAGATATCCACACCGGCTTCCTTGAAGGATTCTACATAGTCAGCAGGATAGCCAGCTAATGCAACCATCATGTCCGGCTTCATTTCCTTCACAGCCTTGCAGAATGCAGGAACAATTTCCGGATAGGTGTCGTCTGTAGAGCAAATCACACATACTGCACAACCACTCTCAGCAGCAGCCTTGGCGGCTTCTTCCGGAGTCTGATACCCTGCAGGGTAAACCACATCTAAACCACCAGCACGCAAGAAGTCGCGAGAGAAGTCTGCACGTGCCTTATGCTGGCGAAGTGGTCCCATATTGGCAAAGAATACCATCGGGCGTTCACCCTTAGCTTCAACCCACGCATCTGCCTTAGCAAGCAAGGATTCAAAGCGTTCTGCCAAACGACGCTTAGGCAGAGCTTCTACCTCGAACGGAGCACCACACTTGCAATCAACTGCAGCCATTAATGCCTTTGTAATCAAACAGGTAGTAGAACCTGCGGCAGCGGCCTTACGCACAGAGCATACGCACATAGAAACTTCCGGCAATTCAGCATCAGCTGCAGAGCAAGCATGTGCAGCAGGAGCGACACAGCCTTCTGTAACTTCCAGCTTCTTCTCGTCCAAGTTGACGTATTGGTTAACACCAACGATGGACTGACGACGCTGATCTGCTAATTCATATCGCTTCGCGGCAGTAGCATTTACAGCCTTTTGAACGGAGCCAGCTACCAATGCCTTGGCAATGCCACCTTCCTTCTCAATACCCTGGAAGAAGTCCCAAGTCTTACGAGAAGCTTCATCGGTGAGGTTTTCTATGTACCAAGCACCACCGGCAGGGTCTACAACTTTATCAAGGTTGCACTCACCCAACAAGATAAGTGAGCAGTTACGAGCGATACGACGAGAGAACTCATCGGGCATACGCACAGCGGCATCATATGGAAGCACATCAATGCTGTCTACACCTGCCATAATAGCAGAAAATGCCTGAGCTGAACCACGAAGCATATTTACCCATGGGTCAACCTTAGAAAGTGTCCAGTAGGAGGTGCGAGCATGCAAATTAATCTTAGCAGCTTCATCACTACCACCACACTGCTTCACAATGATAGCCCAGAGCTCGCGGAGTGCACGAATACGAGCAATTTCAAGGAACAAGTTTGCTCCGACGGAAACCGTAAAGCGCATACGAGGTGCAACCTGATCAACGCTTAATCCACGTTCTTCCATAGCACGAAGATAGGCCACAGCCGTAGAAAGCATAGCACCGGATTCTTCAAATGCAGATGCACCGGAATCTGCATACGGCAAACCGCTGACACCAATTGTCTGTAATGCCGGAGCATTTTCAATAGCCCACTTGGTCATAGCGGCCATCTGGTCATAGTAACCGCACAAGCCCTTCTTCCCGCATAAATGCCCCTTAGAAACTGCTGCTCCAATCGGGTCATAAAGCACACCACCCTTGAGGTCAGTTGCCTTTACCCCGGTGGCTTCAGCAGTATTTACAAGCATGGAAAGCTGTGCAATACCACAAGAACCGGTATATACATATACAGGCAATTTATCGAGAGCAACACCGGCCAATGCGGTGTTCCAATCAGCTTGTGTACGAAGCTTTAGCCCGCAACGACAATTTAACTGAACGTTTACAGCTGTAAGCCCACGTTCCAGGTCGTTAAGCAAGCGACGATTAAAGTCTTCCGGATTAGTAGCAGGAATGCTCTGAGCGATTTCACAAGGCTTTTCCAAATAGCCCAAAGCACGAGTCCCACGACGATATGGGAACTGACCTGCAGGAGCTACAGGAGCATGTTCATCCCACTTATTATAAATAGGACTCAGAGTGATTCCTTCTACCAACTTGGTGAGAAGCTTCTTATCAAAATCAGCCCCTTTTAGAGCAGCAACTGCTGCCTCACGCCATTCGGCGTATGTGGCTGGAGCGAATTCCCCGAAGTCAAGCTCCGGAGCTGTTGTTGTATTTCCCTGTTGCATGGCGAAGTCAATAGGTAATAAGCTTTTCTTCACATCTGACACAAGCCAGACAAAAAGCTCGATTTATAACGCAAGCTCATTCTATGCACACATTTTTGTAAAGTCCAGCTAGAAAAAGCCAAAATTCCAAAGATTTCAGTTTTTCTGCATACACCCACAAGGAACGCTTGCAATACAGAAAGAAAAAAGGTAGAAGAAAAAAAGCATCATGCCCTGCGAGCCAATCAATCAATTACCGGAAAGCCTTATACGTCAGCTTAATGAATTTAAGCGACGCCTAAGAATTATCAAAATAGTTGAAGCTCTTTGTTTAGCAGGCATCGTACTTACACTTACCTTTTTAATTCTCTTCACCTCAGACCGATTATGGGACACCCCGCATCCCTTTGTATCGGTATTATCAATTTTAGGCATTTGTGGATTATTTATATTTCTACCATGGTGGGGTATTCAATGGGTATGGCGTCGGCGAAAAGCCACTCAACTAGCAAAGCTCATTGGCGATAATGATGCTGACTTAGGCGACAGATTACTGGGCATCATCGAGCTAAATGCGGAGGAAACAAACAACCAATTTAGTTCAGAAGCATTAAAGCAAGCGGCTATCAAGCAAATTGCCGAAGAGGTTGCAAAAAAAGACCTAAACATTAACATTCCGAAACCTAAACATCTTCATTTATCCTGGGCTCTTGGTTTATTATTCTTTATTATCGTCATCATTTCTTGTTGGAGCCCCGATGCCGCAGATAATACATTCCACCGATTTATCAGCCCCACCAACCCTCCACCTCGATTTACATTTACACAGCTCAGCTCCACCCCGGAAGAAATCATTGTTCCATTAGGAGAAAGTTCCGGCTATACCCTAAAGCTTTCAGAACACACCCAAACCAAACCGGAACAAGCAAGCTACCATCTCAGCAACGAAATTCTCTACAAAGCCACTCTTTTTAATAACACCTACGAACTTCACATCCCCCCTTTACAACTAGAGGACGAACTGACAATCACAGCTGGGGACTACATAAAAACGATTCGTGTCGTTCCTAAACAACGCCCTACTCTTCGCTCTGTTGCCGCTCGTGTCCACTATCCCGATTATCTCGGTTTAACAGACGAATCTATTGGCATGAAAGCCGGCATCATTAGTGCCCCCAATGGTGCAACTCTCCACATGACAGCAGAAGCTTCTCAGGCCTTAGCTTCTGCTAAACTTATTCAAGGTGACGCTTTAAGTGTAGACAATGAATTTGTCACACTCCCCCCTCAAAAACTAACAAACCAATCTCAAAACCTGCAACTTCAATGGACAGATTTAGACGGGCTCTCATCTGGTTCCCCCATCCAAATAAAAGTCGAGGCCATCGAAGACCAAAATCCTAGTGTTTACATTCGAGCTAAAAACGACGAACTCTATATATTAGAAGAATCCAGCATAGAACTGGAAGTAGAAGCTGCGGATGACTATGGTCTAAAAAATATCGGTATTGAATGGGTCAATGAGCAATCTGATAAATCAGATGAATCATCAAGTGGTACAGAAAAACTCATTTCCCAAGGCAATCAAACAACCAAGGAACTAAGTGGCAAATATGTCTTCCAAGCCAGAGCCTTACAAATCAAGCCACAATCCCTGCTCATCAGAGCCTATACCCAAGACTACCATCCAGACCACAAAAGAATCTACTCAGAGCCACTTTCTATCACTATTCTTTCTCCCTCCGAACACGCTCAAAAAATAAAAAGCGAACTGGAAAGAATCACAGGTGATTTAGAAAGTATCATCCGTCACATGGAATCCATGTCTGACGAAACAAAGAGGCTCAAAGACATCCCTGCTGACCAATTAAAATCAGAAGAAAGTCGCCAACGATTACAATCCCTAGCCGACGAAGAAGAAATACTGCGAGGCAATATGCAGGAACTTATGAAGGAATCTGAAGAGCTTTTCAAAGAAGCATCGAAAAACTCACAAATTGACCCTAAAGGGATGAAAGAATTTATGAAAGGGCTTGGCATGATGAAGCCCATAGCTCCCGGCAAAATGCTTCAAGCACAGAAAAAATTCCAAGAGGCCGCAGATAATAATCAATCCCCCTCTCAATCCCAGGATGCTCTTAAAGAGGGTGAAAAAAAACACGACGAGGCTATCCAGCAGATGAAAAAAGCAATGAACCAGCTAAATAAGTCTACCCAAGAAATGGAAGCCAGCACTTTTGTAGCACGCCTTAGACAATCTGCTACCAAAGAAGAAACCATTGCTAATTCCCTTGTTAATAAACTAACAGAAATTGTTGGCTTTGCTTATGATGATTTAGACCCGTCCAATAAGCGTGAATTAAACGCCATTGCCCAAAAACAACACGACTCTACTCAAGACATTGCTTGGATTCTAGAAGACCTCAATTATTACAAAGCTCGTTCTTCTGAATCTATCTATTCAGAACTTTACGAGCAAATGGATAATTTCTCGCTACGCGAAAAACTTGATGCTACCCAAAACAACATCAAGCAAGCTATTACAGCCCAGTCTATCGATGAAGCTCATTATTATGCCTCTACTCTCCGTGCATGGGCTAAACTCATCGATGATTTCAAAAAACAAAAAGATGCCTCGTCATCTAGCGGTGGCGGCGGTGATGGCGGTGGCGACCAAGAGTCTATGTCTGACCAGGAATTTGAATTCATGCTGAAAGTAATTCGCATGATTCAAAAAGAACAAGCCATCCGTAGCAAAACTCGTGCTATCGAACAAGAAAAACGTAACGCTTTACCCTCTGAAAAAAAATGAATATAGCCTATATTAGCTCTGTTCTTATCCCATGTACGTTACTGACTGCTTACGCAGATGCAAGCAACGAAAACTCGTACTCAGAAGAACACAAGGCCATCGCCTTAGAACTTGCAGAACAGCAAGACGAACTCCAGGCTGATACTTCAGAAATCATCCTTGGTGAAACAAACCCAAAGGTTGTTGAGTTGCTAAAAAAATGCCGAGTTTCTATGAATGATGCCATTGACCTCCTAGAAAACTACGATACAGGTGGGAAAACTCTAGCAGCTCAATCTGAAGTCATAGAACTTATCTACCAAGCGGCCAAAACAAAAAACTCTTCACCTCCCGGTGAAAAACAAAATAAGCCTAAGGATGGGAGCGATGCCATGATGGATATGCTCAGACAACTTTTAGGTATGGATGCTTCTGAAATGGAAGAACAAGCCGCTGAAGCCGGAGATGCTGAAGAAAGCGAATCTGAATCACAAGATTCTCAAAACAGACAAAAATCCGGACCTACTTCCGGTAAGGGAATAACAGGCGAATCTAATAAGGCAAATCAAACTGAGAAAGGCGTTTCTGACCCCAATATTGCCACAGAATCTCGCTCCGTGCCTAAATCTTCCGGCATTGTTCCCTCTGAACTTCCTAAAGAGTTCAGAGAAGCTATTGAGGCCTACAATAAAACTCTTCAAAAGTAAAAGACACATTCCCCTACATAGACACATGCTAAAGCATCTTTTCCAACATACACGTTGCATCGTACTGGTTGTTGTGAGCTATCTATTCTTTGCAACAATAGGTATGGCTCAGCACAGAATCGGCAGTACAGTTCCACCACAAGTGGAGCAAATGTATGTCAAAGGCTTAAAATACTTGCAGTCCAGCCAACGAGCTGATGGTTCATTTGCCGGCACATACGGAACAGACCCGGCCATTGCCGGATTTTGTATGATGGCGGCACTAGCACATGGCGATGACCCAAACGTTGGCCCATACGCAGGAATGATAAAAAAATGCCTCAACTTCATTCTTGCCAAGCAAAACAAAACAAATGGCTATATAGGTAATTCCATGTACAACCACGGCTTCTGCACCCTTGCTCTGGCAGAAGCTTACGGTATGGTTCATGATGACCGCATTGGTCCTGCTCTTCTACAAGCTGTCAATTTAACCTTATCTGCACAGAAACGTAATAAAACCGGTGGCTGGCGTTACACACCGGAATCAGTAGATGCAGACTCAACTGTTTCCGGATGCCAAATTGTTTCTCTGTATGCGGCAAGAAATGCCGGCATCCCCGTACCGGATGAAACTTTTGAAAAAGCCCTCAAATACATGGCTAGTTGCCGTAACCAGCAAGGAGCCTATGGTTACACTTCTCCGACTGGACCTCGTGTCACACTAACAGCCATTGGCTCACTCACATTATCATTGGCTCGTAAAAAGAACGACTCATCCTTTGCGTCTACTCTGAGCTATTTGAAAAAGAACCTCAATTTTAGAGATTCAAGCTACCCATTTTATTTTGAGTACTATATGTCTCAAGCACTTTTTCATGCCTGCGACGACACATGGAATGAATGGAACAAGAAAAACATACGTTATCTGGGGGCTTCGCAAGCACCTAACGGAGCTTGGCTATCAGACTTTTCTACCGGATATTCCACATCATGTGCCCTACTATCTCTTGCCCTAAATTACAGATTCTTACCAATTTATGAAAAGTAAATTTTCAGCATTTTGTTTATTTCTATTAAGTTGCCTACCGCTTTATGCCACAAAGGTAGACCTCTTAATGCACAATAATATGCGATTAAGCGGTGAATTTGTCTCATTTAAAAAAGATGGCGTCACGATTAAACATCCTTTATTCAAAAAAAATATCACCATCCTCACAAATAAACTAAAAGGCATTTATTTTACTTCTCCAAGCACCGCCAATTTACAAGCAAAAGATAAACTCTTTTTAACAAATTTCTGTAAGGATATCATTCCTTGCACCATCAAAGAAATTACCCCTACTCATGTCAAATTTGATGACTTTAAGGGAAAAACCCATGAGTTAGAAAAAAAAGTAGTAGCTGGCATTAAGCTTAACGCTATCAAAGAACAAAGTATTTGGAAGGAACCTCTCATTTTTGATAGCAGCTGGCTCATCCCCGGAAAATCTGACAAAGATTATAAATACAATGCCAGAAAAAAATTTCTCTCAAAACTCCACCCGCAAATAAATGGAGATAAATACGTCTACAACGTATCTGCCGGAGGTCCCGAAAATCAACAACTCTACTCCCCGGTATGTAAAGACGTGGGGCTAAATCCTAATGCTTTTATCTTCCGTACACATATTAAAATGACCCCAACCGATGGCAATGGTCCGGCTTTTTGCTTCGGTGGGTCATTAGGTGCAGATTTCAGATCATATACCAATGTAGGCCATACTGAAGAAAGAATCTTTCTTACCATTAGAAAACATTCATGCGTTCTGATGCGTCAAGGAGATAAAAACTTACACCATCTAGGAGAAATTCCTATACGTAATGAAGATATTTCTAATGGAATAGACATTCAACTCATTTCATCTAGAAATAAACAGGGTAAAAATACATACGAACTCATTATAGCCGGGTACCCGCCATTACAAATAGAAGACCCTCTCTCCACTCCGTTAAAAGGAGGGGTCTTTGCCTTCCAAATGGAAGCCAATTTGCCACTGATGCAAATTTCAAAACTTCAATTAGCTTCTCTTTCTGTAAACCCGGAAAGCCTAAATCAAAGTATTTCTCATTCTACAGAGGTTGTTCTCACCAATGAAGGCGATGCTATTCCTGGTGCATTAACTCATTATTCTGCAAATAAACAAATCCTTCATCTATCTCTCCAAAAAGATTACCCAAATATCCCAAAGGAATTAGACATCCCTGATAAGTACATCGAATCTATCATTTTCCCCCCAGAAACAAATTCATCTACTCACCTGGAAACCAAACAACCATTCACTCAAAACATTCTGCTAGATAATGGCTCATGTTTACAGGGCGAGATAATTGACATTTCTAAAAATGCACTTGAGCTAAATCACCCACAGTTGGGTAACTTAGCTCTTCCTTTACAAAATGTTATTAGAATTGATTACTCTGACAATCCTGTCATTTCGCATCCATAAAATTTCCCATCATCTCATGAAAAAACTTATTTCTATCGGCTTTGCCACTTGCTTCATTCTGCCTGTATCTGCTCAGGATAATGGTGCACTTCACCTTACTTCCGGGGAAAAATTACCGGCTTATCCAACTGCATTAAACGATAAGTACTTACAAATTCAATCAGATTATCTAAATGGTCATGGTGAAATACCACTTAAAGCTGTAGATCAAATTATTTTTGATAGTACAAAATTAAACATACCGGAGAAGTATTCCATTATTGAGCTAAAAAATGGCGATAATATCCACGGTACGCTTCTGGACCTTAGTACTGAAAAGGCAATATTGCAAACTCCTTGGGAAAAGGAACTTGTCATTGAACGACCATTTGTTTCCTACGTTGGTTTTGAAGCTCCAACTTCTTGCTATATGGACATGACGGAATCATTGTCCGGCTGGAAGCAAGAGAATAATTTCATGCTTCCTCAGGCTAAGCTTGGTAAATTTGTTTTCCCCAGCAAAAGTACCTGTGCTATAAAAAGACCTCTAGAGCTTCCCTCTCGAATTCATTTACAGTTTACTTTACAACATACCCTATCCTACAGCTTAGAAATTCACTTATGGAAAAATGAAAGCAAGTCACCGCATCGCTTAGTACTTTCTCTCTCATCCACCTCACTGCAAGTAACTTCTACTAAAAATGGAAGATATGAGAACATTGGTCGCTTTCGTCCGGAAGTAAAACAAAACTGGTACTCCGATAATAATCTTACCCAATCAAAAATTGATTTTTACGCAGATAAAGATAATGGGGTATTTGCCCTTGCTATCAATGGTAAAAGAATTGGCGTTTGGACTCATGATTTAAACAATTCTGATAATGGCTCCAAAACCTCATTCATGCCGGGTAATATTTTTTATCTACGAGGTAGAGATATTCAGGACATGAAATTGTCCAATTTAAATATAACAGAATGGAATGGTAACCTACCAAAAGACTCTATGGAAAACGACACC
This sequence comes from Akkermansia sp., assembly GCA_030525455.1. GTDB lineage: Bacteria > Verrucomicrobiota > Verrucomicrobiia > Verrucomicrobiales > Akkermansiaceae > Akkermansia. The sequence goes on along the minus strand of JAUNER010000005.1, from coordinate 33,959 downwards.
TTGGCTCCTGTCGATACTGACTCGGGACAAGACAAAGTTCTCCTCGTCAATGGCGATGTACTTAGAGGAACTCTATCTCTTGAGAAAGAAGGATATGTGAGAGTTAAATCTAAGCATTATGATGTACGCGTACCCTCTCATCGTGTGAAAGAATTACAGCAGAACTATCATTCATCAGATATTGCCAATCAATCACCGAATGCTGACATCAGACTAGAACTTGCTGACATGAGCAAAATTTCTATTAGGTTGCTTGACATAAATGAAGATAAAATAAAAGCACAACTTCCCTGTTCGAAGAAAGAAGTATTTATCCCGCTAAAGCTAGTTAAAAAAATTATTTTCAACCTAAACGATGCTGAACTAAAAAAATTGAGAGACTAACGATTTTCTCTTTTTAGTTCAAGGGCTCGTTGATATGCGGCGTCTACTGCTGAATGTATCGACTCGCTAAAACCGGCATTTTCTAAAGCTTTTAAACCGGCTTGGGTCGTTCCATGAGGTGAGGTGACTTCTTTCCTCAACTGAGCCGGAGAATCATCACTTGATTTTACCATCTGTGCCGCTCCTAGCATTGTTTCCGTTGCTAAAGTTAAGGCTAGTTCAGATGAAAGTCCGTGTTTTTCCCCACATCCCGTCATGGCCTCTATCATCAAATACATATAAGCAGGACCCGACCCGGAAATTGCCGTAATAATATCTAATTTTTCCTCCGGCACATGAAAAACTTGAGCACAACTTAAGAAAAATTCTTTTACGAATTCTTCATGCTTCATAGGGACATTATTATTTTTATCATAAGCAATAATACCCCTTTGGCATTTACATGGGGTATTGGGCATAGCTCGTAAAATACCTGTAGCACTAGCTAAACACTCTGCCATGGTCTCTATGCTTACAGATGCGGCAACTGAAACAATAGTTGGATAATCCCTAGAAATTTGATTATCAGGCAAGCTTCGTAAAAGCGAACAAACTCCTTGTGGTTTTACAGCAAGCACAAGTACATCTACCTGGTTCCAAACTTCCTGCACTGACCAACATAGGTTCACATCTGGGAAATCCGCTGAAATCACCGACATTTTCTCTGGGTTCCTATCATGTAGATAGACGCTTGATGCCAAGTCTTTACGCTTTGTCAAAAAGCCACGAACTAACGCGGCTCCCATATTACCTAATCCTATGACACCTAACTTCATAAACCCACTAAAATTCTCGCTTCCGGAACAGCCAAGCTGCTAGGGTTAAATGAAAGACAAAATATGCCAAGCTTATAAGCAAAATCCCCCCCAGTATATTGAGTGGTATATCTTTCCCATTCAAGGCAGAATCCGTTATGCCGAAAAGTGAGAAATTCGGAAAAATTAGCGTGAATAATTTAATTGCTATCCCCCCCATATACGAACTCCCGGCACCGGAACTTGTCCACATGGCTATTGCCTGTGCCTGAAATAGTCCGGCAATGTAAACGCACAAAGTGAATAATGAACTAATAATGGTTCCGGTTGTTATACAGGAAAAAAGCAAGGTAAGCGAGGATAAGACGGAAAACTCACACAACATCACAAGCACACCTTTTTGTAAATTCCACGTCACCCCTTGTTCCCTTATCCTGTCTAAATAAGGTTGCATTTCTTCTAGGCTATAACGGTTTTTCAGTAAAAGTATCTGCTCATTGATAACGGTTTCCGTTCTAAACCATAGCACCACATTCATCACGACATCCATAACAAACACAGCTATAATGGTAAGAGCCAACACCCCTAAGACCTTCCCCATCAGGTAGTCTATTCGTGGAACCGGTTTACAAAGAATTGTATAAAGTATCCTGTCTTCTGCATCTTTAGGAATAATCAATGCCGTAGCCGCTACACAAAAAAACAGACCGAAAATACGTATAGCTCCGTACGCAGAACTTTTTAAGAGAATCAATTCATTAATCCCCCCAGTTTCCGGTCCCAATACTTCCGTAAGCCGAAATGAACTTAATGCCAACAAGCCCAGAGCAACTATTCCCAAAAACAAAAACACTTTCATCCGCACTAACTGCGTAAAAGTTGTTCCTGCTATCACAGCCATTCGCCTAGGCGATGGAATATATGCAGAACTGTCCCAAGCCATGTCTTTAGTTTCTAATGAGAGTACCTATTTGAAAAGTATTTTTTATCTCATTTCTGAGACAGTGCATTATTTAACTCCAAACAGATTCGGTTCACTCTCATACCATCGCCATTTATATCTACATCCTCAAATTCTTTCACACTTGTGCAGTAGGAATAAATCCTAGCTTTCACTTCTGCCGGCATTTTTTCCAAAAATGGCTCAACAGATGTCGGTAAGTGAATTTCCATATCCAGAGTACAGTTCTTTTCTGAATATCTGTAATACAGATGCACGTCTCCTTGCCCTAAGGGAATGTGTTGTAAAATTTCCTCGGCCAGCACCATGGCGTGTTCCACCGTTTCTTCAGATAGGAAGTATTTATTACAAAACTGTTGGAACTCTGCCTCAAGTGCATAAATATCAAAATCCTCACTATGTACCACATAGTGAAAATCTCTGATGCGGTTCACAAATACACGAGTTCTTTCACGCTGGGGATTTTCAAAAATTTCTTCAGGTGTCCCCTGTTCGTAAATCACACCCTGATCCATATACAGCACTCGAGTGCTCACGTTCCTCGCAAAAGACATTTCATGTGTTACGATAACCATTGTCATGCCTTGCTTTGCTAATGACCTAATAACAGAAAGAACTTCACTAACCATCGTCGGGTCTAGTGCAGAAGTAGGCTCGTCAAAAAGAATAATTTCCGGATTCATTGATAGACACCGAGCTATAGCCGCACGTTGTTTCTGTCCACCGGATAATTCTGAAGGCATCGACCGTGCCTTTTCTTTCATCCCAACGAGTTTTAACAACTTCAAACCATACTGGGTTGCTTCAATTTTACTTTTGCCAAGCAACTTAATGGGACCTATACAAAGGTTTTCCAGCACACTCAAATGGTCAAATAGATTAAACGACTGGAACACCATACCCATTTTTCGCCGTAATTTGGGAGCATCTACTTTTTTATCAGAAAGTAGCTCTTCACCATCCACGATAATACTCCCTCCTGTAGGTTGCTCCAATAGGTTTAAGCATCGTAAAAATGTACTTTTCCCCGTACCGGATGGACCAATGATTGAAATCACTTCTCCCTGCTTAATGTCGATATTAACATCATGCAAAACCGTTAAGTTTCCAAAGGATTTCTTTAAATTGCGAATCTGAATCATTTTACGTTAACGGTTAAAATTTATTTCACTTTACTACTCACACGATCCAATACGACGGTAAATAACCATGCTATCAAAAAGTACAAAATTGCCACCATCAAAAGCGGGAAAAACGGGTCAAATGTTCGGGCTCGTATAATATCCGTCATTTTCGTCAGGTCTGCAATAGCTATATACCCCACCACAGATGTGTTTTTAATAAGTGAAATAACCTCCCCTTTGTAAACAGGAAGCACTCGCTTCACGGCCTGCGGCAACACAATATAGTAGAATGAATAAAACGGACTAAAGCCCATAGCTATCCCGGCTTCACTCTGCCCGCGGTCTATACTCATAATAGAACTGCGGAACATTTCGCTCACATAAGCCCCAAAGTTCAAACTAAATGTAATAATCGCCACATACAACGCCTCTATCTGTGTTCCGGCAAATGCCACATAATACATAAGCATCAGCAGAATAAGGATAGGCGTACCTCTCATGATATTGATATACCCCTTTGCCACACATTGCCAAAACTTACTATGACTCATCCGCAAATAACATACCGCCATACCTACTATTGTCCCAAAAAGTATAGAGAAAAACGCAATAGCAAAGGTGGCCTTTAACCCATCCCAAATCAATAAATATCTTTCTTCGTCTATGATATTTCTACGGAAACTATCAACTATTCCTTCTACTATGCCTAATTCTTTGCATTTCTCAGCAGCAGTCTCCTCCTTTCTGGTGGCAATAATAGAACAACTCGTATAGTACGGATCAGAAAAAATAACACTCTCCTCACGTTCGTCTGTAATCAAAAATCCTGATGCCGCTATATCTATCTGCCCTGCCCCAAGTGCTGTCAAAATCCCATAATAATCTATGTTCTTTATAATAACAGGTCTCTGTACCTTTTCAGCAAATCGGTAAATAAGCTCAGCATCCATCCCCACGATGTCTTCCCCCCTCATAAACACAATGGGTTCCGTACATGGCTCCATTCCCACTACTATGGGCTCACCTGTTGTAGGGATATTAAACTTCGGCATTGTCGCCGATTCTGTGTCTTTTATCCACTTATTGCAAATCTCTTCCAACTCACCACTCTGACGAAGTTCAGATAGAAACTCATTAAATTGCTTACATAGTGCCTTCCCTTTTTCCCCTTGATGAAAGGCCATACCCATAAAGTTTTTGGGCAAACTCGGGTCTTCAAAAAGCAAAATATGCGGCTTTTTGCGAGCTAAAGCATAGCATATCACATCATCCATGATGACGGCATCACATATCCCTTTCTCCAGTGCCAACATCATATCAGCCTCAAAATTATGACGTTGCAACTCTAGTTGCGGATATGTTTCCATCAGGTAAATGTCCTGAACTGTCCCCTGGGGTACCCCCAATTTCTTACCCACAAAATCTTTTACCGCTATCGTCCCAACCTCTAAACCAGACGTACTCGCCTCCGCATTTTCCTCCGCCGATATAGGAGAACTTACCACTTCTTCTGTGGCACCAGACTTCTGTCCACTACCCGCATTTACGGTAGCGTTGGCAGACCCCCAGACAAGCATCGGTATAGCCAGTATGACTGCTATGAGGAGAGAGTACTTCTTCATCGTTCACATCTTATTAGAGGTGAGTCAATTTCTCTAATGCGTGACCTTGTACCATACTTCCCCCCCTTTTGGCAAGCTTATTGCTTTGTAAATTAGACAGCAGAATAGACGTTTGCCCCATTTTCCCATCCAAATCATAATGCTATAACCATATATCTCCCCAAATACCTCTTTTTCTCGTCGTTTATTCTTATTGCCATCTCTCTTCTCTCAATTTTTGGTATTATCCCCCCTTAGTTATAGCATACTTATATCATCCCCCATAATTCATTAAAACAAATAAACGACCCATTCAAAATGAGTCGCTTATTAAGAAAAGAGGTGGCACACGAAAAAAAATGAACAACTTATAATCAGTCAATTAGAAAATATCTTCTAGCAAATCCAGATAAATGTGAAAAGTTATGAACTTTTATGAACTTTTGTTGTTGATAAAGGAGGAACCACCTTGTAGTATGGTTTCATGGCTCCGAACCAGGAATCTCCCCATGTTTTTAAAATGTCAATACGCATCCCGCGCACTTTGCACGCAAAACTAATTAAGCGAGCAAAGGAACGCAATATGCGGTTCCGAGACTTTTTACTGGAAATATTCATCCGAGAAACAATAAACATCGAACTCAATGCAGAAGAAGATGAAGAAATTGCCAAAGCCATCCGTGAAGCAGAACAAAAATCCCAAAAAAATCGTTAGCATCACTGTCGACATGAAATTCTACAAAATCTAAAAAACAGACGAATGAAGAAAATAGGCTCTCACTATTCATATTTACTCGAAAAAAACAGTAGAAAATAATTAAAAAAATTTTCTCGCTTGGATGAAACTACTTGTAAAATAATATACCATCATGACCGACTCAGAAATAGAAACTCTGGCTTCTAAAATAGCCTCCATTATTCTCGAACGCATTGGCCTAGCCACTCTAGCTAACGCCAATGCACCCCATCCGGCTCAGCCTCAAAACTGGGTGACAGCGAGAAAAATGCGTGAATTAACAGGTCTGTCCACCTCGTGCCTATACAGGCTCCGCGAGAAACACCCGGAAATTCAGAAAAAAATGCCAAAACGCCACGCTCACCAACAAAGGCAAGGCGTGCTTTGGGACATTAACCTTATCCAAAAAATCATTTTAGAAGCCAATGAGTAACTATAAAATTACCCCTCCACAAGGTTATATAGTCTATTTTGTTAGCCTGCCAAAAAACGCTCAAAATAATCGCAATAGAATATTAGAACAATTTAACATAATTTAGTTAGAAAATAAGTTTAGCATAAGTTCTAACAATTTCACATTTTTTATTACATTGTATTTATTTTGCGGCAAGGTGTCTCCAACCTGATATAAATAAACCATGTCACCGAACTCTCCATCACCGCACAACAGAAAACTTTCTGTTCGCATACCGCAAACTTTCTTCTCTCAATTTTTGGTATTATCCCCCCTTAGTTATAGCATACTTATATCACCCCCCCATAATTCATTAAAAACAAATAAGCGACCCATTCAAAATGAGTCGCTTATTAAGAAAAGAGGTGGCACACGAAAAAAAATTGAACAACTTATAATCAGTCAATTAGAAAATATCTTCTAGCAAGACTTCTACCATATCCAGACAAATATGAAAAGTTATGAACTTTTATGATTTTTTTATTGATAAAGGCGATGTCGACTTGTATATGCATAGATATGTCTCCTCACCAAGAATCTCCTCACGTTTTTAAGATGTTGATAAGAATACCTCGAACACTCCATAAAAAACTCCACAAAAGAGCCGTGGAACGCAAAATGCGTTTCAGAGATTTCATTTTAGAAATTTTCATCCGTGAAACAATCAATATAGAATTAACCGAAGAAGAATATGAAGAAATTGCCAAAGCCATCCGTGAAGCAGAACAAAAATCCAAAAAAAATTGTTAGCATCACTGTCGACATGAAATTCTACAAAAACTAAAAAAAGACGAATGAAGAAAATAGGCTCTCACTATTCATATTTACTCGAAAAAAACAGTA
>JAUNER010000005.1:0-26962 GCA_030525455.1 Akkermansia sp. | reverse complement strand
TTCATTAAAAACAAATAAGCGACCCATTCAAAATGAGTCGCTTATTAAGAAAAGAAGTGGATGCAGGAGCGATAAATATGACTAATCTGAAGCATTTTGGAATATCAGAAAAAGATGCAAGGATAATACACTATACTGCTGCAGCTAGGATAGATGAATTGTTTAAGAATGCAGATTATGGTTTTTTTGAGTATTCGTATAAGAATGACACGAGTCGCAAGGGTGCTTATCATGCTTTTACCACGATAGAAATAGAGGGATATGGAGTTTTTGATGTGAATATTTCTCCCGTGCAAGCGATACAACTAAAAGATGGTTCTTTTTTGTTTACATTAGAAGCGACAATAGAAAATCCCAGTAGCAATTCTGCTTTGCTACCCTCTTCCCTAAGAGGTGCTGCCGGAAAAGCAACTGGGATTACAGAAAGAAAATTATCTGCATATAGGTCATTTGTCGAGAAAGAAATGATGTATATCAAGAAAAACGCAGAAGAAGCAGGAATGTTTATGAAGTCGCCAAGTGGACGACCAAGTCGATTAAAGGATGAATGGTTGTGGTGCGTGGTGAGGACAAAGGCGTTTAAGGGGTGGTTTGGTGATTGGGAGAGCGTTTCTTGTTTTCGCGAGGCTTATAATCGCATTATGTCGATGGCTTCGGTGGTCAGCCTGAGTGGCAAGGAGTTTGATCGAGGTTTGTCTCCGGAGAAAATGGCTGAGACAAGGAATGAATATATATCCGGTTTTGTTGTATCCGGATTGACTAGAGAAGAAACAAAAGGAGCGGTTGATAGTGAGGCTGCCCATCTCGGCACACACTTCTACGCACTTGATGAACTGAGCCGCATTCAGCAAGTGGGAGCCGCTATGGAGAAATCATTACAGAAATTTGATAGGATAGTCAATGAAAATCCTAAGAATTAGGAAGAAAGGTTATGGGTTAAAACATATTTTTGAAAGAAGGTCAATTGAGGGATTTAGTGATGATGAAGTGGCCTTTGTTATTGTGACTGCATTAAAAGCTGCAGAGCAAGAAAGTTATGCAGAGAAGAATGGCAACAAATTGTTGTTTGATAAATTTGGGGTGAGAGCAGTTGTTGCAATAAACAAGGATAACAAGAAAATAATTACCGGGTTTGTGTTGGTAAACAGAGAGGGTGAAATTCACGCTGCTCTGCCACACGAGAATTTCTACGCATTAAATGAATTGGGTCGCGTCCATTTAATGGGAGCCTCATTGGAGAAAGCATTACAGAAATTTGATAGGATAGTCAATAAAAATCCTAAGAATTGAGAATCAATTCTACCTGCATGAAGTTCAAATAAAAGAGAAGCTTGATGACGTGTTCAAGACTGCCACTAAAGGCAGCACGCACCAAGCCCTCATAAGCCTCCTAGCATTAAGGGATGAAGAAGTCAATTCTTTGTGGGGAAATTGTTCAAAAGTTATAGACGAAAATGGTAAGCCTTTAGTGGTATATCATGGTTCCCCGACGAGTGAGATAAAGGTATTTGAGATAAATGAAGCCTTGTTTGGAGAGGGTGCATTTTTCACGAATGTAGCGGAAGAAGCATTGGATTATACCGGGCTGGAATTGTTAGATTATGAAGATGTGGGAGAGATGGATGAAACAGCGGTGGAGCAGGCCGATAAGCAGGTAGAGTGGCTTGAAATGGTAGTTGCGAGATTGAAGCCTGATGAGTTGGGTTTGAATTTCCAGCATGATGAGGTGGCATATAATACGAAGCTGAGAGAGTATTTGTGGTGGCAGAAGTATGGTGGCGACTTAATGCGCAAAGGGAAAGATAAAAAAATGCCCTGTACGATTTCTCGCACAGGGAACAAACACTTATTCCATGTCAACACTCAATTATAAAGTATCAAACACATTCGGTATTATAGTGATATTTTTGAGGTATGTCCAACTCCTTTTTTTCAACAAACAAGCCATAAATTAGTTCTAGCATGGCACGAGAAAAATATATGAATCATAACAAATACAAGCAATCACAACCACCCCATTAAAAACAAATAAGCGACCCATCCAAGATGAGTCGCTTACTAAGAAAGGAGATGGTACACGGAGAGGGATTTGAACCCCCGACCAACTGTGTGTAAGACAGCCGCTCTACCACTGAGCTATCCGTGCACTGGGTACGGGCGAATTATAGCGGCGAGTTGCGAACAATGCAAGCAAAAAATGAATATTTTTTTATTTTTTTTACATACCTAGTTTTTCCCGTCGCAATTCTCTGCACTTAAGAACTAAGAATAAAATAATTACAAAAACCTCAGCACCGTAGAAAAAATTCAATGCATTTTGTCCTGAAGTGAATCCATAGGAGTGTAAACCGACTCCGAGCATATTCACTCCCCACCAAGCGAAGGCAATAATCACACCACAAATCACATTAGAGAAATGCAATAGCCAAGAATTTAACCACCCTGCTAAGCGAGCGTGAAGCACAATTAATTGCCACAGCACAATCATCAAAGCTCCATTTTCTTTTGGGTCCCAGCCCCAGAAGCGGCCCCAGGACTCATTCCCCCAAATACCACCAAAAATAGTCCCGATTAAAGTAAAGAGTAACGAAAAGCACAAGACACCATAAGCAATTTTATCCAAACTACGTTGAGTTGGCTTATCTAATAAGCGAAGCGGCTTGGCTAACAAATACACATGAGACAAAACAGTAGCCAGCAAGCCCGCTGCATAGCCAAGCACAATAGTTATCACATGAGTGGAAAGCAAGAAATTCGAGCGTAAAATAGCCACCAAGGGGTCCATGTGGTCAATCGCCTGAGACGACTCATACATAATACCCATCTGACAAGCCATACCACCGAGAATCAACCCTGTCATTAGGACAATCCCACGTTTATTACAAATCTCAACCACTAGGGCACAAATCATGCCACTACAAGCAATAAAAGCAATTGTTTCATAAGTATTACCCACGGGGGAACGCATCGTGATAAAACATCGCAATACCAACCCTACTATAAGGATAACTGCCCCTAGTGTACCAATAAACCAAGGCAAACTCATTCCTTGAGGTCGCAATAACCGAGCCACCCAAGTTGAGGCTCCATATTTTGCTTTAACCAAAATACACAAAAGCAAACAAACAAAAGCAGCGATAAACAAAATCAAAGACAAATACAATGGCTCTATGTGATAATACAACACCTCATACTCTAAGGTCTCTCGCTCATTTTCAGAAGCGATGTAATTAGGGGTTATTAAATACGTTCTAAATAAGCCCATAGCCTCTGGCGTCGACAAAGAAACTAACTGCTCTGAAAATGACTTACGCCCAACCACCGAAAGCATGGCAAGCACCGTTGCTACATTTTTTGCAGGCATAGCACACCACTCACCATTGACATAAAACCACTTTGGACAAAGACCTCGATTTAGCATCTCAGCATTACCTTCTACCATCAATTCCGGCATCATCATCCACGATGAAACAAGCTTCATATTACCATACAAAGCCAGCACTTCCTTATCCGCATCTGTCAGATTTTCAGTAGGTACAAATTGTAATTGATATACCGTCTTAGCAATGTTGCTTTCAAATTTTCGCAACTGCTCAAAGGAATATTTTTTTCTCTTATCAGGAAGGTTCGGCAGACCTAATCGATGAACGACTTCTTCTCTATTAACTAAAAAGATAGGATATTTAGCCGCTAACTCCGGTCTAAATATACAATCAAGCATCCACTCAACAGGCTTTATTTTTTTCTTACCATTTGAGGTATCAATAGAAAAGCTACGTTTCCCTAATACACGCAACATCTGAAATCCTGCATACGTCGATACCGGTTTTACACGCCCCCCATCCAATACAGCCATTGCCCCAATCTCATCAACCAACTCCTGTGACCATGCACTATATTTCTCTATAAATACAGGCTGCCCCATCGGTTTAGCAGCCATGAGTCCAATGCCAAAAACTAATAACACACCACCAATAATCCCCCACAATTTCAATTTACTATATCGAGGAGTGCTTTTTTCTATTACAGAAGACTCGGGTTGAAGCTCGTCCTTATTTGACGGATTCTTAAGAAAGCTTACAAAAATACCCCCAAAGTGCCATAACAATCCCAAGGCTATAATATACGATGCCCACTTAGGACACTGCTCTAATGGATTATGACTTGCTTTCAAAACAGATACACTACGAGACGCATCCTTTACATCCTGCCCGAAACTCATTTGATACAGAGTCCACCCATCTCGTCGCAACGGCTCATTCATCCGAATCACCACCTCTTGCTTATCTCCGGCTTGCTCCAAGATTAGATGAGATTCGTAATTTTTTGGCTTTTGTGTACCCGGATAATATTCAGCTACAAACTTATTCAATGTCAAAGAAAAAGGAATTTCCGGCAAAACGACTTTTTCTCCTTCCGGTAATTCTATTTGATGCAGTTCTTTCGTCACGTACCCACCAAGCATCACACTCCCCAATAATAACAAAATACCCACGTGGGCCACCAATACCCCTATTCTACGCCATGTATAATTTACTTGAATTACCCCTCCAATCAGTAAATTAATAAACAATAATATACAAACAACAGGCAGCCCTGGTAGAGGAAGATACATGGGCAATTCACTAGTCGTCGATGTCAATGGAATAAACACCCACCATTCTCCAAAAAAAGACTCAATGGCAGCATCTACACCCAGAGTTGGTGCTAATCGCACTTGGTGCATTGTCCCTGCAAAAGTAAGCACCAAAAGTATAAGCATAAGCACTATACCCACACCATAACTACCGCTAAACCGCCAGAGCTTCTTACTCATGCTTTCTTTAGTATCAGACATTATTGAACTTAAGGACAAATAAAAAAAAACCACTTTTATTGAGCAAAAAACTCAATAAAAGTGGGAAAAATAAATCATAGAAAATCCTAGAAATTGTCTGCTAACATCTCAAAGTGAGCCTGAGGATGTGCACATGCCGGGCAAACTTTAGGAGCCTCAGAGCCTTTGTGAACATAGCCACAATTTCTACACTTCCATTCAATTTCTTCCTCTTTTACAAACACTTTTCCGTTACGCACGTTTTCTGCCAGCTTCAAATAACGTTCCTCATGATGTTTTTCAACGCTAGCAACACGACGGAAAGTTTCTGCTATGCTTGGGAACCCCTCTTTTTCCGCCACTTCGGCAAAAGTTGGGTACATTTCAGACCATTCCTCGTGCTCACCTGCGGCTGCTGCCATCAGACAAGCTTCTGTATTTGAGAGAGCGATAGTACCAACGTTATGTGTTACTTCCACACAAGCATCTTTTAGAAGTTTAAAGAAGACCTTTGCGTGCTCTTTCTCGTTATCAGCAGTTTCTTGAAAAATAGCGGCAATCTGTTCGTAGCCAGCCTTCTTTGCAACCCCGGCAAAGTAGGTGTACTTATTACGAGCTTCTGACTCACCGGCAAATGCCTTAAGTAGATTTTTTTCTGTTTCTGTCCCTTTGATGTTCATAATTAGTAAAATGAAATTCCAATGCTTTCCTAGCATTTCTATTTTTCTTTGTCAAGAGTCAAACAAATTCTACACTTATCGGAAGTTTAACTTACCCGGCACATCTTCCAGCTGCTTTAGTATTTTTTCTCTTTGTTCAGCCCGCTTCTTGTCTATCTCAGTTTGTTTAGCTGTATCAACTTGTTCTTCCATAGGGAGCAGTCCATCCGGTGTTGTCACATCTGCTACTTCCGTATCTGAAGGGTCAAGGATAAATGCAGGCTCTTCTACCGGTTCTTCCGCACTTTCATTGCCGGGAGTCATTGGTATATTCGGTGCTGATATCCCTTTGTATAAATATACCAAATCCCCCACCTGTACAGTCCCACTTCGTATATCTGCCGGTATAAATCGCCTATCTAGCCGTTCTTCTGATACACATAAATTCGCCACACGTTGCAATTCACCATCCGTCGACGACTGAGAAATAAGTACTGTACCAGGCGGATATACCTTCCCGGAAAGTGAGATTAACACATACTTATGCTCCGGATAAACCTGAGACACCGTCCCGATTCGCAAGGGGATGGTCTTTATTTCCACTCTGGGGGCTGTCTGAGTTTGAGTACAAGCCCCCCATAATATCACCGCTCCAACAGAAAGTACAAATAAATAAAAAAACCGACAAATTTTCAAATTCATACTTAACCGTCTATAAGTATTTTACGTGGCTTAGATGTACCATCTGAGGGGGCAATCACTTTTCTTGCCTCTAGCATTTCCATTAAATTGGCCGCTTTATTGTAGCCAATTTTCAATCGTCTCTGTATCAAAGAAGTACTTGCTTTACCCTCAGTAACTACAACTTCTAAACTTTTAGTATAAAGTTCTTCCAACTGGTCATCCAGACTAGGCAATCCATCCGGACTCCCGGTTGTATTGATATTATTTATCGTCTCTGTAATAGATTTAATAAAATCTTGCTTCGCCTGCATGGCACAATGCTGCACCACGGTCTGAATTTCCTCATCGCTAATCCAAGCCCCTTGAGCACGTTCCGGTAGGCTTGAACCAGGGGGAATAAACAATAAATCACCCTTCCCTACAAGTTTTTCCGCACCTTGTTGTTCCAAAATTACACGGCTATCAACACCGGATGAAACCTTACATGAAAGTCTGGTTGGTATGTTGGCTTTAATTTTCCCTGTAATGACATCTTTTCGCGGAGTCTGCGTGGCCAAAATCAAATGAATACCGGCGGCTCGTGCTTTTTGAGCCAATCGGGCAATGCAATGCTCTACATCTTGAGCACCTGTCTGTTGCATCAAATCTGCTAATTCATCAATAACAACGACAATGTACGGGAATCGATCCGGTATTTCTGCATCGTCAAAGTCCAATTCATCGTCCTCATCTCCCCAGTCTCCCTCAGAACTACTTTCTAACTCTCTAGCCGCAGCTTCAATGCCATCTAAATCTACATAGTCTTCGGAAGGGGCATCTGTCGAAACAATGGCCGTATCTTTCGGGCGATTATTAAAGTCTTCGAGATTTCGTACACCTGTCTTAGAAAAACAATGATAGCGGTGTTCCATTTCATTCACACACCACCTTAATGCATTAGGGACTTTTTCTGCATCCGTGAGTACTGGCATTGCTAAATGAGGCAATGATGCATAGGGCATCATTTCTACCATTTTCGGGTCCACCATGATGAGACGTAACTCATCTGGGCGGAACTTCATAATCATAGAAATGAGCATGCAGTTAATACACACAGATTTACCGGACCCGGTTGTACCGGCTACCAACATGTGAGGCATACCGGCTAAGTCACCAATGACAGGTTCACCGTAAACGTTTTTCCCAAGAGCCACCGGGATTTTTTTCTTTGGCGAACAAAATGCTTCAGATTGCAGAAGTTCTCGCAATTGAACCGGCATTCTATGTTTATTCTCAATCTCTATCCCCATGGTATTTTTCCCGGGAATAGGTGTGTGCATACTGATAGCCGTGGCACTTGTAGCTAGAGCTATGTCATTCTGGAACTTCAAAAAGTTCATCACTCTCACACCCGGTGGGGGATAAAATTCGTATCTTGTAATCGTAGGCCCTCGCGTAATGTCCCCGGCTGTTAACGTATAGCCAAATTGAGCAATAGTATCTATGATACGCTGTTGCGTATCAAACATCTCCTGTCTATCTTCTTCAGATATGCCTTTTTGTTCCTTAAAATTGAGTAATTCAAACCCCGGTAATTTATAATTGGCATATTCATCGCTAGGCGGAGCCGTTGTTTTCGTAAATGGCTGCACCTTCGGCATGGATTTTAGTTGCGATGGCTTTGCTACAGTGATGCGCGGCTCTATAGGAAGCTCCATGGAGGATTGTTCTTGCTTTTTGGGTGGTTCATTTTCAACCGCATTTCCTGTCCCCCATGTAGAAAATTCATCTTGTTCATCAAAGAGAGAACGCTTTACTGTCGGGGTCATCTGCACATCGTCCTCTAATGAATCCAAATCCTCCTGCTGAGGCATTGCCGATTTATTCGCAATTCCTACAGGACGCCCCCATGTCCATGTCTCATTCATCGACTCGCGTAACTCTTCTGTATCGCGAGCTAATTTCTCAGCTTCACGTTCCAGTTTTTGAGTTTTTCGTCGCTCTCTCCAAAATTTATATTCAATCACACAGCCTTTTAAAAATGGCTTCCATCGGTAATCTAATGCATACACAAGTGAAATAATATAACCTAGGGTACTCACACCTATGAGTATATCATCTCCCATCAATGGTTCTAATAAATGCACCCCCAAAATATCCCCGACAAGCCCACCGGCCCCTAATAACTGATGCTCTGCAACCCACTCTACACCGGGAGTCTGGCACATTGTTAATATCACAGTACCAAAACACAGCACACACAGTCCACCAATAAAAATCGGACGAGCTAACTCACCATAGTGCCTTAACCTATAAACACCCCACCATACCAACATGGGAGGAATAAACCAACTCATAGCCCCAAATACCCAATACACCCCCCCTGCATAATAAAGACCAAAGTGACCTAGTAAATTCGTCGTACCCTCAATGACTTCTCCGGATTTATTAAGATAATCCCAACCTATTTCCTTAACGTTAAAACTCCACATCGCCACGGCCAATGCCACCCCTAGCATTATAGTCACACCTCCCCAAATCATCACTACCCAAAGTGGTGTAGCATGACTGTCTACTTCCTCAAATTCTACTTGCTCCGTATCCTCAAATGCCATATACGCACTTGAATTTAACACATTATCTCACATTATCAAGTAGAAACAGCGTACTAACTGCCGCCATTTTCAAATACATTTTAGAATCTCACTCTAACGGAAATAATAATTTATCAAATTTGCACACTAAAATCATCTTAAAGCAGTTGCCTCCTTTCTCTCATTTCCGTAAGAAAAAAACTTGTCGGTCTAAGTCAAAAAGAATAGAATGAGCCAATACAAATTGACTTGGTAAAAAACACTAAATTCCCATAAACTCTGGGCCACACCAATCATTTCGTCATCATGCCATTATCTAATGTATTTCAAACATCTTGCATTCAAGAGCAAGTCTCCATGTTGGGAGATGCCTTTGCTATTGCCGGAGAATTTGTAGAATGCGACACCATTAACAGTGGGCACATCAACACGACGTTCTGTGCCTCATACAGACGAGATGATGGACAAATTGACCGCTATATCTTCCAACGAGTCAACGATGCTGTATTTCCATGCCCTCGCGATGTGATGCATAATGTAGAAAAAGTCTGTAATCACATCCAATGGAAAATGCTCCGTGTACTAAAATCTCCCTTCCGTCAAACTCTCACCCTGTATGCGGCTAAAGGTGGACGAAAATACTTGGAACTCCAGGGGTCCGGATTTTGGCGTTGTTATAATTTCCTGGAAAACACCTACACTTGCGACGTAGCAGAAACACCACGCCAAGCTTTCCAAGCCGCTCAGGCATTTGGTGCATTTCAGCAGTTACTCTGCGACATGAATCCTGCTGACATTCACGAAACAATCCCAAATTTCCACCACACGCGTAGGCGATATGACCGCCTTATGGCTGTCGCTCTTACAGATAAACATAATCGCTTGAAAAACTGCCAAGAGGAATTAGATTTCATCCGCCAAAGAGAACACTATGTTGATACCGTACTCAACCTCCTGGCTAAATCTATTATCCCTACTCGAATCGTCCACAACGATACAAAAATCAATAATGTTATGCTCGATAAAGACACAGACCAAGCCGTTTGTGTTATCGACTTAGATACTGTGATGCCGGGCACTTTGCTCTATGATTTCGGCGATATGGTGCGTACCATGACCTCCCCTGCCGAGGAAGATGACGAGGATTTATCCAAAACCTATATGCGACTCCCTATGTTCGAGGCTGTCACCCGGGGATTCTATGATTCTGTAAAAGATTTCATCACTCCCACAGAAATTGAGTACCTATCATTTTCCGGTCTCCTTATTACCTTAGAAACAGGCATTCGCTTCCTTACAGACTATCTAGAAGGAGACGTGTATTTCAAAACTCACCGACCGGAACATAATCTGCACCGTGCCCGTACTCAGCTAAAACTCGTTGCCAGCATGGAAGAGCAAATGCAGCAAATGCAAGAGTGTGTAGAAAAAACCTTTGCTCAAAAAGACTAACACTTCATAGTCTCTTTCTCTACTTTGAAAACCTCCCCCACATCTTCTTCCGGCATTGTTCGAGCCTTAATCTCTACCAGTACTTGGTTATCCCGCTATACTTCTCTGTTTATTATTGCCATTGCCGTTTTTACCTTTTTCAACCCAAGTGTATTTACTTGGGTTCAAGGTGATACTCAAGCATTACTGCTAGGCTTTATTATGCTCACAATGGGGATGACGCTTCGTCCGGATGATTTTCGCATTCTTGCTTCTCGCCCATGGGATATTTTTATAGGGGCTTGTGCTCAGTATTCCATCATGCCTTTGCTGGCATGGCTCCTCGTAAGTACATTTGATTTACCCAAAGGAGTTGCCGTGGGGCTTATCCTGGTAGGGTGCAGTCCCGGTGGTGTTTCTAGTAATATCATGAGCTTTTTGTGCCGGGGCGACCTTGCTTATTCTGTAGGCATGACTACAGCCTCTACTTTACTGGCTCCGTTCATGACGCCTACTCTCGTCCTTTTACTAGCGGGTGAAAGCATAGACGTTGATGCATGGGGTATGTTCAGAAGCATTTTATTTGTCACTATTTTACCTGTTGCTATCGGGGCTATTGCCAATAAATTATTCCAATCTCGTGCCGGATACGGAAAAATTTGCCAAATCATGCCGGGATTTTCTGTACTCGGTCTTGCCTGCATCGTTGGTGGCGTAACCGCTGCCCACGGGGCAAGTTTTATTCATAGCGGTAGTGTTATTGTTGTTACTGTGTTTTTGCATAATTCTCTAGGCTATCTTCTAGGTTTTTTGCTCGGCAAATTCTTTCGCATGAACTCTGCCAAGTGCCGCACTTTATCCATCGAGGTAGGTATGCAAAATGCCGGGCTGGCCACAGTTCTGGCTACCAAACACTTCCCCTTATTACCGGAAGCGGCCATTGTTTCTGCCTTGTGTTGCGTTTGGCACAGCATCAGCGGTACTTTATTAGCCGGATTATTTAACTTTATACGTCACACATTCCCTTCTCTCTCATCCCCTACTCACTCTAAAGAGAACTCTCACGTTAATTCCCGTACCAACTAACTAACAGTCACTCTCTGAGCTTGACCCATCGTCTCTCAACTGCTTTAATTCGCTGACTTAACAATGAAAGGCATCCGTCATTCCATAGCATTTATTGTGCAATGTTTCTTTCTTTTTCTGAGCTTCGGCATAAGCACCGCTCAGGAGCCTACGACTTCTCACCCGGAAAATTACCCGAATGAAGAAATTGCCGCATTTTCTGCACCTAAGGAAATGAATTCCTTGGTTCAACTACTAAGCCACGAAATTAGCATTCTCGAAAAAACACTTTCCGAACGCATCACTTTCATCCAATCCCAGCTTAATACAGCTAAAGATATCTACACATATTACGATACCCGTGTGTATGAAATGTCTGCTGTACTCTACGCTCTCGATGACCAAAAAGTTTTTTCCCAGGCATTTTACTGCAAGGGGGCTTCTCGCCTCATTAGAGAATACGAAAAAAAATCTCCAAATTTTTTAGCACATCATTATCGCGTCAACCAAGAATTAGAACGCCTCGACAAACTCCAAAATTCCCTCAAATCCGCTACCACTCTCGAACCCCAAACCCTTGAACTCAGAAACAAAAGCCTAAACACTTGTGCTCAATTAGAAAAGAAGCTAAAAAAACTCAATCTGGAAATTTCCGGCTACGAAAAAGAGTTTGCCCAATTATCAAAAAAAATCGAAACCCTTACCCGGGAAAGTGATAAAATTTACAACTCTCTCTTTGATAAAACCTTCCTATCTCCGGCACCGCAATCCCACTTGATTTTTTTCTCTCCGTCCACTGCTTACCAAATTTGTATCTCATCGTGGAAAAAGAACGCCGCCAGTAAATTTAACCTAGCTTCCGATTTCAGTAGCATCAAGTATTATGGTGGCGTTTTGCTGGCCATGACCATCGTCGCTTGGATGATTTCCAGATTACTCACACGTTATATACTAAAAGATTTTCTCACACGACGCAGTCTGTTTGAGAAGCGATATTCCCTAGCCAATGTGTCTACCTTATTCCTGCTCTCGCTGTTTTTAGCATTGGTTTATATTATATCAGACGATTACTTAATTTGTAGTGCAGCCTCGCTAGGGGCAGAGTTTTTCTTACTTTTGAGCGGTCTGCTTTTTTCTGTTGTTTCTCGGTTTGAAAAAGGCTTTATCCACTATGGCGTGCGTGCCTATGCTCCATACCTGTGCTTAGGGGGCTTTTTCATGCTACTCCGTACATTTATGGTGACGAATGTCATTGTCGATATCACCATGCCAATTTTATTCACCTTAGTTACTCTAATTTCTATTTTCAGTTGGTTAAAATACAGAAAGAAATTGCCGAAGTTAGACAATTTCCTAACCACTATTTCCCTTGTTCTCAATATTGCCGGCACCATTCTTTGCTGGGCTGGGTTCTGCTTTATGGCATTTCTCATTCTCATGACTTGGATTATGCTCATGGCCAGCATTCTTCTACTCGTGGGGCTATGGGATGTAAGCCATAATTATGAAGAAAGATACAAAAACCGCCACCAGCGAGACCTTCATTGGATTCGCCCGTTTATCACAAAGCTCATCTTCCCATTTTTATCCATTTTCCTTATTCTATTCAGCTTCATTTGGCCGGCAGATATTTTCGACATGGGTGACAAAATCACCCAGTTGATGTTCCATACAATTACAGTAAAAGACCTAGTCACCTTTAGCTTTAGCGATATTATTCTTATCATCCTCTTAGCTATCGTTCTCAATTACCTCATTTTCGTAGGGAAAAAGACGCTTCATGATTTTTATGGCGAAAAGTATGAGTCCGGCATTATTCCCACACTCATCACACTCTCTATGCTCGTTATTTGGGGGCTCTTTGCTCTTGTTGCCCTCATCATTTTAGATGCTAATTATAGTGGCATTCTCATGGTGATGGGGGGCTTAAGTATGGGCGTGGGCTTAGCCATGAAAGACACCATTGATAATCTCATCAGTGGCCTATCTCTGATGATGGGTCGCCTACGCCAGGGGGATATGATTGAATGTGATGGCTACCGTGGCAAAGTTTCCAGTCTTGGTTATCGCACAACCTTATTAGAAACCCTAGATGGCTCTGTGATTGCTTTCCATAACTCCCAGCTTTTCAATAAAAACTTCCGCAACATGACTCGCAACCACAGCTACGAAAATGCCAAGGTTGAGATTGGTGTTGCCTATGGCACCGATATTGATGAAGCTAGAAACTTAATCCTAGATGAGCTAAGCAATCTTCGTTGTTTATCCAGAACTAATAGTAGTTCTGTCTTACTAGATAATTTTGGCGACAATGCCGTAAATCTAGCCGTCTGGGTTTGGGTTCCCGTACAGAGCAAAGGGGCGTCCCTTTCTCAAGTTAGAGAGGCAATTTACCGCACTTTCAATGAACACCATATTGAAATCCCCTTCCCTCAGCAAGACGTTTACATCAAAGAATCTCCCGAAAGCTCCACGACGTCACAGGAATAATTCCTTTTCTTTTAACTCAACACTATAAGCACTTCTCACTATGTCAGATAAACTCACACTCCTCGGTTCTCAAAGTTCCTTCTTTACAAATCCGGACGATGCTCGTTTAGAATCATTCCCAAATCGCGGCACTCGCCCCTATACCATCACGCTTGATACTCACGAGTTCTCATCACTGTGTCCGGTCACAGGACAGCCGGACTCCTGCCATCTCATGATTACCTATGTGCCGGATGAACTTTGCGTAGAGACAAAATCTCTGAAGTATTACTTAGCCTCATACCGCAATTATCCTGCTTTCAACGAACAAATTGTCAACCGCATCACAGATGATTTAGTAGCGGCAATTTCTCCGCGTTGGTTAAAAGTTGAGGGTAGATTCTCGCCTCGTGGTGGCATTCAGCTTACCTGCGTAGCCGAGCATCAGCCGGAAAACCGCCCGCTTTAATCCTTCCCTCCTCGCTTTATCATGATGCCTCAGCAAGATGTAGCGGTACTCCTCAGTGGGGGGCTTGATTCGAGTGTAGCCCTCTACTGGGCACATAAACATCATCGTGTCAAACTAGCTCTTAGCTTTGACTATGCTTCGAATCATGCTAAGCAAGAGCTTAAATGTGCCGCCTATCAAGCAAATGCTCTAGGCATTGAGCATCGCATCATTGATATTTCTTCTATTTCTGCCCACTTAAAATCTGCCCTTTTATCCGGGGCAGATACTATTCCTGACGGCAATTACGATTTAGAGGGGATGAAACAAACAGTCGTGCCGTTCCGCAATGGTATTTTCTTGGCTATTGCCGCCGGCATCGCAGAGAGCCACGAAGCCTCTGCCCTTGTCATTGCCGCTCACTCCGGTGACCATAGCATCTACCCTGATTGCCGCGAAGAGTTTATGAGTGCCATGAGTTCGGCCATTCAGCATGGCACCTACGCACAGTTACATATTCTTCGCCCATTTATTGATGTTGATAAAATCGGCATTACTCGCTTGGGGCACGAGCTGGGTGTAGATTTTGCTCATACGTATTCATGCTACAAAGGCGGTGAAAACCACTGTGGTACTTGCTCTACTTGCTTGGAACGCAAAGAGGCCTTCCGCCTAGCAGGCATTCCGGACCCCACCATCTATTTGCAATAATCTTTCTTCACGGATTTACCGATAAACGCAATTAGCATTCGCTTCCTTCCTCACGAAATGCTATGATGCGTGCGAGATGACAGATACACCGGCAAATCGCTTATTCATCCTAGATGGCATGGCTTTAGCTTTCCGTGCCCATTATGCTTTTTTTGCTAATCCCATCAAAAATTCACAGGGGCAAGTGACCTCTGCTGTTTATGGATTTGCCAATACCT
Source organism: Akkermansia sp. (assembly GCA_030525455.1). Lineage (GTDB taxonomy): Bacteria > Verrucomicrobiota > Verrucomicrobiia > Verrucomicrobiales > Akkermansiaceae > Akkermansia. The sequence continues at coordinate 11,888 of JAUNER010000005.1, read as the reverse complement.
TACTGAGTATTCTGGAAAACGAAAAACCTACTCACATTGTTGCTTGTTTCGATACTTCCACCCCTACCGCCCGTCACGAACTCTACCCGGATTACAAGGCGAACCGCGAAAGTATGCCGGAGGACTTAAAGGCACAAATGCCACTCATTTTCCAATTCCTGGAGTGCATGAATATCCCCATCCTCCGCTATCCCGGCTATGAGGCAGATGACACCATAGGTACCCTCACTCGATTAGCTGACGAAAGCGGTGATTTCACCAGCTTCATGGTTTCTCAGGATAAAGACCTAGGGCAGCTTATTTCCCCTACTTGCTATCTCTGGAAACCCGGCAAAAAAGGTGCTGACCACGAAGTTATCGACCTCCCTGCCTTACTATCAAACTGGGAAATTCAAAACCCCGCTCAAATTATCGACATCCTGGCTCTCATGGGGGATTCGGCAGATAACATCCCCGGCGTACCGGGCATTGGCGAAAAGACGGCAAAACTCCTCATTTCTCAATTCGGTAGTGTAGAGAACCTCATCGCCAATTCCGCTGAACTGAAAGGCAAACGCCGCCAAACTATCGAAGAAAATTCCGATAAAGCCCATTTATCTAAACAACTGGCTACTATCGATAGATTTGTGCCTATCAAAGAAACTCTGTCTGATTTTTCAAAAAAGCCGCCTCATGCCGATGAACTCAAAAAACTGCTTCAGCTTCTGGAGTTCCGCTCGATGATGGCTCGCATTTTCGGTAAAGAGTCCGCACCGCAAGCCCCGGCTCCTCTCCCTGCCGATGATTTATTTGCCCAATTAAGCCCGGCACCTACGCCCGCCTCCTCCCCACAGCCGGAATCACCGCAAGAATCTGCTCAGCTGGAACTTTTTGCCGCCCAACCGCTCCGCTCTGTAGAGGATGTCGCCCACGAATACATTTGTGTGGATTCTGAAGAGAAACTCGCTGCTATGATTGCTTCCCTTCAGGGGCTGGATTCATGGTGTTTCGATACAGAAACAACCGGGCTAGACCCACTGACTGATTCTCTCATTGGCATTGCTTTCTCTGATAAACCACACCATGCTTGGTATGTGCCTATCTCTGCTGACTCTCAACCACAGCTCATAGAAAAACTTCGCCCTCTATTTGAAAATTCTGCCCTAAAAATCGGGCATAATCTCAAGTTTGACCTACAAATCATGCGCCACGCCGGGATAATGGTGCAGGGACCATTCTACGATACATTCCTCGCTCACGCACTTATCGCCCCGGGCATGAAACACAGCATGGATGCCCTGGCAGAATCCTTACTCAACTACACCACAATCAAACTGGCAGACATTGCAAAAGTAGACCCAAATGATAAATCCCAACTTCTTACCGCAGATGTGCCGCTAGAGGTGATGGCTCGCTATTCTGCCGAAGATGCCGACATTACCATGCAGCTTTACCAGCGGCTTCAGCCTCAGCTTACCACCCTTGGTATGCAGGAGCTGTTTGAGTCTGTAGAATTACCACTGCTCCCGGTGCTGGCAAATATGGAATACGAGGGTGTTCATGTACGCCCGGACTCTTTACACAAAGCTTCTGCTCAAGTAGGGGATATTATCGAGGGCTTACGCTCTCGCATCGAGTCTACTGCCGGTTACCCCATCAATATCAATTCTCCTAAACAGCTCGGCACTTTCCTCTTTGATGAACTCAAACTGGTCAAAAAAGCAAAAAAAACCAAAACCGGGCAATACGTCACCGATGAAGCCACTCTCAGCTCCCTTGAGCATCTGCACCCGGTCATCGCCGACATCCTCGCCTATCGCGAAAATAGCAAACTCAAATCCACCTATTTAGATGCCCTGCCGGAATTCATCAGCCCCGCAGATGGTCGCATCCATACCAAATTCATGCAAATCATGACCGCTACCGGACGACTGGCTTCTCAAGAACCCAACCTCCAAAATATCCCCATCCGTACCGAGCAGGGGCGCTTGATTCGCACGGCATTTGTCCCTGCCTCTGATGAGTACACCCTGCTCTCTGCAGACTATTCACAAGTAGAACTCCGCATCATGGCAGCTCTTTCCGGTGACTCTGCCCTGTGCGATGCTTTCCGCCAGGGTCGCGATATCCACCGCGAAACTGCCGCCCGTATGTACGGCATTGACCGTGATGAGGTTGACTCTGATATGCGCCGCGCCGCAAAAACTGTCAACTTCGGCATCATTTACGGCATCTCTGCCTTCGGTTTATCCCAGCGTCTCGGCTGCTCCAGAGCAGAAGCCGCCACGCTAATCGACAACTACTTTAACCAATTCCCCGGGGTAAAATCTTACATGGATTCCCTTATCCACGATACAGAAACCCACGGCTTTGCCCAAACCCTGCTAGGCCGCCGCCGCTACATACCGGACATCAACTCTGCCAATAAAAACATCAAACAAGCCGCTCAACGCACCGCTATCAATACCCCCATACAGGGTACTGCCGCAGATATGATTAAACTGGCCATGATTAAAGTCGCAGAACTCCTAAAAGGCTCTCGCTCTAAACTCATCCTCCAAATCCACGACGAATTACTCATCGACCTACACAAAGACGAGCTCCACCTCATCCCTCTCATCAAAGACGCCATGACTTCTGCCCTCCCCCTCCCCAACGACGTCCCTCTTCTCGTAGAAGCCGCCACCGGTGCCAACTGGCTAGAAGCTCACTAAGCCCCCAACCATAAACCACGGGGCTTTCCCCCCAACCTTTATCAATCCCACAACCGCCCTTTTCTCACAGTCTCTGTCAGCACAGCCAGCATCCCGTTAGGCGTTATATCGCCCACCCAAATATCCATTGCATTCCGTAGCACATACTCATTACACCAAGTCGCCACCTTTTTATTCAACCGCCCACCACCCTCTTGGGGCGAAATAAACAACAATCGCTTCTCGTCCAAAGCTTGTCTTTGCTCGTCTGAAAGCTCCTCCCTCCTCGGTATCCCCTGAGGGCACACATGAATGATACAGCGTTTTTTCTTCAATGCCCGCCTAAGCACCTCTCTCTCCTGTTCACTTGTAAACGTCGAAATAAGCACAGTCTCTTCTGTCTGTGGGGCTAAAGCCCCATGCTCCGGCAACTCCAACCGACGAGGCTTAAAGGAATACATCTTTCCCTCCTGCGACGCCACAAATGCCCTCAGCGGGCGATTCAATAAATCCACCTCACCCAGCATATACCTTGTCACAGCCCCCCATCGCTCCTTCGTCCAGTTGTTCGCATTATTCCGAATATACCTCTCAAAACCCCTCAACTGCTCATCGCTAAAAATCTTTTTCTCCCAATAATCAAGCATCCACAAATGCTCACCTATATCCGGCACTAGTCCGTCACGTTTCAATTTACCATAGACAAACGTCGTTTTCCCCTTAAACAACCCCACCAAAAATCCCAAATGATGCTCCTTATTCGTTTCACATTGCTTAATATGCATAATCACATGAATATGATTCGGCATAATCACATACTCCCCCACATCAAGCTCAGCATACTTCTGCCCCATCCCCACCAGTACCTCCCTCACACCTTCCCCTAACTCATTCAAAACACACCTATCCCCCACAATCGCCCCAAAAATACACGAATTATGCTCAGCCTGAATCGTCACAAAAAATCGCCCCCATCGATAATTTATATTCCTATTCCTAAGCGATTTCTGATAATATCTACCCTTATCCATCTCTTCTCTCTCCATACTACTCCACCAATAAATACCAAGCAAGAATGAAATCTCCACCCCTGAACCATGGGGCTTCAGCCCCCAAAAAAACTCCCCCGGACCATGGGGCTTCAGCCCCAAAAAAAATCCACCTTGGACCATGGGGCTTCAGCCCCAAAAAACTACCTCACCCTCAGCTCCGGTAATCTATACACGATGTGTCTTTAAAGAATCAAGTTTTTCTTCTTTAGACACCGCAGAGGCTATCATTGCACGATTAAATTTCCGTAATTTAAAAACATATTATTATCGTAGAAAAATAGCTAATTCTATACATTGCTTCAATATATTTTCACCGATTAAAAAAAATTCATAACCTTTTAAATCACTCTGATTTATTATTCTTATTTTGTCAGCTTCTTCAAAATAAAAATCTAAAATACATTTTACGTAATTTATAGACTCGAACTCTTTAAAATCAAAACCACGATTCGATGTTGTCTCGCACCCAATAGCTTCAAAAATTAAATCAACGTTTACTTGCTTGGTAAACATTCCTATAACATAATCAGGATAAAATGCGTGTATGTAAGAAAAAAAGCAAATAAAGCAATCAACATAATTTTCCATATTATTTATTTTCATCTGCTCATCTTTCGATACAACGGACTGCATAAATCGAAACATTCTAACCCACTTCTCAACCTCTCGAAATTGAAGTGATTTTTTATTAATGACAAACGAAACAAGTTGATTTAATAATTCATTACACTCCCAATTATTTTTTTTATCAGTTTTTAACAATTCGTAAAAATAAAGCTCCGAACATGATTCCAGCTTGTACAAATACCTATTGTATATACTTCTAGGAAGCTGAAAATCTGTTTTTATATACTTTGACAAATAATTCTCCGATTCATCAGCATTTAACCCATATAAACTTTCAATCGCGCGACATATCACAGATTTATTCATTACTAATATAAATTTACACCCATTTTCGTCAAAAAGATGTTTAATAATCTCTATCATCTTTAATGCGAAATCTGGGCGGCATCTATCTAATTCATCTATAATAATAATCAATTCTCTCTTCTCCGATTTCGCTAACTGGATGAGAGCACGTGCCGTCTCAATACGATTTTGTTCATTACCTGCTGTTTCCAAAAAAGAATTAAACTGGGATTTTAATTTACTCTGTTTATCGAATATGGCAGCTCCGTTTTTACTATCATTTATTAATTGTTTACAATTGACACCAACTGTCGCCTCTAATACTTGAGTACCAACGCTCATTGTCGCACCCAAAATCCACCCACAACATAAATCGAAAGCCCTTTGAGCAAAGTCGGCTTTTTTCTCTTCTGAAATAGAATCGTATAAAGTAGCTACAAACATCGGGAGCGGCTCCAACGCATAATCGGAAAAAGATGCATTCCAATAAATACATTTCACTGTATCATTATATTCCCGAAGAAAACATTCACGAATTCTTTCCGCATGAGTTGTTTTCCCACTTCCCCAAGGACCATCTAAAACAATTGGTGAAATAATTTCAGTAGAAGTTTCTACAATGTACTTACACATTGTTTTTGCGATAGACTCTCTATGAAATATATCTGAGTTTAAAGATTCATCCATACTATTCCTCCGCATCTACTTCCAACACCTTTTCCACCACATCTAAGTAATCTTTATTCCTGAGTCCAGCGTAAATTTCAGAGATAAAAATACCTAACACCTCTTTCTTGAGTTCTTCATCGTCAAGTAATGTTGTATAAAAGTCTTGGTTTTGTTCCAAACCTTGTACCAGAACAGCATCTATATTCTTGTAAAATGCAAACTCGAAGTCACGATCTGTGTTGTTTAAGGCACTACGCTTTAGTACTTCAGATTTCATAAGCAAATCACGCATCTGAAGGAGAGATTTTATCACCACATCGCCATCAAACTCTTTACCCATGCGACTATTAATTTCCTCAATGATTTTAGACAAGCGTTCCTCTTTCGATTCGCCAGAAGCACCTTCTGCTTCCGGTAAGCGAACATTAGGGTTAGAGATAATTTTGGTCTTTGAGTGCTCTTGTTTTTTCTTCTGAGCAAATCCGCTGGCCTTTAATTTGCCGTTCAAATTGAAGCCCCCTCTCGCATGTCTAGTCTTCATAAACGAACTGAGATACGACAAAAAATTATACTTCTTATGCAAATCTACGTCTTCAAAACAACTGGCTTGTATTAAGAACTCATACAACCGTATAAACCGACGGATTGTCTTGCTGATTTCGTCTTGCTTGTGCTTATCGTATGTATTCTCGATGTACTTCTTACCCTTTCCGTAACGAATCATACAATTCTTGAGCCATCACATCCTGAACTTTTTGATAGAAATCAGGATCATTAAACAACTTTGTAAATGTATCATTATTATCCATGAAACATTGGGTTACAATATCACGGAATTTGTCGGGAAATAATCCCTTTACAAACATCTCCGTACTATTGTCTTTAGCATATTTTCGGAACTTCTTTACCTCCGTATCTTTCATAAACATCTGATAGATACCTTCAATAATAACGCGGTCTGAATCGGTGAAATTACCGCTGAAGCGTTCATTCACCTTGTCGATGATACTCTGGAGAGTGTCTTTCTTTTTATCCGGTGGTTTGGGCGGATTATCTCCTTTAGGTTTAAATATAGGAGGCTTCTCATTAAGAGTAATAGCCCCTTGGAAGCTTTCCCTTAGGTTTGCATATTCCAGCTTAATTTTATCCTCTATATTACCAATGTCCCCGCTGTCTACTTTGGGTAAAAGTCTAATGAGATAAGATGTGTATTGGAATTCATCAAACAATTCCCGGTCATGCAAACGAACCAACTGGGTAACAAAGGAATAAGCATTATTGAATTTTTTTACATAATCGCGAGTAATATAGCGTTCATCTTCGCTCAATTCCATGTAGCGGGCGATAACGGGGCGGAACATGCCGGATAGCTTGCCAAGAGCTACGGCGTCCTGCTCTTTGCCCGATTGTGTCTTCATGTATTTGTTGAAGGACTCTACATCATCGAAGTTGTAGAGCATAAGCTCTCGAATCTTATCCCTTAAATCGTAGACTTTATTCAAATCCGTACTTCCCTCAAGCGTAGTACTCTCATAATATGGTAGGAATGCATCCTTAATATTCTGCTCCGTGTTCTCAAAGTCCATAACAAACGTACTATTCTTCCCATATGCCGTTCTATTCAAACGAGAAAGAGTTTGCACAGCTGTCACGTCTTGCAGTTTCTTATCCACATACATGGAGTGAAGCAAAGGTTCATCAAACCCTGTCTGATATTTATTCGCCACGACCAGAATATTGTATTGATTGCTGTGAAAAGCCTTGCGAAACTTCTTATCGGTGGTGATGTATTTACCGTTCTCATCCAAATTCAAAGAAGCTTCGGTATACGGCTTTTCTGTAGGATAATCATTCAGCTTCACTTCACCGGAAAACGCTACCATCACATCACACCCGGCACATTGCTCATGATGGTCTTCAATATATTGCTTAATGGCTAAGTAATAACGTACCGCGTTAGCACGGCTGTCAGCCACAACCATAGCCTTGCCTTTGCCGTTAATCTGATAGCGGCAGTTCTCCAGGAAATTGGTCATGATCATTTCCGTCTTTTGGGCAATTGTGTAACCATGTTGTTTGTAATATTTGAACAATGCAGATGCCGCTTTTCCTTCTATCAGTTCCGGATTATCCTCTGATACACGAACCAGCTTAAATGCTTCCCTTACAGTCACATAATTAGACAATACATCGTGAATATACCCCTCCTCTATTGCCTGTCGCATGGAATACACATGAAATGGAGCTTTAATAGGTAAGCCCTCCGCACTTATTCCAACCATTGTTCCGAATAGTTCAAGAGTTTGAGCTTTCGGGGTTGCAGTAAAGGCAAAGAATGACTGATTCTCATGTCTTCCCTGTCCTATAATGGCATTGATATATTCATCGGTTAAATCTACTTCTTCCTCATCCACTCCTGCATCCTCAGCATATTCCTTAATGGCAATACCAAAGTCAATTAAGCTACGCCGAAGCGATTTTGCACTTTCACCATTCTGCCCCTGGTGAGCTTCGTCGATAATGACAGCAAACCTACGCCCTCGGAACTTATCCATATCTTTCTTTGCAAAAAGAAACTTCTGAATGGTACAGATAATAATACGCTTCTTATCATTGATGGCATCGGCAAGATTGCGTGAGTTTTTCTTATCATCAATAGCCTCAACCAAACCAACTTTGTGCTCAAAACTATTGATTGTATCTTGTAACTGACTATCAAGCACTACACGGTTAGTAACAACGATTACAGAATCAAATATACCATTATTCTGAGCATCGTGTACGGATGCAAGACGATAGGCAATCCACGCAATAGAATTCGATTTACCCGAACCGGCAGAATGTTGAATCAAATAATTGGAACCAACTCCGTTCCGTCGCACATCACTCGTGAGTTTCCGTACCACATCATACTGATGATAGCGCGGGAAAATTATCTTTTCCTTGATTACTGTCTTGCTGATGCCGTTCTTGCCAACCACTTCTTCCTTTTCTTTGACGTAAGAAATGAATCGATGAATGAGGTCTAGTAGACTATCGCGTTGTAACACCTGCTCCCAAAGATAGCTTGTTGCGTAACCATCTTGATTATGAGGATTTCCAGCCCCTCCGGTCATTCCTGCACCGTTAGAACCTTGATTGAAGGGAAAAAATCGTGTTTTGTCGTCTGCTAGTTGAGTGGTCATCCATGTTTCGTAATGGTCAACGGCAAAGTAGACCAAAAACCGATGATTCAAACGAAATGCAAATTCCTTGGAACTACGGTCATGTTTATACTGGTTGATAGCATATACATAGTTCTGCCCGGTCAGCTGGTTTTTCAGCTCCAGCGCCACCACGGGGATACCGTTGACGGATAATACCATATCAATAGTATTAGTGTTGCCTGCGGAGTAACGAAACTGACGTGTACAGCCCAGAACGTTGGCTTCGTAACGTTCGGCATCGAGTGGATTTAGATCAGACTCAGGTTTGAAGTAGCAGACTTTCAGCTTACACCCCATGTCTTCTATGCCGTTTCGCAAAACCGACAGAAGCCCTTGGTTTGATATAGTGGTCTCTAGTCGGTGGTACAGTTTGTCCGCTGCGGCTACACCATAGTATTTGGTGTATTTAGCCCATTCTTTGGGCTGGGTCTTGGCGATGAACTCACAGAGCACATCCATGTAGATACACTTGGCTACATCGTGTTCCCGGGTACATACCCAGTTGCCCGTCGCATCCTGCCCCTTGAATTGGGTGTAGCCGCCTACCGGGGAGATCAAAAAGGATTCTATATCCCGCTCAAATCGTTTTTCGCTTTTGTCCATGTTATGTCTCCTAGCTATGAGCAATAGAAAGGATTCCTTTACCGAGCTTCTTCAGTATATTCAGGACCTCTCTAATTTCCGTTTTCCTAATAATTAATCGTTGCCCAATGGAATAGTTCTTATCGCCAGTTTTGGATAAATACTGTTCATCTACCATTCCATTGTTGTGTTCGAATAAGTGCCTCCGCTGAAAATAGAGCTTAAGTGTACGCAACTCATATTCGGAGAGCCACCTCTCATATCCGTAGCCAACTGTGCTTAGGAAATGATTGCTCCCTTTGTCAATAATCTGAAAATCATTTACTCGTACGCTTTTTCCGGTTATTTCAACATAGCGTCGTTCAGCAAACTTCTGAAAAGCAGAAACACAGTCGCCAAGGCTCTCTTCAATCATGCTTCTGCACATAGTTTCAGCCTTATCCATATCGTATAGTTCACAGTAAAGCTCTTTTACGCGAGGAAGAGAGGCCAGTTTCTTTTCAATAATATCAAGAGACTCAGAAAAAGAAGAACTCGCTGAATTATAACCACAGCAAGGACAGAAGTAAGCTGAGCCAATAACACTATACGTGGTGCTACACTTCTCGCAGGTAATTTCTTGTTCCCATTCCGGCAGCTGCCCAATGGGATTGTTGATAAACGAAAGCCTTCTTCCTGGCTTGTATGTTATCTTACAGAACTTATTGTTGCGTGTTGATCGAACTATGCTCTTAAAAGACTTATCCAACTCTTCTTGAACATATTTTATTGCAAAACGTTTCGTAATCTCATGTATCTGCTCAAGTTGTTCCTGCGTCCACCACTTATCTGAGGTGTCAACGTGACCGCACATCGGGCAATGTACTTCTTCATCGGACACCTTATTTTCCCAATCATTAAGCTTAATCTTGAACTTATACAGGCAGTTTCCATTCGGGCACTCACGGTCGAAATATCCATTTTCATCCGATTGTATTTTTATAGGTATATTCATAATCTTACCTCCTTCTTCCCTGTGACATATTCGTAAATGAGGGAACGCTTGTACTGTTCCAATTTCTCGATTTTAGCCTGTTTGCTGGTGATTAAACGGTCGATTTGGCTGCGTTTTTTATCAATGAAGTCACAAATTTCTTTTTGTGTCTCCATGGATGGTAGTGCAACAATGAAATCTCCTATTTGCTTTGTGCTGATATGAGGAACGCTAATACCCGTAGTTTCGGTGGATAAGGATTCCTTAAAAGCATTACTCGCAATCCCCAGAAACACCCAGCGGGAATCCATGCTCGCTTTTACGCGAATTCGGCATACTCGTTGTAGTAATAGAGAGGGTAAATCCTTTTCTGTCATTCTTGTAATACGAGTGCCTTCTGAAATCCATGGGCGATCAAGACCTACAACAATATCATCAAGTTGCAGAATGAAGGGTTTCAACTTGTCTGTAATTTCTTTGTTCCAATATACTGTGTCATCCCATCGAATCCCGTTAGGCGTGACATTTACTCCTCGAAGTAGTGGGATTCCCGCTTCAGCATGGAAGTCATTGCTGGAAAAAGCATAACCTGGCAAAATGTCAGTAAAGTATTTTAATGCAGCAACGCTCCAATGCTCAGGAATCTCCCCAATCCAGTCAACGCCGCTATCTTTCATCGGCACGGTGGGATCAAGTCCTTTGGTGACAACCTCGGTAATCAAGCTCTGCCTGTAGGCCTTCAGCTTTTCAATCTGCGTCTGGACGTTCTGGATGAGGGAATTAACCTTGTCGCATTTTTGATTGAGGTATGTTGCAATCTTTTTCTGTGTGTCTACAGGAACATGGAGTATATATTTATTGCCGTATACGGAAAAGTATATGTGTGGTATTGTGGCCTTATCTCCTGCGGTTTCTCCGAGGTTCAAAGCAGAAATCGCATATTGTAAAAAATGTAGGTTGGTATTATCTGGGTTGCGAGGAACAATATATGCCATGGTTCCTAACAAGCTAGTATATGCATTATAAATATTTGTTCGACCTACTCCTGCTCCGTCTTTTACAATGCCTATATATGGGGTATCTGCACCAAACGTATCCAAGTATCCTACTAAACCAGATGCACCGTACACCTTATATTCTCCGTTTTCAAGAACATCAGACTGTTTCTGTGCTGTTGAAAAAGAAGTTGCCACATATTTCAATTTTATCCATTTATTCATGGCCGAACAACTCCTTCATCAGCTTAGTTTCCTCTGCTTCCAGCTCCTTGATTTCCTCAAAAATGGAATCGGAAGACGGAGGTGCTACAAACTTATAGAACAGGCGGGTAAAGGGTACTTCGTAGCCGATTTTGTCCTTTGCCGGGTCGATGTAGGCATGCGGGTTATAGGGCAGCACATTCTTTGCCATGTAGGCCTCGATATCCTCGGACAAGGGGATAATCTCCGTGTCGGAAGCACCCTTGACCGGCTGTTTCTTGCCACGCTTCAACAGCGGCTTGCCGCAGTCATCCACCTGTGCGGTTTCGACAGTCACCTTGGTGAATCCAAAGTAGCTGTTATCAAAAACCTTGGACTCTACTACAAGCCCACTTTCCTCATAGATCTCATCCGTAAACTCCTCGTAGGCACGGAGGATGAGGTCGATACAGGCATCGTCCAAATCCACGCGCTTGGAGCCGATGTTCTTACGGCGCTTGGTAAAGCACTTGCTGGCGTCAATCAACTGCACCTTGCCGCTGCGGTGCATGGGCTTACCCTTGCTCATCAGCCAGATGTAGGTGGAAATGCCGGTGTTATAGAACAGGTCGGTGGGCAGCTGG
>JAUNER010000004.1 GCA_030525455.1 Akkermansia sp. | reverse complement strand
TTCTAAGAGTTGAAAAGCCGATAACTCGGAGGAAAAAATTCACAGCCCCTCGTCCTAGTCCGGGATGAGGGGCTTTTCTTTGACTTTGGGGGTATAGCCCCATGAATTTGTCATTGAAGTAGACGATTGGGTAGAGAGAGTAGATGTGAAATGAAACAGACCTTAAAAAATGAGAACGTACTAATCAAATAGAGCTCGGTCGTACTCTAAGAGGTGCTCATCTGTGATAGCTTGGTGAGAAATAGTCGCGTTTTTCCCCTGAGCAATAGCCCATGGGGAAAGTGGTGCTGTATTGATACGGCTAAGTTGCTGAGGAGTGTATTTCGCAAATAAATCCCAGATGTATAAAAGAAATGGCTCCAATGCAGCTAGTTCCTCAGGCTCTAGCTCCGGTTGGCGGCGACTGGGATGTTCAATAACAGAGAAAGGAGGGTCGTTTTTATATTCATGGAAAATGGTAGGCAATACGGGGCCATTTTCCCAAACCTCCACGGCTTCGTTGATTAGGAAGCTTTGGTGGCGTAAGAAATGACGCCAGTTAGCCATGATGACCAAGTGGTTGATTTTAATAGGGCAAATAGGTTTACCAACGGAATTTGAATGAGTGATAAACCAGTTGCAAAGTTTTTGAGTGGTGACAATCATGTGGGGAATGGATAGAACCTTTTTACAATACTTTAGGAAATGTACAACACGAAAGCCGGTATGTAGAGCAGTACTGTGCGACATAAAAGGGCTTCATCCTCACCGGGAAAGGGAGAGAATGAAGCCCGGAGTGTATGAAAAAGAGGAAAGAATCTTTTATTCTGCGAGATTGAAAGCCTTATGGACAACGCGAGCGGCTTCGTCGATGTCTGACTCATCAATCATCACGGCAATTTTGATTTCAGAAGTAGAAATCATGCCAATTTTGATATTGGCATCAGCGAGTGCTTTAAATGCAGTAGCCCCAACACCGGAGTGGGATCGCATACCGATACCAACGAGAGAAAGTTTAGCCAGACCGGCTTCGGTTTCCATTTTTACAGTTGGCCCCATAGCTGTCATTACAGACTTAAGGGCAGCCTGAGCACGGCCTAAGTCATTTGTTGGCATAGTAAATGATTGGCGTACATAGCCATCGTGGGCAGTGTTTGCCAGAATCATATCGAGGTTAATTTCAGCATCAGCGAGTGCTCCTAAAATTTGAGCAGTATAGCCGATTTGGTCCGGAATACCGATGATGGTGACACGAGCCTGATTTCTGTCAATAGAGATGCCGCGGATAACAACGGCTTCCATAGAGGGGGTTTCTTCTTGCACGATAGTACCTGGATTATTGTTCATGGAGTTACGAACTTCAAAGACGACGCCGAATTTTTTTGCAAACTCGACAGAGCGAGATTGCATTACTTTTGAGCCGCTAGAGGCCATTTCAAGCATTTCGTCGTATGAAAGAGTTTGGATTTTTACGGCGTCTTTGACCACGCGAGGGTCGCAAGTATATACGCCATCAACGTCTGTAAAGATTTGGCAAACATCTGCCTTTAGGGCTGCGGCAATGGCAATGGCAGAGAGGTCAGAGCCACCTCGACCTAGGGTTTGAATCATGCCTTCTTCCGTTACACCTTGGAATCCGGCACAAATAAGTACGTTCCCCTCGTTAAGGTATTTTTGCATGAGTGAGGGGTCGATATTCTGAATTCTGCCACGAGTATGGTTCCCAAATGTGGTAATGCCGGCTTGTGCCCCTGTGAATGATACTGCTTTGTCACCTAATTCATGTAATGCCAATGAAAGCAAGGCAATAGACTGTTGCTCACCGGTTGCCATGAGCATATCTAGTTCGCGTTCGGAAGGAGAATCAGAAAATTCTTTGGCCATGCCAATGAGTTTATCTGTGACCCCACTCATAGCAGAAACAACAGCGACGACTTGGTTCCCTTCGCTTATGGTTTCATGGATGCGACGAGCAACATTGCGAATGCGGTCGATGCTGCCAACGGATGTGCCACCAAATTTTTGAACGATAAGTGCCATGTGATGATGGAATTTGGGTGATGATGAATTTAGGCTTTAGGAAGGAGGTGTTCTATACGAAGTACGCAGGGATTAGGTGCTACAAACTGACTTTGGGCAGTTTCTTGAAGTGCAAGTTGGAGTTGTCCCCATTCGCAGGCATGGAGCATGAATACGAGGTCATTCCAAATAATGCCGTTGCAATCACTAACCCCTTGGGCTGATGATGTAGCAGAAATGCCAATGCCAAATGTGGCCAGAATGTGAGCAATCTCTGCGATTACTCCAGGCTGGTCTGCTACCTGGAATCTGACGTAGTACGATGAGATGGTTTCATTGATGTCCATAATGCCATAGGGCTGTGCATAGGGTAAGAAGCCCGTATGGTACTCCGGATGCAAGCGTTCTCGCATGGCTGTGATGACATCGCTAATGACGGCAGAAGCTGTGGGGTTTTTGCCGGCACCACGACCATAGAATAGTGTCTCTCCTACGATGTCTCCCGTGACAGCAATGGCATTAAAGACGCCATTTACAGAAGCAAGGATATGCCAGTCATGGACAAAACTAGGCTGAACTCGAAGCTCAAGTTTACCAGAGTCTTTGTGTAATCGTATAATGACAAGAAGCTTGATAGTGTAGCCTAATTTTTTTGCAAAATTGAAGTCTTTGCTTGTGATGTTTTCGATGCCTTGGACAAAAATTTTATCCGGACTGATGGTGGTGCCATACGCGAGGGTGGCTAGGATAAGTGCCTTATGAGCGGCATCCCAGCCATTGACATCGAGAGTAGGGTCAAGCTCAGCAAAGCCGAGTTCTTGAGCTTTTTGGAGGGCATCGGCATAGTCAGCACCGCCTTCCCCCATAGCAGAAAGGATGTAATTAGAGGTGCCATTGATAATACCGACAATGGAATCAATGTGGTTACAGATAAGAGAGGTTTGTAAACTTTGGATGATAGGAATACCACCACCGGCTGAGGCCTCGAAATAAATTGGTGTGCCTTTTTCTGACGAGAGCTTGAAAATTTCTGAACCAAACTCTGCTAAAAGAGCCTTATTCCCCGTAACGACCGGTTTCCCTGCACGAAGGGCTGAGGTAACGATGTCGTATGCGGTTTTTGTGCCTCCGATGAGTTCGATGATGATGTCAATTTCCGGGTCGTTTACTACATCGTGCCAATCATCGGTGAGTAATTCGGCAGGAACCTCGGTGTCTCTTTTCTTGGAAAGGTCGCTTACAGCTATTTTTTTTACAAGAAAAGGGATTTTACAGCGTGCTTCAAGTAAAGCATGATTGCGGCACAGCGTTTCGTAAACACCAGACCCCACTGTCCCTAGCCCTATCAGCCCTAGCTGTATTGGTTTTTCCGTCATTTTTGCGTGCAATATTATGCAAAAATTTGCCCTAAAAGCAAGAGTTTTGATTGATTCTATATTGATAATTCTGACTTAATTAGTAGGAATGCCGATTGTTAAAGGGATGATATGGGGGATGAAAGAGGGAATTTTGGGAAAATTAGCCCCCTCATTTTTGGTGGGAAGCCAAGAAACGAGGGGGATTAAAGGAAGAATGAGCTACGTACTTTTATTTGAGCAGTAGTTTTTCCATGAGAGACTGAGACGACTGAGCTAAAACAGCCGGGTCATTAAGCATGCCTGCACGGAGTAGGGCGGTATTGGCAATTTGGTCTGCAACCATTTCAGCCAATTCCGGGTTTTCAGTACGGAGGGCGGCGAGCTTTTTAATGAGAGGGTTGCTTGGGTTTAGTTCAAGCTGAGGATGAAGTTCGGGCACTTCTTGTCCCATAGCTTTGAGATAAGCACGCATTTCCGGTCCCATATCGTCGCCGCTCTGGAGAGCCACAGCCGGGGCACTGACAAGACGTTTGCCGAGAGAAATTTTTGAGAATTTTTCCGGGAAAACCGAGCTAAGCCAGGATTCCAGAGCAGATGCTTCATCTGCAGAGAGAGCATCTTTTGCTTCATCTTCCAACTCCGGTAACTCAATATCTGCACGATCGATAAGTGTGATAGGTTTGCCATCTATGCTAGATAACTCTGTAAGTACAAATTCATCACCATGGTCGGTAAAGAAAATAACTTCATAGCCGCGAGCTTTAAAAGCTTCCAGATAGGGACTATTTTCTAAATGCTCCCTAGATGGCCCTGTCAAAGCATAGATAGCCGGTTGGTTTTCCTTCATACGAGTGATGTAGTCGGCAAAGGAAGTATTAGTACCGGCATCTGTGGTTGTGGACTCAAAGCGGAGTAATTTACCCAGAGATTCGCGATTAGCCCATGAGGTGACAACGCCTTCTTTCAAGTAGCGAGAGAATTGAGAATAAAATTCTGCATAGGCATCAGCATCATCCTTTGCCAGTTTTTCTAGGTGTTTAATGAAACGCTTGGTGATAATATCGCTGATTTTTCTCACTAGGGTATTATCTTGGAGCATTTCACGAGAAATGTTTAATGGTAAATCTTCGCTATCCACTACACCATTGAGGAAGCGGAGCCATTCCGGTAATAAGCCTTCCGGTTTTGCGTCGATAAGTACACGGTGACAGTAAAGAGCCACATTGGCATCTACTCGGCCAAAGCCAAACATTTCCGGGTTTTTCTTTGGTACGAAAAGTAGAGACTGCAACATAATGGGTGCATCTGCAGAGAAGTGCATGTGCGTGAGTGGCTTTTCATCAGTGTGAGCGATAAATTGGTAAAATTCATCATACTCCTCAGCCGTTACTTCTGACTTTGATTTTGCCCAAATGGCTTGAACGGTATTGATGTGTTCACCATTGAAATTAAGTGGGAAGCCAACAAAGTTTGAATAGCGACGAAGAAGTTCACGGATGCGGTATTCCTGAGAAAATTCGGAGTTTTCGTCTTTCAAGTGAACCACAATTCGAGTACCGCGGTCTAATGGCTCATCTAATGTTTCAATGCGGTAGCTATCGCGCCCCTCTGACTCCCAGTGTAGTGAGGCGGCATCTGCATCTGCGGCACGAGTAAATACTTCTACTTTTTCAGCTACCATGAATGAACTGTAAAAGCCTACACCGAATTGACCAATGAGGTCGGAGTTGCTTTCTTGTTTTTGCTTCAGAGCTTCCATGAACTTCTTGGTGCCGGAGTGGGCAATCGTACCAAGGTTCTCTACCAAATCAGCCTCTGTCATCCCTATACCTGTATCTTGGATAGTGATTGTTTTAGCATCTTTATCAGTGGTGATGTTGATTTCCAGAGGCTTATCTGCTTGGTAGATAGAAGAATCTGTAAGTTGACGAAGGCGTAATTTTTCTAAGGCATCAGAGGCGTTAGAAACTAATTCACGTACGAAAATTTCTTTATCGCTATAAAGGGCATTGATAACAATGTCTAATAGCTGACGAACTTCTGCTTGGAATTGATGTGTTTCAGTGTTCATAAAATTTGATGTGTTTTATTATAATTGTCTCGTCAAGTAGTAGAACTTAACAATATAGATAGAGACAAGGCAAGGGCTAAGGCTGCTGAATTTCTTTTGGGAAAATGATTTGCCCTTTTGCTTTAGATGATTTCGATTGGTTAAGAAAATCGATAAAATTCATCTCGGCCTTTTTTTCTATTCCTTTTTCTAGGGCATATTTTTTTGCTTCGCCAAGCATGGCATTGATAGCCTTTGCTGAGTCTTCTTGAGATAGATAATTCCACCAGCCGGATTTGTCTTTTACCACTTCTAGTGACCCTTCAACCATTTCGCATGAGATAAGTTTGCCCTTTAATTCCTGGACGGATACGGATTTTTGGGGGTCAGATGGGATGATGATTTGAATGGGATTTTTCGGGTCAATATGAATGCCCCCCAAAGCTCTAAATCCTGCTTTTAGAACTAAGGTTTTTTTACTAAAAAGCCATTGGTCTTCGTAGGTGAATTGATAGTGAAATGAATGCTCGGTAGTAACGAAATCTGAGGAATTTTTTTCTTCATTGACAATGAGAGCAACACCTGAATGAGCAGAAGAAAAACCTTTACTCACGAGAGAAAGCCCGATTTCTTGGCTAGCATCGATGACCCGATTGGCCATGAGTAGAGGGGCTGTCAAAGGTGCGATGATAAAATAATAAACAGCCCATAAAATCACCACTAGGGAAAGGACAATGATGAGAGCCTTTCCCCAAAAATGGCGTGTGGAAGAGGTTTGCTTAGACGCAAAAGAAGATGAAACTTCTTCTTTAATCATTTTATCTATTATCTGTCATTGTCTGTTTCTTCCTCGTCCTTCTGTGGTAATTCCGCTTCCGGATTGATACAGGGGAGTAAGAAAGCCAATACAGTAAAGATGATGACCGCTGTGTCATCTATTTGACCGATGCCGGGCGGAATCAGAAAGTCCGGTATGAGGTCGATGGGCGACAGCGTGTAAAGCAATGCACCGAGAAGGAGGAAAATTCGGCGTTTTTCAAAAAAACGAGATTCTCCGACACGTGGACGAAAGTAATTTAACCACTTTAGGATAAAATTTGGATTTTCCGGGATTTGAGGCATAACGATTGGATAATGTGCGTTGTAGTGTTAGTTTCCGGAATGACGGAAGTGTTCAATTTTTCTTTCGTCTTTCGGGAATTATTTGATTGAAAGATTTCTGCCACGGCGTTTTTCAAGAGCTTTGAGCAGGGATGAGTAAACGGCTTCTAGCTGTTGTTTTGAGGGAATGCGGAATTCAATTGTATTATGATGAGGGAATTTTTTTGATACGAGAGTATCTGCATTTACAGCTCCCCCTGTGATGCGGTTTAAAGTCGTGCTATTGAGTTCTTTGGCTCGATTCGTAATAGTTTTTACTGCATTAAATTCGGACTGTGTCCCCATGGGTTCGAGATAGTAGAACTTTATAGGGGTATTAGACTCAGAGAGTACGGAAATCTCATGGACCATACATACGCCATCAAGTACATAGTTATGCATAGCTACTGCGACAATTTTGGAAACAGGAATTGTAATTGTTCCTGTGGGGAAGTTCCCCACCCAGAAATTGTCAGTTCTTTCCGTATCGCTGTCTTTATCTGAGCCGGTGGCACTTTTAGAGCCAAACGGAGAACTGCTTTGGGCTTCAGCTACACCGATAAACAAAGCAAATATAGTCAGCAATAAACATAAAAAACGTGCCCTCATGTCTGTAATTAAACCATATTCTTTCTCTGTGTGAAGCACGAAATGCCGGGGATATGTTTTTTTCTGTAAATTCTCTTAGCCCAAAAGGCGAAAAGCCGCTTGGTTTTGCTACTATGAGCGTATTTTATGAGGAAACTTAGCGGTTTTTGCCGTTAGGCCACAGGAGCATCCCTTTTAGGAAGTGGTCATTATTTACCGTAATCACCGGCTGGATGTATTCGCTGAGTTCCTTGAAAGCTTTGATGGCATCTTCGCCCTGTAATGGGGTGCGATTTTGGTCATCAATAGTTTTTTGCAACCATTCTGTTTGTGGCATTTGTCGAGCCATTTCGGCGGTAAAGGGCATTCTTTCTCGCCAGTTGGTGCCACCGGTTGTTCCGGGTGTATTAAGACGTTTGTTTATGTCAAAAAGCACCGGCCAGAGTAATGCGGCATATCGGGCATTTGAACGGAATAACCCGGAATACATGGCGTCTTTAATTTGGTCGTTCCATGGGGATAGCCAAGTGTCTTGTTTCATGCCTGTGTAATCGGCAAACCATTTGAGAAGTCTAGCTCCATCTTCTGCTTCCCTTACGATTTCACTTTCGTGGTCATTAGTTGGGGTGGCGGGTGCATCGGTTTCCCAAAGGTTTGCATCTATGGCTCGTTTGATTTTTTCATAGCATCCATTCCAGGTGTCGATGATACACTCGAAATCGTGTGTGGCGTATGCGGCAAAGGAACATTCGTGGTATTCGTCGCCTTTCGTAATGGTCCCGTCTTCCTTAATTTCCCAGTGCGGAATTTTGAAGCCGGGAATGTTTAACTGCCTCATATTCGGACGTACATAATCCGGCACACAGCCTAGGTCTTCACCTACAACTTCTACATTCGGAGCGGCAGAGAGAAGCACTCGCAGGTAAAGGTCTCCATCCGCTAGATTGTGGTTTCTATTCCACTGGTCGTTGTCATCTCTGGGCATGAACCCGGGGAGCCTACCTCCGGTGCGAGCGGCCGCTTCATCGTGATTTAGTGGTAAGTAAGTGTCATTTTCCGTTGGTTTCCACGGGAAGGCATAGATACGATAAAACCCTAAAATGTGGTCTATGCGATACATGCTAAAAATTTTCGTACAGTGGCTTACTCGACGTCTCCACCACGAGAAATTATCCATAGCCATGACTTCCCATCTATAGAGAGGAATGCCCCAGTTTTGTCCCCATTTAGCGGTAAATGGGTCTGCGGCATAGTTGCCTTCTGCCGGGGCCCCGCCACACCAATCTGTATTGAATAAGTGACGCTCAAAGAAAACATCTGAACTACATAGAGAAACCCCAATGGGAATGTCGCCCATGAGTTTTACACCCCTCTCGTCTGCATAGGTGCGAATAAAGGACCATTGCTTTTCGCATAGCCATTGAAGCCAGCGTATGAAATCTTTTTCCGGTTCATAATCTGCAGCTATTTCTCTGGCTCGAGCAGGGTCTTGTTCAGGCCAATGCCACCAAACTTCTGTGCCGAATAGGTCGCATAATACTTGGTAACAGGCAAAGTCTTCTAACCAAGCTCCTTGGTCTTTAACCCATGCTTTGAACGCTTTTTGCATATCGCCAAATTTAGCCTCTGTCGAGAAGTGATGCCAAGCGTTCCGGAGTACCCACATTTTCCATGCTCGTACTTTAGGGTAATCTACTAAGTCCGCACCAGCCGGCTGAAGCCATGGCTGTGAATCCTGGGTTTCTAGGAAAATTCGCTCTTCAATGCCGGGGATGGTCCATGGCTCTAGGGATAAGTAGAGAGGTTCTAATGCCACAGAGCTGATGGCGGAATAGGGGGATGGACAGTCGTCTCTGGATAAAGTGTTTACAGGTAATAACTGAAGAAAACCAACGTGTGTTTCGGCCGCCCAATCTATCCATTGCCGTAAAGCGGTAAGGTCCCCAATTCCATGGTCGTTATTTCTGCGAAGTGAAAAGAGAGGAATGACAACCCCGGCTAATTTTTTTTCCTTCATGAGAGAGAGAATGAATGTGTGATTGGTGAACTTTTGCTGGAGAAAGACGACGTTGAACTTTACGAATACTCATCTTAGCACGATGCATAAGCCTTCGGCAAGCTAAATGCCTTTATTTGTCAATGGCATGACAAGCTTGAGTAGATGCTAACGTGGTTGAGTCGTG
Organism: Akkermansia sp.; assembly: GCA_030525455.1. Classification (GTDB taxonomy): domain Bacteria; phylum Verrucomicrobiota; class Verrucomicrobiia; order Verrucomicrobiales; family Akkermansiaceae; genus Akkermansia. The sequence continues at coordinate 104,133 of JAUNER010000004.1, read as the reverse complement.
GTTTGGGGGATATTTCTTTTGTCCTTCAAAAAAGGCAGCCACGTGTGTGACTGCCTTCGGGTGTTCATTCCTCTCTAGCAATAGGAGAAAAATTGGTTATGATGTTTCATTTTTGTGAGATTTGAAATGTAATGGGAGCAGTTAGAGGAGTACCGTAAAAAAAGATTGGACGGATTGATGCTAGTTAGGGTAGTTGGGGAGGGCTGTGGATTAATTTTTAGGGGCTTCGATGCCTAGTTTTAATTCGGAGCTATTACCACGCAATTCCGGGGCATACATAGCTTCGATGACTGTTGGTAGTGAGCTGAATTTACCGGGACGTTCTGCTCGCAAGGTGTGTTTGAGTTGGTATTCACCCATAGAGAGTTTTTCGAGGAATAAGCGTATTTCTGTATCGGCTATTTCCTTGTAGCCAAATGCTGTGCCTAATGAGGTGTAGCCACTATTGGTTTGAGTAGACTCACATCCGGCGGGTTTCGGGTCACGAAGCATGATGTATTCAACATCATTTTTTGTCTTTACACTGAGTACGACTTCGATAATGTCACCGCTTTGGATGATGTCGCCATCTTTGATAAGTCGGCGAGTCGTGCGGTCTTGACCTTGAGAAATAAGTTCACCGGCATCCGTTTGGGTATCTAGAATGGCATCATCTTTTTCTGCTTTTGTTTTGATGACATAGCAACTTCTTTCAACGGTAACAGCATTGCCGGCAGGGGGAATGTGATCCTCTAGCGAGAAGTAAGATAAATTACTATTGGCATAAATGTTACCATCACCTTTTAGACGACGAATAGTGATGTTATGCTTGCCTGTGGTGAGGTTTTTCCCTGTTAAGACAAAGGCATTATCGTATGTAAAGAGCGTGTCTTTCGTGCATTTAATGGTTTTAACTACCTCGCCATCGTAGAGGATTTCTGCTTCCATATCGCTCATGCCTTCTTTAGTAGTAAGCAAGTAGAGAGAAAGTGCCTCTAAACAATCGGCCGTATCTTTGGTAGAATCCCAGTATGAGCCATTGCGGCGGTTATTGAGTAGCCATTTGGCCAGCTTGGCATTCAATTCATCTTTGGGAGCATACTTGCACATGAGGTGCAGAAATGCTGCCTGAGTGGCATTATTGTTACCATACCAGAACCACCAGTAATTTTCATTTCTGAGGTTAAGGTGAGCTGTTTGTAGAGATTTATCTTCTTTGACAAACTGAGTGATGATAGGCATCAGCTCTTCTAGCTCTTTATTTTGCTTGGTAATAAGAAGTATTTCTGCCAGATGAATTTTGCTAAGCATTGGTAAACCTAACTTATCTCTAAGTAGATATTTAGTCATTTTGGCATTAGCAGATTTTCTTTCTGTAAGCACGTAATGAATCCAAGCATCGGTGCTATAAGTATTTAGTCTGTATTCGCCTAGTTTATTTAATGCTTTTTTGCGTTCTTTTTCATCCTTAATTTTGATGATTTCTCTATATTTGTCACCTTTTTCTAAGAGTTTAATTTGCTGGTTTTGGTAATTGGTCAGCCAGTTGTTTGCACGTTGAAGCATGCTCTTGGGCACATCAAAGCTATCACCAACCAGACCAAGACCATGTAATACGTTTGCCGTCATTACCGGGCAAGTATAGTCGCCACCATCAAACCAGCTCCAGCCCCCATTGCTGTGTTGCATTTTTTTCAATTTAGCGATACCTTTGGCAACAAGTTCGTGGATTTTTTTCTCTGAATAAACAGGATTCCGTTTGATGCGAGCCATGTTTGCATCATAGAATGCCTTGTCTTTGATAGTTTGCGGATTCAAACTTTGAGCTGATTCTAGAACCTTAGTCGGAGAGATACCAAGTTTATTAAGCGTATTAATAATTTCACAGGCTGGAACAAATCGGTTTAGAGTTTGTTCAACACAGCCGTATGGGTACTCAGCTAAGAAGGGCAATGCCTCGACCATGCTAAGGGCAATGCTAGGAGATATCTTTACTATTAATTCCCCACTATCGGCACGGCGTTGCTGTGGAAGATTGATGTTTAGATTCCCTACCTTGGTATTTGGAGTAAGCACAGTGCTATCTGTATGAAGTTGCATCATGCCATGAACAAGCACGGGGAAGTTCATTTGCATGGCATCAGAGAGTTGCTCCCCTTTAGCCGACATGGTGACAATGGCAGAACCTTCGTGTAGGGCACGAGTCCACCAGTTGACAGCCACAAGTGATTTTGCCGGAATGCTTACTGATTTTGAAGCAGCGTTTGATTCATTTGGAGCTACTTGATTGAGTAGAGCAGACCCGGCAGGCAGAAGTTCCAGACAGTCATTTTCCAGAGTCAATGCTACATTTGCAGACAGAGGTTTATCTGTTTGATTCCTTACGATGGCCGTGAGCATTACTAGGTCTTTTTCTACAAAGAACCGAGGAGCTTGCATACTGACCATGAGGTCTTTTGAGGTCAAAAATTCTGTGGAGCATTCCCCGATTTGTAATTCCGGAGTAATCATCCAAGCACGAGCCATCCAGGTCGTTAGATTTTCCGGCATTTCCATAGGGATGGTAGCCACACCATTATCATCAGTTTTTAGGCAACCAATCCACTTTAGGCTATCGGCGAAGTTTTTGCGGATTGCAATATTTTGCTTTTGTGTAGCACCAGTCTCTGCCCCTAGAGCCGGAGCCATTGCTGCTTCATCGCATTCGTCTTCTGTTTCGTACTCGTCATCTTGTACGCTGTTTTTCATGGAGCGGAGGGCACTTCTTTTTGCCATGGCCATTGTCGGCATTGGTGCTGCTCCAAAGGCATCCATGCCATTCACCAAAACATCTTGGCATTCCGGTATAGGAATGAATATGGATGAATGATGAAGTAGGGAAACAAAAGAATATTCGTTATGGGCAAGTTGCCTATTATTAAACATTTGTATCATGCGTACGGCTTTGGACGATGTGGAATTGTGGTCATACCAGATTCTATTGAACAGATTTGGGGGAGTGCCACCTAGGTCTTCTAGTGATTTATCATAGACAGCTAGAGTGACGAAACTGTTTTTCACTGGTTTACCATCAGAACTTGTTACTTTCAGCGTTAGTTGACCTTTGTCATTTGGCTGGTAATTTGGATAATTTGACTGAATAGATGAGTTGAGCTTTTGGTTCTGAGGCGGCATGAAAATCATGGTGCTTGCCCCTAGTAATTGACCGCGATGCACGGTAAAGGCATTTACGGCAAAGTTTGGTATATCAGTCTTTTCTAACCGGCAGTTGATGTGTCCTAATTGTCCGTCTAATTTTACTAACTGACGAGATTCATTAGACCAAGAGGAACGGCAGAATGTCCAGACAGATGAGTTTTCGTAATTAGAGGAGATGATGATTTTTGCTGTTTCTCCGGCAGCATATTCGTGTTTATCCGTTGTGATGGCTAGAGGTTTGTAGGTATAGAAGCCGTCAAATTTAGATTTTTCGCCGTATGAAAGGAAATCAAAGGAACTGTATACTGGAGAATTTCCCTCTGTGCCGGGGAATACGATGGCTAAACGATGGAGCCCACGGTTCTTTGTCTGGAAGTTAATAACTGCATTCCCGTTGTCATCGGTGACAATGTCCCATGTGCCTAGATTTTCCGGTTTATGGTGGCCAAGTATGTGATAAAGAGTGACCTGCCCCTTGGCCTGTTTAATTTTTGTGCCATTGGCGGTGGCGGCTGTGATGGTAGCCTGTACGGGCACGCCAGTTTGAGCAAAACCGTAATTTAACGAGGTGAATACCTCAAATGGTTTGCAGGCGGCAATGACAGAGGCAGATTCACTAATTTCTCTCAGAGAAGCATCGACAACTTTCACCTGAATAGAGTAGGCAATGTTATGCGTTGGAAAGTCCTTAGCATCCTGTAAGGTTGAGTAATTGATAGTAGCCTGACCATTTTTATCTAGTGGGATGGTTTGTTCCCAAGTCAGGGGGCGGTCAGATTCCTGCCATGGGCGAGGGATTCTGCCTTTGAATTGATAATCATCTGCCCCCGGATTATGAATGCTATCTGTGGCGGAATGGATGCTAATTCGTTCGTAGAAGCCCCCCCATGGGTGAGGTGGTCGCCATGATTCTGTTTCTAAATTTCTAGTGATAGAAATGGTGGCTTTCCCTTGGCTTACCGGCCCCCCCGCATAGTAATTTGCCTGAATGGTAATGGGGATGTCTTTACCTAGACGAACTTCTTTTTGCGGAGCTTTTACGCTAACTGTAAATTCTGGTTTTTTGTATTCTTCGACGCGGAAGCCACTAGTATATCTCCAGTCAAATCTCTTATCGACAGGTTTGAATTTAACACTATATGCACCCAGTGGGCATTCTGTGGGCAAGGTGAAATCCAGATTAAACCCACCTACTTCATCCGTAGTAATGACTTGTTCCGGAACAGTGGTTTTATCACCTGTAGGTGATGAGAATTGGATGATAAATTGTCTGTTAGCACAGGAGACCGTAGTAGGATTGGCATAGTCGGCATGGTAGACAATGCCTCTAAGTTGCACCTTTTGCCCCGGGCGGTAGACCGGTTGGCTACCTAGGAATATAAGCTGAGCTTCATCTTTTACATTTTTATTCTTGTTGATAAAGGAATTTGAATCATAGAGTCTATGATTGTTTCCGTTTACAAGATAGCTATCGCCCTTAGTGACGAGAATGTCTGTAAATCGGTATGGTTGGTTTGTTTTTTTCTCTTCCTTTTCTATAAATACACCATCGGCATCCGTTGTGCCGGTGATGTGTTTTTTGTAGTTGTTGTAGTTATATTTAAAGATAGAAATTTTTGCATCGTTTACAGGTGCCCCTGTTTTAGCATCGGCAACGAACCACATACACCCTTCCGGTACATAGCGACGGACTAGAACCATGTCTTGAAGGGTGATGAGACGATGGAATTTGTAGCCATTTTCAAGGGTGATGGTGAGTATGTACCAACCGGCTTTTTGAGTTGGTAGAGCAATGTCAGAAATTTGGTCCAGGTGTTTATTACCAGGATTGAGGGAAATTTTGCCGCCATCAATTTTTTTGCCTAAATATTCCTTGTAATTATTTTCCGTGATGTCGCTAAAGAGTTGACTTGGGGTGAATGGGTAAGTATCAAAAAGTTTATTGATTTTTTTTGACCAGTTTTTTAGTTTATTTTCACGAGTTTCAGCCCATTTGCGGATATCGAGTTCCTGCATAGAAATTGTGGCACTCGTGGCATTTCTGTATTGGAACTGGATGGAAATCTGGTCATTGGCTAGTAATACTCTGTTATCGTCGACAAATTCACCATTCGGCTCTAATATGTAAGCTAGGGTCGCATTTATTTGCCATAATTGGTCATTGAGTTTTTCACTAATTTTTTTATCTTTTGTGCTCTCTAGTAATTTTGTACAGACAGGTTTAATTTTTTTCAAGAAATCAGCGGCTTCCTGTCTTTGGTTTCTTTGAATGTATTCATTGAGGACGAGTGATGCTGATTGGAAATAGTGGTGGAAGTCATCGTGTGTTGGTGCCGGCATTTTTTCAAATAAAGCAAAGATATTATTATCATTCGGTAAGGTAATAATGCGATACCTGTCTTTATCTTTTGCCGCACGATTCATCTCAACAACAGTTTGTTCTGTGCTGAGTGTGGATGGGTCTATGCCTGCCACAGAACCTGCGTTCCCCGGACCATAAATGGGTTCGCTACGACGAGCTAATAATGCATAACTGAAGAATCTATTTGCCCATGCGATTTCATCGCTTACTAGCCGAGATTCTAGTTCCGGATTGGCTTTTCGAGCGGCTTGCCATAGCCAACGTAGACGTTGACCGTCATTTTTTGCAGTTTCCCATGAATCGGGGATGGGGTAAAAGAGGATTTCTTGTTGTTTCGTGCCGGGATTTACTATTGGTAGAGTCTCTACATTTCTAAAGGCATGGGCACTTTCGTAGGCTTCATTGAGGGGGACAATGGGTGGTAGTTTGCTGTAATCGGTTAAACTTGCCAGTGAGGCGTATGCGGCGAAGTTGTTATATTGGGAGCTATTTTGGATGATGTTTGCTAATATCAAATAAGCTGAGGCCAGAGTTTTGTTATTATTTGACTTTTTGCAAATACTGATGGCTTTTAGCAAATGCTGAATGCTCTGAATTTTATCTCTTGCTTCACCGGAAAAATCACCTCGGTAGCGACGAGTACGGATGTATTTGCCATCTTCCAGTTCAAAGCGGTGCGAGATGTTATTATAAATTCCGGCAAGGCTGATTAAAAATTCCGGATTTTCGCCGTGGTGTTTGAGTTGTTCGGCGATGATGTCGTCTGTGTAAATGTCTGAATCAAGCTGATTTAGAAAGTCTAATGCACGGATGTAAAGTGCTAGGATTTTTCCGCTTTCTTCATTGTCCTGAGTTTGTAGGTGCTTCAGAGCAAGCTCAGATGCTTTTTTGAATTGCTCTTTATCGATGTAAGAAGAAATGGTTTTTGAAGCATCATCGGTGGTAGTGTTTGGGGCACAGACACCGAATCCGCAGATGTAAAAGAAGGTGAAGAGTATGGCAAATCGACGAATCATTGCACTATTTTATCCATATATTAGATTTTCGCAAGTTACAATTAGGTAACAAATCGGCAAATCGAATGAAGACTTTTAGTAGCGAGCAGACTTTGTTTTATCTGCTTGATTGAAAAGGTGAATTTGGTAGATTGGTGTGGAGAATTGAGGAAGATAGGAATAGTTGATGTGTTTTTCTGAAAATGAATGAAGTGAATACAGTCGGTGGCGGTATCGCAGAAAAGGGTAAACGGATGCCCTTTATAGAAATTGCCCGATTGATTGCTACATTGATTGTGATTATGCAACATGTGCCGTGTGGTCCCTGGGAGGCAAATGAATGGTTGATTGGCCCGGCATTAGCACTTTTTTTCCTACTTTCCGGTTTTTTTAATGCATCGAAATTGGCACAGATGGATGCTGTGTGGTTGTGGAACCGCATGAAGGGCATATTGTTGCCGTATTTATTTTGGTGTTTTGTATATTGGTGTGGTACGTGTTTTACTTGGGAAGATGGGGGAATACTACGGGTTTTTGGGGTAGGGTATGCTCCGATGCTAACGCCTATGTGGTTTTTGCGGGACTTAATGATGTTTACATTATTGAGTTTTTTATTACAAAAGTGGCGTATTGTTTTGTATGTGCTGGGGGTGAGCTGTTTATTTATTAACAGGTGGGATGATACATTGGCGTGGCCTAGTCCATATATGTTTGGTGACTATGTGGTGGGGATAATTTTGGGAACTTATGTGCCTAAGCTTCTAGAGAAATTTAGGAATGTGCCGAATAGGGTGCACTTAGCCCTAGTGATTTCTGCTGTAAGCTTGGTTTTATGTCATTGTTATTTTAGCTCTGTAAGTGTGCGTAGTTGTCTGTGGCTAATAGTCTTGGCTATTTTTAGTTTGCCGGTTTTATTGGAGCATTTTATGCCTAGTGTATTTTGCCGTTGCCGTCAATACGCAGAGGCTAGTTTTTTTGTTTACTGTACTCACATTTTCATCGTTATATGTTTGATGCCGCTGATGTGTGCGGTGCTGTATTGGTGGCCAAGTGGTGAGAAAATTTGGTGGTTATTAGTACCACTTATTTATTGGGTCGGATATGGGCTTTATCGTTTAGTAATGAAGTATGCTCCCATGTGGCTCAAATCGTTAATAGGAGTTAAGTAAGCCTTATCCAATTCGAATACGAACAGCTTTGATGTCTTCACCGGGGAATTCTTTTTGTAGTTTTGCCAGAAGTGGAGCTTTCCATTGCTCCAAATGATAGCGAATAGCCGGTTGAAGAACTTGAATGATGGCGACCCCTTTGGAAATAGAAAGCAAGTTTGCTTGTTTTCCTAGAAATGGACCTGCTGCGGCGAGCCAACCTTTTTGTAGAGTCTCAGGAGCAAGCCCTACGCTCAGAGATGGTAGTTTTTTTGTGATTTCTCCAAGGAGTGTCCCAATTTGATGAATATTACGAGTTTCTGAAAAAGTAGGTGGTACTTGAAACCAATCTGCAAGGGCTTGCCGTAAATCTTGTTCGGCAAGAGGAATGAACTCCTTACGCACCGGCGAAGAATGAAATTCCTGCGGGGGATTGTCTGATTGGTTCTCCATAAGAAACAAAAGCCCGGAGTGTTGACTAGCAACGCCCGGGCGGATAATTAGAAAATATGGGAAAACGGAGAATTATTCGCCGTCGTCACCGATAGCTTCTACTGGGCAACCTTCCATTGCTTCGCAAGCAGCTGCCAATTCTTCATCATTTTCAGGCTGCTTAGCAACATAAGATACGCCTTCATCTTCGTCACGGCCGAAGATGCTTGGAGCAGTTTCGCGGCAAAGGTCGCAGTCGATGCAAGAGCTATCTACGTAGAACTTACCGGGAACGCACATTGGTGTTTTATCGTCTTTGTCTGCCATATAGTCAGTATGGTTATGGTTAATTGTATGAACTGAGCACTAGTATTACCTAATTGACTAACTTTTCAAATCTTTTTTATTGCACGAATAAGTCAGTAAGTGAACAATAGGGGAGTACTGTTGTTCGTTTGTCATGACTAATTCTGTTTCTGCTAAACCGATTTCGCTGTGGTTGGGGTGTTTATTGGCTGTGATTGGAGGGGTGTTAAGTTCTTGTGCTTTTGTGCCTTTAGATTGGGGGGGCTGTATATGGATTGGCTTATTTCCCCTTTTTTCTGCCCTCTGGAGTGGCGGTGCTCGTGGTAAATGGTGCTGTGCATTTTATGGTTGGCTTTATGGTGTATTTTTATTTGGAATTTCTGTTTGGTGGGTAAATGAGGTCAGCACATTGGGCTATATTCCGTTGGTGACATGTTATTGTGCTGTATTTCCTGCAATTTGGGCAATGGTGATGGGGACGTGGCTCAGACCGCAGAAATCAGAGCTTCCGGAAGTCACTTTACCCACACCGGAAAGACGAGAAAAATGGCGAGCTTGGGCATTGGCTGATATGTGGCCAAGTGCAAAGACTGCTTTGGCAGGTGCTTGTTTATGGGTTTGTTTGGAGTGGGTGAGAGGGGCATTAATTCCAGGTTTTAGTTGGAATTGTTTTGGTGTTGCACTTTATGGGAATCCTATTTCACAGATGGCGGAGTTTATCGGTGTCATAGCTTTAGGCGGGATTCCTGTGTGTTTTTCTGTTTGGTTATGGTGTGCGGCTAGACGTGCTACCACGATGTTGCTAAATGAGGGCAGACGAACTGTACCATGGGATTTCTTTTGTTTTGTCGTAGTGGTGCTACTGATGTTTGTGTATGGGGTTCATTTGTCGGTTAAATATTCTGAGTCCTCAGAGGTGGTTAGTGGGCGTGATGGTAGACAGGTATTGCCAATATTAGCTGTGCAGTTAAACTTAAGTATCAAAGAAAAATGGGATCCACGCAATACTTTATCTATTTATAAGGGCTTGATTCAAGAAACAGAAAAAGGCTTTTATGATGTTGAAAAAAAATCCTTAGAGCTTGCAGTTGTTTCCGGAAAAGAAGTGTCTATGAGTTATCCAACCTGGGTGATTTGGCCAGAAAGTTCTTTCCCAGATGCAACTTGTTATTTTGCTAATAGTAAAAAAGTAATTCCCGGGCAGAATAATGTGCATTTCATGAGTAAGAATGCAGATTGGGTTCAGGGCTTGAGGGAGCGAGTAGGGGATTTTGTGCTTATTACCGGAACGGATGAAAAACACCTTTCCCCTCAGTTAAAAATTCAAAGTGTTTATAATAATCTTTCTGTATTTACCGGTGATTATGAAAGTGTGATTTCTCAACCTAAAGGTCAGTTAGTACCATTTGGTGAATATATTCCTTTTAGAGAAACTTTGCCCATTTTAGAGGATGCCTTTGCATTTTCTGCCGGTATGGCTATGGGGTGTAATTTTACTCCCGGTACTTCGACACTTCCACTATCTGTGCCGATGCAGGTAGGGGGAGATAAGATGGTAAGCATTATTCCTCTCGTGTGTTTTGAGGATGTGATTGGCTCATGGGCTCGTAAGTTTGCTCGCTCAGAATCTCAAGTGATTGTGAATGTTACCAATGATGGCTGGTTTAACCAATCTTGGGCAAATGAGCAACACTGGAGAAATGCCGCATTTCGTGCTATTGAGTTACGTCGCTCAATGGTTCGTGCGGCAAATACAGGGGTGACTGTGGCTGTGGCTCCTAATGGGAGTGTGATTAATGATTTACGCAATGAACAGGGCAATCCCTTTATACGTGGGGCTATGTATGCTCAGTTACCGATTGCGTATACAGGGGTGACTTTGTATGCCCTTTTAGGGGATTGGGCTGTTTTAGTTGCTCTTTGTGTTTTTGTCTTTATTGTTTTAACAAAGTTTTTCAAGTCGAGAGGGACGACGGCCCAAGTTTGTGATGGTGTTTGGAAGAAAGCTCCCGGCAATAACGTGTCGAAATAGATTTATTGGTTTTTCTTAATGTCTATCAAATAAAAAAGCCTCTTCATTTAGAAGAGGCTTTTTCTTGGAAAATTGCAGAGAAATGTGCTCAATTAGCGGCTTCTTGGGCGACTTCTTCGTGAGATAGCATGTGCACAATTACCTTGATGTTGTGTTTTTCGCCAGCCGCTTTCGCTAATGATCGAATGGCTGATGCTGTCATGCCATTGCGACCAATGATGCGAGCTACATCCGTTTTTTCGAGGATGAGGCGAAAGCGAACAATGTCTCCGTTTGCAGATTCAGCTACACGAAGTTCTGCTTGTTCCGGATGCTGAATGAACTGCAAGGCGATGAGTTGAAGATATTGACGGATTTGTTCAACGGCTGGTTGCATGGCTGTGAATGCGGTTAAAGATGATACTCGTTTACTAGTATCATATTCGTTCATATTCGGGAAGTTTGTTTAGAGACATGATTCTAAATTTTATTATTCCCCCCCTAAAAACAGTAAGTCCCAGTGGGAATAAATTCCCACTGGGCCCCAACTACCCTATGAATACTATAACCCGAGGTTATAGAGAGCTTTTTTAACGAGCGCTCACCTGCTCAAGGCTGAATATACGCTTGCGGTAGGGTGTATGCAAGACTTTTTTCAAAAAAAATTACCTCACTCAATTATAGGGTGAGGTAAGTTATTTATTCCAAGTAATTATTGATGGTTTGTAAAATTATCGACCGGCTAGCAATTCGTATGTAAACCCTTTTAGATATTCGGTTTCCGGTATATTAAGCAGGATGGGGTGATCCGGGCGTTGACCATGTTGCTTCAAGAGACGAAGCGTGGCCGGAGCATCAATTGCTGCTTGCAAGATGCTGTCTCGGAATAATTCCGTCCCGGCATGGTGTGAGCAGCAGAAGGTGGAAAGAATTCCCCCCGGGGCTAATAATTTCATGGCACGAAGATGAATTTCTTTGTACCCACGCATAGCGTCGTGCACGGATTTTTTGTTTCTGGTAAATGAGGGTGGGTCTAGAATAATGAGGTCCCATTTTCTTTCGCCTCCTTCTCGAACGAGGTTGGCTTGTTTTTTTAGGAAATCAAAAGCGTTGTCTGTGATACAGTTTATTTGCACATTATTGAGTTTGGCATTTCGTGCTACAGCATCCATGGCATCTTGAGAAACGTCGACTGCTGTTACTTCTGCTGCACCGGCTAGGGCACAAGCTAAAGCAAAGCCACCTTGGTTACAGAAGCAATCAAGCACGCGTCTGCCCTTTGCAAATTCTGCAACAGCGGCATAGTTGTCTAGCTGGTCTAGGTAGAGACCTGTCTTTTGCCCGGTGCTTAAGTCCAGCATGAATTGTATGTTTCTACCCGTGGCGATAAAGGGTTGTGGTTCTTTGCCTCTGGCTACATATACTTTTTGTTCAATGCCTTCTGCTACAAGCATAGGAGAGTCGTTTCTGACGATAATGCCTGTGGGGTTAAGCAACTCCTCGAGCACATTTAAGATGATGTGAAGTCGCTTTTCCATGGCTAATGTCAGGGTCTGCACTACTAAAAAATCTGCATATCGGTCGACGATAAGTCCCGGCAACCCATCTGATTCGCTCCATACAAGTCGTGTGAGGGTCTCGCCAGGTAGGGTTTTGTTTCTTAGTTCTATTGCTTGACCGATGCGACGGAAAAAGAAATCACTATCTAAGCCTTGTTTTCTTCGCGAAAATCTGCGAGCCACAATTTGGGATTGTGGATTATAAATGGCTGAGCCTAAAAATCTATCTTTGAAATCTTTTAGAGATATAACGTCACCGGGCTGAGGATTGCCATATACTTTACGTACTTCTGTGCCGTATACCCAATCATGCCCTTGAAAAATTCTAGCTCTCGGTGATATAAACAGACCTGCCATAGCACGACTGGACATACATGAGAATTCAAGATTTTTCAAGATTAAATCTGGTGTTGGACTGTTTTTGCAATGAAGCGTAGTACTTTTTGGGGGAGGATGTGGATTCTTCTTTTTTATTTATCTGAGAACTGTGCAATATTGGTACTTTTTTATGATGTTTGGATAATCTTATGGATTCATCTTCAAAATGAAATTAAAAAACGGCCTCATGTATGGTCACACATGGTGCAATTGTGTGATAAAATAGAAGCTTCTATTAAAAGAGCGACGGATAAAACAAAGAGACTTGCCTACGGGAGGTAGACAAGTCTCCTTAATTAAGAAATGATAGAGTGTTAACGAATGGTGACTTTTGTGCCGAGGGGGGTGTTTTCAAAAAAGATTTTTGCCATATCTTCGGGCAAACGCACGCATCCATGGCTTACAGGATAGCCGGCAACAAAGCCGACGTGCATACCATAGCCCCCGGTAATACGCATCCAGTAGGGCATAGGAGCAGGGTCGAAGTAGGCTCCGGCAGGGATTTTTTTGCCACTTTTTGTATTGTGGTCAGCATTGACAATTTCGCCGGTGGCACGATTGCGAAGCACACCGTATGTGCCGGATTTGTAATTAGCATCCTTTTGGATGATTTTGAACGTTCCTTTAGGCGTACCGAATCCCTCTTTGCCGGAAGACATAGGAGAGTAGCCGACAAGGTTATTGCCTACATAGTAAAAGACCTTTTGTGTTTCTAGGTCGATGATGATGTGTTTTTGTCCTTTGAGGTCGGCCGGCATATCCCAGTAGCCCTGGCCTAGGCGAGCTTCCGGGGGGATGTCTGTATTGACACCGGAAGAAGTACCGATACCGGCTAAATAAGAATTTGAATTTTCCCCGAAACGATACTTGTTGAAATGAGAACAAGACACAAGCAGGGAGCTTAAAGCAATCAGAGCTGAAATAAGATACTTCATGGATGAAAATTTGCGGCAGGCAGTTTATGAAGTGCCGAGGGCAATTTGTCAAGAATAGCTTGCTGATAATCGTTGATTTTTGCAAAAAATTTCGCTAAACTCCGGCAGATTATAATTTTTTCCTGTATGAACGAACAACTTAAAAGCATTCTTTTGGAAAAATCCGTCCGTACCGGTACTTTTACTTTAGCTTCCGGTAAAGTGTCTGATTTATATGTTGATTGTCGCATGACAGCACTTGACCCCGTTGGTGCAAATTTGATTGGAGCCATGGGGTGGAATCTGGTAAAGGAAGAAATTTTGCCAAAATTCCCGGAAATTTCGGTTATTGGTGGTATGACAATGGGAGCAGACCCTATTTCATTAGCTGTGGGTATGTATAGCTCTATTGAAAAAGCAGAGAAACCACTTAATGTCATCACCGTCCGTAAAGAAGCAAAAGACCATGGTCGTGGTCGTCGCATTGAGGGGAATTTTAAGGAAGGCGATGTTGTTTTGGTTGTAGACGATGTGATTACAACCGGTGGTTCTACCTTGAAAGCTATCGATGCCATCGAAGCCGAAGGTGGTAAAGTTGTGGCCGCTTTGGTACTTCTGGACCGCGAAGAAGGTGGTCGAGAAGCAATTGAAGCCCGTGGCATTCCGGTGTACCCGATGTACACACGCACGACTCTATTGGGTAAATAAAATTAAATTTTTGGGACAATGCTCCCTATAATGATAGGTATTAATGGGCTTGCTTTAACACAGTTAGAGCAAGCCTATATTCGTCAGTTACAACCGGCTGGATTTGTGTTGTTTGCACGGAACGTGGAATCAATGGCACAACTGCGGGCGTTGACAGACCATTTGCGGTCATTGACGAATCATCATCCTATCATAGCCATCGACCAAGAAGGCGGGCGAGTGGTACGAACGGCCGCCCTAGGATTGCATCTCCCCTCAGCGTCGGCCGTAGCCGCTAGTGGGGATAGAGACGGAGTAGTTCATCTGGCAGAAATTACAGCATGGAGTCTGCGATTACTGGGGGTGAATCTCAATTTTGCCCCGGTGATGGATATTTGTTATGACCCTACTGTGCCAAATGCGTTACCCAGTCGATGCTGGGGGGATGAAGCTCAGCAGGTAATTTCTTTTACCGGAATGTACTCCTCAAACTTAGTCCATCATGGAGTGCTAAGTTGTGGGAAGCATTTTCCCGGTATGGGGCGGGCCGCAAATGACCCTCATTTTGATTTACCTACTATTTGTCAAAGCATAGACGAATTTTTGGCTTCAGATATGCTTCCATTCATGGCATTGGGGAACTCATTACCTAGCCTGATGGTGGCTCATTTGATGCTAACAAGCATAGATGATAAATTACCTTCATCACTTTCGCCCCATGTTGTGAGGAAGCTTTTACGAGACCGTTTAGATTACCGAGGCGTCGTGTTTACTGATGATCTGTGTATGGGGGCTATCATGAAACGCTTTTCTTTAGATGAAGCTGTGGTCCTTTCTTTACAGGCCGGGTGTGATTTACCCTTGGTTTGTCATGATGCAGGTGAGTATTTACCAGCTATTGCAGAGCGATTAAGCCATACAACATTGCTTGATGCGATCGAGTCAGAGATTCGCATTGAGCGACTTATTTCGCAACTTTCGCATCCCTTGAATGATGCAAAGCTTTGGGATGACTGCCTTCAGAAAGCCGAGTCCCTCATGAGAAAATATCCCGAACCTAGGTTCTCCACGGCATCATCACCGGTGCAGAGGTATTAGAGAGAATGAGTGCCGCATTAGGCGAGATGACAGGGGTGATGATTTATGCTGTGCTTAAAGCATGGCAACACAAGAATTACAAAGATTAAGTTTTACGGCCGGGGAATTAAGTCCTTGGCTGGCAGGTCGGGTGGATTTAGACCCGGTGGCACGAGGTGCGGGGAAATTGCAGAATTTTTTAGTGACACCATTTGGTGGGTTAAAGCGACGCCCGGGCACAAGTGTGCAAGCTTATGCAAAATCCCAAACCGGGGTGGTGAGAGTGGTTACTTTTAAGTATTCGGCACACGAACAATATGTGCTGGAAATAGGTAGCGGATACATACGTTATTATAAAAATGGTGAATTGGTAAGAAATGCCGCCGGGGAAGAAGTTGTTACAGAGACGCCATGGCAGACAGACGAACAGATTAGAAATCTACGAATGCAGCAGTTAAATGATATGCTCTACTGTGTAGAGCCTCAAAGTATGCCCATGGTTTTGGCTAGATATGGAGATACTGAGTGGACTTTAAGGACGTTTCAATTTAAGACTGTGCCCTATGAAAGCAGCATAGCAAATAGCGTGAAATTAGAGTGTAGGCTAGAGTCTGTAAGTGGTGTTAATAAGATACGGTTACGGACTGATGCCTCTGTGTTTACCCCTCAGATGGTGAACAAAGAATATGTGCGAATTACCCGTGCGTATGGCGAACAGACGTTGACTGGGAATCAAAAGCCATTTTTTAATTTAAGTTCATTGAATGTGAATTTGTTTAAGGGAGATACGTTTTCTGTACCGGGCGAGAATGGCTGGCGAAACTGCTATACCTGTGTGAAAGATTTTGATAAGACAAAAGATTATGTGAGCGGGAAAGATTCCCCGAAGTCGTATACTTCATTTTTTGAAGAGGGTGCAGATGCTAGTGCATATTTGTATGTGAAAGGAACATGGACAGTAGAAACAAGTGGTACATGGGATGCAGAGTGGGGGCTGTGCCGTGGTGTGCCGGATGGGAGTTATTATTTACCCAATCAAGCAGAATTAAATTGGGCAATGATAAAGTCTTTTGCTCAGAAAGAGGGGGCTAGAAATAATTTTGCACTAAGTGGGGATGAAGCGGATTGGGCTTTCTATAAATTTAAATTGTATTCCTATAAAGAAGGAAGTGCCATTGGTTCTCCGGTTCTGACATCGGCACATTGTGTGTATGACCATGAGTTGATGGTAGAGGAGTTTATTTCACCAACGGAAGTATATGTAAAAAACGTACTGGCTCATGTGGGGTTTTCTCTGACAGAGTGTGATACATATCATTGGAGTTTTGGGGCATTTGGGGAGCATAATGGTTATCCTCGAACGGTTGAATTTCATCAAGGTCGGTTGTGGTTTGGGGGCACAAAAGGTCAACCCCAGACACTATGGGCAAGTGCTGTGGATGATTTTGGGAATTTTCATATAAGTGAATCATCTGATGCGGCTATGATTTTGACTCTGGCCGCATCGCAACAGAATCAAATCGAGTGGTTAGCTTCGTTGCGAGGTATGATGCTGGGGACTAGCGAGGGGGAATGGCGACTAAAGGCCGGCGATAATGCCGGGCTAAGTGCGAGTAATGCGGAGTTTGAACGACATTCCGGTGTCGGGGCAACGAGTTTAGACGCCTTGACAGTAGAGAATAGCCTATTGTTTGTGCAACAAGGTGGGCGTAAGGTTAGAGAACTGTACTATTCTATAGAAGCGGATGGGTTTCAAACTCGAGATGTGAGTTTACTAGCAGAGCATTTGACGGCTAAGGGAATAATAGATTGGTGTGTACAGCGTAGTAGTGCTTTTCAAGTGTGGTGCGTGATGCAGGATGGGTCTGTTTTGTGCATGACGATGAATAAAGAGCAAAATGTAGTCGCTTGGCATACGCACCAATTAGCAGAGGGTCGCATTTTATCTGTTACGGCATGTAGAGGGGAAAGTCAAAGTGTCGATGAAGAAGTATGGGTTAGCGTAGAACATTCGAGTAGTATGGGGAAGTTTATCACCATTGAACGAATGACGGAGCAGAATTGTTTTACAGATTCAACTGTCATTATGTCAGCTTCTACGGAAGATTTAGCATCTCTGCAACATCTGGCGGGGTGTTTTGTCTATTGTCAAAAGACGGATGCTTCTGTTTGTTTGACGGAGGTAAGTGATAATGGGGTTCTATTATTGCCGGAAGGGGTAACAGAAGGAGACACCATAAGCGTAGGCTTACCTATTTGTGCAGAGGTTTTTAGTATGCCATTGGAATCATTAGAGACACTAGGACGCTTAAAAAATCAACTTAGAGCAAGCATTTTGCTACATAAAAGCACTCTGAATTTTTCTTACGGCACAGGGCATGATAAATCATGGCGTCATTTTGAGCCTCTGCGTTATCAATTATCCGGACCATATTCCGGCTATGTACGCACAACTCATAATTATGGTTTTGGTGAGCAACCGGTTTTTGCCTTGAGAATCGAGGAACCGGGAGCATTTAATATTTTAGCAATTAACTTTAAGATTGAGTTGTAAACGGAGCTTATCGTGATTATAAAAGCCGCCCCATGTGCGGATTAATTTCGCATTGGGGCGGCTTGTTGTAAAAGCTTAGAGAAATAAATTTACTTAAGCATTTGTAGTGCTTGGGGTGTAGACACGCTGAGCCATTTCCTGGTCGAGCATAAGCATCCCTTGACCTTCGCCCTTGATTAGGCGAAGTTTATTGAGAATGTCGCGTACGTTTTCTTCCTCTTCGATTTGTTCTGTGACAAACCATTGCATGAAAATGTCAGAGGCAAAGTCTTTGACTTCCTTAGTGAGGTAAGTAAGCTCATTAATTCGGCGAGTTACTTCTTGTTCATGAGTGAGAGTGGCCTCAAAAACATCAAGTACGCTATCCCATGTGGTGGGAGGAGCATCAATCTGGCTTAATGTTACTTTGCCTCCGCGAGATAAGATGAAATCGTAGAATTTCAAAGCGTGGTCAGTTTCTTCTTGGTACTGTACACGCATCCAGTTGGCAAAGCCGGATAAGCCTTCATCCTGAAGCCATGCAGACATGGAAAGATAAAGGTTAGCGGAGTACATTTCCCATTTGATTTGTTCATTAATTGCTTGTTCTATGGTCGCATTCATGATGTGTTTGCTGATGAGTTATATGTTATTAGATAAAAGAAAATCCGTATAATTCAAGAAAAATTATACGGATTTTGTCACAAATTCTTTTTCAGATAAGCAAGATGAATCTTACTTATGCTTCCGGAGTCGTAGCAGGGGCATCCGTAGCCGGAGCTTCTGCTACAGCCGTTTTTTTCGTACGGCGAGTAACGCGTTTTTTCGGAGCCGGAGCTTCTTCAGCAGATTCCCCATCTACGGCAGCTTTGGCTGTTTTAGAGCTAGACTTTTTGGTTGTAGACTTAGCCTTTGTAGCTGTGGTTTTTTTTGTAGTAGAGGTAGTCTTTTTCGCCGTGGTTTTTGTTGCTGAGTCAGTAGACTTTTTACGAGTGGCTCTTGCTTTTTTGGGTTTTTCCTCTACAGGTTTTTCTGATTCCGGAGCCGGAGTTTCTTCCGGAGCAACGGGGGCTTCGGTAGTTTTCTCTGTTGCTACGACAGGTTCTTCTTTCTTTGGCTCTTTTTCAGTTTCCTTTGCAGGAGCCTGTTGGATAGCCTTTGGAAGTACGAGAGTGTTATTGGAGAATACGAGAATGTAGCCCTGTTCACAAAGCCAGAGTAAATCACGAACAAGAGCTTGTTGTTTTTCCTGTGCCGTAGCGATTTCTTCAGCAGTAGCGGCTCCTTCCTCCGGTACAGGTGCGAGAGTTTTAAGCATTAAATCAACACCCTTACCTGCATTTTCTTGAGCCCAGTTGACGATGCCCATGAGGCTATCAGACAAAGCTGTACCGGCAACGATGGCACGTGGGCGAGAAGGCCCGGTGTAGTGGTTGCCATTCCACTTAAATATAGGCATGTGATGGCGAGCTAACCCATGGCAAAGATTGGGAATAAGCATGCTTGGGTGCTTGCGAGTGGTGTTTGAAATCTGAACTAAATGAGACCACAAGCCCGGAGAAACCAAATGCTTCTTCACAGAACCATTGACGAATACTTTGTCTGTGATGGCGTAACACTCATTAAAGTGGTTTGCTTCAAAGTCCTGTTCCACAGCGGTAGCAGATTCCAGCACGATGTCTTCTGCACCACTACGAGTGGGTTTCCAGACTGTTTTCTTTGATACAGAAGCCAGCCAAGCATTAACGGCTTCTTCGCTCTTATCTGTAACGATGCGTGAGCGGAAATTGTCAAATGGCATATCTGCAAACTTCATGCGGTGAAGTTGGTGCAATGCCGCTTGATATCCATGCCAGTTTACAGGGCCTATAAGCTCATTGTTAATAGAGCATCGAGCAATGGCGGTGAAATTCCCCTTTGGAGCATCAACTTCCTGCTCTTGGGCTTCGTAGAATTTTTGCATCCATTCAGCTTTCCATAAGTGCTTGATGGCTTCTTCTTTGGTGATGAAGCATGCACCATCATTTTGCTTACTGCTGATGAGGTTGGGGCCATTTTCTTGCTTCATAAACACTAAATCATAGCGTTCATAAGCACTCATCACGACCTTAGCCAAATCTAAAAGAGAAACAGTGCGTAGATGTTTTTGAATTTCAAGGTGAAGATTTGCCAAGCCTGTGTCTACCGGGCGAAGCTCAATGCGTAAACCTTCAGTCGGCTCTGCTAATTGAGGCTTTTGTGGGCGGTCTGCATTACCACGACGATTACGGAAGTTGCCCTTACCATCACGATTGAACTTGCGGTCGCCTTGTTCACGAGGACGGCGGTCATCGCGGCGATAGTTTTGACGATTCTTACCTTTTCGCTCGCCCCCCACGCGGTCCGGGTAGGTAACAGCACGTTCTTGTTGTGATGCTCCTGGGCGGGCCCAAGCCGGGCCGAATTGAAAATCGGTCAAGCTAGCTAAATCCGGTAATGGCTGCTTTGATTCTGTGGAGGGAGATTCTGCACTCATAGATGTTCTGCGTCTATCAATACCAGTTAAATACCTACTATGGCAACTATTTTGCGTGCAAACAGGCGGTTTTTTTGTCAAAATGTCACGAAATACGGCACAAATACCCAAGTTTGCCCCGTATTTGCCCATGTAGTCACATTTTTTTATGGATAAAATTCAACAACGTCTCACAGATTTAGGTTACACTTTGCTAGATGCTCCGGCTCCTGTCGGCTCATATGTGCAGTGTGTTCGTGCCGGTAATTTGCTTCACCTTTCAGGTGGCATTTCTATCAACGGCGAGGATAAGTATTTTGGCAAGGTTGGTGCCGACCTTTCTATTGAAGAGGGGCAGGCCGCTGCTCGTGCCGCCATCTTGAACCGTCTGGCTGTTGTGAAGCAGGCTGTCGGCTCATTAGATAAGGTGACTCGTATCGTCGCCGTCAATGGTTTCGTGAATGCAGGTCCTGATTTCTATGATCATCCCAAAGTTCTCAATGGTGCTTCTGATTTATTGGTAGAGGTATTTGGGGATATTGGTCGCCATAGCCGCACCGCTGTTGGTGTTTCTGCTTTGCCGCTCAACGTTGCTGTCGAAATCAGCATGGTCGTTGAAGTAGCTGAGTAAGATTGCCCGCTTTCATTTATTCGTAAAGCCACATCTTATTAGGTGTGGCTTTTTGTTTGCTTTTTATCGTCGCTTCCGTTTATAGTGGAAGTTTCATTTTTTTTCTCTTCATGACGAAATCTATCGTATTTTCTGCTTGAAAACTTCACCTCTTTCTTCTAGTGTCTCTGCGGGGCTGTAGCTCAGGGGTTAGAGCAGAGGACTCATAATCCTTTGGTCGTGGGTTCGATCCCCACCGGCCCTACCAAAGCTTTTTATCGAAACTCGCTAGTTCATCATGTGCTAGCGAGTTTTTTTGTGTGTTGCTAAAGGGGGTAAAAGGTGTAGAAATAGCTTGAGAGGGGCAAAAGAAGAGAGTAGGATAGTAAAGTTAAAGAAATAGAGTATGAAGAAAATAGAACTCTTGACGACAGCAATTATTTTTGGGGGGATAGGGATAAGTGGTGAGGTTTATGGGTATGATTCTGCGTGGGAATTGGTGTTTAATGATGAGTTTTCTGCACAATCATTTAGTGGGAGTAATTTGGATTGGAATAATGGTAAGTGGAATAAAATTGATTATGTGAATTGGAATGTATCAGATTGGCGGAAGTATCAATCCAGAGATGAATCCCTAGTTCAGAGCGGAGAGAGTAATGGGACAGATTACGTAACGTTGAAAGGGACGTATGGTGACTATACAAGCCAGAGTGACCAGAGTGGTGCGGCAGATACTTTTGCGTGTGGAGGGATTTTTACCGATAAGACATTTAGTTTTCAGTATGGGTATGTAGAGGTACGGGCTAGGTTTGAAAGTGAACAGGGGGTGTGGCCTGCAATTTGGCTTATGCCCAAAAGCGGAGGTTGGCCAAATGCCGGGGAAATTGATGTGATGGAGCACGTTAATTATCAGGGGAGTGTGTGGCAGACCCTGCATTTGTTAAACAATGCGGGTAGTGGGGATGCCGCACCATCGGTAAATCCTACATTATCAAATACAAATGGGTGGCATACTTATGGGATGCAATGGACGGCAGATAGGATTGTTTTTTATATAGATGGTGTGCAAACAGGGAGTTTTTCTGCTTCATCGTATACAAACTGGCCATTTGATGACGGGAGAGAATTTTATTTATTGATAGACCAGCAGATAGGTGGTAGCTGGGCAGGGACGGCAGATTCAGCAAGTTTGGCAAATAATAGTGCCGATTTTGATATTGATTATGTGCGTGTCTATTCAACAGAAAAAAACTCGGTATCTGCGTCAGATTGCCCGACATGGGGGGCGATGGGAGCGCCGATTGAAAGTCAGGGCGAAAAGATAGAATATCAATTAGTGACGAATGTTGGAGGTGGTGCAATAGAGCCAAGTGATGTTGGGGATTATAGTTATGAGGTGACTAGTGATGTGGAGCGAATTCTCGCAGAGGGGGCAAACATAGAGTTGAGAACAACGACGGGGGACGTTACGAAAAATATAAGTGGCGACATGGTTCAAGCCCGTTCTCTCTATTTATCTGAAGGGAGGTATAAGCTCATGCAAAATTCTACTGTGGATGTAGATACTCTTTTCATTGTTGGTGGGTCGTTGATTGTGGGGGCAGAGAATGCCTTGAATAGTGTGGAGCATTTGTATTTGGGTATGGAAACAGATACGATTGATTCCGGTGCAATGAGAAATTCTTCTTTGTATGTTTCTGCAAATCAAAATATAAAAGCAGGAGTTACCTTGGTTGATGATAGTAAGATAGCCGTGTATACGGGCTGTACACTCACATTAGAAGGTTCTATTGACGCCATTGGACATACCTTAAATTTAGTAGGGGTAAATAATTCCGGGGCGGCAAATGTTGTATTTAAGGGAGAGAATAATAACATAACGAGGTTGTCCGTAGGGGTTGCAGAAACAACGCCTAATGGCAATACTTTTGTAGGAGGTGGGCAAATACTTAGTTTGCAATTAGGGGAAGGCTCTGTAACTAATGTAGGGGAATTGGTTACAAACACTCCTATTGCCGACAAACCCTCTTCTATGAGTGTAGGAACAGATGCCGTTTTGACCATAACCGAGCGTTGGCAAAATTCATCGGCGAACACTTATAATGTTAACATTGCACAGGGCGGGACATTGCAAATCGGGGATGGAAGTCAAGCAACTGATGCAAGTGCCTTAAGCGGTGTACAAATTCAGAATAAGGGGCTACTCTATGTACGAGAAGGGGCTCAGTTACGTGTGGATGAAATGAGCATTAGCGGAGTGGGGAATGATTCCGGTAATAGGGCAACATTAAAAATTGATGGGGAATTTTCTGCCAATACGGTGCAGTTAGATGGTAATAGTTGGACAGCCATTGGTACCTTGGATGTGTTGCGAGGCGAATCTGTTGATATAGAAAATATAGTAACGGGAACGAATGGACAAGTGGATATAAATGTGCGAAGTGGGCACATGAGAGTTGATTCATTAAGTCCGGGAAATAGTCATGCACTCGTGATTCAAGCAGAGACTTATGCACTGGGAGAAGTCTCTATCGCTAATAGTGTGAATAATACAAACGCCATCCACGTGCGTGCGGGGAAGGTAAGCTTTTTAGGCGGTTTAACAGGTAGTGGGAACGTGCAGATAAAAAATAATGCGGTGGTGCAAATTTTCAACAGTGCCGGGAATCAGGCAATATCTGTGAATGCAGATGCTGTATTAGAAACAGGGGGGAATTTTAATGGTGGGACTGTGAGTGGAGCCGGTAAGGTTAAAAAAACAGATTCAGGTACGGCAACAGTTTCTCTTGATTCGAGTTTTACAGGAGGAATTGTGGCCGAAGCCGGGCTTATGAAGGTGAGTGGGGCTAGTGATTATAGTTTGGTACACGCAATAGGCGGGCAATTATGTTTAGAAGGGATGGAAAATGGAGTAGTAGCAAGGGAGGTAGAATTGACAAATAATTCGTTACTAGAAGTGTATACACAGAGTCAACAAGTTTCATCCATGAGGATTGCGGAACAAGGGGCATTAAGCGTAGCCGAGGGGACAATGTCTGCAAATTTAGTGATGAGCAATGGAGCAATGTGGAATGTAGCCGTTGATAAGGGCTTTAGTTTACAAGGTGAACTAATGCTGGAAGGTCGCGTACAGTTAGGTGGTGATATGCTTCAAAATCTGGCATTAGGGAATTTAGATACACTGACTTTGGTGACAGGGCTAGAAGGGTTTTCTGTAGGAGAAGAAACGTGGCAATTAGGCGATTGTGTGCAGGCTGATTTGCTTTTTGATGCCGAGGGGATTGATTTAAGTTCGTATGAATTGATGTATGCGTCAACTGAATCACTTGGGGGAATGGGCAATGCGTTAATTATGTATCACAGCATCCCAGAGCCCGGTGTCGGTGTGCTGGCTTTTTCAGCACTAGGGAGTTTCCTGTTGCGTCGCCGCCGAGGTTAATGACGATGGCAAAAGTTGTCAGTAAAATAAGCTTTTATAGAGAGGGAACAATAGGGGCGGTAGTAATGGTTTTTACCCCGTAATATTTGGCGGCTCCTTGGCTGACGTATCCATTTGGGTCAGAGTCGATGTCGCACCAGTAAATGTAAGCATTCCACGGGGCCATAGGCTCTAGTGGTGGGACTAGGATGTGAAGCTCTCCTGCTTCTTTTTGTTTTAAAATAAATTCATGCCTCCATGCGAATTGCTGATATAAGCAGAAGTGGTCATACATAGTAAGTGCTAGTAGACCTAGCATGATGAAGCAAGAGAAGCGAATTCCTTTAGATGAGAACAATGAGGAATGGCTTGTTTGTTGCCAATAAACCAGTAGCCCCATGGTGCCAAGGATGAACATGAGAGTAGATGAAAACATCGCATGAGAAGCCGGCTCAACAGCCACGCAAAAGACTAGAGCCATAAAGTAAGAAGTAATAAAAAATACGGTAGATAGACGTAAAATAGAGCTATTCCAATTCCAGTTTTTCGATTTTATAAAGTAGAAAATAAGGGAAACAGAAAGGAAAAAAGCAATGACCAAATAGGTGTGCATTTTTAGCATTAGCGAGGGAATGGACTCTAAGCACTCAGCAATACCGGAAATAGGCTCTGCACAGCCGGGGCTTTCAGAATTCATACGAGCAGAAATGCCGGGAGCAAATAAAAAACACAAAGCACCTAATATGTGAGCTATGCCACCGGCATAAAACCAATAGGGGAGGTGTTGGCGTTTTATAAGACGGCAATAAAAGAATAGACCACCTAGTAAAAGCCACGTGGCAGGGATGTTATTTTCATTTGTCATTCCCGCCAGAAACCCCAAAAAAACAAGACTACATGAGCCTAAAAAAGAAAGAGGTTTCGGTGCATTAGCATCAAAAAATCGTCTGTAAAAACATAAAAATCCCAGCCATAGAGCCGCCGCCCATGAATAGTTGGTAGCACCTGATAGCCAATATAAAGTGACCCCGGGACGTGCTGTTGATACGAGAAGTAATAATGTACCAAGTCCCCATAAACTTATGTCAGCCCATGATTCCCCTTTACACCAGTATCCCTTAATCATGTAAAACATGAGTAGAGATAATGTAAGGATGACAAATGGATTGAAGCAAACAAAATACCCTTTACCAGCGGTGGCAAAGATGAAAGCCAAGTACTCACCAACGCGAGGATTCCAAGTCAGATATGATTGGATACACCGCTCCCAAATAAGGGAAACAGAAAATTCATGAGATAGCCCGCTTAGGGCATGATGAAAGGTATCTGAAGTCAACGGACTCCAGTAGCTAATAATCATCACCACTAGCACGAGAACTGCTAAAAGTGAAACAAAAACAGTTCTCGAAGATGTCGAAAATGGCATAGATTATTTCTTCTTTCTCAATGAAGGCGGTAAGTCTAAATCCTCACCATCAAGGATATTAGGCTTTAAGATATCAAATAAGCCTCGAGTCCCATCATCTGAGGGGATAAATTCTTCTGTTTCCTCGACTGGAGCAGGGGGAATTTCCTCAACAACATGGCTTAATGCGGCTTCTTCGTGTATTTCTGTATTTGGTTGTGCTTCAATAGAGACAAGTTCAACAGGAGAGGGAGCAATCTCTTCTTCATGAGTTGGTTCCTCAGACAAAGACGAGACATCTGTAGGGCAAAATTCATCTAAGGCCGATTCATTATCAAGCGGAGCAAGAACAGGTGTTTCTTGATGAATAGGAGGGGGGGCTATCTGGCTCTGCTCATTGCCATCGCTTACCGGTTCAATGGAGGCAATTTGTTCATGGGGCAAAGCCACATTATCTTCCGGTAAAACACCTAATACAGAGACTATTAGCTTGTCATTATTATCAGAAAGGGTTACTCCCAGACGCATTTTGACATCGGGGGTAAATAATTGAGATAACTTAGTGCTAATCTTGCTCAAATCACTGATGGTAAAACTTGTACCTGCTTGAATTAAAACCAAAACATCTTTTAGTTGCTCAGTTTGGGCATCTAGGAATAATGGTGAATTGGTCAAACGAGCAGAAATGTCATCCGGTGCAGTACCTAGAGAAGCTTCTGCTACACCAAAGGAACAAACTCCATTTGAAGAGCCTACCACGTTTAACACATCATCCAGGCCAACGTGTAAAATGCTTTGTGCACCTCGAGCGATATTGGGGATAAGCATCATGGCACGAGCCAACAAGGAATTAACCATATTGAATGCACCTAAAATCCCCTGCTCGTTATCAACAAGCGATTCAATGTGATCATTACAGAAACGTAGCACTAAATCAGAATATCTGCTGAGTTCTGATAAAGCTTCAGAAGCTTGCCGGCGACGATGAGCCCCCTCAAACGCAAAAGGAGAAACAGCCACGCTGATGACCAAAGAGCCTTGTTCTTTTGCCAAACGTGCCACCTCCGGTGCTACTCCGGAACCGGTACCACCACCCAATCCGCAAGCGATGAGTACCATATCTGCTCCTTCCAAAGCTCGTAAAATGGCAGGCGTGCTTTCTTCTGCGGCACTGAGTGCTATAGTTCTATCGCCACTAGAGCCCAGACCTTTTGTGAGCTTGGCTCCTAAATGAACTTTATTAGTAATAGAGGCTGCATTTAATCGACGTGCATCCAAATCCATAGCACAAGCGAAATCATCGGCTTGTAGATATGGAATTGCCTCGGCTACGATATTTTCGCCAGCAGCCCCAATACCACATAAACAAATTTTGTTTAAGGAAATGACCTCCTTATTTTCGTAGCAAAACATAGCTCAAACAAAATTAATTTTTTCCGAAAATGCCTAAAATTTTTCTGAATATGCTCGTCTCTTTTCTGCTTGTTTCGTTTTCATCATGAACGATTTGAGCATAGCGCAATAATCCGATAACTGTCGTGTAGCGAGGGTTATCGAAATAAACGGAAGATTTTTCTGCTTCCGAGCTAGGTAAAATGATATTGACGCCAAAGATTTGTTTGGCTAATTCACCGATGCCCCTCATTAAACTACTGCCACCGCATAAGTATACGGTGCGACATTGTCTTTTTTCAAAAGTTCCCTCGGGTAGTGATTTGCGGACGAGGTTAAAAATTTCTTCGATACGGTCGCGGATGATTCTGTTTAATTCGGCACGGTTGACAGCAATATCTCGCATACGCCCATCACCACTCATACGTACCACTTCATTACTTTTGCCGATAAAGCCATTGGCGTCCCCCTCCGTTTTTTTCAACAGTTCAGCTTGAGCTAAGGGCACATCAAACAATAAGTGAATGTCATTAGAAATGTGGTCACCACCTAATGGAACGCAACCTGAGGCCACTAAGTCGCCATCAACGTAAAGAACAAAATCAGTCGTGCCGGCACCTATATCAATCACCAGAGAGCCAGCCATTTTATCTTCGCGTTTCAGAAGCGTTAACGATGCCGCCAGAGGAGAAAAGACAACATCATTTAAGCTCAAAGGCACATCCTTTACGCATCGATTTGCCTTGTTAATTAAATTTTCGGTACCATGGATAATATGGCAATGAACGTCTAAAGTCTCAGCTAATTCGTTTTCCGGTGAAGAATGCTTTACTTGACCATCAAGTGTGTAGTTGCCAATCACACGATGCAAGTACCCTCTATCTATGGCAATAGGCAAATCTTTAGCAATTTTGCATACTTCATTCATGTGAGCACGAGAAACAACGGTTTCTCCTTTAGGTAATCTGAATGTGCCGTTGTTGTTTTCACCATAGATGTGTTTCCCCGTAACTGCTAAATAAACAGAAACAATATCAACATCTGAATGATCTTGAGCTTTGCACCAAGCATCGTAAACACATTGAGAAACTTTGGCAGAATCATGAATTTCACCGCGAACAACACCCTCTGATGGAACTTCGCCAATGCCGATGATTGTCATTGAATCATTTGCAGCCACTTCCCCTACAATCATACGAGTGCTCTGCGTGCCTATTTCAAGACCGACGTGAATTCTTGTTTTTGCCATAATATATGAAGATAGTACTGCTTCCTAGGCAGGAGTTTATCAAAAAAAATCCCATCGGGCAAGAATACCCGATAGGACGTACACAAAAAAATAATCTTTAGAATGAATTTTTATCGCGAGAAATTACATTCCCGTGGGGTGTCGAACTAGGAAGCGATTGGTATTGCGCCCTTCCACACGCCAACGAGGTCCCTCGCCACGGCGACCTGACCCTGTGGTATCAAATCTTAACCCGCAAATGACCAAAAAGACATGACCATTTTTTGCATAAACAGAAATCCATTTACCCGGACCACGCTGACCATAACTTAGGAATTTTCTGGAATTACGCGTAGCAGTAAGAAGCCCCGCTTCCTTTAATACGAATGAAGTACTGCCGGAGCAATCATAGTGAGAATCATAATGGCGACGATGTCCACCACCTAGACGATAAGGTTTTTTTACGAGAGAATTTGCAGCGGCAATGGCACGTTTTACCTGACTTGGTGCGTTTTTAGGAGCGATAGCCTTACCATTGCGAATAATGGCCGTCTTTCCCGGAACAAAATGATAAGCAGGTAAGCGAGAAGGGGCTTCTACTTGTTGCTGTTGGGTAGAACAAGAGGTAATGAGTAGTCCGGTTAGTAGGGCTAAAACCAGACAAAAGGATTTTTGGGGCTTTTGTGTCATGCGCGCTTAAATTGCTCAAAAATGACTCAAAAAGCAAGAAAAAAATCACCCCCATTCGAATTTTATTGCTCGAATGAGGGTGAAGAATGAGAGTTTTTTATCAATTAACTCTTAGAACGCTCCATGGCGTCTTTTTCTACAGCACTCCATAGAGACTCAAGAGAGGCTTTAACAGCGACTAATGATTCTTTTACAGGAGCACCGGGTTGACCATGACCAAAGAGGTAGTATTTAATCTTTGGCTCTGTGCCGGATGGGCGAACTGCAAAACTGCGGCCGTCAGCAAGGTCGACGAAAATCATCTTTTCAGATGGGATGGGGTCGCCTTCGACGTCAACCATATCGCCCTTGAAGAAATCGCGAATACCACTTACCGGAGTACCATCAATTTCTTTTGGCGGGTTGGCGGAGTAGGAAGAAGCCAGAGCAGCAATCTTGGCGGCACCATCAGCACCTTCCATGACAAGAGATTTGCCTACTTCTTGGTAAACCCCAAACATGGAGAATAAATCATTGAGCAATTCCAGTAAGCCCTTGCCGGTACTTTCTGCATAAGCGGCTAATTCTGCAAAGATAATGGCAGCGGCATTGGCATCTTTGTCGCGTACAAAGTCCTGAGCAAGGTAGCCGTAACTTTCTTCACCACCAAAGACAAAATAACGACTATACTGTAAGCGAAGAGCACGTGTTTCAGCTTCACTCATCTTGCGATAGCCTTCGCGTTTTTCTGCAGGGATGGCGGCTTCGTATTTACCTAATTTTTGGGCAATGTACTTAAAGCCGGTAAGCACGTTGATAACTTCATAGCCAAAGTGATTGCCAATGGCATCTTGTAAGCCGGAAGTTACAAAGGTTTTCACCATGACGGCACGAGAGCGATTGGAATCATTAATAATGCCTAAATCTGCCATGCTGGAGCAACGATACCATGCCAGCAAGGAACCGATTTGGTTACCGGTCAAGAGGTGCATTTGACCATCTTCACCACGAACAGCCACACCCATGCGGTCAGCATCAGGGTCTGTGGCAATGACGATGTCGGCACCGGAAGCATTTGCTTGGTCGATGGCCATGGCAAGAGCAGGGGAGTTTTCCGGGTTAGGTGAAGCAACCGTTGGGAATCTACCATCTTGGATGTCTTGTTCAGCCACTGTTTGAACATCACAGCCTAATTCCTTTAATAGAGGAACGATAATGTGACCGCCTGTGCCGTGTAAGTTTGAGTACACAATGCGTGCCCCACCTTTGGCAAATAGCTCCGGACGAAGAAGTACGGATTTTAATTTATCCATGTAAATGCGGTCAAATGCGGCATCCAGGATAGTAAGAGCCCCTTGTTCTTCAGCGGGAAGAGCTTCATATTCTTCAGATTCCAGAGCATTAACTTCTTCGATAACTGCTTTGTCGTGCGGTGGTACTAATTGAGCCCCATCGCTGAAATAAGCCTTGAAGCCGTTGTCGTGAGCCGGGTTGTGACTGGCTGTCAATACGACACCGGAATCTGCATTGAGTTCGCGAATGGCAAATGAGATTTCCGGGGTAGCACGTGGACTATCAAATAAGAAAATATCGCATCCTAAATCTGTGCCGATTTTTGCACAGTATTCTGCAAAATCACGAGAGAAATGACGTGTGTCGTGACCAATAACTAAGCGTGCTTTGCGACCCGGTTCAGTAGCGGCTACATGACGCTTAACATAAATAATCAACCCACGCATTGCACGACCTACGTTGAAGTAGTTCATGCAGGCAGTACCTACACATGGAGCTTCCGGGCGACCATTGACTCCACCGTTGCCTTGTTCAGCTTTGGTAATGACATTGCCAATAGTACGACCACGTAAACCACCTGTACCAAAAGCAAGTGTCTTATAAAACCGGTCGTTTAGTTCTTGCCATTGTTCAGCAGCGGTAAGTTCTTCTACTGCCTGTAATGCGACAGGAGATTTAGTGCCGGCTAAAAGTAATCGGATATTAGACAAGGAAGATTCCAAGAGTTTCCCGTCTTTAACGGCATTGATAAGAGAATTGTCAAGCATACTCATACAGCCGTCATTCTACCTAATCACGCTTCGGTTGACAATAGAACTTTTTTAAATATCGAAGTTTTTTTTGCACACTGACAAAAAAAGCACCATCAGAGTGACTGGCGGTCATATAACTCACGATACAGCGGACAGGAATGATATAATTCCTCATGGGTTCCATCACCAACAATTCGTCCATCTTCAAAAACTAAAATACGAGTAGCTACACGAATGGAACTAAAGCGGTGAGCAACGATAAAGGCGGTTCTGCCGACGACGAGTTTATCTAGTTCTTTTTGAATTTGAGCTTCGCTTTCAGCATCTAATGAGGCCGTAGCTTCATCTAATATGAGAATAGGGGCATCTTTTAAAAATGCTCTGGCGATGGCTACGCGTTGTCTTTGTCCGCCAGAAAGCCCACTTCCGCCTTCACCTAGCATTGTTTGGTAACCATCCGGCATTTGAAGAATAAATGTATCTGCCGCTGCGGCTTGTGCGGCTCGGATGACTTCATCGTCGTTGGCTTCAGGTCGTCCCATACGAATGTTATCCATAATTGTGCCGCGGAACAAAACCGGGTGCTGAGAGACGATGGCGATGTTTTTTCTTACATCGTGTAAACTAGCTTCTTTTACATTGATACCATCTATACAAACGCTCCCTTTCTCTACATCATAGAAGCGAGGAATCATACTGGCAAAGGTAGTTTTTCCTGCACCGCTGGGGCCAACTAAACCAACAACTTCGCCTGGTTGGATAGTAACGGTCAGATTGTTCAGAACCGGGCGTATGCCATCGTAAGAGAAATAGGCATTTTGATAGTCAATTTGCCCCGAAACTTTCTCTATGGGCGTGGGATTGTCCGGGTCTGTAATAGTGGCTGGTTCGTTAAGGATGTAATTGATACGTTCGAGAGAAGCGTGTGCTGTTTTAAGATTTGTCAGAGTGACCCCTAAGCGTTTTAATGGATCATAGCACATAAATAAAGCCGCCGCCATGGCTGTGAATTCTGCGGAGGTCATGTGAACGTGGTAGCCACGAACAAGTAACATACCTAAGCCTAGGGCGGTTACAATTTCGAGTACAGGAACCAGGAAGTGTCTGTACTTAACCATTTTTAGGTTAATAGAAAGGAAGCGATTTTGCAATTCGTGAAACAGACCTAATTGCTGTTCCTGCATGCTATACGAGCGAATTTCTCTTTGTGAGTTGAGGTTTTCTTGAGCCGCTGCGGTGATTTTGCCTAATTGGTCTTGAGCCAATTTGGATTTTTTCATCAATCTTTTCCCGAAAAAGCGAATAGGCCAAATGGCTAAAGCAATAAAGCCTAAATTCACCAGCACAATGGCCGTATGTGGATTTACAAATACTTGATAAATCAGAAAGCCCAATGCTGCAATCAAGGTTAAAGGTTGCTTGATAATATCATTTGAAGCGACTATCAGACCATGTTGAACATTTGCGGCATCATTGATGAGTCTGCTAATTAAATCCCCTCGTTGTTGGCGTTCCATGAATGCCAATGGTAAAATTTGCAAACGTGTGAAGGCATCTAATCGAATCCCCTCAAGCACTTTCATGCTCACGATACTGATAAAATAAACATTGAAAAATGTACCTAATCCTCGAACGAAAAAAACGAGGGGTAATAATGCACATACTCCGATAAGTAGGACGGTATTTAGATTTTCGGGAGCAACCCAGTTGATAAAGTAAGCACGAACTTCATCCGGTAATTGGCTATTGTCAAATACTACCGGAAAAACCTTTGCAATCATCACCGGAAAGCCAAAACCACTAGCCGCAGCGGCTACCATACCGGCTAGAAGTGCAAGTACGAATTGTACTCGAACCGGTTTTAAGTACCGTAAATACGCTAAAAACTGTTTAAGCATTTGTTTCTTCCTCCTCGGTTAGTTCCATTTGCTGTTTGTTATACAGTTCTTTGTATAACTCTGAGCATTCCATCAGCTGTGAATGTGTGCCATCTGCAACGATGCGCCCGGCTTCGAGTACCAAAATCCTATTTGCGTTTCTAATTGTACTAAATCTGTGTGCAATAACAAAGGTGGTTCGACCACTTGCCAATTTTTCAATTTCCTGCTGAATGAGTTCTTCACTTTTCATGTCCAGCGAGGCGGTGGCCTCATCCAGTATTAAAATTGGTGCATTTTTTAGGAAAGCACGTGCAAGAGAAACTCGTTGACGCTGTCCACCGGATAATCCTTCGCCCATTTCTCCGATTTCACGTTCGTAGCCCTTTGGGGTTTCGTAGATAAAACTATCTACTGCGGCCATTCTGCCGGCTTCTTCTATTTCACTAATGGTGGCGTTAGGTTTGCCTATTTGTATATTGTCTTTTATGGAGCCTCGGAATAGTACCGGGAATTGGGAAACTAAAGAGATATTTTGCAAAATTTCTTTTTTTGCTATATTTCGTACATCAATTCCATCAATGAGAACGGCACCGGAAGAGACATCATAAAATCTACAAAGTAAATTAATAATTGTTGTTTTGCCGGCACCGCTTGGCCCCACTAAGGCGACAACTTGCCCGGCAGGAATATGGACGTTGAAGTCACGAATGACTAAAGAGTTTGCATCATAGCCAAAGTTCACATGAGAAAATACCACATCTCCCTTCCATTCTGTCGGTGATACGGGATTCTTTGTATCAGGTACATCATCGTGAGCATAGAGAACTTCTTCGATTCGTTCTAGTCCTGCAACTAATGTTTCTGCTTTATTCTGTACAGCCCCCAGTTTTTTGACAGGTTCGTAGCAAAGATACATGGCTGTAGCCAATGCCGCAAAGTCACCAATGCTCATGCCATTTTGGTTCCCTACATAGAGAGTAGCTGCCATTGCCAAGGCACTAATGAATTCAATAAGGGGAGATAATAAGCTTCGCCATCTGGTTACACCAATAGACGCATTGATAAAATCCCGTATTTTTGTTTTGAAAACACTTATTTGTTGGTCCTCGAGTTCAAAAGCTCTAATGTCTCGCTGTGCTGAGAAGTTTTCTTGAAGAGTTGACGCAAGGTTCCCTTGGCTCGATTGAACTACTCGGGCTTTTTTTAGCATCTTCTTCCCGATAAAACGAATGGGAAGTACACAAACGGCGACTAATAGTAAATTGCTTAGTAAAATAAGAAATTGTTCACTAACGCATGATTGATAGATTAAATATCCTAAAGCGGCAAGTAATGTAAGTGGCTGAATAATCAAATCATTCGAAATTTGAATCAACCCTGTCTGTAAGAACTGTGTATCCTGCATTAATCTGCTTAGCAAATCTCCTTTTTGACGTTTGTCGTGAAATGCTAATGATAATTCTTGATATTTGCTGTATACTTGTAAACGAAGTTTTTCCAAAACAGCCATGCCAACTTTTGTTAGCATGAATATATTAACAAATGAGGAGCTCCCCCCAATTATAACTACCATGGGTAATAAGGCTGCCGCTATCCATGCTGTATAGAGTGGTAATTCTTCTTTGGTAATGAACTGAAGAGCCCAGCCCTCTAATATGGGGGGTAAGCTTTTCCCCTCAAAGATAACGGGGAACATATTTTGTAATATAGCAGGTATCCCAAACCCACTTGCAACTGCGGCTATTATCCCCCCAAGAATGGCAATAATCATTGCCACCCAATGCTCCGCGACATATCCGTGCCACAGCATTTTAATTCGCTGAAGCGTTAAGCCTTCTTTCTCTTTAGATTCTTTTTGCATAGCTGTTTTACCCAGCTAAATTGCTAAGCAACGTCATGATGCTATCATTTCTCTTGCTTATTTTCAAGCTCCGTTTTTTTGAGTTTGTTCAGAGTTGGGTGTTTTCTCTTTTTGACAGGAGAGTTTTAATGTCGAGAATGATGTTGTGGGGTGGAATTTGCAAGGTAAAATACGACGCTGTAGAGAAAAGTAAAAGTTGCAAAATTAAATGAAACTTTCCTTTTTTCCTCCCCTCTCATTTTTTTCTTGCTTCTCACCCCCTCATTCTCTTATCCTCCTACATCATGAGATTCCTACTTTTATTATTCCTTTG
The DNA here is from genome assembly GCA_030525455.1 of Akkermansia sp. Lineage (GTDB taxonomy): Bacteria > Verrucomicrobiota > Verrucomicrobiia > Verrucomicrobiales > Akkermansiaceae > Akkermansia. Next base: position 69,239 of record JAUNER010000004.1, on the reverse strand, counting down.
CTTATCGCACTTAGCCCTTTCTGTAGATATTACTATTTCTTCCGTCTCTATAAATGGTAAAGTTTACAAAAACCCTACAGTTTCCTACGATGACGGCGGCACCACCGCCACTATTTTTCACGATGCGGGGGTGTTTTCTGTGCATATCACTCAAATCCCTCATTCTATCCTCCCTAAACTCGGTCTATCACCCGACAGGGTTCTAGAAATTATGGAAAAACAAAAAACTATAGCAAAAAAACAACGAAAAAAATTTGAAGCATTTGAAAAAAGAATAAAAGAACAATTATCTGAAGATAAAAAAAGGCTGCATATATTAAAAAATGCTAGTCTTGCCTATTTCACCCCTACTGAATTTCTCCCGGAGTTAGGAAATTGCTATTTAGGCACATTCTCTTTCGATACTTCTACAAAGGTCCTTGTTATCATCCCTTCTAACTCTGAATACAAAGCTTCCAACGTCGATTTCAGCCTAAATAAAAAATACCCTATCATGGTTATACAAGCTGGCAATTTAACACACAACAATACAGATTTTCTTGTTTTTCGCTATGTTTGTGAAAGATTTGAATACAAAGATGAATTAAAATATTATTCCGACCGCGTAGCGGATGAAAAAGATGATGAATAAAAAAAAGCCGGTAGTCCTCACTACCGGCTCTTTCTTTTATTCCCCCATCGCTAAATACACTCTTTTCATACCCTCCATTTTCCTTTCAATATTACTTAAACTATCTGCTTGCTTCCGGGCATATTGCAATAAACCATCCCCAAAATTCAGCACTCGCCCACCATTCCCTAATTCCGCTCCCATCTGCATCATCCGCTCTATTCGTCGATTTTCTGCACTTTCTTCCGGAGTATAACTACCTCTTCTAATTTTCTTCATTCTGTTACATTTTCCTTGACTTCCCCCACACACATGCCATTATTCCATCACACCAATTCACGGTACATAAAAATTGCCTTTCTATGTACAACTTGCCCACCGGAGCTGCATCTCCGGTGGGCTTTTTCTTTATTGGAAAAGCAGGATTATAAACTTAATCAGCTCTTCCACTCAAAACCGGTTAATCTGGTACATAGGAAATTAAGCCCTTTTAATGTGGCGAGGGGGACGATGGTAAGTATGTTGAAACAAGAAGCCAAATGACCTAGAGGAAGCTATTTAGCAGATAGGAAAATTATTGGACAATTTTCGACTTCTTAGATAAGGGGCGGATATTGAGGTTGAACAGACGAGGACGATATGCTAGAGTGAAAGCGATGAGTATGGGAAATGTAACGCAACCTAATTCGGGGAGTAAGATGCAGGTGTTGAAGCAACGCTTGTTTAGCACAGTGATACTGTTAGGGCTACTGGTTGGGGTATTGTGTTGGAATCATGAATTAGGGTATTATGGGTTGGTAAGTATTTTTTGTATGTTTACGGCATGGGAATGGCGATATATGCTGAAACAATCGGGGAAGGCAGGTCAGTACAATTTGGCCTTTGTATTTAATTTTTTGTATCCCCCTTTACTTTCGCTTGCCTGTTATTTTAGCAAAGACCCTGAATTAATAGAAGGAGGGCTGTATATTCTACCATTGCCGTTTATTCTGATAATATTTGCACCGGCATTGTTGGTAGTTATAGCTTTTATACGAGAAATGCAGCATGAAATAGTGGGGAGTAGAGCACTTCGCTCAGTAGCCACGACACTATTATCGTTTATTTATCCCTGTTGGTTATTTGCATTGGCGATACCGTCGATTTACCTAGGGTATATGCAAGCAGGGCAGGTGAGTGCATTTATAGTACCTTTGGTGTTATGGGTGGTTTTAGTGACCAAGATGTCTGATATTTTTGCTTATGTGAGTGGTATTTGCTGTGGTGGGAAGTTTATTAAGCGTAAGTTGATACCCCACATCAGCCCCAAAAAAACCTATGAGGGGCTAATAGGTTCATGGATATTGACAAATGCTGTAGCCATAGGTCTATTATTCCCCATGTTTGGAATTTCCGGGTTATCCCTCTCAGACGTCGTGTGGTTAGTAGTGGCTATTAGTATATTATTTATCTTAGCAGTTTGTGGGGACCTAGCCGGCTCCCTTATCAAGAGAAGTTTATCTATAAAAGATTCCGGAGCTTTATTACCCGGGATAGGAGGGTTATTCGATTTGATAGATAGTCCGGCATTTACAGTGCCGTTTGTCTTTATCTTTTTATGCTGGCCATATTAAGATAAGGCAAAGACATCATAGATAAGCTATAAGGAATGAATAACTATCAGGAGTTGCCGATAGTTGAAATACGCGATGCTCTGCTTGAGATTTTAGAGCAAGAGTCGGTGCGTGTGTTATTGAAAGCCCCCACAGGTTCCGGGAAATCCACCTGTGTGCCGCTCATGCTCGATGAGGCCGGATACGGTGAGCGAGGGCTGATTGTCGTGGTGCAACCGCGACGTATGGCCGCCCGATTATTATCCACCTACGTTGCCAAATTATCCGGGAATACATTAGGGCGAGAGATTGGTTACGTTGTGCGGTTTGAGAGACGTATGTCGGCACAGACTCGCATTGTTTATGTAACAGACGGGATGCTGGAGAGATGGCTTACAGATAATCCTCAATTAGAAGGAGTATCTGCTGTTATATTTGACGAATTTCATGAGAGAAGCCTATCGACTGATATATCATTGGGTAGGGTATTGGAATTGCAAGAAACGACTCGAACGGATTTAGCCGTCGTTGTCATGTCGGCTACCATAGAACTTCAGGGGTTTGTAGAGTATTTAGGAGAAAAATGTCATCTGCTTGAAGCTAGGGGCAGACAATATCCCGTAGAGATGCAGTACCGACCGCCACGTTTGATAAGTGACGGACGAGGCCGAATGGAGACCCCTCCGATATGGGAGCAAGCAGTAAAAGTAGTTTGTGAAGCCGCTCAACATCCGGAGCATGGAGATATATTAGTATTTATGCCGGGGGTGTATGAAATCCGGAAAACCATAGAACTACTCGAAAGTAAAAAAGAACTAAAAGGATGGGATTTCTATCCGCTTTATGGGGCACTATCCCCCGAATTACAAAATAAAGCAGTAGAGAAAGGCACGCAACCGCGAGTAATAGTATCGACAAATGTGGCAGAAACTTCCCTGACGATAGAAGGCGTTTGTACTGTTATTGATTCAGGACTCATGAGGCAATCCGGATGGGACCCATATCGAGGGATGGATTCGCTCCGCTTATGTAAAATTTCACAGGCTTCGGCCACACAACGAGCCGGGCGAGCCGGTAGAATCAGAGCGGGGCGATGTTTTCGGTTATGGAGTGAGCAGGAACACCATAAACGCCCCTTGTTTGAAACACCGGAATGTATGCGAGTGGATTTATCCGGGGCTATTCTTCATTTGTTCGCTTGGGGCGTGAAAGATGTAAACTCTTTTCGGTGGTTAGATTTACCCAATGAAATGGTGCTAACGCAATGCGTGCAATTATTAAAAAACTTAGGGGCTATACAAGGGAATGGTGAATTAACAGCTATAGGGGAACGAATGATGAATTTCCCCTTAGCCCCACGATTAGCTAGAATGCTTATCGCCGGCGAAGATGAGCAATGTTACATAGAAATGGCCGCAATAGCCGCTTTATTACAGGGGGAAAGTATAGCCCAGAGAAGTGGATTAAATGACACGTTCTATGATTCTGTAGATTTTACTGATTTTCAAGCAGAATGGAGGGCTGTAGAATCAGCTGTGGATGCTCGATATCAATTATCATATTGCACCTCTATGGGGATATCTGCCCGTGCCGTGCGAGAAGTATTGCAAATATACCGTCAGCTTCTAGGTTTAGGAAGTCGGGGTAATATGCAAGAATTGCCTACACCAGACTTTGAAGCTCAGAAAAATCTTGTTATTAAGGCTCTTTTGATGAGTTTTAGTGATCAAGTAGGATGTAAAAACGGAGTAGCATCTAACACTTGTCGATTAGTTGGAGACGTGGGCGGAAAGCTCGCAGATAAAACCGTAGTACATCACGGAGAACAGTTTATTTCAGCAGAGTTGGTCGTTTTATCCGGTCGTGGGCATGAAGTAAAAGTAGGACGAAATACCCTACTTCCTATTGATGTGTTAAAAGAAGTAATGCCTCATGATTTTAAGACGGAGCAGGTAGCTGAATTTGATTCACGCATACGTCGAGTACGAGCAAGAGAACTGACTCAATTCAGAGATTTAGTGCTGGTTGATAAAGACAGAGGCGATGCTCCTGCGGAATTAGCCGCACCTTGCCTTGCAAAGAAAGTCGTCGATGGCACGCTGAAACTCACCAAGTGGGATGACAGTGTAGAGCAGTGGATACGTAGATTAAATGGGCTGGCAGATTGGATGCCGGAATTGGAAATGCCACATTTTACCGAAGCAGATAAATTCGTGGCCATCGAATTAGTATGTGAAGGGGCTGTTGGCTATAAAGACATTAAGGACAGAGAAATCCTGCCCATTTTAAAAGACTGGCTATCAGATTGGCAAGCTAAGGCTCTAGAAGATTTTGCCCCAACGACAATTCAACTGAGCAATGGACAAAAAGCAAAACTGCGATATGGAGCAGATGGAATGCCCGTTACATCAATAGTCGTGCAACGCTTATTTGGTGTAGCTCAATCCCCCCGAATAGCAAACGGGGCTGTAACGGTTAAAGTGGAAGTGCTTGCCCCCAATCAAAGACCCTGGCAAGTCACAACAGATTTGGAGAGTTTCTGGCGGCAGGGGTATGCCCAGATGAAAAAAGATTTGGCGGGGAGATATACTAAGCATCAATGGCCTGATGCTTCAGAATTGGTGTGACAAATTAGAAAATGTCGGCTAGAGACCATTTTCTAAAATAAAAATATGGAAAAACCGCACCAAACAATGTAGTATAGATGGCGTGCGGAATGTTTTTGCATTCCTCTCAATTAGACACACAATAAAGAGACTCTTATGGACTCAATATACTGGATAATTATCATAGCCCTCTTAGTGTTGGCCTGTTTTGACCTCATTAATGGTGTGGCTAATGATGCTGTAAACTTCCTAAACTCAGCTATTGGCTCGAAATCAGCTCCTGTGCGTGTGATTTTGAGTGTGGCTTCGGTTGGGGTTATCGTTGGTGCTTGTTTCTCCGGTGGTATGATGGAAGTTGCACGAAATGGTATCTTTCACCCGGATATGTTTAGTTTTCATGAAGTGATGCTACTATTCCTAGGGGTGATGATATCGGAGGTGATACTACTGGATACATTTAATACATTTGGATTACCGACGTCGACCACAGTTTCTCTCGTGTTTGGTATTTTGGGGTCTTCTGTAGCTACATCTATTTATAAAATCAACACCTGTGAATTGTCCTATTCTGTATGGGATTTTATCAATACAGAGAAAGCCATGGGGATTGTGACCGGTATCTTGCTATCTGTGGCTATAGCATTTAGTGTGGGTACTGTGGTTATGTGGTTGTCTCGTCTGATTTTTTCATTTAAATACCAGCCAAGGTTTAAGTGGTTAGGCGGATTATGGTGTGGTGTGGCAATGACAGCTATTGCTTATTTTGCTGTATTTAAGGGGTTAAAGGATTCTACCTTGTTAGATAAGGAAATCATTAGTTTTATTGACCAGAACTTAACCCTATCCTTATTTATAGCCTTTATTTTCTTCTCCATTCTGATGTCGATTATTCAGCATTTATTTATGGTGAATATTCTTCGACTGACAGTACTGGCAGGTACTTTCTCATTAGCACTTGCCTTTGCCGGTAATGACTTGGTGAACTTCATTGGCGTATTTATGGGTGGTTTGGATTCATTCAAGTATGCATACGAGGTTGTTGAAAATGGTGGGAGTACTGCTTCTATTACAGCTATGGAAGTGTTGATGCCGGGTAAGGCAGGTCCGACGAATTTCTATATATTATTTGCAGCAGGGTCTGTAATGATATTTGCCCTTTGGTTTTCAAAGAAAGCTAAATCAGTTATTGCCACAGGGGTAGAACTATCTCGTCAGGGGGATGGCGGTATCGAACGCTTTGGTTCTGTGCCACCGGCTCGTGCCATGGTGCGTAGTGCTATTGCCTTAGGTCGCGGTGTGAAAAAATTGATACCTGCCCGAATGCTGGTTCGTATGAATCGTCAATGGGATCCTGTGCCACAACCAACCAATCCCAAAGACCGTGTGGCATTTGACTTAATTCGAGCCACGGTGAATTTAACCGCAGCCTCACTTCTCATTGCCTGGGCTACAGGGATGAAGTTGCCATTATCTACTACTTATGTAACCTTCATGGTGGCAATGGGTTCGTCTCTTGCAGACAAGGCTTGGGGTAGAGAAAGTGCTGTATATCGTGTAACCGGTGTGCTTACAGTGATTTCCGGTTGGTTTATGACCGGTTTGGCCGCTTTTACAATGGCTGGTATCGTCGCTACTATATTACACTATGGGCAGATTTATGCCATTATTGGTTTGTTATGTGTGGTTGTGATTGTTTTAGTGAAGTCTACGGTGATTCACCGCAATCGCGAAAGCAAGCTTTCACAAGATCGCCTAGAAGAAATTACAGAAGAGAATATTCTCGAAGTATGTTCATCAAAAGTTGTAGAAAGTTCCCTGAAGTTACGTGATATTTACAGCGATACGCTAGAGAACTTCTTTGCCGGTGATAGAAAAGCACTTAAGGAAGTGGCAGACAAAGCAAATACACTATCGCTAAATAGTGCAGAGTTGAGAAAATACGATGTATTACCAATTCTGTACAAGATGCAATCCCAGTCTCTGGACGTAGGGTATCACTTTGTGCAAGCTCTTGAGCATTTAACGGAAGCAACACAGAGCTTGGCTCAGTTTACGGAATCTATTTACTCATATATAGATAATAACCATACACCGTTTACTATCGAGCAGGTAGATGACTTGAAAGAAGTTCATGCCGGAATGATGAAAATAATGGATGAGTACTGTAAGATGCTTGAATCCGGTACTTACATCCAGTTTGATTATTCTATGGTTGCTCAAGAAGAGCTGTTACAGCTTATCGCACGAGCCACTAAGAGACAAATTAAGCGAGCTCAGCGTAACCAGAGCCGCACGCGTTCGTCACTTCTATACATTGGTATGCTCAATGAAATGCGTTTTATGGCCATTCAGATGCGTGCCTTGACAAACGATGAACGTAATTTTGTATCTGCTTAATTATTAAGTGGAATTACTAAAAAATCATCCCGCTGTGACTTAGCTCACAGTGGGATGATTTGTATAAAGAGGAAAAGAAAGAAGTAATGAATTGAACGGAAATGACCATGAGGGTGTCATTTCAGTATCGGTTGATTCACGAATGCTCTGAATGAGAGAGCAGGGCATTTGACAAAAGTGACAATCGGCTTCATAGGTAGTTAGTTGAATGACCCCCTTGGATGCAAAATCTGAGGGGGTTTTCAATTGTTAGAAAAGGTAAAAAAATGAGTAAGAAATGCGAGATGAATAAAGAGAAGTCAGGTGACTTGTCATGTGGTTGACGTAAGAGAAAGAGGTGTGTATAGTCGGTTACATGAGAAAGATGTTTTCTATAATAGTCGGCGTGGGGCTCATGGGGACTATGGGGCAAGTAATAGCAGATGAGGCTGGGGCGAAAGCCATTTTGGATGATTGGCAGATGAGATATTCAGAATGGGATGCCGCTGTAAAAATAGAAACATCTCCGGAAAGAAAAAAAGAATTGCTCAGCTCACCACCGGATTCTATTTCTGTGGCACGGGATTTGTGGAAACAAGTGCATAAAGATTTGAAAAAAAACTATGCTTTACCTGCGGTTGTCTGGTTTTTAGAGCATCCGGAAGCTTTAGAAAAAGCATACCCTAAAGAAGGTCAGGCAAAAAAAATAATCATAGCTTGCTTAGATGCTTTAGAAAAAGAGCTTCTTTTAGTGAAAGGTGCTGGTAAAAGTGCTTGGGCTCTCAGCCAAACGCAGGATTTGCGGTGTCGTGCTATTTTGGAAACAATGAAAGATTGTAACCAACATACCGAAGACCAGGGCTTGGCCGCATTGGGCTTATGTCTGATGATGAAAGAACAAGGCGGTATGAAGCAGGACTCTCGCTCTGTGATGATGGCGAGGGGGCAGTTATTAAAAGATGCTATCGTTAAAGCTATCGATGCTTCATTTGGTCCGGTAACAGTGCAGGATGTTGTCAAAGAAGAAATTTACGAATTAAATAATTTAAGCATAGGAACGACTGCTCCGAAAGTGGAATTACCCAATACAACTCAGCAACTCGTTAGTTTACCAACAGGTAAGTCGCCTGTGTTATTGATTTTTTGGGACCCGAACAACGTTGAGGCCATGAAATTTTTAGAAAAGATGATGAATGCGAGAGCCCAGATGCCACAGTTAAGTGTGATGCCGATTTCTTATGCCTCTGCAGAAAAAACATCAGAAACCTTACTAAATTTAGGAACCTCAATCTCATCATTGGTAGATAATAAGGGCAAGGCTTTTAAAGATTTTCGAGTAACAATGACACCTTATGTTTATCTGTTAGATAATAAAGGAACTGTCCTGATGAGAGGCGTGCCGGATATGTTGTTTGATACTCGATTGTCTGAGCTTTTGAAGCAATATGCTCAAGTAGCTGAAAAACAACAAGCAAAATCTGACAATAAGGCGATGACTTCGCCTGCACCTATTAAGCAGAAATTGCCCAAACCGGCTGTGCAAACAAAACCTGCTCCTGCATCAGGGAATATGTCTGCTCCGCCATTACGACCATTGTCTTTTTAAGATATGAGTGCATCTCTGAGGGAAGCCGCAGAGGCCGTGGCTACTAAACTTAGTAGCCATGGGTATTTAGTGTATTTTGTAGGTGGATGTGTACGAGATAGACTATTGCATTTGCCTGTAAAAGATATAGATATTGCCACCTCTGCACGTCCGGAAGAAGTTATGCAAGTGTTCCCTCATGCGAAAGCTGTAGGTGCTTCTTTTGGGGTCGTTTTGGTCGCATGGGAAGCTTATCTATTTGAAGTAGCCACTTTTAGAAAAGACGGAAAATATGAGGATGGTCGCCGTCCGATAAACGTGGAATTTTCTGAAGATAAAGAAGATGCCCTGCGGCGGGATTTTACGGTGAATGCCTTATTTGAGTCGCCGATAGATGGTCGGATTGTTGACTATGTTCATGGGCTAGATGACCTTAAGAGCGGGATTTTGCGAGCAATCGGGAATCCTTACGAACGATTTCAAGAGGATTCATTGAGGTTGATGAGGGCAGTGAGATTCGCCATTAGCAAAGGGCTCACTCTCGAAGCTGAGACCTATAAGGCGATTTGTGACCAGGCTCATTTATTAGCCAGAATTGCCCCGGAGAGAATACAGATGGAATTAAGGGTAATTTTACTCTCAGAAAATCGCCGCCGAGGTATAGAATTGCTGGTAGAAACCGGCCTTATGAAGTTTATCATCCCGGAGGTATATGAGATGATTGGGTGTGAGCAACCGGAGCAGTGGCATCCGGAAGGCGATGTTTTTGTTCATACCATGTTAATGTTGGATGAGTTGGGGCGTGAAGGTGCTCAAGTGAACGAGATTTTAGCACTTGCCACCTTATTACACGATATAGGGAAACCTGCTACAAGGAGCATTGATGATGACGGCAGAATTCGTTTTTCCGGGCATGATAAGGCAGGTGTGGATTGTGCCCGGCACATTCTGAACCGATTGAAATATTCAAACAATGTTATTTCCGGTGTGACTCATATTATCGAGCGACACATGCAGTTTATGAATGTGACGAAGATGCGTAAGTCTAGATTGCGTAAGTTTGCCGGCTCGGAATATATATGGGATGAAATAGAATTGCACAGGGTGGATTGTTTATCATCAAATGGGAATTTGGAAAATGTGGTGTTTTTAAGAGAGGTTCTGGCCCGTTATCATGATGAACCGGTACTTCCGCCACCATTCGTTACCGGTAGAGACTTAATAAATTTGGGCTTGAAACCCTGCCCTGAGTTTAAGCAATGGCTTCAGCAAATTCTAGATAGTCAATTAGAAGGCGATGTCAAAACCCGTAAGGAGGCCTTGGTGTTACTGTCAGAAATTGCACCAGTAGAAAAAAATACGCTTGCAGATTACCTACAAAAACAAGCATTATAGAGTAACGACATTTATCTATTCTTCTTATGCGTCCCGTCATCTATCAATTATTTGTCCGTCATTTTTCCAACATGAATACCCAAGGGGTCGAGTGGGGTAATATCAAGAAAAACGGATGCGGTAAGTTTAATGATATTTCTGAGAAAGCTTTGCGAGAGATTGCAAAGATGGGCTTTACCCATGTATGGTTAACGGGGGTGCTGAGACATGCTACACAAACAGATTATCCTAGTATTCCGGCTCAGCCAAAATCTATTGTCAAAGGGATAGCCGGAAGCCCATACGCAGTAGTGGATTATTTTGATGTAGACCCGGATTTAGCGGGAAATCCGGAAAATAGAATAGGTGAATTTAAGGAATTAATAACGAGATGTCGCCGACTTGGATTGATTCCATTGATGGATTTTGTGCCTAACCATGTTTCTAGAGCTTATAAATCGGAATGTGGAGAAGATTTCGGTGCCGGTGATGATGTGAACACATTTTTTGCTTCGGAACAGGGGTATTATTATTTAACCACCAATCGTAACGGAGATGGACCTCCTGTAAAATTGCCGGATGGAATTTACGAGGGAGAAGTATCATTCGGGCGTGTTACAGGGAATAATTGTGTTTCATGGACGCCTGGTGAATATGATTGGTATGAAACAGTTAAACTTAATTACGGCTATAATTTCCTAGCAGGACATTCTGCTTTGCATTCCCTACCACATTGGACTTGCTCTAAAGAACTGGCTCCTAAAACGTGGAGAATCATGGATTCTATCATTGCTTATTGGCAAGAAATGGGGATAGGTGGGTTCCGCTGTGATATGGCTCACATGATACCTATGGCTTTTTGGCGGTGGCTTATTTCTAGGGCAAGGGTGAGAGTTTCTGATGTCTTTTTCATGGCAGAAGCCTATAATGATGATATGAAAACCACAGAGGGCGACCCCTGTGCCGAACTTTTAGACTGTGGTTTTAATGCGGTTTATGATGCAGAGAGTTATCATTTATCCAGACGCATTTATACAGAAGGCAAGTGGGCAAATGATTTCGATAGACTGTTTAGAAATATGATGTTCTATGCGAAATCCGGGGTACGTTATTTAGAAAATCATGATGAGGTACGAGTGTGTTCGCCTCAATGTTGGGGGGGGGTAGGTGAAAAAGTTTTGCCGGCTATCATGACTTTGCTTTATGCCTCTGGTCAGGGGCCCGTGTTGGTTTATAATGGTCAAGAAGTGGGCGAGCGTGCCGAGGGACCTACCGGATACGGTGGCGGAGACGGGAAGACGAGTATTTTTGACTATACCTGTTTGCCGCAATTACAAGCATGGGTGGCCAATGGTGCGTATGATGATGCTCAATTATCGGGCAGTGCGGCACAGTTAAGAGATTTTCATTGTCGATTATTGCCTATTTTGCAAAATCCGGCGTTGGATAAAGGGGAGTTTTATGGATTAAATTGGGCAAATATGCAGAATCCCTCCTTTGGTCGTGAACCTCTAGAAAAAACCTCCGGACATTGGGTTTATGCGATGATGAGACACCATGCTCATTCAAAGTCAACAGTTCTTGTTATTGTCAATTTGTCTCCCGATATTAATTTCTTTAACTTAAAAGTGGCTGTTCCGGAGCATGCTTTTGGGTGGTGTGGTATTCATTCGGAAAAAGTTAAGTTAGAAAACCTGCTTTATCCGGAAGAACCTGAAAAAATTCTCATGAAAAACGATTTGTCAACCATAGGGCTATCGTATCCCCTACGCCCGGGGCAGGCTGCGGTTTTCCAATTATCGGCAATATAACATAAGAACCATTTGGAGAATCTGTATTTTTTTTGTTCATCAGGGCGTTTTTTAATGACGTGCGGAGAATAATTCGCTATAATGCAGAAAATTCCCATGACTAGACGATTTTCTTCCTCCGTTTTGGCATTTAATCGCATTGCAATGGCAGTAGCCATTGTGGGTGCGGGAGTGTATTCAGGTGTGGCTCAAGAGGGAAGCGGTATCGAGCGTAGGGCGGCTGCACGCTTAGAGCAACAGGCTCAAGAAGCAATGCTTATGCTGAGTCAAGCTCGTCAGTATTATTCGGAGGGTAAGTATCAAGAGGCTTTAGATGCTTATAGAAAAAGCCTTAATTTGTTGCCTAAATCTCCGAATATGGAGCAAAGGCGTCAGTTTTTGGAACTTAGCATAGCAGATGCGAGTGTAGCTGTGGCTCAGCAGTTCATTAAGGTTGGGCGATATGATGAGGCAAAAGGGTTATTAGATGATGCCTTGAAGAAAGTGCCTACGCATTCATTGGCAAAGGATACTTTAGAGAAAATGCAGGATCCGATTCGCACCAATCCTGCCTTGACTCCTGCTCATGTAAAGAACGTGGAAGAAGTGAATCGGTTGCTTCAGTTGGGGTATGGTTACTATGAGCTGGGGCAATTTGATGAGGCTGATAAACAGTTTAATAAGGTATTAGGCATTGACCCATATAATGTTGCCGCTCGCCGTGGAATGGAGCATGTAAAGAAGTATAAAACTTCATATAGAGATGCGGCTCGTGATGAGGCTCGTGCGGCGGCAATCGCAGAGGTGGATGCTGCTTGGGAACGTGCATACGGCCCGTTAGAAGCTCCGGTTGAACCGGAGTCGTTTTCTAAGCCAATAGATGATTTGTCTCTAAACATTAAAGATAAATTGGGGCAAATTATTTTACCTAAGATTCAATTAGACGGAGTGACCTTAGAGGATGCGGTGGATTATTTACGCAATCAATCAAGGGTAAATGATTCTGCGGCGGCAACTCAAGCTGAACGAGGGGTAAACATTTCTCTGCAACTTGGTAGCCCTGATAGTGAAACTTATAAATTGTATAGCGAGAGAAAGATTTCTTTGAAGCTGGTAAATGTGCCTCTTCGAGAAGCCTTGAATTATTTGGCGAAAATGGCAGATTTGTCTGTTCGTACGAATACTTATGGTGTAGAACTTATCGCTAAAAATGCCGATTCCGGGGTGATGGTTTCAAAAACACTTTCCTTACCGCCGGGGTTTTTCTCTGAGTTATCAAGCGGAGCCGCTGAGTCGGGGGACGTTTTTGATGCAGAGGGGGGAGATTCCGGTGCTACTCTAAAGAGAGTTGACCCGGTGAAAGCTCTTAAGGGTGCCGGGCTTTTATTACCAGAGGGGAGTGTAGTTCGCTATAATAAAGGTGGAGCTTCTTTGTTCTTCCGTGGTACGACTCGCGATATGATTATCTTGGAAGACCTGATAGCGGCAAAGTCTGCTGCCCAGCCGTTACAGGTGGTGGTCAGTTCTACTTTCATCGAAGTGAATCAAAATGATTTAGAGGAGTTGGGCTTCAATTGGTTAGTTAATTTAGATTTAGACCCTACCCGTTGGTTTATGGGAGGCGGTGGCACAGATAAGCAGGGGTATAACCAGAGTGTTGTTGACCGAGCCGCAAACATAGTGGGCGATGTTTTGCCAGCCAATGTAGTAGGTGGTTTGCGTTCTGGCAACCAAGTGTTTACAGAGAATGGCATTGATGCCATGATTGAGCGAGGCTCATCTGCACAAAATACTGATGGTGGAGAATACATTCCTGGTGGTGCACCTAGTATTTTAACACTTCGTGGTATTTGGAGCAGAGCTGATGTAGCGATGATTATGCGAGGTGTTGACCAGAAGAAAGGTGTTGATTTGAAACAGCATCCATCTGTTGTCGTTCGCCCCGGTGAAACGGCTACTTTCTTTAGCGGTCGTGACTTTATTTATCCTACGGAATATGAGCCGCCGGAATTGCCCAATAATTCAGACGTTGGTGATAGTGACTTACCATCGTTGGCAGTTACTCCTGCTCACCCATCTGTCTTTGAGACGCGTCAGCTTGGAACAATTTTCAATGTTGAAGTGACTGGTGTTAGCGAAGATAAATCTATCGTTGAACTTAATGTATCACCCGAAATTGTTGAGTTCGATGGGTTTATAAACTATGCATCGCCTATTTTTATGCCTGGTATTGGTATGGGTGATGATAATAGACAAAACATCCAGATGGTAAAAGTATCTGATAACTTTATCTTACAGCCTGTATTTAATACTCGTAAGATAACAGCACCTGTAAGATTGGCCACAGGCTCAACAATGGTTATTGGTTCCTTGAAAAAAGCATCGACAATTAAGTATGAGGATAAAATCCCAGTATTGGGAGATATTCCATGGATTGGACGGCTTTTCCGCTCTGAAGGTAAGAAACAGGAAAGAAAGGTCCTGATTATCATGGTGAAAGCTGAGATTGTAGACCCGGCTGGTAAAGAGATTTACACTCCACCTACATCATCAGTTACGGCAGAGTAAACTTTTTTGACAGACTAAAACAAAGAAAATGAGTAAAGCGGATAAAGAATCTCCTGTGAGAGGTGCGGATAATATTATCTCCCATATTAACAATGCTCATGGGAATGGTGAGGAACGTAGTCGTGAGGTCATTGTAAGACCGGATGGCTCAAAGGTGATTCGTGTAAAAAAACGCCGCAGGATGTATCGTGATTCTGATGAGAAAAGGCAGCTGGGGAATAAGAATTTCTTAATGATGGTTTGTACATCAGTACTTGTTATCATTGTGGCCGCTGTCGGTTTGTATCTTTTCCGATTAAGCTCATTTAACCAGGATAGTTTTGCTGAGCAAATGAAGCAAGAGCTGGCTCAGGCCTGGGGTGGCGAGGTTGAGATTTCGAATTTTTCTGTAGATGGCAGAGAGATTAGTGCCTCTAGTATTAAAATTCGTTTCCCGGAAAATACCTGCTTGTCATTTGTTACTTTAGACCAGGTAAAAGCCGAGATTTCAATGGCTGGGTTATTTATGGGGCAGGTAAAAGGCGAGGGGCTGAATGTTGGTCATGCACGCATTGGGCTACGTCCTGGCTATGCCACATTTGCTATTCCTACAGAGACAGCGGATTTGCCATTCCGGTTTAAGAGATATACGGCTCCTAGGTTTGAAATTGGCTATGCCCATGAGACAGAACCCTATGTGCTGGAACGTGCCAAGAGTTCCTTTTATTTATCCGCTGAGGCATATATTCGTGCCAATGTGTCTAAAAAGAATAGAGAATATGTGCTAGACTTATCCAACCAGAAATTGAAGATTAAAGGCTGGCCGGATATGGTTATGAATGCTTCATCTGTTATTATTGACAGTGAGGGTATCAAGCAAATCTCTATGTCTGGGGTGTTGGATAAAGGACGATTGATGGTTAATTCGACAGATGCAGTCCCTTTCCAAATTTCCGGGGCAATGCGATATAATACATCATTGCAGCACAAAGCATGGACATTAAGCGGTAGAAATTTCAATTTAGAGCAAATTTTAGGTAACACCTTTACGTCTTTCTTGAAAGTTCGTATGGGGGGGATTGAAGGTGAGTCTACGCATGAGATGAATTTGGCATTTGGTCTACCTGTTGATGCTACTATGAAGCGTCCGTCTGTATCTGGTACTTCCGGCTCGGTTTCTCGTGTTGTGCTTTCACGCTTGCCTGTGATGAATTTGCTTAATGCCATGACATCTCGTCAGGGCGGTGAAAACTTTGTTTCCTACACATCTCCTGTATTAACTGGTGGGGCATTTGTTATTGAGACAGATGGGACAGATATGAATGCTTCCCTTAAGAATATTTCTTTAACAGAGCAGGGATTGTTAAGTGTACTTGGGAATTTATACGCTAGAGGTGATAAGCTTTCCGGTTCTTTAGAGCTTAAGCTGCCATCTTACGCTGTAAATGTTATGCCTCAGGCGGCAAGACAGGAGGGTAATGAAGTGATTGTGAAAGTGAATGTTAGTGGTTCCCCTCAGTACCCGACAGATAATTCTGCCGCTATGTTAAAAGAGGTGCGAGACAAGGTTTCCGGTAAGCATTTGAAGTCTAATTCTGCACCAAATTCTACAAATTCAAAGGTCACAGTAGATGGCTTTATGTAATATGCTATGGCATCAGAGATTACGCTAAAAAAGAAAACGATAGAGAAAAGAACCCGCTGGTGGACAGAGTTGGCCGGGTGGGGAATTTGGTCTTTGATGCAGCCATTATGTATGAGTTTAAACATTCGTTCCGTTAAAGAGGAACATGATGATGTTTATAAGCAACCATTTATTGCTGCCTTGTGGCATAATCGTATAGCCGTACCGGCGTATGCTTATACATTGACTCAAAATTCATTGAAAATGAATGTGCTTTCTAGTGCTAGCAAGGATGGTGCATTAGTAGAAGCTGTGTGTGCACGGTTTGGTATGGGGGCTATTCGCGGGTCATCGGGTAGACGAGGAGCGGTGGCATTTGTAGAAATGCTACGAAAAATGAGAGAGGGGAAATCCTGTATATGTATAACGCCGGATGGTCCGAAAGGGCCGATTTACAAAGTGCATCCGGGGGTTATTAAATTGGCTTCAGAGACAGGCGTTCCTATTGTGCCCGTCTGTATCGAATACAAGAACTGTTGGCGAATAAAAAAGGCTTGGGATAAATTCCCTATACCTAAGCCGTGTTCAGATGTTACTCTGCTGTGGAGAAATCGAATTTTTGTGCCTCCCCATTTATCAGCAGAGGACTTAGAAACATACACGCATCTACTGGAAGAAGCCCTGCAATTAGGACAACCGGATTTACCACCTATAACTGAATCATTTTTATGCAAATCATCGATGGAAAACAAGTAGCCGCTCAGGTCTTGGAAGAAGTAGCCCAGGACATTGCCGAGTTAAAAACTAAGGGAATTTTGCCGGGCTTAGCCGTTGTTCTTGTGGGGAATGACCCTGCTTCTCAGGTTTATGTCGGTTCTAAGGTAAAAAAGTGTGCTGAACTTGGGATGAATTCCAAAAAAATTGTTCTTCCTGAGGAGACAACCCAAGATGAGCTACTGGAAGTGATTCGCCAATTAAATGAGGATTCAAGTATTCATGGTATATTGGTACAAAGTCCGCCACCACCTCACATTGATGAAGCAGAAGTTGTGCTTGCTATCAATCCTGCAAAAGATGTTGATGGTTTTCATCCGGAAAATGTTGCTAAGTTAGTGCTTGAAGATGAAACCGGATTTGTGCCATGCACGCCATTAGGGTGTATGCGTTTGCTTGAGTCTGCCGGTGTGCAAACCGCCGGGAAGCGTGCGGTTGTTATTGGTCGCAGTATGATTGTTGGCAAGCCAATGGCTCATCTTTTAATGTCAAAAAAGGCCAACGCGACGGTGACAATAGCTCATTCTCGTACTGTTAATTTGCCGGATTTGTGTAAGGAAGCAGATATTTTAGTAGCGGCTATAGGTAGACCAAATTTTGTTACTAAAGATTTTGTGAAAGAGGGTGCTGTTGTTATTGATGTTGGCATCAATCGCGTGGATGATGCTACGGCTCCTCGTGGCTACAAAATTGTAGGTGATGTCGCTTATGATGAAGTTGCTCCCTTATGCAGTGCTATTACTCCGGTGCCGGGAGGAGTGGGACCGATGACTATTGCTTTATTGATGGCAAATACTGTAAAGGCGTGCCGTCAGCAGAATCATTGTTGAAAATTAGAGAATTTTTATAATCGATTTTGTGAGAATACCGGCTTTTAAGGTTCCTCTGCTGTTGTGGCAGTTAAGGCAATTTGAAAGCTCGTTCTTTTTACCTATCTGAGAGAAATTGCTTTCTGAGCAGGTTTATTCTTTGATTGGGGCAATTACAATGAGCGGAAGTTCGTATTTTCTGCTTATTTGCTTGTCAAAGTAAAAAAAATAAGTCAATATACATTTAACGTTATGTCTAGTAAATTACTCGAAGGCAAAGTTGGTGTCGTTGTCGGCGTTGCAAATAAGCGCAGTATTGCTTTTGCAATCGCTAAGGCATGGCATGATGCAGGTGCTAAACTGATTTTTAACTATCAGGGTGAACGTCTCAAGGATGGCGTTATCAAGTTGGTTAAAGAAAGTTTCGGTGAAGACACCCCCGTTTATGACCTTGACGTAAGTAGCGATGAGTCTATTGAAGCTTTCTTTGCTAACGTACGCAAGCATACCGATAAGGTTGATTGTCTTTTACACTCTGTAGCATTCGCTCCGAAGGATGCGTTGGGTGGTGATAGCTTCCTTGCTACAAAGCGTGATTCATTCAAGATTTCTTTGGATATCTCTGCTTATTCTCTTGTCGCTTTGGCTCGTGCCGTTGAACCAATGATGCCGGATGGTGGTAGCATTCTTGCTATGTCTTATCTTGGCTCAGAACGTGTCGTTCCAAACTACAACTTGATGGGTGTATCTAAGGCCGCTCTTGAAGCTTGTACTCGCTATCTTGCATACGATATGGGTCGCTCTCGTGCGATTCGTGTCAACTGCATTAGTGCCGGTCCTATGCAGACTCTTGCTGCTCGTGGTGTTTCCGGTTTTGGCACAATGTTTAAGGTTTACGAAGAACACGCTCCTCTCGGCCGTTCCTGCACGGGCGAAGAACTTGGTGCTACCGGTGTATTCCTTGCCAGCGATGGTGCTGCTTCTATTACCGGTCAAGTCATCTATGTAGATGGTGGCTACCAGATTATGGGGATGTAATTCCTGTTATTTCAATTTATTTTCAAGGGCTGTGCTTTTTAGTGCAGCCTTTTTTTTGTTTCTTTTAATAGGTGAAGAAGAGGGAGGGGGGAGTTGCTTTTTTCCTACAAAAAAAGTAGGATTTTGTGCTTGAAAAATCAGATGGGGGAATGTTAGTTTATAGGAAATTTCTATTACTTACAGATATGGATTCAAGTGATATGTTCTGGATGGTGCCAATATCTTCATTATTGGCATTGACTTTTGCTGGTTTTTTCTTTTATCAAATGAAACGCCAGGATGAGGGAAATGATATGATGAAAATGATTGCTCGTCATGTGCGAAGTGGAGCTATGGCTTACTTACGACAGCAATACAAGATTGTATTCATTTTCTTTATACTCATTACTTTATTATTTGCCTATTTGTCGTATGTGCTAAAAATTCAGAATCCATGGGTTCCATTTGCCTTTATATCAGGTGGTTTTTTCTCTGGATTGGCCGGGTATATAGGCATGAAAACAGCCACTTACGCTTCATCTCGTGTTGCTAACGCTTGTAGAAATTCACTAGATGCCGGGCTTCAGATTGCATTCCGTTCCGGGGCTGTACTTGGGCTAACGGTGGTTGGTTTAGCCATGTTAGATATTGGAGTATGGTACTGGATTTTGGATTGGTTCTATCAGGAAATGAGCCAGTCTGAAAGATTGGTTGTAATCACGACAACAATGCTAACTTTTGGTATGGGGGCATCCTTACAAGCATTGTTTGCACGAGTTGGTGGGGGTATTTTTACCAAAGCCGCCGACGTTGGAGCTGACTTGGTGGGTAAAGTAGAAGCTGGGATTCCAGAGGACGACCCACGAAATCCTGCCACTATTGCCGATAATGTAGGTGATAATGTAGGCGATGTTGCCGGTATGGGGGCAGACTTATATGAATCATATTGTGGTTCAATTTTAGCATCTGCCGCACTTGGTGCAGCTGCTTACATTACCATGCCAGAAATGGGGGTAAAGGCAGTATTAGCCCCCATGTTAATAGCTGCATTGGGGACAGTTTTGTCCATTTTGGGTGTGTATGCAGTACGAGTGAAGCGAGGAGCTACGCAGACGGAATTGATGGCGGCATTAAATCGTGGCATTAATCTAAGTTCTTTTTTAATAGCTATTTTTTCAGCATTCTTACTCCAATTTATCGGGTTAGATAATTGGGCCGGTGTTTGGGGGGCTATTGTTACCGGTTTAGTAGTAGGTATCATTATTGGTAAGAGTACAGAGCATTATACCTCTCACGATTCTTATCCGTGTAGGAAAATTGCACATAGTGCAAAGACCGGTCCGGCAACTGTGATTATTTCCGGCATTGGTATGGGGATGATTTCTACATGTATTCCGGTAGTGACGATTGTTGTTGGTACGGTCTTGGCATACGGTTTTTGTTCAGGTGACTGGCAATTTACCGGTGCAGAAATGGGTAAGGGGCTCTATGGTATCGGTATTGCTGCTGTGGGGATGCTTTCTACCCTAGGGCTTACTCTGGCCACAGATGCTTATGGACCAATTTCTGATAATGCTGGTGGGAATGCAGAAATGAGTAAACTAGACCCGGAAGTTCGCCGTCGCACAGATGCCCTTGATGCCTTGGGTAATACAACGGCGGCTACCGGCAAAGGGTTTGCCATTGGTTCTGCCGCCTTAACGGCCTTGGCATTGTTGGCATCGTATATTGAAGAGTTAAAAATTGCCATTAAACATTGGAGTGAAGCCACCGGGAAAACGATTTACCATATTAATGACCAAGTGTCAGTTCCGGTTTCAGAGATTGCTAATTGTTCCTTAACTAAATTTATGGAATATTTTCAGGTGACCTTGATGAACCCGAAAGTTCTCATGGGCTTATTTGTGGGGGCTATGATGTCGTTTTTATTCTGTGGTCTAACGATGAATGCTGTTGGTCGTGCCGCAGAAAAAATGGTGAAAGAAGTTCGCCGCCAGTTCAAAGAAATCAAGGGTATCTTAACAGGGGAAGAAGAACCCGATTATGTGAGATGCGTAGAAATTTCTACCGCCGGAGCACAGCATGAAATGATTTGGCCATCTGTTTTAGCTGTTATTACTCCCATTGGTATTGGATTACTATTTGGTGTGCCTGGGGTATTTGGTCTGTTGGCCGGCGGTTTGGCTTCCGGTTTTGTGCTTGCTGTATTTATGGCGAATTCCGGTGGTGCATGGGATAATGCCAAGAAATACATCGAACAGGGGCATGTCGGTGGTAAGGGCGCTGATAGTCACAAGGCTGCTGTAATTGGCGATACTGTGGGTGATCCGTTTAAGGACACATCCGGCCCTTCACTAAACATTCTTATCAAATTGATGAGCATGGTTGCTATTGTGACAGCCGGTGTGAATATTGCCATCACATTATTCTAAGAAAGGATATATAAACAGAGAACCCCTAATGCTCATGATGGCATTAGAGGTTCTTTGTTTAATTTTTTTGTGATTTTTTTTCTACCGAGCCACCGCATAATTTGCAATTTTTCTTGGTAGGCGTATCACTTAGTTTGCCTTTTCCTTTGCCAAAGTATCGGCAATTTTTATTATGGGTTTTGCCTGTTGAGCTAATCCAAAATGATTTATTAGCATCTTGCGGCTGAGTATTTGCTTCATTTGCAGGTAGGGATGGTGGAGTTTGTGCCTTGGGCTTATGGTGAGCATAGGCTCCCGGTGTGAAGATGAAGCAAAATAAACAAAGTGATGCAAGATGCTTAATCATGGTTTAAATATACAGAAATAGCGAAGTAATACAAGAGTTAATTTGGGAAAATTTGGACTTTTTTTGAGAATTGGTTTTTTCCTGACAGTAAAGAAATGATGACTTTACCCGAAAGATAGATTATGGCATGAACTGCGGCGCTATGAGTAATAGAGTGGATTTGCCGGAGAAAAAGTATGATGGTTACATTTTTGACCTAGACGGAACCCTGGTAGATAGTATGCCTTTGCATTTCAAGGCATGGAGAAAGGCATTGCTTGAAGCAGGAGCACCGGAAAGCGTTTTTCAGGCAGACGAGTTTTATTCATGTGGTGGGAAATCTGCAACAGATGTGGTGAAGTTTTTGAATGAAAGATATGGGCTAATTATGGATGCAGAAGCAACTGCCGCCAATAAACGAGCTATTTATTTAGAACTTTTGCAAACAGAGGGAATGCAACCCATCAAAGAAGTGATGGATTTTGTCTATTCCTTGGGTGATGCCCCTAAAGCTATTGCCACCGGAAGTGCTTTGCCTGGTGCTTGCAGTACCTTAAAATCCGCTGGGTTAGAGGGGGTATTTGAGCTTATTTTAACACCGGATGATGTAAAGCATGGCAAGCCTGCACCGGATATGTTTTTATTAGCCGCTGAGAAGTTAGGGGTAGACCCGACAAAGTGTGTTGTCTTTGAAGATGCTTTGCCGGGGATGACTGCCGCTGCTGCTGCCGGAATGGATTGCGTGGTGGTAAAAAGACCGGAATTGTCCTAAAATTCAAAAAAATTCAGCCAACATTCACAATTTTCTAGGAAAAGGCTTCACTTTTCTTCCGGAATAAGATAGAAAATGCCTTTCTAACAAAAAACCAAATAACCATTATTTGATTATGAGTAAACTCGACAAAACATCATCCGCCCCGATTAAAACCCGCATGACAGGTGCAGAAGTGCTCGTGGAATGCCTTGTGCGTGAAGGTGTCGATGTCGTCTTTGCATATCCCGGTGGTGCTAGTATGCCTATTCATCAGGCATTGAGCCATGAACCAAAGATTCGCACTATTTTACCACGCCATGAACAAGGCGGAGCATTTGGTGCTGAGGGCTATGGTCGTGTTACAGGGAAAGTCGGGGTATGTATTTCTACTTCCGGCCCCGGTGCTACAAATATGATTACGGCCATTGCCGATGCTTATTTAGATTCTACGCCTATGGTGGCAATTACAGCACAGGTGATGCGTTCGCTGATTGGTCGCGGTGCTTTCCAAGAAACAGATGTTTTTGGCATGACTGCTCCTATCGTTAAGCATAGTTACTTGGTAACTGAACCGGAAGATTTGCCAAGAATTATGAAGGAAGCTTTCTACATTGCTTCATCCGGTCGTCCGGGTCCGGTTGTTATTGATATGCCCAAGGATGTGCAGGAAGCGTTGTTTACTCCGGATTTTGACCAAGAAATGGACCTACCGGGGTATTCTTCTACCTTGCCGATTCCGACAGCTGAGTTAGAAGCAATTATTCCCTTAATTGAGCAGGCCAAACGCCCGGTTATCTATTCCGGTGGTGGTATTATTTCTGCCGAAGCTTCTGCAGAATTACTTGAGTTTGCAGAAAGAACTCAAATTCCTGTGGCTACAACCCTGATGGGTATTGGTTCTATTCCGGAGACCCACCCATTATCTCTCCGCTGGTTGGGTATGCATGGTGCTGTTTTTGCAAACAATGCCGTAAATGAAGCAGATTTAGTAATTGCCTTGGCCGCTCGTTTTGATGACCGAGTAACTGGTGCTGTGGACAAGTTCTGCCCGGATTCAACGATTATTCATATTGATTATGATGCTTGCGAAATCAATAAGAATAAGAAAGTAGCCTATCCTATTCGTGCGAATGTGAAAGAGGCTTTACAGGTGTTGAATGCTTCATTGGTTGCTAAGGGCTGGGAAAGAAAAAGTTCAGATTTCACTCGTACACCAGAGTGGCTTAAGCAGATTGAGGAATGGAAGACACAATTCCCCTTTAGTTACGAAGACCGTAAGGGGTACATTGCACCTCAAGCTGTTATTGAAGAATTATATCGCCAAACAAAAGATTTGGACCCAATTATTTGTACGGGTGTAGGCCAACACCAAATGTTTGCGGCTCAATTCTACAAGTTCCAAAAACCACGTCGCTTGGCTACCTCTGGGGGCCTCGGCTCTATGGGCTATGGTTTGCCTGCCGCTATGGGGGCTACAGTGGCGTACCCTGATAAGCTGGTTGTGAATATTGATGGTGATGGTTCCTTATTGATGAATATTCAGGAACTTGCTACCATTCACGTAGAAAGAATGCCTGTCAAGTGTATTATCCTTAATAACCAGCACTTAGGTATGGTTGTGCAATGGGAAGATTTGAAGTATGATTCAAATCGTGCTCAGACGTTCTTGGCAGACCCGCATGATTCCTATGACCCGACTCACATGACGGAAAGCGTGATTTATCCGAACTATCCGCAAGTATGTGCCGGTTTTGGTATCAAATGCGAACGTGTGTTACGTATTGAAGAATTACCGGATGCTATTACTCGCATGATTCAGTCACCGGAAGCTTACGTCCTCGATGTTATGGTTCCACATGATGTTCACGTTTTACCTATGATTTTAGGTGGGATGAGTTACAAGGATGTTATTTTAGAGCGAATTGCAGGGGACGGCTCTGCAAAGAGTGCTTCTGAGTTGGGCAAAGAAATCCCGACTGCTCTTTAATGGCATTCCCTGTTACAATTTATTTTTCTCCGGGCATTCTTTCTGCGAAGTGAAAGAATGCCCATTTTTTGGTACAAATGATGTAAAAAATTAGGAAAAAAGGACTGATTTTTGCCATAAATGGGAAAATGCTGTGTCATTCTAAAATAATTTTCGTACAAGACGCCTTTTGCATTTGCAATCATGAGCTAAGAATTGTTTACTAATTGCCGTATGTCAGAACACAAGGAAAGAAAGACTCTCGAGGAACGTAATCAGATGTCTGATTTGGAGCGTTTGCGCCACTCTGCCGCACACGTTCTGGCTACAGCTATTTGCCGTTTATGGCCTGATGCCCAATTAGCTGGTGGCCCTGCAGTAGAGAATGGATTTTACTATGATGTGGAAATGTCTCATCACATCAGTACTGATGATTTCGAAAAAATTGAGGCTGAAATGAAGAAAGTGGTTAAAGAAAACCAAGCTTTCGAAAAACAAATTATCACTCGTGCTGAAGCCATTGCTATGGCTGAGTCTGGTGAATTGGGCTCTATTGGCCCTCGTTCCACGCCTTCGCAGTTTAAACTCGACCTCATAAAGGACATTCCTGAGGACGAAGAAATTTCTCTTTACCGCAATGGTGACTTCACTGATTTATGTGCTGGTCCTCATGTAGGGCGTACAGGTAACTGTAAGGCATTTAAATTGATGAGTGTTGCTTCTGCTTTCTACAAGGGGGATAAATCTCGCCCAATGTTGCAACGCATTTACGGTACTTGTTTCCCGAATCGTACGCAGTTAGATGAGCATTTGGAACGCCTCGAAGAAGCTAAGCGTCGTGATCATCGTCGTTTAGGTAAGGAACTTGGTCTCTTTTGTATAGATGAAGCCGTTGGACAAGGGTTGATTCTTTGGAAGCCCAAAGGTGCACTTGTTCGTCGTTCTTTGCAGGATTTCATTACCGAAGAGCTTGATAAACTCGGTTATTCTCAAGTTTATACGCCCAATATCGGTAAGTTAGATTTATATCGTACATCCGGGCACTTCCCCTATTATCAGGAAAGTCAGTATGCCCCCATTCCGGAACGTGATGCTGTTGAGAAACTCAGCCAAGAAGGTGCTACCTGTGCTGAGTTGTTTAATGGTTTAGCTACCGGGACGATTGAAGGGTATATGTTAAAGCCCATGAACTGTCCTCACCACATTAAAATTTACGCTAACGATGCACATTCCTATCGTGATTTGCCTATTCGTTTAGCTGAGTTTGGTACTGTGTATCGTTGGGAACAGTCCGGTGAACTTGGTGGTATGACTCGTGTGCGAGGCTTTACACAGGATGATGCTCATATTTTCTGTACCCCGGACCAGCTTGCCGGTGAAATTCGCCAGTGTTTAGGTATTGTAAAGACGATTTTTGGTACTCTTGGTATGAAAGACTACCGTGTGCGTCTTTCTATGCGTGACCCGGAAAGCGATAAATACGTTGGTTCTCCGGAGAATTGGGATAAAGCTGAGCAGGCACTTCGTGATGCCGCAGAGTGGCTTGGTGCTGATTATTCTGAAGAGCTGGGAGAAGCTGCTTTCTATGGCCCGAAAATCGACTTCATCGTGCGTGATGCCATCGGTCGTGAATGGCAGCTCGGTACAGTTCAAGTTGACTACAACTTACCGGAGCGATTTGATTTAACCTATACTGGTTCAGATAATAAGCCGCATCGCCCCGTCATGGTTCACCGTGCTCCATTTGGTTCTATGGAACGCTTTACAGGCTTGCTTATTGAGCATTTTGAAGGCAAGTTCCCTACATGGCTTGCTCCGGAGCAGGTTCGTATTTTGCCCATATCAGATAAGGTTAAAGAGGTTGCCATGGCTTATCGTCAGGTATTGTCTGCTCGTGGCGTGCGAGTTTCTGTCGATGCTGATGCAGATAAGATTGGTGCCAAGATTCGCAATGCTCGACTTGACCGTGTTCCTTATATGTTAGTCATTGGTCAGAGAGAAGCCGAAGAAGGAACGGTTTCTGTTCGTCATCGAGACTTAGAGGATTTAGGGGCTATGCCATTTGATCAATTTGTCAATGCCCTTGTGCATGAAATAGAGGCTCGCCTTTTAGCCCC
This sequence comes from Akkermansia sp., assembly GCA_030525455.1. GTDB lineage: Bacteria > Verrucomicrobiota > Verrucomicrobiia > Verrucomicrobiales > Akkermansiaceae > Akkermansia. The sequence goes on along the minus strand of JAUNER010000004.1, from coordinate 42,941 downwards.
TGAAATTTCAGGAACAAAGTAATTCAATAGATTTTTAGATTAGTACACACCCATCCGAACGTGCCAGCTAAGCCAATAAAGAACAATGATAGGGATCGTCGCCGTGACCGCGGTGATCAGATCAGAATTAACGAGCGCATTCGTGCTCCTCGCATCCGCGTTGTCACCGCTAATGGTGAACAGCTCGGTGTGATGAATACTCGCGAGGCTTTGGAGCAAGCAAAAGCTCTGGGCCTCGACCTTGTAGAAGTGGCCAGTAACGCAGACCCGCCAGTATGTCGATTAATTGACTATGGTAAGTTTAAGTACCAACAGGCAAAACTTCAGAAAAATAACAAGAGTCGTACCATTAAGATGAAGGAGATTAAACTCCGCATCGCTACTAGTGATAACGACTATAATGTGAAAATGGCCAGATCTGAGAGTTTCTTGGATCAAGGACATAAGGTGCGTTTCCAAATCCGTTTCAAAGGACGCGAAAATGCTCACCAAGAGCTTGGTTTTGAACTCTTCAAGCGTGTGATTGAAGATTTGAAAACCATGGGGCAAGTTGACCAGCAACCACGCCAAGCCGGTAACAGTATGCACATGGTGCTTGCTCCGCTTCCACAGCAGCAGCGTGTGAAGAAGTTCAAAGCTCACTTGGACGATGATTTTGAGGATGATGATGACATGGGTGAGGATGATGAATAATCATCATTTAACACGTCTCGTTGTCAGATAATTTATCTTTCCAGCCCCTGCCTTTATTTTAAAGGTAGGGGCTGATTTCTATTATTTGGCACAGTTTTCGCTTTCCCTAGTTTAGAGAGCAGGGTACTCTATGTGCAGATGGATTTGTTTAGTTTACAGGATGCCGAAAAGAAATCAGGTTTTGCCCCCGGAGCCGATTGGTCAACGATGCCATTGGCCGCCCGGATGCGACCAAGGACATTGGCAGAAGTAGCCGGGCAAAAACATCTATTGGCTGAAGGTAAGTTATTGCGGCGTGCCATTGAGACAGATAGATTTACATCGCTTATCTTTTATGGGCCGCCGGGCTGTGGTAAAACGACTCTTGCTTCTGTCATTGCCCATACGACAAATGCCCATTTCATGATGCTTAATGGCGTCGAATCTAATGTGGCAGAGATTCGTGAGCGTATCGCAGAAGCTCAGATGCGGATGAGTATGCACCGTAAACGCACAGTGCTTTTTGTAGATGAACTTCATCGCTTCAATAAGGCACAGCAGGACGTGTTATTACCGCATTTAGAGAAAGGGACGGTAAGGTTTATTGGGGCGACGACAGAAAATCCGTATTTTGCCATTAATTCACCGCTTCTTTCTCGTTCACAAGTATTTCCATTAGAGCCTGTTGCTCAGGAAGAATTGGTAGAGTTATTACAGCGGGCTTGTTTCGATACAGAACGAGGCTTCGGCTCATTGTCTTTGCAGATTTCAGATGAGGCTGTGCAGCATTTAGCCGCTCGTGCAGATGGTGATGCTCGCAAGGCGTTGACAGCTTTAGAGGTGGCTGTGTTATCCACACCGGCATCAGAGGATGGTACAGTGCATGTTGATTTACAGGTGGCAGAAGAAAGTATCCAAAAAAAAGCGATTCGTTATGACCGCTTAGGTGATGCCCATTACGATACTATTTCAGCTTTTATTAAATCGATGAGGGGGTCTGATCCGGATGCGGCATTGTATTGGTTAGCCATGATGCTAGAGGCAGGTGAGGATATTCGTTTTATAGCACGCCGCATTGTGATAGCGGCATCGGAAGATGTTGGGTTGGCAGATTCAAATGCATTACGCGTGGCTATGGATGCCGCAAGAGCCGCAGAAATGCTCGGTATGCCGGAAGCTCGCATTCCTTTGGCTCATGCCACGGTTTATTTAGCCACTGCTCCAAAGAGTAATTCAGCTTACATGGGGATAAATGCTGCATTAGAGGATGTGCGAAATGGCAAAACACTCGCCGTACCGGAGCATTTGCGTACTCCTACCAGAAAAAAACTTGCCCAGGCCGGTGGCGTGACCGCTGATAAATTAGAGTATCTTTATGCTCATGATTATGAGGAGCATTTTGTGCCACAGGCTTATTTGCCGGAGGGGCGTGTTTACTATACGCCAACGACGAATGGCTTAGAACTCCGCATAAAAGAACGAATGGAGCATCGTCGTCGTTTAGCCGATGAGAAAAAAGATATTCCCCGAAATAGTGCGGAATAGTTAGAATCTGCCTTCATGAGTTTAGTTGCGTTGGGGGGTGTTATTTCCCTGTGTTAGGGGGATTGGGGGTGTTTTTTTCAGAAGCTGATTTTTTCACATAGACCTTTTTTTGAGAGGGAGTGGTGTAGTAAACGCCTCCGCGTGGGCCAATTTGGTAGTTTTTCTTTTGAGAAGTGGGGACTTGTGTAGATTGCCCCGGTACGCCAAACAGAGCTATGCCACGAGGCGAGTAGGGGTCTAGGCCTTTTGATAAGGGGCGATATTCTCCGTGTATGGGGTGGTGTTGATGACAAGCTGTGTCACAACAAATAATACTTATCACGAGTAGTATGGGATAAATAATTCGCATTTGATTAGAGAATTTAAGATGAAAAAAAGCTACCCCTTTTCTTAGCAAAAAGGGGTAGCTAAAGATGAGAGGTAATTACTCTCTTTGAGGAGTAATTAGCCGATGCGTTCTACCTTCACGCTGTGTGCCTGACCATTGATAACGATAGTCAAGTCTCTATTGCCTGAAGGACCGCTTACTGTAGCAGAGATGCCATTGTCGATAACGGTCATGGCCGGTGCGGCAGGAGCAGCGGACTTGATTTCTACAGGAGCTTCCGGCTTGGGTTCCGGCTTCTTGTAGTATTCTTCCACCTGCTGTGGGAACATAGCGTAGATGACGCAGTGTTCGTCATCGGTTGGAAGCCCCTTATCTGCAAGTTGTTTGCGGAGGTTTTCCATGTCCGGCTTCTTGAGGTCTGCAGGACGGCAAGTGATGGGGTCTTTGCCCATTTGTTCGGCACAAAGCTTCTGAACTTCCGGGTCTACCGGAGCAGTAGTGCGACCATAGTAACCAAGAGCAACGTCTGCGGCTTGAGGAGTAATTCTCTTCCAGCGACCGAACTTAACGTTCATCATAGCTTGTACACCTACGATTTGAGAGGTAGGAGTTACAAGCGGAATCCAGCCAAGAGCTTCGCGTACTACAGGAATTTCAGCGAATACTTCTTCAAACTTATCTTCCATCTTCTGTTCCTTGAGCTGGGTGCGGAAGTTAGAAAGCATACCGCCCGGTACTTGGTAGCGAAGTGTATCAGAGTCAACAACTTCGTTTCTATGAGATGTAAACTTGTTCATGTCTTCGTAAATTGGCATGAGCATCTCAGAAATCTGGGCAAGCTTAGCTTGGTCGTAGTTAGGCTGGCGTGGGCTACCATTAAGCAGAGCCTGCATACGTAAGCAGTCCGGCTGAGCGGTACCATTAGCCAGCGGAGAAATAGAAACGTCACAAGCATCTACACCTGCATCGATAGCACTGAGGTAGGTAGGTGCACCTAAACCGGCTGTGTCGTGTGTGTGAATCCAAACCGGGATGCTAAGGTTCTTCTTAAGAGCACTTACTAATTCATAGGTGACGTATGGCGGGATGAGACCGGCCATGTCTTTAATAACGATGGCATCAACACCCATGTCTGCAAGTTCGCAACCCATCTTCACGAACCCTTCTGTTGTGTGAACAGGTGAGGTTGTGTAGCAAATAGTACCATGAGCCTGAGCACCGGCTTCTTTGGCTGCACGGATAGAGGTTTGCATATTGCGTGGGTCATTTACGCAGTCGAAAATACGGAAGATGTTCATCCCGTGCTTAGCACTCATCTTTACAAATGCCTCAACCACATCGTCAGCGTAGTTTGTGTAACCTACAAGGTTCTGACCACGAAGAAGCATCATGTGAGGTGTGTTTGGAGCAGCTTTCTTCAAGGCATCGAGGCGGTCAAATGGCCATTCTTTCAGGAAGCGAAGCCCGGCGTCAATAGAGGCACCGCCCCATGTTTCTAATGCACTAAAGCCCATTGTGTCCAAAATCGGAGCAATAGGAAGCATGTCTTTGGTTTGCATGCGAGTAGCGGCCAAGGATTGGTGACCGTCGCGTAACACAGTACAGTTGAATGTAACAGGTTTCATTCTTTTGATGGTATATGTTAAAAAAGTTGAAGAGAGTACTTCTTGCTCTTGAGTCTCTCACATTTTAGTTCTTAGGTCAAGCATACAAGAAGCTTGTATTTACTGAATCGGAGCCATAAGACGGGCAATATGGCATAATATCTTAAATGAGAGTGGTTTATTTGTGTATTTTTCTATAGTCATTCTTTCAGAGTTGCCGAAGTCATCATTGAGCATTTTTTCTACATCGTGGCAAAACTCACGACTGTTGACTAGTACGGATAGTTCAAAGTTTAGAGTGAGTGAGCGGTTATCTAGGTTTGCTGTACCTATGCAGGCTAGATTATCATCTACTAAGATGGCTTTTTGGTGAAGAAAGCCTTGTTTGTATGCCCATACTTGAATTCCGTATGTACTTAAGTCTCTGAGTAGAGTAAATGAGGATAGTTGCACGAGCAAATGGTCGGCTTTTTTGGGGCCTAAGATTCGCACATCTACTCCCCGTAGAGCAGCTGTTTGCAGGGCTGTCAGTACTCCTTCATCCGGTACAAAATACGGGGTAGAAATCCACAGCCGCTGGGTTGCTTGGTTGGCTAGGTTGACGACGGCTGACCTCCATGCCGGGATGGTGTCTGCCGGGCCTGAGGGAAGGACGAGTGCCGTGTCATTTGCTTCTTGCGGAGTAATTCTCCATCTTAGATAGCTCATAGAGTTGGGCGGTAATTTCAGAACAGCCCAGTTCCAGTCTTCTAAAAAGCTGATTTGAGCCTGTTGAACGGCCGCTCCCTCAACTTTGATAAAGGTATCTCTCCAGTAGCCAAGAGTTCCTTCGCCGAAATATTCCCTACCAATGTTCATGCCGCCTATAAAGGCACTTGTGCCGTCGACGATGACCATTTTCCTGTGGTTGCGGAAGTTGAGTCGCCAGATGTTGGTAAGGAAGTGTCTTTTGCCGTTAAATGGCTCTATAAAGACGCCTTCTTTTCTAAGTGAGTGGATGTAGCCGGGGGGGAGTTTCCTAGAGCCTAGCTCATCATAGAGGATGTGAATATGAACGCCCTCGTGGGCTTTTTTTATGAGTAATTCTTTTAATTCTTGGCCGACGGCATCGTTTTTGATGATGTAAAATTCGATGAGGATGTAACTTGTTGCTTTTTTGATAGCGTCGTAGATTTCGGGGAAGGCTTCTTGGGCATCGATGAGTAATTGGCATGAATTGCCACCGCAAACGGGCATGTGGACAATGTTTGATAGTGTATCTAGGGTGTATTCTGCTGAGGTTGTCGGCGATATAGCATAAGGTCGCATCCCGTCGATAATGCTATCGGTTAGTTCTTGCCAGGGGGTAGGCAGGTCGTTGTGTTTTCTTCTGGCTTGTTCATACCCGCTAAAGGTTCTTTTCCCTAGGATGAGATAAAAGGGGACGGCAATGTAGGGAACCATGAGTAGGGCTAAGGTCCATGCCATTGTGCCCTGTGGGGTTCGGGTGTAAAGTAAGGCCGGAAAAATACACAGCACCCCCAATGTATGGGCTACGATAAGAAATATGAGCAGGGGTGTATCCGGCATGGGGGAATTTTTGATATTTACCTAGTGTGGCTTTTCAGCTAAAGTGTTCGCAGTTCTTAGTAACACGCGAAGGGCAATTATTAAAGAAAAAAACAGGCATGAAGCAGTATTTGTCACTTTTAGATGATGTGCTGACCAATGGTGTGGGGCGCGATGACCGCACCGGAACCGGTACGATTGGGGTTTTTGGACGGCAGGCTCGTTATGATTTGCGTGATGGCTTCCCATGCCTGACAACAAAAAAACTGCACCTCCGTTCCATTATTCATGAGCTTCTTTGGTTCTTAAAGGGAGATACGAATATCAAATACCTGAAGGATAACGGCGTTAGCATTTGGGATGAATGGGCAGATGAGAATGGTGACCTTGGTCCGGTTTACGGGGCTCAGTGGAGATGCTGGCCGGGGAATGATGGTAAGCCTATCGACCAAATTGCCAAGCTCATTGATGGGTTGAAGAATAATCCCTGGTCCAGACGGCACATTGTAAGTGCATGGAATGTGGCATTAGTAGATGATATGGCATTGCCGCCCTGCCATTCATTGTTCCAATTTTGCGTGATTCCTGCTCAGCCGGGTGAGGAAAAACATGGGCTTTCTTTGCAGCTTTACCAGCGTAGTGCCGATTTGTTTTTGGGCGTGCCTTTCAATATTGCTTCTTATGCACTTTTGCTGATGATGGTGGCTCAGGTTTGTGGCTATGAAGCTCGCGAGTTTATTCATACTTTTGGTGATTTGCATTTGTATCGCAATCATTTAGACCAAGCTCGCGAACAGCTTTCTCGTACACCTAGAGCCTTGCCAACGATGAAGATTAACCCGCAGGTTACTTCTATTGATGCGTTCAAATTTGAGGATTTTGAATTAGTAGGTTACGACCCATTGCCACACATTAAAGCACCTATTTCTGTTTAATTTTTTGCTAGGGGGAATTGTATGAATAAAGTTTTTTTCACCGGAGTGGTAGCAATGGCTAAGGACCGCGGTATTGGGTATCGTGGCGAGCTGCCTTGGCATTTGCCGGATGACTTAAAAACTTTTAAGCGTATTACGATGGGGCATCCTATCCTGATGGGCAGAAAGACATTTGAAAGCATCGGCAAAGCTCTTCCCGGTCGGCAAAATATCGTTCTTACACGAGATGCCTCATGGCAGGCAGATGGGGTAGAGGTGATTCATTCCATCGATGAAATTGCAGGTCTTGCCCTGCAGGATTCAGAAGTCATGATTATCGGTGGTGCAGAGATTTTTGCCCTTTTTTTACCGTTGATGGAAAAAATGTGGGTTTCTCATGTACAGGATGAATACCCGGCAGATACCTTCCTACCGGAGTTTGAAGCATATTTGCCTCATGCTCATTTAGAGGAGAAATTTACAGGCTTTGACCTTTATTTGCACACAAAGTAAAAAAAATATTCTGATGAGTAAAAAATTTTCTTTGCTTTCTTTTCTTTTATTTCTGGGTGTATCAGCCTCATGGGGCATGGTCGATAGAGAAATAGGCTCTTCGACTGTTGGCGATGCGGTTGCTCAGGATTCTGATAAGTACATGGAGGTGATTCAGGCAGCGGCTATCGGTGATGTGGCTATGGTGGAGTCTTTCTTAAAATCCGGTTTTGATGTGAATCAAAGGATTCAAGGGCTTACCTTGTTACATATTGCTTCTTTATCCGGGCAGAATGTCGTGGTGCAGAAGCTTATACAGGCTGGTGCAAACATAAATAGCTTAGATGAAACATCTGGGGCGACGGCTTTGCACATGGCTGTTTCCGGTGGGCAAAATGAGCATTTGGCAGTGGTAGAATCTTTGTTAAAAGCCGGGGCAAACACAGAAATCAAAGATAAAAGCGGTAATTTACCCATCATTATTGCTGTCTGTGATTTGCAGGATGCCCGCGTTTTAAATGCTTTAATAAAAGCCGGGGCTGATGTAAACGCTACTGATAATTCCGGGCGGACGGCTCTGATGTTGGCCTCAGATAAAAACCACTTAGATATGGTGAAAGTTCTCATAAAAAGTGGTGCTAAGATAGATGCCGTACAGAAAGATAATTACTCGGCTTTGGTGCTTGCTGTACGGAAGGGGTATGTAGCTGTGGCTCGTGAATTAATAAAAGCCGGGGCAGATGTGAATTTATCAAGCACTGAGGGCTTTACTCCTTTAATGATTGCTCTTGTCAATAAACATTTGAAGGTGGTAGATGAGCTATTAAAGGCCGGGGCTGATGTGAATGCTGTTTGTAAATCCGGTTATTCTGCTCTGATGTATGCTGCGTATGTGGGGTATACACCTACGGTTGATTTACTTCTAAAAGCCGGAGTAGAGTTGGATGCTAAAGATAAAAAAGGGCATACGGCACTTTCTATTGCGGTGCAACAAAAGAAAAGCCAAATGGTAAAAACGTTATTAAAAGCCGGGAGTACGGTTGATGTTACAGATAATAAAGGCTGGACTCCTCTGATGATAGCTTCTTCACAAGGGGATGAAAAAGTCGTCAATTTACTGATAGCCGCTGATGCTTCTGTAAATGTCAAAGAAAAAAAAGGGTGGTCAATTTATCGTATTGCAAAGGCTAAGGGGCATTCGTCTATTTGTAAGGTATTAAAAAAAGCCGGTGCTATCGATGATTCGCCTAAACATCGTGTACCGAAAAATGAGAAATCATACGAGGGCGGTGCAGAAGCCTTCTTTGATTTCCTTGATAGTTTAGATGATGAGCGAATAGAAATACTAAGCAGATAGCTTGCTCATTTTCTGCCATTTCTGCATCGTCCCGGACCGCCATAACCACTCAAGCGGACCATAGTAAAAATGCTTGAGCCAAAGTTTGGCGATGGTCGCTTGTATGCAAAAGATGATGAGTGCCAGCACGATGCATAGCCATGGGGCTACATAGGCGGCAAGCCCAAATCCCCAGCCAAAGAAAAGTGTGGTAAAGATGATGCTCTGCGTTACATAGCAGCTCAGGGTGCATTTGCCCACGGCACAGAGTAAATCTTTGATGTGCGAAAGTTTAAAATAGTGAAAAATCAGTATAATGCCGGCTACAAAGCTTATGCCAAATGCTAAATTCCCCCAGCATTGCAGGAATCTTTGGGTAGCCGGGTAGTAGGCGGCTATGCCTACGAGTACCAGGTGGGTCACGATGCCGTAGATGAGTAATTTTTTTGTGAGCGTGAGATGTCGGGGAATGTTTTCAAAATATCGACTACGCCCAACTAATAGCCCCACAATAAACAGCCCTAGTGTCTGCCATAGCCGCCCGCTAGAGGTGAGGATGTAGTGCCACTTCCCCCAGAAGCCTATGTAGAGGTTAAATCGGGCTACTTCCCACCATGTGCCTGTCATATATACTTCGTCTCTACTTGGTCCTGTGTAGTTAGTGACGTAGATGGGCCAGGCGGATGAGTGGGGACAGTCGGGTAAGATGCCATGCTGTACGAGGGTATCGTAAATGGCCACCGGCTGTAAAAAACAGATGATGGCCATGATGATAAGCCATCGCGATGGACAATGAAATAAGGGGACAATAAAAAATCCTAATATCCCAAATATCAGTAAAATATCCCCATCATAAAAACAACTGTGAATCAAGCCAAACCCACATAAGAGTACCAGCCGCCACATAAACCGCTTGCGGAAGTCGATGCCCTTTTGCTCGCTTCGGTCAAGTTGAATGAAAAAACTTACCCCAAAGAGGAAAGAAAAGATAAGAAAGGCTTTCCCCACAAAGAGATAATTATAGCACCAATTAACGATGCTATTGGCTAAAGATTGCCAGCCTTCTGTGGCAAAGCTAAGCTCGTAGATATTAAAATGGTCATGTGCATGAACAATGACGATACCCAGTAAGGCCAAAGCACGCAAGACATCTAAGATGCTAATTCTGTTTGGCACCGGGCTACTCGAGATTGTAGTGCACATGGTGAGATGGCTTAATCTCTATTTTTCTAAAAGGAGTGTGGCGTGCTTCCGTGCCCAGGCATCTGCTTCCAGTATGGGTTCTAGCTCGCCTTTCGGGTCTACGGCTTCATGGGCATCCATAACTTTTTCTACAAGCTTCCAGATTCCGGTAAAGCTGAGTTTACCCTGAATAAAGGCATCTACGGCTACTTCGTTAGCGGCATTGTATACAGCGGCCATTGTGCTATTGTCTGCTCCGGCTCTACGGGCCAGATTTAGTGCGGGGAATACATCCGTTCGCGGTGCTTCAAAGAGTAACTGCCCGATTTCTGCAAAGTTGAGTTGCTTCAGACTATTGGGTACTCGTTCCGGCCAGGTGACGGCATATTGAATCGGGAAGCACATATCAGAGCTACTCATCTGTGCCAGCACGGTGCCATCTCTGTACTCTACCATAGAGTGAACGATGCTCTGTGGGTGTACGATGACATCTACTTTATCCATCGGTACATCAAACAACCAGCGAGCTTCAATCATTTCCAGCCCTTTGTTAAATAAGGTGGCTGAGTCTATGGTGATTTTTCGCCCCATGCTCCATGTCGGGTGTTTTAGGGCTTGTTCAAGCGTGACCGTTTCTAAATCTTCTGCTGCCCATGTGCGGAATGGTCCACCGGATGCCGTCAGGATAAGCCGCGATACGGCTTCCGGCCCACCATGGTTGCCATTCAAACATTGGAAAATCGCATTGTGCTCACTATCGACGGGCAGTACCTTTACCCCGGCCTTGCGTGCTTTTTCCATCACGATTTGCCCTGCCATGACCAGAATTTCCTTGCTCGCAATGGCTAAGTCTTTCCCTGCTTCTATCGCTGCTAGTGCCGGTTTTAGCCCTGCCGTACCGACGATAGAGATAAGCACCATATCTGCCTCCGGCAACTGTGCTAAGGTACACAAGCCCGCCTCGCCTGTATAAATGCGAGCATCGGGTAGAGCACTTGCCAGAGCATCGGCTCGCGTCTCATCATAGATGCAAACTTGGCTGACTCCAAACTCTTTAGCTTGCTCTGCAAGAGCCGTGGTGCTCGTCCCTGCCGCCAGAGCTACGACTTCCATACGCTCCGGAATATCGCGAGCTACTTTCAAGGCACTTGTTCCTATTGAGCCTGTAGAACCAAGGATGACAACACGGCGCTTCTTCATAACGCCCACTAGAATGCTACATTTCTCGCTCTTTGACAAGTCAAAGATTTTTGCTTCGTTTGGCTACACTTTGGCTACTGCCCTTTTCCTCACCACGCCATCGCCCAGAATTTGCAGGCATCTCTCGTGCTTATGCCTTTTAGCTTGATGTAGTGTGTCCGTAGCAGTTCATTATCCCTGTGCTTCATCAGACATTGGAGTAGGGGGGGATGTTCACTCAATGCGATAATTCCGAGGTCTTTATTAATGAGGAGACTTCTCGGATGGCTTTTTGACCTTTTGAGGGCGTTTTGCACCCGGTTGGGGTGAGGGAGTTGTTTGTATGCTCTAAAGAGAGGGAGTGGTAAGCTTACAAACAGTGAGGATGTTCGGAGGTGATGAAGTCAGAATTTTTAAGATTATCTAGGCTGATGGCAGAGAGGTAATCAGAGATAACGGATTGTAAGCCAGCCCAGAAATGGTGAGAAGGACAGGATGAGGCACGGGGGCAAGGGGTGCAATCTTTGTCTAAACAAGAAAGAGGCGTGATGGGGCCTTCGCAAACTTTTAGGATGCCGGCGGCAGAGATGTCAGATGGGTGGGAGCCCGTTGATTCAGCCCCATCTCCGTGCATCCTAGTGTCCCGGCAAGAGGAATCGGAACTATTTGAGGCGGACATGGCCAGTGAATCTCCTGAACTCCAACATGTATACGTAGCCCTACGCGACGAGGACGGGGTGATAAGAAGAGCCATGCGGTCTTTCGACATACCGTCCGACGGCTCCATGGACAGGAGAAGGGAAGCCCTCGAAGCTCTAGCGAGAAGAAAAGGCTGGGGCTGCGACGACGGGCAGCTTGTAATGCACAGCAAACGGTAAACATGCCCCCACAACGCCCTCCACACGTGCCTTGGCACCACCGGCCGCGGTACATGCCCGGCCAACCGCCAATCGCGTCGTGTGGAGGCTAACGTGGGCGAAAAAGAAAACGCCCATACGACTTCTAGACCGGAGTGGATACCGGGTCGTATGAGCGGTTTCGTAATGGTAGAGGACGGGGATTTGAACCCGTCGCATGCCCAGACATTCCCGGGAGCAACGGCTCCCCAACGGATGCATCCTCCTCTTGGCAAGGTGTTTTTGTGTTTAGTACAATGTGTAAAGTTGCTTTATTACCTCAAAAAAATAGGAATTGAACACAATCGTTAAATCATGTAGAATGCTTGTGGCATGAAACGAACCAACAAACGCAAGTGGATACAACCGGCCAGAATCTTGGTGCAACTCATCTTTTTCGGTATCTGCCTACTCGGAATTGTCAGCAGCAAGCAGGTGTCGGATTGGCTTCTGCCCACTACTCTGCTGGTTGGCGTACTCTTTTGCGGGTGGATTTGCCCATTGGGCACCTTACAAGACTGGGCATACAAACTCGGTCGCAAGCTTAAACTCCCTCTCTTCCGCATGCCTTATAAAGTGCAGCGTTATTTGCAGCTCAGTAGGTACATCCTCTACTTTCTACTGACCCTTGGTGTGACATTTACCGTCCTGCAAGGCACCAAAAATCTCAGCGCCCTCATGAAGGGCAAGGAAATTGTGCTGGCCTCGTTGATTGTACTCATCATCTTTGTACTTGTCGGCATATTCTTTAATCGTCCGTTTTGCAATTACATTTGCACAGGCGGAGCCCGGCGCGGCTTGTTGAGCGTGATTCGTATCATTGGCATTCGTCGCGATACGAGCCGTTGCATCAACTGCAAGCTGTGCAGCAAATCCTGCCCCATGAATATTGATGTGGCCAACACCGATTTTGTGCGCCACCCCAACTGTATCGGCTGCATGTCTTGCCTCTCGGCATGTCCCAAAAACTGCATCTCATTTAGTCATTCGCCAAAACCTAATCTACCGGGCAAGGCAGGAAAGCCTTAACCTTTTGTATGTGGTTTATCAGAACTCGGAATTGAGCCTTGTCGGGGACTCCATGTCTCCCATTTTGTATGTCTCACATCCCCTACATGGATGATATAGCATAATACCGCTAGACTGTGAACAACTACCTAATTTGAAAACTAAAGGGGAGCCTAACAGTGCTCGAAAAAGGGGAGGCTTGGGGAGGCTCGGCGGTTAAAAACGGGAGTTTGACCCTCCATTTTGCCCGCCGGGCCCGCCGTTTCTGCGTTGTGCACGCGAGCGTGATGCGTTGATAATTAGGCAAAAAGAAACCGGGCAGCCAACCTTATGTTAGCTGCCCGACCTTTAGTGAAGTGGAGCATAGCGGACTCGAACCGCAGACCTTTTAAATGAGAGGTGTTGAGTTTTGAGTATGCACTCTATTTTTATCTTTCTAGTCTAGCGTTAGCACAATTTCTACATACATAATTGTCTGAAATTGGGTAAGCATCGATTTGGAGGAAGATGTTTTAAAGAGTTCCCTCAATAGTCTGATACTTTTGATAGCGGCTATTTGGTCTATAGGGGATAGTGAGTGCAAGTTTCGAGCCAATGAGGGCTTCATGTATTTATCCTTTACCCATTTCTTATCCTTAACCCCAATCATTTCTGCAATTTCTGCAACTGAGCGAGGTGTTTGGCAGAACTTGATAATCTTGCTTTGCACAGCCGATACCTCCGACTGTTGATTAAGTTGGTGGACTTGGGGGGGGTGGGGCGAGGGTGTTGTTTGTATGTTCTAAAGAGAGGGAGTGGTAAGCTTACAAACAGTGAGGATGTTCGGAGGTGATGAAGTCAGAATTTTTAAGATTATCTAGGCTGATGGCAGAGAGGTAATCAGAGATAACGGATTGTAAGCCAGCCCAGAAATGGTGAGAAGGACAGGATGAGGCACGGGGGCAAGGGGTGCAATCTTTGTCTAAACAAGAAAGAGGCGTGATGGGGCCTTCGCAAACTTTTAGGATGTCGGCGGCAGAGATGTCAGATGGGTGTTTGGAGAGTTTATAACCACCGGTTTTGCCACGATAGCTGAGTACTAACCTAGCCTTTACAAGAGAAGAAATAATCTGTTCCAAATAACGCATAGAAATGCCTTGGCGAGTAGATACGTCTTTTAGAGGTACAAAATCGTTGCCGTAATGCTCGGCTAAATCAATCATTAATCTCAGTGCGTAGCGACCTTTAGTGGAAACCTTCATCATATTCCTATATGTTTACTATAAAATTAAAAAAAGTCAAATCTGATAGAGATACGGGAAAAGAACAGACACAAAAAAACAGCAGAGTAGGTCATACCAAGGGGAAGGAGAGGGATTTTTATGGAAGAATAAGAACGAATTAGGTATGTTTTGGGTATGCAGACAGAGATAGAATGCAAACCAACGGGGTGGTTTATAGGGCGAGCCGTAATGATGATGCTAATGTTTTTAGGGTTTGGGGGGTATTTTTACTATGATGGGAGTGTGGGGTATGCAGAAAAGAACTTGGAAATGCTCATGTATCGATGCTTTGTGAAAGCAGGTGAGACATTTGACAAAGAAGTCAACAGCGGACATGCCGATAGCATGACATGGCGAGAAATAGTAAAAAATGCACGAGTAGACTTTCCGGCAGAATATCCACTCCCTGAAGGAGTAGACAGAGAAAATACACCATGGCCGGAGGTTCTGGCCGATTATGAGCTAATGAAGGCCGCCGGGAAAGGCTGGAGTAGTGCCTGGGAAATGTACTCGGCAGAGAAAAAATTTGCACTAGAGCAAGACCCCGAAGCTCATCCGTATGATGAATCAAAAGTGTTTGAACAATGGGTAGCCGGGACGGTATGTATCGTTTTGGGCACAATGGCACTATATGTACTGATACGCACGCTAGGGCGGAAAATGCAAATTAAAGGTAGCGATGTGCAAGCGGCAGGGCAAAGCTTCCAAGTCAAAGACGTGTGCCGTTTGGACATGAGACAATGGAAACTCAAGGGGCTGGCATACGCCCAACTGAGTGAGGAGTGCGGTGGGAAGAAAGTGCGGTTAGATGGGTTGACCTATGGTGGGTTTAAGGAAGAAAACGCTCCGAACAATGCAGAAGGGTTTATGCAGGCCTTTTTAGCACAGTATAGTGGCGAAATAGTTGACTATGCCGATGAAGAACCCACGGCACAAGAGCAAGCAGAATCATAACTAAATGACTGATAAGGGGCACAGCTCAAAGGAATACGACCCGGCATTTAGCTACTCATGTAGTGTGTTGGGTGGGCTGTCTTTTATCTTATTGCTTATGGTGGGCGTGTCATTTAGTCTATCGACACGCATAAAAATTATAGAAAAGCCTGTAGAAAAAATCGTAGAAGTCCCCGTACCGACTTCAATGATAGAAAGGCCAATGAGTAGTGAAGAGGTATTTGACGGTGTAGATGAGGCCGCCTCTGAAACACCGCGAACTGTAGACGAAATGCTGGCAGAAGCAGGCACGGTAAGTCAAGACCCCAGTACCCTAGTAGAGCATCCGGCATTGATTGAGCAAAAGGCATTGCCCGAAGAAAATCCTGATGATTTTATGCCACTCATGACGGAAGAGGTGGCGAAACTGCTTAAAGAAGTACGTAGTGCCCAAATAGATGGAGATTTGAAAATAGCCATCCTTAAACTCGAACAAGCCCTCACCCTAGAGCCTGAAAATCCGGTTGTGCTGTACTACTATGGTTTAACCTACCAAAGTTTAAGGAATGCCGAAAAGTCCCGAGAGTATTTTTTGCGAGTTTATGCGATGCGAGAAAAAGCAGGGAAATATGCCACACGAGCCGCCAAACACTTGCAAACGGGGTTTTCCGGGGCGGCAGATGTGCGTGGGGATATGGCATTTGGGATGATACAAGAAACACGAGACAATGAATGTGTAGACGGCGAACGAGTAAAGCTGACAGTGCCGATATTTATGAAAGACGGGCTTAATGTAAGACCCGAAGATTTAAGAATTCAGATTCAATTTTTTGATAAGGTTAATGATAAAAAAGTAGAGCTCACCCGAGCACCGGAGCCCACTATTAGCTGGCTCACCGACCCCATAGATTGGTCTGACGGTGAAGAAATCATGGAAGTGACCTACTATATGCCACCGCTTAGCGATGAAGAAATAATAGCCTTTGGAAGCCTAAAATACTATGGCTACACCGCAAAATTGTACTATAAAGGCGAGCCAATGGATTGCAGAGCGAAGCCTTTGGTGCTATTTTTACTTGAGCAAATGAATCATAAGGCAAATCCGGCATTGCAAGATATATATAATACGGATTTACTACCACCCATTGAAGCAGAACCCGTGTCTGATTCGTACGATGAACTTTTACCTCCGTGATAGAAATTAAGAAATGATACAATTTGAATTACCACATAGCTTTGGCGATTACACTTTGGTGGCTTATCTGGGAACCACGAGGGGAGGGGTGCTGTATCAGGGGATTCAGCAGGGGATGGATAGGTCTGTATTTTTAGAGATTTTTGATGAAGACAACCCATTGGGGGTTCCCTTGGATGATTTCCTGGCAGAAGCTCGCGTCAGAGCCGGTATGAATGTACCTGTACTGGGGGCTGTGTATGAAGCGGCACAGGCAGAGGGACTGTGGTTTATCACAAGTGAATATTTACCGGGGCAGAGCTTGCAGGCAATGGCTGATAAGGGAGAAACTCTAGGGGTGCGAGAGTTCTTGAAAGTTATTGATTCTGTGGCTAAACTCTGTGATAGATTTGATACAAAAGGCATTCTTTTTGATGTGCTTCCGGCATCGCTCATTTTTGTCACAGATAAAGGGAACGTGCGAATGTATAATACCTCGCTATCAGGACAATGGACACCGGAGCCCTCAAATTCCCAAATGATAGCCCTAGGGTATATGCTGGCACAGGTAGTGCCTACGCAGGGAGTAGCAGGGGCAACGCGAATGGCCACCTTTGCAGAATGGATGATGCAAGGAAAGAGCGGAAATCTTAAAAGCTGGGAACAAGTATTGGAAACCGGCGAATATTTAAGAGAACAGCTGGGCTTAGTACCTAAGGTAACAACGCACCGGTATACAGTACCGACAGAACCGGCTTCGCCTATGAAAAAATGGGGAATCATTGGAGCGGCCGCCGTCGCTGTCATCGTTGGTGTTTGTGTGGTTCTTACCAATGGGGCCGGCGAGGGTGGGGCCTCTGCCACGGTGAAAGACGAGAGACCGGCTCGATACCCGGATTTCTCAAGAAGTGACCATAATGAAGTTTTGCTATCTGTACCCAATGTGGGGCAAATCTATGTCGGAGCACATGAGGTGACGATAGAAGCTTATCATAACTTTCTTAAGCAATGGGGAAAAATGATGCCCGAACGGAAAGAGAAATTTTCGCATCCGGACCAGCCGGATAAATTATCTGCCACGCATAAGCCAAAAGACTGGGAAGCCATGCTACGAGCCGCCAGAAAGAATGGGACATGGCAGGGGAAACCCATTACCATGCGTTCCCCTGTGATGAATATCACATGGTGGGATGCCTATGCTTTTGCTAGTTGGAAACCTGTAGCCCCGAATACCCCCCATTATCGTTTACCGACAATGGAAGAGTGGCAGGGGATTGCCGCTCAGATGAAGCACGAAGCAGGTGATAAAACGACAGCGATTGACCAGTATTGTCGTGATTATGATTGGGATACAGGTATTTGTGGTATGGCTTCCGGTGTGATGGAATGGACTTCTACCATAGCGAAAAACCCAGCTAGATTAAAAGAACCTGCCGGGGTGGTAGTCTGCGGTGGTGATAGGGATAATCCCGGTGTAAAGGATAGGGTGCAGTATTTGATGAATAAAGATGAATGCCGCCCTAATCTGGGATTCCGCCTGGTGAGAGATAAAAAATAATGAAGTTTTAACGATAGAAAGATAAAGATAAAATGAAAAAGTTTATCGCAGTGATGATGGCTCTGGTGAGCATTGCCGGAGCTTGGGCTCAAGTAGGGGTAAAAATCGTGCCTGAAAAAAAGATTTTCTTATCGGGCGAGGGTCAAATCATGTGTTTGACCATTACGAATAATACCGGAGCTGTTTTGAAATTAAAAAGCGAGCCGTATTATTCCTGGCTGGATATTCATGTAAAAAAAAGTGCCGGGCAAGAGGAACTGCCGCAATCACGCTTTGCTTTATTCCCTGCTTTAGAAATTCCACCGGGTATGAGTGTTTCTCGAAAAATCGATTTGAGACACTTTTATGATATTTCTTCTGAAGGCAATTACCATGTGCAGGCGGTGGTAAAAATGCCCAATAAGGTTCACATGTTTGCCTCGCCGGAAAAAATGTTTTCTGTACGCACCGGGAACCCCATGTGGACCCAAACTGCCGCCATCACAGGTAGCATGAAAAGATGTAGGTTCGCTACCTGCCTCATTACCGTTAAAGGGGTGCAGAAACTTTACGTTCAAACTTCTGACCCAGATACCGGGGTGGCCTATAATGCGGTGTGTATAGGCGACTGGATGGGTACATTCCGCCCGGAATGTGTGGTAGACAGTAAAACAACCCTGCACGTGCTTTTCCCCACTACTCCAATTCTGTGTGCTTATGCGTGTGTGGACTTTAGAGGGAAATTGGTGAAGCTTCGCTACTATAAACGCCATGTGGGTAAGCCTTCTTTGGTGTTCTTCCCGGATGGTCAAACGCGTGTCGTAGGTGCTACAGAATACGACCCCACCCCGAAAGGTGAAAAACTGCCCGATGCCAGCGTCGTGCCGGGAATGTAATTTCTTTCTTTGTTTTTCATTATTCCCCCCAAAAAAACTCACCCGTAGAGAATCTCCCTGCGGGTGGTTTTTTTTACAACTTTTCTAAATCATTGAAAATAAAAGAGCCACTGTTTGAAGAAACAGTGGCTTAATAGAAAGAAGGTGGTAGCCCTATGAGGACTCGAACCCCAAAATACGGAACCAGAATCCGCTGTGTTACCAATTACACTATAGGGCTATATAGTGAAT
Source organism: Akkermansia sp. (assembly GCA_030525455.1). Classification (GTDB taxonomy): domain Bacteria; phylum Verrucomicrobiota; class Verrucomicrobiia; order Verrucomicrobiales; family Akkermansiaceae; genus Akkermansia. The sequence goes on along the minus strand of JAUNER010000004.1, from coordinate 24,204 downwards.
TGCACCTAATGAGTGCGAGGGGATTTTAAAGGGAACTAATTCTAATCGCAAGCTTTTTTTTGATAATATAGGTCATTTTTTTTGAAAAAGCGTGGGCGAAGGTATAAGAGACTGGGACTGTATGTTTATTACCGTTGCTTAGTGGCTTCGTTTTTTTTGCTAAAGACTAATGTCCCGAAAGGTGTGTTTTTCGGGGGCTTGCCCTTACCGGCATAGTTTGCTTGCGGTTGTGGGTACATGATACTCACCACCTGGCAAATTTGGACAGACTCTTTTTTTTAATATAGAGTAAAATTATAGGAATTTTTGCTTTTTGTTGAAAGAACAGTATGATAGAGTTCGTATCAATCCCGAGTCACCTACCTAGACGTAGGTATTAACTTTACACGTTACAATATATGAAGAAACAAGTCTTAGTTATGCTGGCAACTTTGGCTGCATCTCCGCTCATGGCACAAGATGTACAACAGATAGCAAACAATTTGACCATGCCGGAGTTGAAACCGGGTGCGAAAACATTGCCTATGCCAAAGGCAGATGGTGCTACTGTAAAGCTCTTAGGGGCTGACTATCAAGAGCTGATTCAGCCCAATGGTAAGATTGCTCCCGTGTTGGAAGATACTCCGGTAAATGTTTCTTTTAAGGTAGTCGCTCCTAATGGTAAGGAAGCTATCTCTAAGGATTATGAGCTTGTTCTGAAAGCCAATGCTCAGGCAAATTCCGGTGTCAACGCAAAGCCTAAACTCATTCCCGAATTGCTTCAATGGAAAGGGGATAAGGGGTCTTATAAGTTCGGTAAAACCATAACTGTGGCTTGTGCAGATAAGTCATTGGCAGATGTTTTGGTACAGGATTTAAAAGATGTGCTCGGCAAGGAGGTAAAACTCGTAAAACCCGGTGCTAAGGCAGACATTTCGTTTGGCGTTATAAAGTCCACAGAATTAGGAGCGGAGGGCTATCGCATGATAACTTCTGCAAAGGGGGTAAAGATTCTCGCCGCATCCTCAAAGGGCTTGTTCTGGGGTACTCGTACCTTACTTCAGTTACTTCGTCAAAATGAAGCACTTCCCTGCGGTACTGCCGTCGACATTCCACGTTATCAAGTACGTGGTTTTATGTTAGATATTGCCCGTACCCCATATCCATTGAGCTATCTTCGCGACGTCATTCGCACAATGGCATGGTACAAGATGAATGACCTGCACTTGGTTATCAATAATAACTTCATCTTCCACGAAAACTATGTGGACGCAAAGATGGATCCCTTTAAGGAATCTTACGCTGCATTCCGCTTGGAATCTAAGGTAAAGGGGAAAGATGGTACTCCGCTTACAGCTACAGACCTTTTCTATACAAAGAAAGAATTTGTAGAATTGGTGAAGTATGCAAAAAAATACCATGTAGACATTGTTCCTGAGTTTGATACCCCAGGGCACGCATTATCATTTACTCGCGTTCGTCCGGATTTGATTTACAAGGGACCAATGAATCACGAAAAGCGTCGATGCGAAATGCTTGATGCCGCCAACCCGGAAACCGTGAAGTTTGTATCTGACGTGCTGGATGAGTACTTAGTAAAAGATGCCAGCAACGGATTGAATCAGCCTGTACTAGGTGATTGTAAGGTGATTCACGTCGGGGCAGACGAATTCTACGGGGATAAAGAAGATTACCGTAAGTTTGCCAACGGAATGCTCACCCACGTTGCCAAGCGTGGTTATACACCACGTATTTGGGGGTCATTGAGCATGAAGCCCGGTAAATCTCCTGTCATGGCAAAGGGGGTACAGATGAACCTCTGGAACAATGGCTGGATGAAGCCATGGGAAGCAGTGAATCTTGGCTTTGATGTGATTAACACCAATGATGGTGCTCTCTACATTGTGCCGTTTGCCAATTATTACAGAATGGACCATAACCATAAGGGGGTATATAACAACTGGACACCGAATAAAGTCGGTGGTGTTGTGCTTCCCTCCGGTCACCCTCAGTTGATTGGTTCTGCCTTTGCTATTTGGAATGATATGATTGACCTCAAGCATACAGGCTATGGTCCGTATGATATTTGGGGAATGCTTACAGGGTCTATTGATGTGCTTAGCCAGAAGATGTGGGGTAAGGCAAAAGCCCCTATGTCATTTGAACAGCACCGTGAACTTGTCAAATCTATCGGCAATGCACCCAACACCAATCCTCTTTACAAGTGGGAAAACGTGAAGCCTGTTGACGTGAAGCCAACTTCTCTGCCTATGGCATTGAATAAGCCGGCTCTGGGACCAAACTATCACGTCACGATGGAAGTAGAAATGACAGCCGCTCCTGCCGGTAAGGAACAGGTGCTGCTCTCTGCTCCTGAGGGTAAACTGCTTGCCACGATGGCAGATGGTACTATCGGCTTCCGTCGTGATGACGCTATGGAGTTCTCATTCGGGGCTAAGCTCCCGGTGGGTAAAAAGGTAAAACTCGAGCTTATCGGGGCTCCGGAAAAAACTCAGCTTCTTATCGATGGGCAGCCTGCCGGTACGATGTCCCTCGTTAAGTTCCGTAACGCCGATGAAAACTTCCAAAAGCGTACAAAGGAAATCCGCTCTACCTTTATCTTGCCCCTACAAACCGTAGGTGAATCATTCAATGGTAAGGTTTACAGTCTGAGCGTACAGCCTAAGTAAGCTTGGCAAATTATAGATAAAGCCTGTTATTAGAATCCCTGCTTGGTGATAAAAACCGAGCAGGGATTTTTTATTAAGCTTGGGGTGTGAAAGTTGCAATATTTAATGCGACACAATTAATGCACAAAAAAGACCATTAACCCTTCGAATGAAGTCCTTTTTTGTGGTCGCGTCATGTTGTAATTGAATTTATCATTTCAATGATGAAATGGCTTGAAAGAATCGGTAGAAGTGCTATGTAATAATACATATGAATATGAATAAGGTGTTTGTCCGTTATGTGGTAATGGTGTGGATGCTAGTGATGAGTGGAGTGGCAATCGCGGCAGAGTATGTGAAGTTACCAGCGGCGAATGAGCAGGCATTGTCTGCAGGGAGTGAGGTATTTACGAATAAGTATTTGCTGAGTTTGAAAAAAGGAGTCACTCCGGCACAGATAAAAGCGATAAAAGACCCATTTTTGAAGAAATTGGCGACACAGCATTATTTGAAGAAATATCAGAAAAAAGGGCGTGGCTTGGTGATTGAACCGTATGAGCCGGTACATGAGCTATCTAAGCGATTGAAAACAAGTGGGTATAGCCAGTATGAAAACCCGACCGGGATTTATTTTGAGCAAGATGAAGAGGTAGTTGTTATTATGGATGACCCGAAAGGGAAGAAATTGTTTTTTGTGATATGTAACTTTGGAGAAGGAGGCGGGCGGTGTTTTTTCCCGCTAAAAGCCGGGGTTAATATATTTAAGTCAAAAAATAAGGGGTTAGGGTATGTAGAGTATTTTACCACTGATTACAAAACAGCACCAAAACTCAAGATGAGTGTGCTGACCGGGCAGGTGAATGGAGTTTTTCGCACCGGAAAGACAAAACCCGCGGAATGGAAAAAGATGCTTAATGACAGCCCTAGTGATGTGATTGACATCGTAGGGAATCGAGTACATTTGATTTATGCGGTCAAGGAGCTAAGAGAAGTCTGTGGAGAAAATGCCCAAAAGTTGATAGATATTTACGATCAAATCATCGGGTGGCAACAGGAAATCATGGGGCTGAAAAAATACAAAATGATGCCTAAAAACAGGATGCTTGGACGAGCTATATGGCGTGGGTTTATGCACGCCGATGGTATAGGTGCGGCGTTTCATCATAATACATTAAAAGGTTTAGCAGACCCTAATAAAGTAGGTAAGCAGTCGTGGGGGATAGCTCATGAATTTGGTCACGTGAACCAGGTGCGTCCATCAATGAAATGGGTATCAACGTCGGAAGTAACAAATAACATTTACTCTGCACATGCCAACTATATGCTGAATCCTGCAAACATGCGGTTAGAGCATGAGGTTATCAATGGGGGGGACGGAAGAATGAGAGGAGGGCGATTTAACGCATTCCTGAATAGTGCGATAGTTAAGGGAGACCGCTGGCTTACTCAAAAAGGACCGGATTCCCGCCCTGTCAAAGATAGACCTCCTGTGGCAGACCATTTTGTAAAATTAACTCCACTCTGGCAGTTGATGCTTTATTATCAAATATCCGGACAAGGGAATAAAGATTTCTATCCTTACATTTTCCATAAAGCAATTATGAGAGATGACCGCGGAAAGCCTGATGGCTATCATCAGATTGAGTTTATGAAAAATGCCTGTGATGCCGCCAAGGAGGACCTAAGCGATTTCTTTGAAAAAGTAGGGATGCTGAAGCCGATAGACGAGTATCTGGACGATTACAGCTGTGCCCAGCTCACAATTACAGAGCATGATTGCAATGTGGTGCGACAGTATGCCAAGAAGTACCCGAAGCCTGCCAGCCCGGTGATTTACTATATTTCTGCCAATAGTGTAGAGGCTTACAAAAAGAGACTGCCTGTACAGGGAACACCCAATACAGGGGTATTAGATTTAGGCAATGGCTCTGTAAAGGTCATGCACGATGTGTGGAAAAATGTCACTGTATTTGAAACCTACAAGGAGGATGAACTCGTGCGTGTGACCATGGTCGGTACAGACTCTGAAGATAATTCGATGACCAGAGTCATTTACCCGGCTGGCTCTACGCGTATAGAGGCTGTGGGCTGGGATGGTAAACGTACCCTTGTTTATGGGAGCAGATAAACTCCCCCGAGCCAATGTATGGACGATTGCTCTTTAGATAAAAGCCTCGGTGTGTAGCGTGATTTTATGAACGATACCGAGGCTTTTGGAGATGGCTACTTTTTATGTATTCAAAAAATGTATCTATTTATTGCGTTTTAGGGTGATTGAGAGAGGGGGAAGTGTGTGAAAAAAAGGGGGGGGAAAAAAGCCCTCTCGAATCCGCATGAGAAAGAGAAGCGGAGAGAGGGCTTGTTTTTTTAATGGTCGGTTAGGACGAGAAATGTCTCTTTATTTGGCAGAGCTAAATTTAGAATAAAGCCACTCGCGGCCACGCTGGAACATAGCATAAAGAGCCGGGATGAAAAGAATGCCAACGAGAGTAGCCAAAATCATGCCGTAGAAGGTAGAGATACCAATGGCTTGGCGGCTAGATGCCCCTGCACCGGAAGCAATTACCATGGGGAATACACCGATAATGAAAGAAATAGCCGTCATGAGTACAGCTCGGAATCTCTGCCTAGCCCCCTCGAGTGCAGCATGTTCGATAGGTACTCCGGCCTCACGTTCTGTTTTGGCAAATTCTACAATCAGAATGGCGTTTTTACCGGCTAAACCAACGAGCATAACCAACCCTAACTGAGCATAAATACTTAGAGGAGTATCGCAAATAATTAAACCTGCCAATGCCCCCAACAAAGCTACAGAGACAGAGATAATGACCGACATGGGGATGGTCCAGCTTTCATACTGAGCTACGAGGAAAAGGTAGCCAAATAAGAGAGCCATACCCATGAGAAGCACCAGTTTACCGTCGTTTTGGCGTTCCTGATAACTCATGTCAGTCCAGGTGATAGAGTAATTTTCCGGTAGTTTGATTTGTTCAATCAGATTCATGAGTTCGCCGGAGCTTACGCCCGGTTCTGCCTGTACATTAACATTGGCAGACATGAGCTGGTTAAAGCGTTCGATTTGGCGAGGACCAACGATATAGGAGAGCGTAGCGACAGAACTAATAGGCACCATTTGGTTTTGTTCGTTCTGAATGTAGGTGTTCATGATGTCGTTGATGCTGGCTCGGTCATCAGGAAGGGATTGCATTTTTACCTTGAATGTGTAGCCAATGAGGTTGAAGTCATTAACATACATAGAGGCAAGTTTGCTTTGGAGGGTGGTAAAGATGCGATTTACCGGGACGTGCATGGCCTGTGCCTTTACTCTATCTATATTTAGGAAAAGCTGAGGCGTATTGGCTTCGTAGGGTGAGCGAGCATACATTACCCCCGGAAGGTCGTTGATTTGCTCGACCACATCGTAGAGAACTCTTTCTAAATCCTTAGGTGTTTCATCACCGGCGGCTTGGAGCATGAAAGAAACCCCACCAGTCATCCCTAGCCCCATGATGGCAGGAGGACTAAAGACCGTAGCTCTGGCAGAGGGGATTTCATCACACAAAGCAGATGCTTTTTTCATAATGGCATCGAGAGATAAATCCGGAGTTTTTCGTTTATCCCACGGCTCTAACTGGCAAATACACATACCTAAGTTTTCGCCACGACCACCGATGAAACTAAAGCCGGATGAACTGGAAACCTGACGCACACCGGGAATCCCCATGAGTTTTTCTTCTGCATTACGGAGAGCTGTCTCTGTACGGTTGAGGGTTGCACCCGGAGCAAGCTGAATATCGCAGAATACCGTGCCTTTATCCTCTGACGGCAAGAATGCACTTGGCACGATTTCAGAGAGCTTCCAGTTCCCGGCAAACACAAGTATCATGAGCAAAATCGTCAACCAAGCACGGCGAACGAGAATGCCGGTGCATTTGAGATAGCCCGTACGGCTTTTATCCAGCACTTTATCGAAGAGGCGGAAAGGGCTAAAGCGCCATTGCTTTTTCTCCTCTCTCTTTTTCAGGAAGAGAGTACAAAGAGCCGGACTAAGAGTAAGTGAGTTAATGGCAGATAAGCAAAGAGCCACACACATGGTGACAGAGAATTGCATATAGATATTCCCCACCATGCCACCAAAGAAAGCAATCGGTACATAGATAGCCACCGTTACAAGAGTTGTAGCAATGATAGCCCCTGTAATCTGGTGCATACTCTTTCTGGTAGCTTCTTCCGGCGAAACATCTTCGTTTTCAAGAATTCGCATGGTATTTTCCACCACGATAATACCGTCGTCTACCAAGGAACCAATGACCAAAATCAGACCAAACATCGTCAGTACATTGATGGTAAAACCAAGTGGTAATAAAATGGCAAATGTACCAATGAGAGACACGGGAATAGCAAGAGCCGGAATGAGGGTGGCTCGCCAGTCTTGGAGGAAAATATAGGTAATGCCAACGACCAAAATGAGAGCAATGACAAGGGTTTCTACAATTTCTGCCATAGTGGCGTTAATGTAGAGGGTGGGGTCATAGCTAACAGTGTAGCTTACCCCTTCCGGGAAGCGTTCAGAGAGCTTTTCGAGGGCGTTTTTTACCCCGGTCATAGCTTCCAAAGCGTTGGAGTTATCCAGACGATAAACAGCTAAGTTTACAGAATCTTCGCCATTATTTCGGCTACTGCCGGAGTAGGTTTCTGAGCCAAGCTCGATTCGAGCAATGTCGTCAAGTCGGGTAACGTGACCATTATCCCCGGTGCGAACGATGATTTTACTAAATTCTTCGACTGTTTTTAGACGACCGGTGACGTTGACTTTATATTCTACAAAGTTATTTTCACTCTCTGAGCCGATAGAGCCTGCAGCGGCTTGCACGTTTTGTGACTTGATGGCAGATGAAACATCTTCCGGCGTGATATTTAGGGCGGCCATGCGTAGTGTATTTAGCCAGATACGCATGCTGTAGCTTTTCTCCGGTCGCAGGTCGATGGCAGAGATGCCCGGCACGCGAGCGATTTCGTCTTTTACACGAGATTTGACAAAGTTATTGAGTTCTAAAGAACTCATACTTGTCGAGCGAAAGGCGAAGAAGCCCAGGATGTCTGATGAACGCTTTTTGATTTTAATCCCCTGGTCGGTGACTTCCTTGGGCAATTTGTACTCTACGCGTTTAAGAGCGTTTTGTACGTTGACCATGTTGATGTCAGAGTCTGTACCACTTTGGAAGGTTAGTGACAGAGAATAGCTACCTAAGTTATCAGATTTAGATGAGTAGTAAATGAGGTTTTCCAGCCCATTGAGTTCTTCTTCAATAGGAGAGGCTAGAGTCTCCATCACTACCTGAGCACTTGCACCGGTGTATGTTGCCTGAACGTTGATACTCGTAGGGGCAATTTCCGGGTACTCTGCCACGGGGAGTTCCTGTAAACAAATCCCCCCCGCCAGCATCATCACGATAGAAATGACGATGGCAAACTTTGGCCTCTTGATAAATAAATCCGCAATCATAATGCCGATATGAGGTTAGTGCTTATTTAGCGGTGTAAACCGTGGTGACTTTTGCACCGGGTTTAACTTTGTGCATACCGTCGATGATGATGATTTCGCCATCTTTTACGCCTTCTTTGAAGCATTGTTGGTTTTCAACAGTATTACCGAGCTTGACGTCTCTGCGTTCTACTTTACCTTCTGCATTTACGACATAGACATAGCTTGTTAGGGCATCGTGCATGACGGCAGAGATATTAGCTGAGGGGTATTTTGCGACGTTTGCTTTTGATAAGTTTACTGTAACGACCCCGCCATGTTTGAGCTTGTTTTCCGGGTTGGGGAATTTTGCCCATACGTTGATGGTATCTGTGGTGGTTTGGATGGTGTTGTCTAGCATTACCACCTGACCGCGATGCCCATAATTTGTGCCATTGGCAAGGAGTAGTTCGATGATTGCATCTTTTTTTAGCTTATCTTCTGTGCCAAATAGGCTTAAGTAGTCTCTTTCACTCAGAGGGAACTTTACATACATCTCATTTGTCCCTGTAATGGTGACTAATGACCCGGCGGACGGGGTAATGTAGTTGCCTGTAGAATAGGTGACACGCCCGGTTTTCCCTGAAATTGGGGCTGTTATTTTTGTATATTTCAAATTATCCTGTGCCACGATGAGAGAAGCCTGAGCAGAACGAGTACTGGCCTCTAGGGCGTGCATGGTACTTTTGGCATTTTCTACGGTGTCTTTAGAGACGGAATTTGTCGTCAGCAATTTATTATAGCGAGTGAAGCTATTTTTTGCATAGAGGAGTTTGGCTTCAAACTCGGCTTTTTTAGCGAGGGCTTCGGCTTCTGCGGCTTTATAAAGAGTGTCTTCGATTTCAAAGAGAAGGTCGCCCTTGTTGACATATTGCCCTTCTTTGAATTTGGTGGCTACAATGTTACCGGAAACACGCGGCTGAACAGTAACATGGTCGATGGCTTCAACCAGACCAATGTAGCTTTTACTTACGGCACTTTCGATAACGACTGTTTTCTGAACCAGTACGGTACTTGGTTTCTTTGCGGGTGCTTGTTGGGCTAATGTATTTGGAGCAATGATGCCAAAGGCACAGAGAACTAGTGCGGTGGATTTTGCGAATTGGCGCATTTGTGGTTTCATGAGTGATTGAGCTTTGTTAATTGTTGTGTGTGTTTTTTGAAAGTTTCGATATAATCTGACAAAAGGCTTCAGTTTCTTCTGCATTTAGATGGCTAAAGAGTTCGTAGATGCGTTTTTCAAATCTCTGCGAAAGTATACGGTATTTTCTCTCTCCTTCTTCAGATAGTGTGATACATATACTACGACGGTCGGCCGGGTTTTCTTTGCGTACAAATAATTTTTTCTTTACCATCGATTCTACCAGTACCGAGGCTGAGGGTAGCCCAATGTCTAGATTTTTTGCTAAATCTTTGAGAGATATGCCTTTTTCATTGGTCATGACAAGCGAGCTTAATATACGTAGAGCTTCTAGTTGGCGTAGAGACAAGCTCATGATTTGTTTGAAATGGTCTTTGTCAGAATTTTTTAGATTATCTCGTTTGATGATTTTGATGAGATTTTCTATGGTCCTGATGGAATTCAGAATATCTTTTGAGCTTGTGGTCATGAGAGAAGTGTTATGTTTGAAAATCGAATAGTTGTCAAATCTAAACTATTTGTTAGGACATTTTATTTTGATGATATGGTGGGGAAAGTGAAAAGTTCGGCTACGCCGTACGAAAATATCAGGCATATCGTGATGATTTGGCTCGTCAGAGCATGGCATTATAGGTATGATAGATGCAATGAAAGAGTTGGTTATATCCGTAGTTGCGATAATAGGTGTCATTGTTGGCATTGTTTTTTATGATGCTCTGATAGGGCAAATCTTACCGGAACCAACTCCTAACCACTCTGCTACCGATGAAAAATAAAATGAATTACTTAACGACTTTTGTCGTCGGTGCTTTTGTATTTGTGTCGGGTGTGTCTCAGTCATCGGGGCAAGACCTGGCGGAGTCCCCGGTGATTTTAGAATCAACACCGAGAAGTGTGCAGGATTTATTAGCGTTAGAAAAAAAGCTAAAAGATGTATTACCCAGGGTATTGCCTGCCTTAGTGTGCATTCAACTTAAAGATAGTAGCGGTTCCGGGGCTATCGTAACGGAAACCGGCGAAATTTATTCTGCCGCCCACGTTGTAAACCCTGTGGGTACGACATTTAAGATTGTGCTACAAGATGGTACGGAACTTGCCGGGAAATCCTCGCATTATGATGCTGACAGTGATGCCGGTATAGCTATAGTTACAGAAGAAAAGCTCCTCAAATCCAAACCCTTACCTACAGTGCCACGAGCTAAGGGATTGCCGGAGATAGGTGAATGGGTATTTGCTTTGGGGCATGGCGGTGGTTTAGATAAAGCACGTGGACCAATGGTACGCTTGGGTAGAGTTGTATCGTTGAAAGGTGGGGTGATTAAGTCTGATTGTAAATTGATTCGTGGTGATTCCGGTGGGCCATTGTTTAATCTAAAAGGGGAATTGCTTGGGGCTCATAGCCGAGTAGGTACTTCGTTAGAAGACAACGTGCATTTGCCCATGTCTATGTTTGATGATTTAAAGAAATCACCGCCGCCGACCGCTTCTGCCAAAGAGGGGGATAAAAAAGTGATGCCCGAAACAAAATCATAAATAAAGGAGGAACGATGAGAACGATGATAAATCTGATGGCAGCCTTTTCTATGGGGATGTGTTTGGCTAGTGCTGAGGAAGAGGTAAAAAGCTTGGATTTTGAGCAACGTATCAATGGCAAAGTCATGCTCGAGGTGGTAGAGCCTATACGGGAAAGATTACAACAACTGACTGCTGTATTTTATGCTGATAGAGAAGTGGTTGGTTATGGTATTGTTTTAGACCCTCAGGGCTATGTGGCCACAAAGGCTTCTGAATTTAATAAGTATAAGGATTTAGTGGTGCGAGTTGGTCGGCAGAAGTGTGCGTCTTATCAGCTCATTGGCATAGATGATGATACAGATGTGGCATTGATAAAAGTAGAGGCTAAAGAGCTGGGGGCACTAGGGGCTACGACTCAAGAAGCAACAATGGGGACGGTAGTTGTTTCTAATGGAGTTTCTACACGAGCAAAACGCCGTGCCCAGATTGGGGTTATTAGTGCGACAACTCGTGAGATTCCCAATACTGATATTGGTTACATAGGTATGACCTTTAAAGCACCGTGTTCTATTGAAGCTTTAATCCCCGGTGGACCGGCAGAAGCTTGCGGTGCTAAACCGGGTGATGAAATTTACCAGGTTGATGAGACACCTATCAAAGTAGTGAATGATTTATCTCTAATCATTATGAAAAAAAAGGCCGGCGACAAGCTGACATTTTATGTTCGCCGTGAGGGGAAAGAAATGAGCTATGTCATCACTCTTGGTTCTCGTCGAGCTGTGGTAGGTAATTTGGTTCCCGAGACTGCCAATGATGAAATTAGCGGTGGTCACAGTGAACGCCGAGACAGATTCCCTATGATATTACAGCATGATACCCCATCTCAATATACCTTGATGGGGGGACCTTTGATTAACTTAAAAGGTGAAGTCATGGGGATGAATATCGCACGTGTCAATCGTGCAGAAAACTATGCATTGCCCATTTCCTTGGTGTTGGAAGCTGTAGAAAAAATCAAAAAAGCGGCTAAGCCGTAGGTTTAGTCCGTTTGATTAACGAATAGGGGTAGCACTGTGTTTATCGTCTACCCAGAAGAAATGTGATTCTACCGGGTCGCTACCTAGTTCCGGTGCGTAGTTATTGCCGGATTTTGGCCATCTGATGCGGTGATGAGTGGCGATTTTTTCTTCGATAGTTCCCCAGCCCGGCACCCAAATATGGAGTTCGTGGATTCTTTTTTGAGCTTGGTGTAGAGCTGATTGCAGGGTGGCAAAGTCGCTGGCTTGTCGTTCTTTATTGAGGGCGGCATCCAGTTCTTTATCGGCTACAGAAAAGAGGTTATTTGTGTTTGGAATAGGTTGACCTTGGGCATCGTAGGCAAGCTCAGAGGAAAAGGTCTGATAGAGGTTGGGGAAAGGGATGCTTAATGGCCATGCCCAAAATACAATTTGGTGTCTTTTTTCAAAAACTTTTCTGGAGCAAACTTGGTAATTTAGAGTGTCTAGTTTTAGCTCAACACCGCATTTTAAGGCTTCTTCCCGCAGCAGGGCACAGACGCTGTTCATCGTTGTAGAGCCTTCGGCTAATGTTAGCTCGAAGCTAAGTCTATCGCCCTTGGCGTTCATGAGTATGCCATCTGCATCTGTTTGGGTGTAACCGGCTTGGCGAAAATGAACGAGGGCTTTTTCTCTACTATATTCAGGGGCGGCGAGGGGTAAACTCAGTGAGCCATAGCCATCCATGTATGAATTAAGGCGTTTATTTGAGTTTCTGAAAAGCGTCTTGATGACTTTGTCTATATTGAGAGCATGGCAAAGCCCTTTACGAATTTCGAGTTGCTTAAGTAGTGGGTGGGCACAGTTGATATATAGGCCATAGGGGGCTTGGGGGCCTTGTGCAGGGATGTGGTGTTTTTCTATGATACCGTTGAAAAATTCGGGTATTTCTAATTTATTTTCCCACATATTGGCTCGCCTTATATGCAGGATGTCTAGTTCCCGACGGCGGAGCATTTCAACAGCTTTTTGGTCGAGCGAAACAAAAACGTGGTCAATCGTATCGGCATTGAAGCGGTAGCGGTCAAATTTTTTATCTTTTGCCCACCAGTTTTTCACACGGATGAGTGGGATTCTTTCGCCCGGGCGAATTTTACCGGCTTGGATGATGTAAGCACCGGTGTTGGGCGTGGCTTTCCATTGGTATTTTTCCGGGTAAAGTTCATTAAAGTCGTGGTAAAACCCCGGGTGAGCCGGGTTTATATCTTTAGCGGCAACGTAAGCGATAAGAGGGCAAGGCTTATCTAGAGTAAGGGCGATAATCTTATCCCCATAGAGGCAGATGTGGGCCCAGCCTTTTTGGAAGCGGCTATTCCAATAGGGGTCGCGAGCGGCATTTGACGTCCTTAGACAAATGTTTAGTAAGAAATCCTCTGCTTGCACGGGTCTGCCGTCTGAGTATGTTGCTTCGTGGTCTAGGTGGTAGTAGACGGTTTTTTTGTCACCGGAAATTGCCCATTTATCAGCTAGTCCTCTAATGGGGTGTTTTGTGATTGGATGTAGCCGTACTAGAGGCATCCATATATTATCAATGGCGGTGTAGTTAAAAAAACTATCGCTGTTGGGGCCAAATGGCCGTAGCGTGTTTGGGAATGGGGTACTAGCCCAGATTCTGACGGTTCCTCCTTTTTTAGCTTGGGGACTACCTATTTCCGGTTCATTCATGCCGTCTTCCCAAGAGAGGTTTTTAGGGAGTTCAGTGGCGGATTTTTTCTGAATATGGGGGTGGTTTAAGCGATGCCGTAGCCGGGCGAGCTGGTCGTTTTCTTTCTGAGTTAGTGGGGTGGTGCTGTGGGTGAGTTGGTAAATTTCTCGTTCTATGGTCTTTTGAACTTGTGCGTTCCAGCGTGGGATAAATCCCTCAAATACGGCAGGAGCAGGACGATAGTCTGTGTGAGATACAGAGCTAAGTGTATGTTTTTTTTCTTGTTCAGAAAAATAGGTAACTGCGATAAAAAAAATGCAAGCACATAGAATGCTTACACCAATGCTGAGATGAAAAATGATTTTTTTACATCCCATGATTATACCCCGATGATGAAACAAACGTCACCTCTTAGTGGGCACCACAACTCTTCGCCTAGTTGTGTGCCCTGATGTGGAATAGAGATGACGTTTGATTTCATGCGTTATATGAAATAATAACCGATTAGAATTCAATAGTCACACCGCCAAAGAATCCTAAACCGCGAGCTTGACGAGGCCCGAAGTTGTAATCATTGGTCATGATGTAATTCTGATCAAAGAGGTTTTCGATACGTGCATGAAGTTGTACATTATCTGTGAGTTGATAGCGTGCAAACAGTCGTGCTGTAAAGAAGCCGTCTAGGGGTTCGTAGTTATAGTCTGTTCTCTTCATGGCGGCAGTTGCACCTATGCCTAATGTCAGTTTCTCAGTAGGTGAGGTGTGAAGCTCCGCATTGATGGTGTGGCGTGCTGTGTTTGCCATCTGGCGTGTGGCGTATTTACCTGCTTCGTTACGCTTTGGCATGGTGAAGGTGTAGTTTGCCGTATAGCCGGAGTTCCAAGCATCGTTAAATTCGCCCTTAAAGGCGAGTTCTACACCGTATGAGGTACAGTGCGAGTAGTTTTCAAAGGTGGAGTATGAATTCGGCCATACGCCTTGGTAGCTTTCGCCAATTTCATCTTCGATTCGTGTCCAGAACCCGGTCACAGTCATGCTGTGGTTTTCACCGAGTTTTTGCTCAATGCCGATGTCGCCGCTGATGGATTCAGAGATGTCTAGGTTCGGGTTGCCAATGTAGCCGTAGGCATGGACGTGGCGTTCAAAATAAGTGGGGGCTCTAAACCCTGTCCCCACAGAGGCAAAGATTCGAGTAGGGGAGTCTTTCCCGGTTACTTTCCATGAGTTTGAATAACGCCATGTAAAGTGGTTATTCCATACACTATCATGCTCTAAGCGTAGGGCTAGGCTGGCATCGAAGCTTTCTGTGGGGGACCACATTTGCTCAGCGAAAAAGGCGAGTGTGCTTTGCCATTCGTCTTTGCAGACGTAGTTATTGGCACTCTTATAGTCAGAGCGATCCCAAGCGATGCCGGCGACGGTGGTCCATGTGTCATTCCATTTGAGGGCATTTCGCCATTCGATTTGAGTGCGGCGATTGCTCATCATGTTTGGCTGGAAGTCGTATTCCGGTGTGTGAACGGAATAATTCATGTTGTAGTAGCCTAGCATGAAGCTAGTGGTCCAGGTATCGTTGAGTTCAGCGTTGATTTTTGCTGTGACTAGATTGCTGTGGTTTCTATCTTCCGTATTGTAAAGGTGCGGGTCGATGGTGGCCGGCCAGCTATTGTAGTCCACATAGGGGGTGGGGTATTCGAGGTAGGAATCTACACCGCGGTAGGTGAAATCTACGTTTACTTTATCGTTTACTTCGTAGTTTAGGCGAACGGCTCCTTGCCATTGGCGAAAGTCGTTCATGCCTGTGCGGTTGGTGTAAATGTCGTTGTAGATGGTTGGGTCGTTTTCTGTTGTTTCGTAGCCTAAGCCAACGAAATAGGAAAGCTTGTCGATTTTCCCGGAGCTGGTCAGATGACTGTTAAAGGTTCCGAATGACCCTACTTCTGTGAATATGCGTGTGATTTGTTCGTCTGTGCCCTGGGGGGTATCCATAGAGACGACACCACCTATGGCACCGGAACCAAATACTGCACCCTGTGCTCCTTTGACGACTTCGGCATGCCCTACGGTAAATAAATTGGTAATCCCCAGCATTTTATTGCCGGACATATTCACGTCGCTGATGCGCATTCCGTCAATCATGGTGAGGGTGTAGGTTTCGCGGTTCATGCCACGAATGACGGTGTTGCTTACGGAACCTCGTTGCCATGTACCACCGCAATCTAGGTTAAATACCCCGGGTGTTTGACTTAATGCCCCTGTGAGGGTTTCAATGCCACGTTTTTGGGAGAGTTCCGGATTGATGATAGATACAGAAACCCCGGAACAATTGTAGGGGACTCCGATGAAGTGAGAGGCCATGGTAAGTTCCGGCATCTCTTGGAGTTGTCCTTCCTCAGTAGCAGTTTGAGTAGTTTCCGCGTGACCCATCTGCACAGCGAATGCTGCCAGTCCAATTGCAATAGTGCCCATTCTACGGGCTGTAGATGTATAAAGCATGGTTGTAGTGCCTTACGTTCGGTAACTCGCCGAACAGATTGAGCAACCTCATAGGCTGGTCTTCTGGCTTACGAGCGTGGCTCGCTTACAGTGGCGGTACCGCTCCGGATTCGCACCGGTATTCCCCATTTATTTCCTGCCCGGCTACGGGCGTCCCTGAGGTCTGTAACCCTTCCCATTAGGGTTCATGGCTGTCATGAAACATTATTGCCTTATTTTTGGCAAGAAAAAAATAAAAAATTTTTTTTACTTGTGTTAATTTCTTGATTTTGTGTAACTAGTGCTAGTGGTGTTTGGTGTTGTGCTAGGTGGTGGGTATTGATTTCTCTTGTCGGCTTTGTATGATGAGGCACGACAATTTTATGAATACTCTTTCTATTCCTCCCATAGATACATCTGCGGTAGAAGCGGCTTTTGCCAGACAACGCATTCTGGCTAAAGTGCCCGGTTCATTGGGAAAATTAGAGGCATTGTCTGTGCGTATTGCCGGTATGGTGGGCTCTGTTACTCCTAGCATGAAGGATAAATGCGTTGTTTTATTTGCCGCAGACCATAAGATTGTAAACCATGGATTGAGTAGGACGGGGGCCGATGTGACTCATATTCAGACTCGGAATTTTGTGCAGGGTGGCGGCACGATTAATGCTTTTACCAGAAATGCGGGGGCTAGGCTTAGAGTGGTAGATGTGGGGGTGAATTATGATTTTGGTGATTTACCGGGCTTAACGTCACGAAAGGTGATGTGGGGTGCAGAGGATTTTAGTGAGGGACCTGCAATGACTCGCGACCAAGCACTTGCCTGTTTACAGGTGGGTATAGATATGGCTCGTGAGGAGAAAAATGCCGGGCTGGATATTATAGCCGCCGGAGAGATGGGCGTGGGGAATACGACGCCCTCTGCGGCTATTGTTTCTGTGCTGACCGGGGCTTCTGTAGAGGAGGTTACAGGGCGTGGTTCCGGTATTGATAATGAGGGGATTCGCCGGAAAATTCAGCTTATCAAAAAGGGCATTGCTCTTAATAAACCGAATCCCGATGATGCTCTGGATGTGTTGGCAAAGGTGGGCGGACCGGAAATTGCGGCGATGGCCGGGCTGATGTTGGGGGCGGCTTCTCTGCGGGTTCCGGTGGTGATTGATGGTTACATTGCCGGGGCGGCGGCGGGGATTGCCAAAGGTCTCTACCCTGAGGTGGTAAACTATCTCATTGGGTCTCATAATTCTGCCGAGCCGGGACATCGTTTGATTATGAATCATTTGGGTCTGGAGTCGTATTTGGATTTAGGGCTTTGTTTGGGCGAGGGTACAGGGGCGGCTCTCTTTTTCCCGATGATTGAGGCTTCTACTCGTGTTTTATCAGAGCTTCGTACCTTGCCGGAGTTAAATATCCCTGTTTAGTTGTTTATGAAATGGTTTTGTTCATTGCGTTCCGCTTTTGCGTTTTTGACTCGCTTGCCTGTTGGTCCATGGCGATTGCAGGATGATTTGCATGGCATTGCTATGTGGTTGCCTGTCATTGGTTTGGTAGTTGGTGGGCTTGTTGGGTTGGTATTATGGGGGCTTCAGCAGGTGTTTACACCGCTGATATGTGCTGTTTTGGGCTGTGCTGTCTGGGTGCTTATCACCGGGGGACTTCATCTCGATGGTGTGGCTGATTGTGGTGATGCTTTGCCGGTAGAGGTGTCTAAGGAGCGTCGCTTAGAAATTATGAAAGATTCTCGCTTAGGTACATTTGGCGGGATTGCTTTGTTTTTTAATTTAGTGGTAAAGGTAGCAGCATTAGCGAGTTTAGTTACATTTTTTGCTGATTATTTTATTGTGGCGTGTGCGTTGGCGGCATTATTGGCTCGCGTGCAGATATTTTTGGCCATGAAGTTTCCGTCTGCACGCCCCGGTGGTATGGGGGCGGCGTTTGCCGAGGGTACTCGTCCTTGGCATGCCATTGTGGCTTATGTGATTACTTTGGCTTGTTGTGCTTATGTGGGTATTTTGGGGGCTTTTGCTTTTTTAGCGGCATCCTTGTTTGCCCTTGTGTTTTTAAGTTATGCCAAGCGTCGTTTAGGTGGGGTTACGGGTGATGTATTTGGGTGTTTAATCGAATTGACAGAGAACGTGGTTCTGCTGGTATTTTGTTTTGCCAATGTCTGATATGAAGTGTAGAGTGCCTGGCTTAAAGATTGGCTGTACGTCATTTATCATTCCTGATTATTATGTGCCGGCCGTCAGAGAGTGTGTGAAATATGCAGATGATATTTCTTTGCTTTTGCTCGAGTCCGGCGAATCCGGGGAGTTCCTGCCGAGTGCCAATGAGGTAAAGGAATTAGCGGCTATTGCGGCAGATGCCGGGGTGTCTTGGAATGTGCATTTGCCCACGGATGCCGGGTTTCTTACCCCTCAGTCGACAAAGCGATACATTGATAATATCAAACGAACTATTGAGCTTACGCAGGTCTTAAATCCTCATACTTGGGTGATGCACGTGGTCACGGACCATGTGCCTACCACGGTGATGCAAGCATCTCTGACCCGGGAGCAGGAAGAAGCTATCCTGCTGGCTTTAGATGAGTTAGTGCCTTTGTTGCCTGCTCCGGAATTCCTCGCCTTAGAGAATCTGGAACGGCATCCTATAGATTTTCTGGATTCTATTGTTGAGAATAGTGCCTTTTCCCGATGTTTCGACATTGGTCATGTCTGGAAGGAACATTGGGACCCCGTGCCTCTCCTGCATCAGTGGTGGCATAAAATCCGCATTTGTCATCTCCATGGTATAGCCGATAGGGATCATAAGTCTCTGCACCACATCTCGGCAGATAAAATTGATGCCTTGTTGCACCCTATGTGGGCAAATGATTTTTCTGCGATGATTACCTTAGAAGTTTTTTCGCTCTCAGATTTTCAACAGTCTCACTTAGCTATGTTACAGTCCTATGAACGCTTTAGCTCACAATCCCTCCGCTAAATTAACCCTAGTCGTCGGTGGTACTCGTAGTGGTAAAAGCACTTACGCCGAGCAAATTGCCGCTTCTTTTGGTAAAAAAATTCTCTACATCGCCACGGCTGAGGTCTGGCCCGGTTCCGGGTCACTTGAGTATCGCGTCCGAAAACACCGCGAGCGTCGCCCTGCCGATTGGATTACTTACGAATGCCCTCGCGATGTAGCCACTCATTTACGTGAGTCCGAGTTATTGAATGAGGTAGATGGGGTCATTTTAGAGTGCTTGACATTATTGACATCAAATGTGCTTTATGCTCAGAGCAATCCGACGGAGTTTGAGCCATTTTTGCAGGCTTTGTTAAAGGAAATATCTGAACTTCAAGCACTTATTGCCCTGTCTCCTGTGCCCTGGGTCATCGTTTCATCCGAAACAAACATGGGCATCACCCCCATAGACCCCGAATCTCGCCACTATTGCGACGCCCTAGGCATCGCCAATCAAATACTAGCCAAATCCGCAGATAGGGTTTACCTAATGTCCTGTGGTATTCCACTGACACTTAAAGATAACGACGCTTGATGGCTGAGGGTCTCTGTTTGGCTATACCTCGGCTACTGCATCTCAGCACGCCATCGCCCAGAATTTGCCGGCATCGCCGGAGCTGATGCCTTTTAGGTTGATGTAGCGTGTGCGTAGCAGTTCGCTATCCCTGTGTCCCATTAGGCATTGGAGCAGGGGGAGGTAATTGATTTTCTATAAGTTAGAAGAAAAGTGAATTTTTTCTAAAATTTTTGTTGACAGGGTAGCTTCTCTTTGGTTAATTGAATTCATCCACGAATTAGAATCATCTAAATGCAACGGGATTGTCCGAAGCGACTGGAAAAGATGATGTGGGTGCAACAACTAAATTATCATAATTATGTCTTATAAGACCACCACCGCTGTAGTGGAGTCTGTTGACTCCTGCCGTGTCCGTTCAACTAGCGATAATAATGTTGAAACGGCTTTTTTTGTGTCCGGTACAGAGAACCATCTTGAAGGGCTTTCTGAGTTGAAACAAGCAAAGAAATTAGACACAAAGTCACTTAGTGAGCTTTGTAGATTTGATGTAATTTTCATTGACACTTGTGAGTTGATGTCTTCCGGATTGGAGAATTTTCTTAAACTAAATGCCGTGGCATTTCGCATAAATGAAATTAAGCTGAGCATCACTCCTTCTGTGATGATGGAACTTTTCCGTAATTGTTCACATAGGGATGAAACTGCTCGCCAAAATGCTTTAAGAGGCTGGCATCTCATTGTTTCTCCTGAATTCAAAGACCTTTTTATTACGTATCCTCCTGTTAGTACAATTACCCATGCAGACCCCAATATTGTTAATGCTGTTTGCAGTATAAAACTTCATAATGAGAAAAATGTGCTTGTTCTCACCAGCGATAAAAAATTAACAAGCTCTATTTTTAATACATGTTGCATTGATTCTGTGATACGTATTGGTGGTTGCGTTCAAGTTCTTTATATTGATAAGGCTTCTGCCGAGTTAACTCGCTATCACAAATCACGTCTGGAAAACCTACTTAGTACTGTCTCAGTTCCGGAATGGCATATTATTGGTGCCTTGTCACTACAAAGCGAAGCACAGAATTATTTTCGTGATTGTATTGCGAATGGTACAGTGTTCATGGATTCTAGTGCTCTTAAGTATGCTTTTAATCCCGATTGTAGGACTCCGTTTTTGGAAAATCTTCATAAACTGAACGCACTACGTTCCGACCAGAAAATAATTGTATTATCTTCATCTCTTTACGACCCTCAAATTCGTGATGCAGTAAAATCCTTGCCTCATATTTTCACTATTATTGAGCCATTGAATCCTGAGCTGCGAGAAAAAGACGCTTTATTGTTTGAAATTAATTCTGCTAGGTCTATTTCAAATGATTTGCATATTCTTCTTATTTCTAATAATCCTTCTCGATATGGGTACATCGTCAATGGACTTCCTACTTGTCACAAAGGTAAAGAGTTTTGGGGCTGTTTTATCGACACTCGCAATGGCCTTTTGTGCAAATCATCTCGTTCTAATGGCAAGTCCTCTATTTCTGCTTAAATCCCTAATGCTTTTTTACTACAATGCTCACTGATAGAGATTATCAAAAAAAGCTTATTGCTTTAATTCCTCATTATCGCTCTCTTTTTATACACGCTGATTATGTGTATTTAGCTTCTGATGCGGCTATCTGCGAGGCTGGTGTCTTTTTGCGAGAAGCTTCTATGAATGCTTTTGTAATGAGGAATTTACCTGTCGTCATGGTGAAGCCTGGCTTTAAATGTTTATGTCGTGCTTTTAAGTGCGATTCTCATGAGAATCTAAGTAAAACTGTGCCATCAATTCCTGGTACAAAGGGCGTTCCTGTTATTGATGATTTCGGACGTAAACGTTTGTTTGAAATCTTTGAAAGGTTAGAAAAAAATCCCTCTAGGGTTGGTTCTTATTCATCAAATTTGCATATCATGCAGTCTGCTGATTCTGAATGGAATGACAGAGGTAAACTTTCTTTAAATCCGGATGAATTATGGACAGATGTGCCCGAGCAGAGGGCGATTCAAATGGCTGTGTATCATAAGTATCGCCAGTGTTCTCAGATTGTGATTTCGCAGGATGTGAAGTTTCTTCGAACCTTACGTGAACTATGTAAAGTGGGTATTAAAGGTTCACCTAATCCCAATGGTCTTATTACATTGTCGATTAATGAACAAGGGTATTTATTCGACCCCTTTGAGTCTGCTGAAGCCGAAGACCTGTTGTTAAACCGTATTTCTCGCAATAAGTTATCTGCATTGGTTCAGAAACAAGCAACTTTTATTGATGATAGTGCTTTGCGTCACCCGAAGGCTAGTGAAATGCTACAAAACATTAAGCCAGGGTTAATTGAAGCTGGTAAA
Source organism: Akkermansia sp. (assembly GCA_030525455.1). Classification (GTDB taxonomy): domain Bacteria; phylum Verrucomicrobiota; class Verrucomicrobiia; order Verrucomicrobiales; family Akkermansiaceae; genus Akkermansia. Next base: position 2,302 of record JAUNER010000004.1, on the reverse strand, counting down.
GCTTTGATTGTTTTAGCAGATAAAAATCAGCCCTTGGAGTTTTCGGATGTGCTTATTGCTCGTGCTCAAGAAAATCCTCCTACCGTGCGTTTTTCTTGGTTAAACGGTGAGCTTGGTAAGACAGAGGCTCTTACCGCCGCATTGTTTAGCGAGACGGCTTCCATGCCTACTAATTCTAAAATTACTCTGATTACAGACCGTGTAAGCAGAGCCGAAAAAATTCAACAAAGTTTGGCTGGTTCCGGCATCTTTGTAGAGATTTATTCTGTGAATAAGCATGGATTCCTCAGTAATCGAGATAAAATGCAAGATTTGTTTTCTTTTAGCAAGTCTATGGCATTGACTGAGGTTAAAAACAAGCAACTGATGGAACAAGCCATTAAATCTGAAAATGTACAAGCAGCTCTTTCTCTAGCTTCTGATAGAGATGTTTTGAAAAACGGTGTTATCACTTGTCTTTGTGAGAAAAAAGCGGATGTTCTCGAGCTGTTGTTAAAACAGGCTGATAGAATTTCTTACTCTATTATTGATTGGTGGATATTGGAATATAAACAGTTTCAATCTCCTTCATTCTTGTTAGAAAATCCTAGATTTTATGATTTGCTCGTACTGGCTTTATCTAAGTGTATGGGCTTTGATGCTTCATCAGCAGAGAAATGTCTGGATAAACTTCAGGATTTAGAGGAATCTCCTACAGCCGCTAAAGTGGAGCTGTCTTTCCTTATTTCTTTGTTTAAACTTTCTATTGAGCATGCCGGGGTTACTGGTATTACTCGCATACGCCGTGCCGATATTCCTAAGGAATTGCCTCGTTCTGAGCGTAGTGAGACTGATTTGCTTCGTTTGAAACTTCAGGAACTTTTTCAGCAAAAGAAGCGTGTGATGAAGGAAATTGATAAGCTCTTAGCCGAGCAAGCTGATTTAGAGCGTCAAATTATTCAGCTCGAAGTGCAATTATCGTAATTCTTAATTTAAGTGCTTTTAATTTTATGCTTTTTTGTTAGAATAATGAAAAGATAACTTATTTTTAGTTCTGATTTTTATAAATCAAAATCTCTCCAAATTATTGACAAGTGCTATGTCTATCACAGAACTTCAAAAACAGACAAACGCAAACATACAGGCGAAAGCAAATCTTATCTGGGAACTTGCTACTCATTTAGTAGGGCTATTCAAGCCTCATGAATACGGCAAGGTTATTTTGCCATTGACGGTGTTAAAGCGTTTTGATGATGCTCTTAAGCCGACAAAGTCCGGTGTTGTTGAGATGGCAAAGAAATTAGATGAACAACACGTTGAAGGGGCTGCTCGAGATGGTATTTTGTGCCGTGCTTCAGGGTATGATTTTTATAATGCCAGCAATTTTGATTTTGCAAAATTGATAGCAGATCCCGATAATATTGAAAGCAACTTCGAGGCTTATTTAGAGGGGTTTTCTTCTAATGTTAAAGACATTATTGAGAATTTTGATTTCGCCAGTACTGTCAAACTAATGACCAAGGGTGGCGTGCTCTTTCTGACCCTGCAGGAGTTCAACTCGGCAAAGGCCGATATGTCGCCGGAAAAAATCACCTCTGCCGACATGGGCTACATCTTTGAAGAGCTTATTCGCAAGTTCTCGGAATCTTACGATGAACAGGCCGGTGCTCACTTCACCAGTCGCGACATTATCTATCTCATGACCGAACTGCTGGTAGCTCCCGAAAAAGCAGAAATCATGACCGAGGGGTGCACCAAAACGGCATACGATATGGCTATGGGGACTTCCCAGATGTTAGGTTGTCTGACGGAACGTTTGCAATCTATCAGCAAAGAGGCTGCTCTGACCTGTTTCGGGCAAGAGTTCAATCCGGAAACCTACGCTATTGCCAAAGCTGATATGCTTATCAAGGGGGGGAATGCTTCCGGCATGAAGTTTGGCGACACACTGAGTGACGATGCTTTCTCTGATTATGAGTTTGACTACATCATTTCCAACCCGCCGTTTGGTATTGACTGGAAACGTGAAAGAAAAAAAGTGGAGGATGAGGCGAAGAAAGGCTACGATGGGCGTTTCGGTCCCGGGCTGCCCGCTATTTCAGATGGTCAGCAGCTCTTTATGCTCAACGGCGTGAAGAAGATGAAGGAAGGCTCCGGCAGAATGGCTATCATTCAGAACGGCTCCTCCCTGTTTACGGGCGATGCCGGCTCCGGAGCTTCCGAGATTCGCCGCTACGTGCTCGAGGGTGACATGGTGGAGGCCATCATCCAGCTGCCCACCGACCTGTTCTATAACACCGGCATTTCCACCTACATCTGGCTG
>JAUNER010000003.1 GCA_030525455.1 Akkermansia sp. | reverse complement strand
ATTCCACAGGTTCACCAATCCTCCCATTATTCCGCACCAACAACGGTGTGCCAAAACCCGATAAGAGCAAGGAATACGTTCCTTTTGACGAAATCGGTCCGGTTTGGGAATCTGTTAAGTAATTGAATTTTCAACCTCTAAAAAGGCTCGTGGAACTCAAAACCACGAGCCTTTTTATCTATCATTCAAATACTTACATATCACCGAACATAGATTAAACTTGTCAACAATATCGATTTTGCTAAAGTCAGATCACACAATGACCCCCTTCCGTTTCCATCCGATCTATCAACCTCGTATTTGGGGTGGTAGAAAACTACAACTCATGCTAGGACGCACGACTCCGGTATTCTCCGAACCATGTGGAGAATCATGGGAAATTAGCGATAGACCGGGAGCAGTAAGCATTGTGAAAGAAGGGCCATGGCAAGGTTACTCACTTAACCAACTCTGGCAAGAGCATAGAAAGGAAATTTTTGGGGACGGATATGACCATTTTACCAACTTCCCCTTACTGTGCAAACTACTAGATGTAAGTGATAAGTTATCTATTCAAGTTCATCCACCTAAAGCAACAGCAACCCGCTGGGGGGGCGAAGAAAAAAACGAAATTTGGTACATCCTCTATTCCTCAAGCGATGCGACAATTTACGCCGGTCTTCAACCAAATACAACTCCAGATGACCTTCATCAAGCAATCTTAGAAGATGATGTAGATAAACATTTATGCTCTCATCATCTGGATAGGGGCAAACATCTCTATATTCCTTCAGGGCTCATCCACGCCATTAGCGGAGAACACTTAATCGTTGAAATCCAACAAAACAGCGATACCACCTATCGCCTCTATGACTGGAATAGAAGAGACTCTCTGGGGCGAGGCAGAGAACTCCATGTACCCCAATCTCTAGATGCCATTAAAGAATACCAACAACTAGAGAAACAACCTGGATATACAACCCAAGTAAAGCCATTCTCTATCAAAGAACACATTCTTCCTCCCTGCGAATCATTTACTCAAAGCAACTCGAAAAAATTTGCCATTTTTGCGATATTAGAAGGTCGCATTTCATGGCCAAATGCCACAGCCACTCAAGGAGACTTCATCATTTCTCCGGCACATGCTACCCCTATCACAACAGAGACAAAAACTCATTTGCTTGAAATAAATGTCCCCTAGTCTCTCCTCCTATTTATCATAACCTCAATATCATTTTCGGCTACTTCATCCGGCAAATTCACTTTTTTTCACACACGTCTGCATAAAAATCCGCAAGGCTAGGCAAAATACTATTGCCAAATCACACCTTTCGATGCAATCTAGAAGCGTTATGGGATGCCGACACGAAAATACGGACAATAGTGAAATAGAAAGAAAACCGGAATGGCTCAAAGTTCGCTTGCCAAATAGTCGAGAGTTCTGGGATGTAAAACAACTCATGGAGGGCAAAAAACTCTTTACTGTCTGCGAAGAAGCCCATTGTCCAAATAGATACGAATGCTGGAATGAAGGAACAGCCACATTTATGATTGGCGGCGAACGCTGTACTCGAGCATGTGGTTTTTGTGCGGTAAAAACGGCAAAACCACTCCCCCTAGACCCTCAGGAACCTCAACATGTCGCTGATGCCGTCGTTCAAATGAAACTAAGACACGCTGTCATTACCATGGTAACTCGAGATGATTTGCCGGATGGGGCAGCGGCACATTTTGCAGAGACGATTCGAGCCGTTCGCAGAGCTAGTCCCTCGACTATTATCGAGGTTCTTGTTTCAGACTTGAATGAAAAAGCCAGCTCCATCGAAACATTAATGGCGGCTCGGCCTCATATTTTCGGGCACAATCTCGAAACCGTTGAACGCTTATCCCCATTTGTTCGATTTAGAGCCCAATACCGCCGCTCCCTTTGTGTCCTCAAAATGGCACTCGATAGTGTACAAGGCAAAGTGGCTACAAAAAGTGGCATCATGCTCGGACTTGGAGAAACAGAAGATGAATTATTCCAATCCATGGACGATTTGCTAGAACATGGGGTTACAGTTCTTACGTTAGGACAATATCTACGCCCTACAAAAAACCATTTACCTGTCGTCAAATACATTCACCCGGATGACTTTGCTCGCTATGAAGAAATCGCTCGTACCAAGGGCTTTAAGCATGTTGCTTCAGGACCTTTAGTCCGAAGTTCATATCACGCTGCCAACTTCCGCCCTGAAGAAGATGTGCTAGAAGCCATCAATGAGGATTTGAGACGAGCAGGAGAACTGTAAATAAAGAGAATTAACCTTGATTTCTTCAGAAATCTCACTACACTAACCACTAGTTATTCAACGTCGCTATATGAATAAAGTACGCTCTTTCCTTTCAGCCGGTGCCGTTTTTGGCGGGCTCGTCGTTGCAGGTGCAATTATTTCTCCGCTCATCTTGCCAGATATGAGTGTGGCACCTATGACAAATGCCAAGGCAAATTTCATCTATCAGCAAGCTATTAACTCAAAATGTGCTGACTGCCACCGTCCCGGCACAAAAATTTCTGAGCTAATGAACACTCTTTCCGGTGGTATGCTGGCCAATCACGTTAAAGATGGGTTACGCCACTACAACGTTGATGCAACTCCGACGGCAACTAACTTAGCCAAGCTCGAATACGCTATCAAAACAGCTTCTATGCCTCCGGTTGCCTACACGGCAGTACACTGGGGTTCTACTCTTGATAAACAAGAAAAAGCCGCTTTCCAACAAACTATTTGGGCTAAACGAGCACAACTTGCATGGAAAAACCACCCATGGATAAATCTCATTGGCGAAGAATTTGCCATGCAACCCATCATGCCTTTACCAAATGCCCTGCCGGTAAACAAGGATAAGGTGGCACTGGGTAAAGCTCTCTATCATGATGTAGCTCTATCTGATGATAACACCGTCTCTTGTGCCTCCTGCCATGCTTTAGAAAAAGGGGGTACAGATAATTTAGCAACCTCTACCGGTGTACGAGGACAAAAAGGAGGCATCAATGCACCTACGGTATTCAATGCTGCTTTCCACATCCAGCAATTCTGGGATGGTCGTGCTGCTGATTTGAAGGAACAAGCTGGGGGGCCGCCTCTTAATCCTGTTGAAATGGGGTATAAACATCCCAACGATTGGGAAAAAATCGCCGCCAAACTAAATCAAAAGACTGAGTTTGCCGCTGATTTCCGAAAAGTTTATCCTGCTGGCTTCAACGCAGACACCATTACAGATGCCATTGCTGAATACGAACGCACCCTTATCACACCTAATAGTCCGTTCGATAAATATCTCAAGGGAGATAAAAAGGCTATGAGCAAGGATGCCATCAAAGGGTACAAACTCTTCATGGATAATGGTTGCTATACTTGCCATTCCGGCCCGGCTCTCGGTGGTCAGTCATTCGAACATGCCGACCTTAAGGGTAATTTCTTCGGCACTCGCAAACTTACTCCTGATGATAATGGCTTGATGAACTTCACTAAACGTGAATCTGACCAGCATAAATTCCGCGTTCCTACACTTCGTAATGTCGAACTCACTTGGCCATATATGCACGATGCTTCCGCTAAAACCCTCAAGGAAGCCATCATCAAAATGTACAAGTATCAAGTCGGCAGATCTGATTTCGATGCCAATGAACTTCGCCAGCTTTCTGCTTTCCTTAAGGCTCTAACAGGTGAGTTCGAAGGCAAACCGCTACAAGGCACCCCCTGCCCGGAATCCTAATATTTCTCCATTTTACCTATCTCTCTCTAGCGTGGTAAGCTTTGGCTTATCACGCTTTTTTATTTTGTCTAACTTTCTCTAATCTCTATTACAAAAAAATCTTCCTCTTGTATATCTTATTTATAAATAAGTTAGAGAAAACAAACTTTCCGAAGCAAATAATAGTATTGACAGATAAGTTTGGTTAAACTAACTTTTTCTCCAAGCAACCGATTTAGACAATATGCCACTAACATTTCTCAACGCCGGAGAAGTACACCTTGTAAAGAAAATACAAGGAGAAAGGGAAATACGCCGATATTTGGAAGAACTTGGCTTTGTGGCAGGGACAGAGATATCCATCATATCAGAATTGTCCGGCAGTTTGATAGTAAAAATCAGAGGTTGCAGAATAGCCCTCTGTAAATCATTAGCGACAAAAATACTTGTTGCCTAATTCATCACCAGCAAAACCATGAAATCACAACGCACACTAAGAGACGCAGCCATTGGAGAACCCGTGAAAGTTACCAAGCTTCTAGGCACAGGTCCTGTTAAGCGCCGAATCATGGACATGGGTATAACAAAAGGAGTAGAAATCATCATTCGCAAAGTAGCACCCTTAGGCGACCCAATAGAATTGACAGTACGCGGCTACGAATTATCTATCCGCAAATCTGAAGCAGAAAATATTCTTATTGATTAATACTCATCCAAACACAACTAGCTACAAACCACTCATATTCCCATGAGAAAAGCAACTATTGCCCTAGCAGGTAATCCCAATAGCGGAAAAACGACACTATTCAATGCTCTAACAGGAGCCAATCAATATGTAGGCAACTGGCCCGGTGTTACCGTTGAGCGAAAGGGGGGGCAACTAAGTGAAAATACAAACATTGAGGTACAGGACCTACCAGGTATTTACTCACTCTCCCCCTACTCACTTGAAGAAATAGTCACACGCGATTATCTAATAAAAGATACCCCCTCTGTCATCATCAACCTAGTAGATGCCACCAATTTAGAAAGAAACCTTTACCTCACCACGCAAATACTCGAATTAGGTCGACCTGTCATCGTAGCTCTGAACATGGTAGACTTATTAGAAAAAAGAGGCATCACCATAGATAAAACTCAACTTGCGGCATTATTACGCGTACCTGTTGTAGATATTGCCGCCCTAAAAAAACACGGTACCAAAGAGCTTGTAGAATTAGCAAGTTCTATGGCACAAAATCCGGAAGCTCTGCCTGCCGCTCCTCTACATTTTAGGAACACAGCAGTTGAGGCGGCACTTTCAGAAATCGAACAATTCATTTCATGCTCTGACCTCCTCAAACGTTGGTATGCGGTGAAACTCTTTGAACGCGATGAAAAAATCCAACAAGAACTACAATTATCACCTGAATTAATCAAGCAAATCGATGAAATTATCACTCGTATAGAAACCGAATTTGACGATGATTGCGAAAGTATCATCACCTCCGAACGCTATGAGCTAGTCACAGAAATTACAGCTCAATGCCAAACAAAACAAAACCTAGGCTTATCCACTAGTGACAAAATTGACCGTATCGTCACCCACCGCATACTGGCTCTCCCCATTTTCTTTATGGTCATGTGGGCGGTCTATTACATTTCTATCAACACAGTAGGTGACTGGGGCACAGCATGGGCAAATGACGTTCTCTTTGGCGAATACATCGGACCATGGGTAAATGGGTTTCTAGGCACATCCGGGGTTGGAATAGGCCTAGTTTCCATCATGGCAACATTTGCCTCTCTGATTCTCCTTTTTCCGCTCATGTTACGTCGATTACACGACCTAAACATGAAAGGCTCATGGATGTATCTGCCGCTTTTACCCTTCATTTTGGCATTTATTATTATGCCAAATGTTGAAGCTCCGGCAGAAGATGACGTCCCGACTGTAAGCATGGAAGCTCTAGCTACATTACCATCAGAGACTACGTCCACCACCTCATCTGCTACAATAGCCGATGCGCCCACAACTGCTAGCGAAGCCCTAGAAGAGGCCTCATCAGAATCTGCTATCATCACCGGCATCGACCACATAATGTCTTTCTATGATAGCTGTATTGAAGGGCTTACCTCCTTCTTTCTATCCGTTCTCAGCACTATCTATACGCCTCTCATGATGGCACTAGGTGTCGCAAATGCCGTCCTTTTAGGCGTATGTTGCTTCAAACCGGGGCAAAAAAATCACAACGACCACGGTCCCGAACCCTCATCAAACCCACTAGCCACAAGCAATCTCAAAAACATTCTTTCCCTTAAAGGCCGTACAGGAGTTCTTACATTCTGGCTTCAGTACCTCATTATTTCCGTTATTTGTTTCGGCATCGGTATGTTGGGTACTCTAGAACTAAACTGCGATGATAAAATCCTTAATTTCGTCCAAAATGCCGTTGTAAGCGGCGTGGGTGCAGTACTTGGCTTCCTACCACAAATGGCCGTACTCTTCCTGTGCATGGCATTACTGGAAGACTGTGGCTACATGGCACGAGTCGCATTTGTCATGGACCGAATTTTCCGCAAGTTTGGTTTATCCGGCAAATCATTTATTCCCATGCTGGTATCTATGGGGTGCGGCATACCGGGAGTGATGGCGACCCGTACCATTGAGAATGAAAAAGACCGTCGCATGACCATCATGCTTACCACAAATATGCCCTGTGGTGCCAAAGTACCGATTATAGCAGTGCTGGCATTTGCCTTTTTCCCCGACGATACCGGGTTAATAACCACTAGTGCTTATTTCATGGGGCTCATTTCCATTATTCTCTCTGGGATTATCCTGAAAAAAACTCGCTGGTTTTCTGGACCAACAGCTCCATTTGTCATGGAACTCCCAGCTTATCACGCCCCCCTCATCAGCAATATCACACAGCATTCAATTAACCGCTGTAAAGCCTTTGTGCAAAAAGCCGGTACTGTTATCTTCTTTGCATGTGCCATTATTTGGTTCCTCAAATCACACGACTGGCACATGAGCTATCTGGAAGACGCTCCATCTACCGACAATCAGGAAGAGACTATTCCAGCTATCAATAACAGCATTCTTGCTGATATTGGTAACACCATTGCTCCTGTGTTCGCTCCTCTCGGCTGGGCTGAAACAGATGCCACAGGTCAGCGCGACTGGAAGCCCACCGTGGCTGCCATTACAGGTCTTATCGCTAAAGAAGAAGTCGTGGCTACTATGAGTATGCTATATGCGACAAACGATTCTGCAGAGGATGAAGTCTCAACAGAACCAGAGCACAACTTCTATGCAGAAGCAAATGCATTAAGTTTAATTTCTGTCACCTTGGTAGATACTTTCGGCACTAAACTAATAACAAATACCAAACCCGAAACAAACACAGAAGCACCTGCTTCTGAAACACAAGCCGAAGCAATCACCACAAGCAAGGAAACAGAAGAAGAAGTTTCTGAAGAAGAATCTGCCGCCGGCATTCTACGAGCAGCAAAAGCCCTCGGAGCCAACCCTATTACCGCCTATTCCTTCCTTATCTTTAACCTTCTTTGTGCTCCATGTTTTGCCGCCATCGGTGCTATTCGTCGTGAAATGAATAGTGCTAAATGGACTTGGCTGGCCATCCTATGGCTCTGTGGCTGGGCATATCTTCTCGCTTTTATCTTCTATCAACTCGGCACCTATTTCACATCAGGCGTTTTGGGTTACGAGCAAATCATTGCTCTAGCAGGTATCTTGCTCGTTATCTACGCCCTCATTCGTAAACCATACTCACCGAAAAAATAACCCATAAACCACACCACTACAACTTATATGGAAAACTACATCATCGGCGGCATCATCCTACTTGGCGTCATTTATGCGGCCTATCGCACATTATTTTCAAAAAATAACTGCTGCGGTAACTGCTCTGATTGCAAAGGCTGTAACTCTTCTCATGACGAGAACGAAGAGTCTTGCTGTTCATCAGACTCCAATTCATGCCAATGTCATAAAAATGACTAATTGAGTACCATAGCCTCTTTCTCATAACTACACAAATTACAAAAACCCCACTAAGAGATTTAATTCCTTAGTGGGGTTTTTCTTGAACTATTCCAGTCAAAAAGACTTAATTTTTCACTAAATCATACCCATCTTTGCGATCTTTTACCATCCAGCCTAGGGCGGTAATTTCACCACGCAAGCGGTCAGATTCAGCCCAGTTTTTTTCCTGCTTAGCCTGCCAACGTTGCTCTGCAAGAACTTTCACCTCTGCAGGGGCTTCTTCTTGGGCTTCTTCCTCCGGTAAAACAATACCAAAAGCCGATAAAATAAAATGATAAGCTTCACGACAAGCCTGTGCTTCTGCAGCCGAAAGCTCTGCTACATTTGTAGCTTTCATAGCACTAAACACATGCCCTAAAGCTTCCGGCGTATTTAAATCATCATTTAAACTAGCCCATGCCGTGGCAAAAACACCCAACTCCGGTTGCTTATTGCATAAATGCTTATAGCTCGGCAATTTATCCTGCCCCGCTGCCTTCTTTAACTGATTATCGAAGCGTGCCATGCGAGCAAGAGCAGAACGTGCATCACTCAACGATGAAAGAGTAAAATTAAGAGGTCGACGATAATACCCACCGGCTAACACATATCGCACTTCCCCGGCTTTGTAGCCTAGCTTTTCCAAATCCTCCAGAGTATACATATTCCCCAGAGACTTAGACATCTTCCCACCATCTACCAACAAATGCGTAATGTGAAACCACAAGCGGGCAAAATCCCCACCACACGCACAGCGAGATTGAGCCACTTCGTTCTCATGATGGGGGAATACAAGGTCTACACCTCCTGAATGTAAATCAAAGTCTGATCCAAAATACTTATTAATCATCGCAGAGCATTCCAAATGCCATCCCGGTCGTCCCTCACCCCATGGTGATTGCCAAAAATTTGGTCCATCTTCAGCACGACGCCCCTTCCATAGCACAAAGTCTGCGACCGAATCCTTTTCGTACTCATCAGCATTTGAACGAGCATTAGCCGTTTTTCCCAAATCAAGCTCACGCTCATCTAAATGAGATAACTTCCCGTAATCAGCAAATGATGAAATGCGAAAATAAACAGAACCGTCATCAGAAGTATAGGCATGCCCCTTTTCTACTAAGGCCTGCACCATGGCAATCTGCTCCGGTATATGTGCCACCGCGGATGGCTCAATATGCGGAGATAAACAGTTCAATGCCTCGCAATCATTATGAAACTTTGCCGTCCATCCGGCTGTAAATTCTGCCAATGACACCCCATTCTTCTGCGAATCACGAATCGTCTTATCATCTACGTCCGTCAAATTCCGCACATGAGTTGTCTTTACCCCACCAAGCTCTACTACACGTCGAAAAACGTCTTGTAATACAAAGGTGCGGAAGTTACCGATGTGTGCAGGACCATACACCGTGGGACCACAACAATAAAAGCGCAGCTTTTTCCCATCCATCGCAGAAACTTCCTGAGCCTTTCTTGTTCGTGTATCAAATAGGTGTAACATAGTAAATCTAATTACAATACATCTCCCCCCACGGGTCAAGGGATATGCCAGGCATAATCTCACTCATCCTAACTACCTGGATTTCTTCAAATCATAAAAATCAGACCACTCTTATCGCTTTTTGTTAGCATCATGAACGGCTTTTTGGTCTAAAATCCACTGTTGGTCATTAGGGCTCAAACTTGTAAACTTAGTACGAAAGATGTGCCCATCCAGCTCTCTGAGCCAGACCGTACCATCTTTTTCGGCATAGCGAGAGAGTTTAGCAAACGTTTCTTTACCATTAGTCCCCATCCACGAACGATAGCCACGAGATTTCATCTTTTCCTTAAATTCCTCATAGCGTTCAGTGGCCAAATTCGTAGAATTTTTTATTTGGTCAAAGTAATGCTGTGTTTGCCCCGAATAAAATCCACGGATGGTGTCCACTTTCGTTCCATCAGGGGAATAAATAAGCACAACGGGAGAACCTCGTACACCAAACTTAGCCGGAGCCTTTTGAACATAATCTCTCATCCGACGACGCTTCTGTGCGTTGCGTTCATTTTCAAAAGTTTCAGCTTGGTCGTAACAAACGCGAATGATATTATCCTTTGCCCAGGTTTCAAAAGATTTTGTGTAAAACAACTCATCTCCTAATTTCTTGCTAGGAGGACTCCCTACAGAATGATGAAACCAAATCATAATGGCCTTCCCCTCGCGACGAGCCTCTCTGAGGGCTTGCTCATAGCTATGATACCATCGTTGTGTTAATTTTTTTTGTTCAAATGCTTCGTCCAATCCGGGGATATAAGCATCAGGATTATGAGCATCTGTGAAATAAACAGCACCGCTGTCTATTTTCATCATTTCTTCCTGCGTTGTCGCTATAAGCTGCTTGGCTTGATTCTCATTGCCTTCGCCTAATAACCCTGTAGGCATCCCCCCGACCTGAGCCCCGGAGACTCCACTTTGGGGGGCGACTTTTATTTCTTCCTCAGTATGCTCCATCATCCATGAACAAGCCGATAAACCCACCAAAATAGGGGAAAGTGCAATAATACCGGGCTTGTTCATAATTAAAATAAGTCAATTAAATTGCTAAAATCAATGACTAATCACCTGTCTTTAGCACTTTGATAAAGGCTTCCTGCGGGATGTTAATTTTCCCGATAGCCTTCATACGCTTCTTACCTTCCTTTTGCTTTTCCAGCAATTTACGCTTACGTGTAACGTCGCCACCGTAACATTTTGCCGTCACGTCTTTACGCATAGGCGAAATACTTTCTCGAGCGATGATTTTACCGCCAATACATGCTTGAATAGCTACAGTAAAGAGCTGGCGAGGAATTACATTCTTCAATCTTTCAGCCAACTCACGACCTCGAGATGCGGCTTTTTCCTGATGCACAATCATCGAGAAAGCATCCACAGGCTCACCGGCAATAAGCATATCCATCTTTATCAGCTTAGCCGCTTGGTAGCCGGCATATTCGTAATCCATAGAACCATAGCCACGAGTCATGGATTTCAACTTGTCGTTAAAGTCCACAAGAATTTCTGCCAAAGGCACAATGCAAGTTAGCATCACGCGAGTATCGTCAATTGTTTCTGTATGATCCACGCTACCGCGTTTTTCCATAACCAGTTGCATGATGTCACCGATGTATTCACCGGGAATCATAATAAACACCTTGACGATAGGTTCTCGAATTTCTTGAATTTCCTGCGGTTCAGGGAGCAAACTAGGATTATCTACCAGTAATTCTTCGCCATTTGTCTTTGTCACTTCGTAAATCACAGAGGGATATGTAGAAATAATATCCATATTGAATTCACGACGTAAGCGTTCCTGAATGATTTCCATGTGTAAAAGCCCCAAGAAACCACATCGGAAGCCGAATCCTAAAGCAACGGATGATTCTGCCTGGTATGAAAAAGCGGCATCATTAATCTGAAGCTTTGCCATGGCAGCTTTTAATGCCTCAAAATCTGAAGTATCTACCGGATAAATACCGGAAAATACCATCGGACGAATTTCCTTAAACCCGGGTAATGGTTCTGCACAAGGTTTTGTGTAATCCGTATATGTATCGCCAATCTTCACATCTGCAGCGGACTTCATATTGGCAATAATATACCCCACGTCACCTGCCTCAAGTGATTCAACCTTTGTCATTTTCGGGGTAAAAATACCAACTTCCTTTACTTCATACACCTCATCTGTGGCAAAAAGCTTCACCTTCATACCACGACGCACACTACCGGAAACCAAGCGAACGTATGAAACAACACCTCTATAAGCATCATACACTGAGTCAAACACGAGAGCACGAAGCAATCCGTCCTCCTCCGTTTTCGGAGCAGGCACTCTCTCTACGATTGCTTCCAAAATCTCATCAATGCCAATGCCCATTTTTGCAGAAGCGTGAATTGCTTCTTCATGCGGAATGCACACAATATCCTCTAACTGACGAAATACATTCGGCAAATTCGCACTGGGCAAGTCGATTTTATTGATTACAGGTATAATTGCCAAATCCTGGTCCATTGCCAAATGCATATTAGCAAGTGTCTGGGCTTCAACCCCCTGAGCAGCATCTACAATCAATAAAGCACCTTCACAAGCCGCCAACGAACGAGACACTTCATAAGAAAAGTCTACGTGCCCCGGAGTGTCTAGCAAGTTCAGTTTATAATTTTTCCCGTCCTTTGCCTGATAAAAAATAGTTACAGGGTGAGACTTAATAGTAATCCCCTTTTCGCGTTCCAAATCCATCGCATCCAGCAGCTGGTCCTGCATATCGCGGTTGGCAACTGTGTTTGTTTTTTCCAGCAATCGGTCAGAAAGTGTTGTCTTCCCGTGGTCGATGTGGGCGATGATAGAAAAATTACGTGTAAGTTCGATGGACATGATGCTACTTTACCCTTTTACAAATAATTAAATCGAGCGCGGAAAGGGTACCATACTTCGCCTCGTAGTCAAGACTAGAGAGTGTTTCTCGCACCTTCTCGTATTGCCTCAAAAATAACCGAACCCAAGAGGGCTAGGACGGAGTAGATCTGCCATGCGTTATATAGTTACATCAAAATATAAACAACTACAATACATACACTTAACTATGAATAAAAAATACTTCACTCCCAAATTTCGTGATACATACAAGACAACCCTCGCTTTAATCTCCAAGGCAACGCAAGTTATTTCTGTAAAATTGAGTTCATTGAAGCAGAATTCGTTTGCGATTTAGATTAAGCAGCGGAATTTGAGGGGGAGGGAGGGACGATGTTGCTTTAATCGTCGCTGTACTTTGGGAGAACAATCAATCTTTGCCAAATCTGAAACACCACCGCAACCACTTAAAATTACTTGACTTTCATACTCGATTTCATTATCACACAAACGATATCATGCACCTAACATCTCAAGGAATAAAAATTGCAAACAAAACCATCAACCCGAAGGGAGCGGCTTTACTGATCCTAGCGGTTATTCCTTTATTTATTTGGATGACATGTCATCTAGGTAGCATTATTTTAGAAGCTTTTACCTATTCACTTATGTACCTTCCTCTGCCTTTGCTAATGGTAGGGATTCTCTTTATTCCATTTTTCCAGAAGGAAGTTACACAAGCCTCGGCATCACCTACATTTGCTATTGGTAAAAATCCCCCCATCACGCACACCACCCACAAAACACTTAAAACCAGCACCTACATTCTCCTGACTCTTATTTTAACCTCACTCGCATTTGTATTACCGGATGATATAAATGCCCCATATAGAATCGGTCGCTCCGGATTCGATTATGCTATCATCACCATCTTGTGGCTTGTCCTCGTCAGCACATTCCTACTTATTTCAACCATTTTTAAAAAAACAAAACTCCTACGAATCTCCTACTTCTGCTTGTCTCTAGGCATTAGCCTCATCTTTGTTTACAGCATTTATGGTATCTTTTATTGAACAAACAAGCACGAAAAGCCATCAAACACCCAACACCATCAACATGAAATCATTCCTCGCAGCCATACTCAGCCTCATAATTCCCGGTCTAGGACAGCTCTATGCCGGCAACCTTATATCCGCCATCATCTGGTTTATCTGTATCGCCGTACTGGATTATATTCTAGGCTGGACTATCATCGTCCCTATTATCATGCACTTAGCCTGTGCTGTTACAGCTTATATACAAAAAGCGAAACAAGTCGACAACTAAGTGCCGGCACTCCTTTTTTAGCACCCCCCTTCATTATTTAGAGATTGAGTAACGAAGGGGGAGTTGCTATAATGCCCAACGATGAATTCACTTGTAACCAGCATCATTAGCTTAGCTTGCTTGGCCATATTACCGGCACAAGCTAAAAAAGAAAATGCCACCAAATACCCCACAGACCGAGCAGTCACCGTATTTGAAGCAGGCAAAAACAACCCATACGCCTCCATTCGCATCCCGGCACTCATTCAGGTTGGGAAAGGTCACCTCATCGCTTTTGCCGAAGGTCGCTACCAAAACACCGACCAGGGTAAAAACGACATCATCATGAGCGTAAGTAAAAACGGAGGCAAAACATGGGGATCTGTACGCACTATTGCCAAAGCCAATGGAGCTACATTTAATAACCCCTGCCCCGTATTTGATGCAAAAACCAAAACTCTTTCCGTCTTTTTCCAGCGTTACCCTGCCGGGGTTAGAGAACGCCAACCCGGCATACCAACCGGATGGGATGACCCCAAGTGCATCCGCAACTATGTGATTCATAGCAAAAACATGGGGGGCTCATGGTCAAAGCCAGTTGAAGTTACACAAACCACTAAACGAGCAACTGGGGTCGACATCATGGCTACCGGGCCTAATGCCGGGCTCCAACTAAAACGTGGACCACACAAAGGGCGTCTCCTTATCCCCATGAACGAAGGGCCATTCGGCCAGTGGGTACTCTCATGTGTTTACAGCGATGATGGTGGTAAAACCTGGCAAATCGGCAAACCGACAACTAACCTCAAGGGGCACGTCAACGAAACCTCTATCGCTGAAACCGACGATGGTGGGGTCGTTATCATTGCCCGTCACTGGACAAGTGGCAACTGCCGACGCATCGTGTGGTCAAATGACGGTGGCGAATCATGGGGGCAAGTGCAGGACTGTCCGGAACTCTTCTGCGACAGCACACAAAACTCCCTTGTTACCTACTCATACAGCGACCAAGCAGAGTTAGGTAATAAGAGCCGCATTATCTTCTCCGGTCCAAGCAAAAACCGCCGTCTCGAAGGACAACTTGCTCTATCCTACGACAATGGTAAAACATGGCCTATTAAAAAATTATTAGGAGTTGGAGGATTTGCTTACTCTAGTGTAGCCCCTGTTGTACCCGGTGTCATTGGCATCTTATACGAAGAAAATGAAGAGCATATCAAAAAACTCAAATACGTACCTGTTACCCTTGATTGGCTAACTGACGGAAAGGACACAGGTCTAGCCCCCGGGAAAAAAGCCCCCGTTATCAAGTAATCCCAATAAAAGACAAACCTCACCATGTAGCCGAGTCACCCGGACTCGGCTATTTTTTTCCTAAGGCATCTAGAAAATGGACATCAAAAGCCAATGGCTCTGAGATATTATAATTCAAATCATCTCGCAAGCGAGATATAGCCTCCATTCGTTGTAGCAATTCCTGCACACTCATCTGCTTTGACAATTTAACAACATCCGGGTGAATCGGAGAAACCGATGGTGCTCCGGAAGCAATCAAAGCCGCCTGCCCAAACCAACAAGTCATCAGTTCCAATGCCTGGGCTCTCTGCTCCAAATACTCTGTCTCTATGTGAGCGGCAAGGGTCTCTTTATGCTGAGATTCCCAATCTGCGGTATCCGTACCTTGTGCCACCTCTTTTGACTCTTCTTTCAAAGCTTGGGTTAAAGTTCGAGTAATTTCCTTTCGAGCCATTTCCATCACCGCCACAAATTGCGAGCGGAATGAAAGTGCCGTCACATCATTATTAATACAATTACAGGCTTTAATCCAATATGGCAGCAATGCCTCTTGAATAGAAGTCAACTTAAATTCAGATGATTGCAATAAATTAATACGTACACATCGAGATAAAATAGTCCGCAACAACTGCTCTGGCTGATTAGTCACTAAAAGAATCAAACTCTGTCGAGGAGGCTCTTCCAAGGTCTTTAGGAAAGCATTAGCCGCCTCTTCATTCATACGTTCGGCATCCATAAAAACGACAACTTTCCATTTATTCTCCGCAGCCATTTGCTGTAAAAATGGCTCAATAGAACGAATATCCTCACGTAAAATACGACGAGTCTTTGACTTTGGTCTAACAATACGACAATACTCATCACGAACAAAATCCAAGCTTTCTGCTTTCACACCATTCAAGATATGAAGGAGAGAGAGAATAAGTTCTGCCACCCCATGTTCCTCATCACCCGTGATAAGTAACGCATGAGGCAAGCGGTTTGAAAGAAACGCTGTCTTTAATAATTCGAATGCTTGAGAAGCCGTAAATGCCATGACTTTGACCATTGAAACCATTTCGTTGCGTCAGAGCAACAGAAAAGATTGGATTATGTCGAATAATTCATGTACTAAAGCTCCAGACACAAACCAAAAACCATGAACACAAAAATTATTTTTGCCGACCGTAGCCAAGTAAATGTAGAAAAAGGAAGTGCATTTGCACCGAAATTTGATGCCAATGGCCTCATCCCTGCATTAGCCATGGATCACGAAACACGTGAGCCGCTCATGCTTGCCTACATGAATGCAGATTCCCTCCGCATGACCCTCGAACTAGGCGAAGCTGTGTATTACTCCCGTAGCCGCCAAGAAATTTGGCACAAGGGAGCAACCAGCGGCCACGTTCAAAAAATCAAACAAATCCTCATTGACTGCGACCAAGATGCCCTCATCCTTCTCGTTGATCAATGCGGTGCCGGGGCATGCCACACTGGTCACCACTCATGTTTTTACCGCTCCGTTCCCTTTGGTGAAGCAATAAATGCTCAGCCGGATGGCCAAGTGGTTACACTTAAAGAATCAGACGGCGGGGTCGTTTTCGACGCCGAAGCCGTCTATGGGAAAGGGCACTAATCCCTGCCATCCTAGTCTTTTATGCGTCAACATGCATGGCTTCATGTTGACGCCTCTGTCTGACTTGTATACAATTATGAGCGTGAAAAAGTTCTTCATACCACTAGCACATCTCATTGTTGCCGGACTACTTTGCCAATGCACCACCGATGCTCCCCCCTTACCCGGCTCGGTTCACCTTCGAAATCCCGAAGCAAACAAGCTCCTCAACAAAGCTAAAAAAGAAGCCCAAAAAGGAGATTGGAAAGATGCTATTGATTACTATGAAGAAATCGTAGAAGATTACCCACTATCCCTAGAAGCCCCTCGTGCCAGATACAATATGGGGGAACTTTATGAAAAAAACGGTCGCTATGCAGATGCCTTTAAGCAATATCAGGAACTTATTGACCGCCACCCTGATAGTCCATTGTATACCAAGACACTAGAGCGACAAAAAAACATGGCATTTAGTGCCGCAAATGGCACACTTACTACGGAAGTAGTTTGGTTATTTGAGGTTCCCATCTCTCCTACTTACGTTACAGAATGGCTCACAAAGGTCAAAGAAAACGCTCCTTATGCTCCCTCTGCGGCACAAGCCATGAATGTATTGGGGAATTACCATAGCAATCAAGACAAAATCGATGAAGCCATTAAAGCCTATCAGACTATCGTAGATGACTATCAAACATCACCACTGGCCGCACCGGCTCAGTTAAAAATTGCAAAACTCTACCACCAAGCATCTGAAAAGGGCGACAGAAATCCTATCAACATTACACGAGCCCAAGAAGCATACGAAGACTACCTGCAACGCTACCCCAACAGCTCAAAAGTGGCAAGCATTCGTAATAATCTAGCTGACATTGACCGCTTAATTGTCGAACAACAATTAGATATAGCCGAGTATTATCTATTAAAAATGAAAGATATTCCGGCTGCCACATTCTGCTACCAAGAAGTTGCCTCTAAGGCTAAAATTCACCCAAAAGCTGCGGCTAAAGCAAAAGCCCGACTTAAAGAGCTTAAATCCACAGCAAAACAATAACTTAATCTGAGTATCATATATGTTCAACATCAAAACGCTAATCCTATCTATACTCAGTTTAGCCATAGTTTCTTGCGGCTATCAATTAGGTGGCACCAAACCTCCGCAAATTGAGTTTGCAAAAACAATCAAGGTTTGTTTATTTGAAAACAATTCACTCGAACCTCGTGCGGGCACTTTACTTTCCGGTGCTCTAGCTGATGAAATCCAACGTGATGGAACTTACTCTCTCAGCACAACGGGAAAAGCAGATGTACGCCTCGAAGGGACCATAAAATCTATTTCCTTTGACCAATTACGCTCTAGTCGTGACGATACTTATAAAAGTATAGAATACGGATTGCGTATGGAAGTCGAATACAGAATTGTCGATGCGAAAACAAACAAGGTTCTATACACCAACTCCGTAGAAGAAACCGGGGAATTTTATGATAGTGGGAACATCCAAACAGCCCGCACTTCCGCACTTTCGTATGCTGCTCGCCTGGTGGCCACATCTATCGCAGAATGCCTCACTAATGGTTAATTCTTCATCCCTATGCCGGAAATAGAATACAGTGTATACTTCGTGCCTGTACCCATAGGCAACCGCTCAGATATCACTCTACGGGCATTGGAAGTCTTAAAAAAAGTTGACATTATTGCCTGCGAAGACACGCGTCATTCCGGGTTATTGCTGAGTCACTATGACATTCATAAGCCTCTACTCAGCATGCATGACCACAACGAACAGCCTCGTGCCGTAGAAATCGCTACTCGTGCGGCAAGCGGTGAAAGCTTTGCTATCATTAGTGATGCCGGAATGCCCGGTGTAAGCGACCCGGGTTATAGACTCATCCAAACCCTAAAAGAACATAACATAAGTTTTACCGTTCTTCCCGGCCCCTCTGCTGTCATCACGGCTCTTGTAGGGTCCGGCTTACCTACAGATGCTTTTTTCTTTGGCGGATTTTTACCTGTAAAATCCGGGAAAAAAGCTAGCACCCTCCAGCAAGCTCTGGAATCATCACACACTAGCATCTTTTACGAATCTCCCCACAGAATCGTAAAAACCATCCACACTCTTGCAGAATTAGCTCCCGATGCTTCTATTTGTGTCGCTCGAGAACTCACTAAAACATTTGAAACCTACCACCGTGGAAGCGCTGCCGAATTAGCTCAAGAATTTGATAACCGCCCACCAAAAGGCGAAATTGTTCTACTTATTGGTGGCACAAATGCACCAAAACCCAGAAAATCCACAGAGGAATAATCTGGCTTTCTCATCCCCTAAATTCAAAAAAAGCAAGATTCCTTGGGTCAATGGCATATTTTCTCTGGTAATAGCAACTCTGCTTGGTAAAATAACTCCGAAACACCATCATGAGCACACTTTCTGACCAACTTTTCGAGGAAATCCTGCAAGCTCGTCAACGCGTCTATGCAGTAGGAGAACAAACTCCGTTGCAAAAACTCAATTTACCGGGTGTTCAGGCCACCGTCTATGCCAAAAGAGAAGACTTAGGCCCCATTCGTGCTTACAAATGGCGCGGAGCTTATAACTGTATGGCCGCACTTAGCCCGGAAGCCAGAGCCAAAGGCATTGTAGCCGCCTCTGCCGGGAACCATGCTCAGGGTGTAGCTTTAGCGGCTCGCGTTCTTAACTGTCAAGCGGTGATTTTCATGCCTCGCTCTACCCCGGAAGTAAAACAACGCGAAGTACGACGCCATGGGGGCGAACACGTAACAATCATGCTTCATGGTGACTGCTATGATGAAACAGCTCGTGCGGCTCATGAATACACAAAGGAACATGGATGCACCTTTGTTCATCCCTACGATGACATCGTTACTATGGGTGGCCAAGGCACTCTGGCAGATGAAGTGGTCATGAGTGGCGAAGGGCCATTCAACAGAGCATACGTACCCATCGGCGGAGGGGGCTTAGCCGCTGCCGTTGCTTGCTGGTTAAAAAAATTCTGGCCCAATATCAAAATCATCGGTGTTGAAGGTATCGACCAAGCATCAATGAAAAAATCCATAGAGATGGGTCAACGTACTAACTTAGACTATGTGGACGTATTTTGCGATGGCACAGCAGTCCACATTCCCGGAGAGCAAACATTCACTCTTTGTCGCGAATTAATCGATGAATACGTGACCGTTACCAATAATGAGGTTTGCCAAGCTATACGAGCCATGTGGGAATCATCTCGTGTCGTACCGGAACCATCCGGTGCTATGAGTTTGGCAGGCTTCCTTAAACAATGGAACAATAATCTGGTAGCACCGGAAGATAAGAGCGTTGTCATTATCTCCGGAGCTAACATGGACTTTACCCAGCTTACCTTAATTGCCAGACAAGCCGGGATTGGGAACCACGAAACTCGCTATCTACGTATTGCGATGGAAGCTAAGCGTGGACAAGTGCTTAAATATCTTCGCCACATCCCGTCTGCAACCATGCTTGTAGATGTGCAATATGGCAAAACAGACTACGATACTCAGTACCCGGTCTTTGGTATTGCCGCCTCTGACGAGGATTTAGAAACCATTCGTACCACTCTCAAGCATAAAGGCATAAAACTCGAAGACATTAGTGAAGATGACGACGTTAGATTCCGAATGATTCACTTCCAACCGGCATTGTGCAAATATCCGCTATTTGTGCACATTGAGTTCCCTGAACGTCCTAGAGCCTTCCTTGATTTCATGGAACAAGTAGCAGACCTCGCCTCTCTTTGCTATTTTAATTACACTTATACCGGCGAACGCATTGGTCGAGCCCTTGTTGGTATGGAATTTGAAAGAGAAGAAGATAGAGACATTCTAAGAGAGCGCATGAAAGGCTTCTCACGCAACATCATCCGAGCCATTCGAGAAGTTTCTCCGGAGGCCTTTATGCGCATTACCGGGCATAATTAATTCCATTATTATGTTGCCGCCTCTTATTTTAGCGTCACAATCGCCACGCAGAAAGGCTCTGCTGAGTACAATTGGAGTAGACTTTAACGTCGTCTGTAAAGAAACACCTGAGCTTTTCGATGCTCAATTATCTCCGCAGGAACTGTGCCTACACAATGCACAAGCCAAGGCGGATGCTGTCTTTAAAGACCACCCCTACGCTACTGTTATTGGGGCAGATACCCTCGTTTTTTTAGATGGAGAACCACTGGGTAAACCACTTAATTTAGCTGAAGCCAAGCAAATGCTTCGCAGACTCTCCGGGAAAACTCACTATGTTTGCACGGCAGTGGCACTAGTTTCCCCATTGGGTAAAAAAAACCTCACTCCACTTACCAAGGTTCAATTTAAACAACTAAGTGACGAAGTTATCTTAAATTACCTAAATCTCGTCAATGTCTTAGACAAAGCAGGAGCCTACGCTTTTCAAGAACACGGAGAAATGATTATTGAAAACGTCGAGGGCGACACAAACAACGTTATTGGTCTGCCTCTCGCGGAGTTGACCCAGGTGCTTCAAGAGTGGAATTATCCGGTGCATACAATATAACCCTGATAAACGCACCGGGCAAAACCGACTCAATCCCACATTCTAGCCGCTTTGCGATTAAATGGCTTTCTTGTAGAGGAACGTCCTTTACAAGCAAACAATGACAAACGACAACTAAGCCAACTTGGTCGTAAACTCGGGTTTCTAGTACTTCTTTTATTTCTTTATGATGAGTTAAAGAATCGCAAATAAGTTGCTGAAGCATGGCTCGGTCTGCCCCGGGCAATGCGTATTGATTACTCGTTTTTCTGGAATCAGGTTCAATTCTACAAACCACATCTTGGGCATGAAGTAAATTTTTCACCTTTTCTTTAAAAGGCAAAACAATTTCATTTGCCTTATTTATCGACATCTCAGCAGGTAATTCCACATCAATAAAATACACATTCTCCCCATCAATTTTCTCTTCGTAAATACTATGGGCTCGTAAATGGTAACGCAGAGCCAAATTATGAATAAGCTCTTCATAGTGCATCCTCTCCGGCTCTTCATTATTTGGTTCAATATGCACAATAACATCTGCCTCCGGTACATGTTGCTTGACCAAACGCTCAAATAAGTCAGCTATGCCATGAGCATCACAAACATGTAATTCCGCAGGGGCTAACACATCTAACTCTATAAACACACGTGTCCCTGTATCTCGCAATCGAATGCGACGTACCGGGTAATCCGACACTTCTGTACCAAGTAGCTCTAAAATACTTTTCCTCAATTCATTAGACCCTCCGTCCATGAGGGCGTGGATAGAACGTTTAGCCAAATCATAAGCCACCGATGAAACTATCCCCGCTACAAACAAAGCCGCTATGGCGTCTGCCAACTTCAAACACTCCGCTAAATCCGAATCTACCGGAAAAAACTCTGCACACCATACACAAATCAACCCCAAAAGCACAACGCCCGACGACCAAATATCTGTCGTAAAATGCAAGGCATCTGCCTCTAAAGCTTGGCTTTTATGCTTTTTTGCCACACGCTTTAACATTGCCGCACGATTAATATCTATAAGCATCGAAATCGCCACCACCGCAAATGCCCACCATGTAAGCACCAAGGGCTCACCACCATAAAGCAACCGCTCGCCTGCCTCCCACACAATCCATGCACAAGTCGCAAATAACAATACTGTTTCTGCCAATGCAGAAAGATTCTCTACCTTCTCATGCCCAAACGGATGTTCTGCATCTGCCGGTTTCGCCGCTACTCGTACCGCCACGTATGTCATCCCTGCTGCTATCAAGTCTAGGGCACTATGCAATGCTTCAGAAATAATCCCTATACTCCCAGTGACAATGCCTGCACTAATTTTAATCCCGGTCAACAATGCCGACCATACAATAGACGACATCGCTGCCTGTGATTTTTCCTGATGTGCAACTTTATCCATAAATTAGTGAGAAATGAATAGATGTCAGTTCCAAAACATTGCCATGTATCCCCCACAATGGCAATACTTATTATTATCTATACGTGAAAGTTGCAATATTAAATGCGACACGATAAGAGTACAAAAAAGGAGCTGTTAACAATACAGCACCTTTTCACCAAATCCAATTTTTTTTAAATGTTAGGTTCAGACCAAACAGAAAACTAAGTCAAATCTTTTACTCCACCTCTGAAGAAATAATATGACTAGGGGTATTTTCACGGACGAAATCGTAAATTTTTGCGGAATCAGCTTTAGTCAGCCAGACCAATTTCAAGAAATCCACGCAATCAATGTCGCCATGCTCTCTCAAGAACTTTTGGTCATTTTCGCAAGGGAAAACGAGGTCCTTGCCCATAGCACCGAGTAAATAAGCCTGAGCTTTGGCAATAATACGTGGTAAATAAGGCATACCCGAAAACTCAACACGAAAAGCCGGCAACTGTCTATCTAACACAGCTGCACCGGAATAAGGAGCCCCCTCTTGTTCCTGATTCATAAAGTCTCGCCGAACCGCCATCAACAACAAACAAGTTGTAGGCGATGGACTCCCCGACTTTGAATACAATTGAACCCAGTTAAACAAGACATGAGGAGCACATCCGAGCTGAGACAAGAACTCACATTCCCCCTCAGTAAAGAGAGTTTCCACACGCTGACAGCCCGCATAATAGCGAGCCACAGCCTCTCTAAAAAGCTCAAAAAATGCCTCATTCCACGGGGGGGTCATAACCATTATTGAGAAAGACGTTTATTTTTCCGTTTAAAGTTCAGCATGATAATCTGCTTGGCCAGATTTGCCTCAAAAAGAGCCTGCTCTTCACGGGTCATTTCATTGCGTACCTGCAAGGCCTTCTGAGCCTCTTCAATGGCCCGCTCTACACTCTGCTCATCAATCTGAGAAGAATTAACAGCCAAATCCGTCACCAGTAGAACTTTATCGTCATCCACCTGCACAAAGCCCGTACCCACCACCAGGGCCTGCTCCGCTTCACCCATAGGCTTGAAGCGAAGTTCGCCTGGTTGTAGAGAAGAAATAAGTGCCGTGTGATGTTCAAAAACGCCCATTTCACCCAGAGCACCGGGCAAATAGATATAATCTACCTTCGTTGAAACAACAACTTCATCCGGTGTAATAATTTGAAATTCCATGCTCATAGCAATCGGGCGATAATTCAACTATTAATTTTCTGCGGCCTTACGAACGTCTTCAATAGTACCACGCATGAAGAAACAGTCTTCAGGAATTGTATCTAGCTTACCATCCAGAATTTCTTGGAACCCACGCACCGTTTCATTCACCGGTACATAAACCCCGGGAATACCGGAGAATACTTCAGCAACGTGAACAGGCTGAGTTAAAAATCTCTGAATCTTACGTGCACGGCTTACGATAAGCTTATCTTCTTCAGATAATTCATCCATACCCAAAATAGATATCATATCCTGCAAGTCCTTATAACGCTGAAGCACCATCTGCACGCCACGAGCGACTCGATAATGAGCTTCACCCACAGTTTCCGGGGCAAGTGCCTTTGAGGTCGATGCCAAGGGGTCCACAGCCGGGTACAAGCCCTGTGCGGCCAAAGCACGCTCAAGCACCACGGTGGAGTCAAGGTGAGCGAATGTGGTAGCAGGAGCCGGGTCTGTCAAGTCGTCAGCCGGCACATAAACAGCCTGCATAGAAGTGATAGAACCATGCTTTGTGGAAGTAATACGTTCCTGCAAAGCAGCCATTTCTTCAGCCAAATTCGGCTGATAGCCCACGGCAGAAGGAGTTCTACCCAGCAAGGCAGAAACCTCTGAACCTGCCTGAGAGAAGCGGAAGATATTATCAATGAAAAGAAGCACATCCTTATGCTCTTCATCACGGAAATACTCAGCCATCGTCAATGCAGACAGAGCCACACGCAAACGAGCACCAGGCGGTTCATTCATCTGACCATAAACAAGTGCCACTTTAGATTCTTCCGGCTTTTCCAAATTAATAACACCGGACTCAATCATTTCATTGTACAAGTCATTCCCTTCGCGAGTGCGCTCACCCACCCCGGCAAACACAGACAAACCACTGCGAGCCTTAGCAATGTTATTGATAAGCTCCATAATAAGCACCGTCTTACCCACACCTGCACCACCAAAAGCACCGACCTTCCCCCCCTTAAGGAATGGGCAAATAAGGTCAATCACTTTGATGCCGGTTTCTAGCACTTCCGTACCGGTAGATTGCTCTTCTAATGGTGGGGCGGCACGGTGAATGCTATGCTTTGCCACACAGTCCACGGGACCACGTTCATCGACCTCATGCCCCAGAACATTGAAAATACGACCAAGAACATTAGGACCAACGGGAACCTCAATAGGAGCACCGGTATCAACAACCGGCATACCACGACGCAAACCATCTGTGGAACTCATAGCCACGGCTCTCACCCAACCATCACCTAAGTGCTGTTGGACTTCCAAAACGAGAGTTTTTTGAGTGCCATTTAACTCAACGCTCACTTCAAGAGCATTAAGCAATGCGGGCAATGCGTCTGCCTTAGAAAAGTCGGCATCGACCACTGCACCGATAATTTGAACGATTGTGCCTGTGTTATTCATAATGAACAGTTTTTATAAAATTGAGATTAGAAGACTTAAAGATTCTTTTAGCTTATTCCATCGCACGCATAGCGGTGGTAATTTCCAGCAATTCGTTAGTAATTTGAGTTTGACGAGCTTTATTGTAATCGAGAGTCAAGCCACTGATGATGTTTTTGGCATTTTCCGTAGCACCTTTCATAGCCACCATTCTGGCAGAATGCTCAGAGGCTCTGGCTTCCAAAACAATTTGTACCAGGCCATAGAAGCTATACAATGGCAAAATAGTATCCAGCAATTTAGCCGGATTGGGCTCTAGTAAAAATGACTTATGAACAACCTCATCATCCTCGGCAGAGCTCACTACCTTTTTCAAAGCCTCCGGTTCAACGGGCAATAATTGCTTCATAGACGGACGCTGCACCATTGTATTTACAAACTCTGAGTAGGCCACATAAACGCGACTGTATTCACCATCACGAAACTTTTTGATAATAAAATCAAAAATCGGCTTTAGTTCAACCAAACTCAATGGGTCACTAATGCTCCATGTAGCATCAAGAGTAGCCCCCAATTTTGCAAACGTTGCATTCAGCTTTCTACCAATAGTCACATAGATAGCATCACTCGGAGCCTGCTCCCGAACGTGCTTCAAAAGGTTAGCATTTAAACCACCACAAAGCCCTCTATCCGTATTGACCACGAGAACCAAATCCTTCCCCCCCTGAACCTGCATCAATGGGCTGGAACTTGACTCAATTTCATCCTGCAAATGATATAATACCTC
Source organism: Akkermansia sp. (assembly GCA_030525455.1). GTDB lineage: Bacteria > Verrucomicrobiota > Verrucomicrobiia > Verrucomicrobiales > Akkermansiaceae > Akkermansia. Next base: position 93,281 of record JAUNER010000003.1, on the reverse strand, counting down.
AGCCAATGCACCGATATAAGAACGGCCCTTGACAGCCTGCTCCTGAGCACGACGCATCTTGGCAGATGCCACCATCTGCATCGCCCTTGTGATCTGGGACGTATTTTTGACGGACTTAATCCGTCGGCGAATGTCTCTCAGATTACCCATGGATATCTAGAATGTAAGGGTTACTTCCAACCTAACTTAAAGGACTCAATGGCAGACTTCAACCCGGCAGCAACGGAAGGCGTAAGCTCTTTAACCTGCAAAATTTCTTCTAAAAGAGGAGCCTGTTGATCCATCATATACTGTTCCCAAGCGGTTTGGCATTCCTTAATGCGGTCAACAGGCACATCATCGAAATACCCCTCCTGCATCGCATACAAATCTGCAGCTTCAATGCCTAATGGCTTGGGTTCGTATTGATTCTGCTTAAACAACTCAACAATGCGCTGACCTCGTGCCAGCTTTGCCTTTGTAGTAGCATCCAAATCAGAACCAAATTGAGCAAATGCCTGAAGTTCGGTAAACTGAGCCAAATCCAATTTAACAGACCCTGCCAGCTTCTTAATAATCTTAGTCTGAGCAGATGAACCCACGCGAGATACAGAAATCCCCACGTTGATAGCCGGACGCACACCCTGGTAGAATAAGTCAGTTTCCAAGAAAATCTGACCATCCGTAATAGAAATCACATTCGTAGGAATGTAGGCAGAAACGTCACCAGCTTGAGTCTCAATAATAGGCAGAGCTGTCAATGAACCACCACCGTGTTCCTTATTAATGCGAGCAGCACGTTCCAACAAACGACTATGTAAATAGAACACGTCACCGGGATATGCTTCACGACCGGATGGACGACGTAAAATAAGAGACAACTGACGATATGCCACAGCATGCTTAGATAAATCATCATAAACAATCAAGGCATCTTCACCATTATCCATAAAGAACTCACCCATCGCACATCCTGCATACGGGGCTAAATACAGCATAGCAGCTGCATCAGAAGCAGAAGCAACCACCACAATAGAGTACTTCATTGCCCCGGTTTCTTCCAGCTTAGCCACCAAGCGACTAACGTTGGCACGCTTCTGACCAATAGCCACATAGATGTTATACAATGGCTGGTGACCAGGGAGTTTGCCTTCTTCAGCCAATTTATTTTGCTGAGCCTGAGCAATCATTGTATCCATTGCAATGGCGGTTTTCCCCGTTGCACGGTCACCAATAATCAACTCACGTTGCCCACGACCAATAGGAATCATTGCATCTACCGGCAGAATCCCCGTCTGAACCGGAACAGAAACTGACTGACGAGAAATAATGCCCGAAGCAATCTTTTCTACCGGATAATAAGCTTCTGCCTGAATGGGGCCTTTGCCGTCAATGGGTTCACCCAATGTATTAACAACACGCCCAAGTAAAGAACGACCCACCGGAACAGAAAGCAAGCGACCAGTGCATTTAGCCTCCTGACCTTCTTTCAAATTTGAACTATCACCCAGAATAACGACACCCACTTCGTTCTCTTCCAGGTTCATCGCTAACCCCATCACGCCACCCGGGAACTCAATCATTTCATTGAGCATCACGTTGCTAAGGCCTTCTACCTTTGCCACACCATCCCCAACGGAACGGATTATCCCGACGTTTTCTTGACTTACAGAAGCCGTTGCCTTTTTTATTTCGGCTTCAAGTTCTTGAAGTATATTGCTCATGAGAAAGTAACGTTAATAAATTATTTTGAAAGGTTTCTAACAATGTCTGACAATCGGTCAATTCTGGCTTTTACAGAACCATCGCGCACATCATCACCAATTTGAATGCGAATGCCGCCGATAAGTTCAGGATTCACCAACCAATGGTAATAGAGATTTTCACCATGCTTAGATGATAATTTTTCGTAGATAGCACGGCGTTCATCATCTGTGAGAGTTACAGCACTCTCGATAGTCACAGTCCTACGCTGAACCGCATAGCGAACCTGCTCATAAAAAGCATTCAGTAATGCTACATAATTACGCGGTTTGCGAGCCACAATCTGAGAGGCAATATGCCGTACATTGTCCTCAACCAAGGTATCGCCATCTAAGCACAGACGGAATAGTCTGCGTGCCATAGTCTGCGTATCTTTGCCGATTTTCATACGAAAAAATAGGAACGAAGAAAACTTAAATATCTAAGCTGTTGATTGCTTCTTGGTTAATTCTACGATGATCTTCGTCCGTAAGAATTTTCCCTGTTACTTGAGCTGTTGCCGTGGCAACAAGCTGACCAAACTGATTTCTAAGAGCGGCACGTTCTTGCTGTTGTTCCAGCTCAGCAAGCTCCTTGGCTTTAGCAATAATTTCTTCGGCACGAAGGGAAGCCTTAGCTTCCTGCTCTTCCATAAGCTTATTGGCGGCTTTTTTAGCAGCATCAATTTGTTGCTGACCTTTTTCGCCGGCCTCAATTAAAATTTCACGAGACTGTTCATTCACAGTAGCAAGTTTTCGTTCACTTTCCTCACGCATTTCTTCGCCCTCAGCGATACGTTGACGACGTTCTTCCAGCATTTTTTGGACAGGCTTAAATGCCAGACAACGCAGAATAACAACCATCAGAATAAATGCCACGGCATGAGCCACGAATGGCTCCCAACTAGTCACCCCAAACGATTCAAATGGATTCCAGGACTGTGCTAAAAAGAAGTTCTGCATCATAGTATTTTTACGTGCCTGTTTACCCGGTCGCACATTGACCGCATAATCACTCCGGTCGATAACATTCCCGACCGGAGTGATAATTAATTGCTTACTTAGCCAAAATAATCAAGAGGGCAACACCTTCGATAAGAGCGGCCAGCACGATAGAAATCACAAGCACCTTACCTGATGCACCGGGATTACGACCGGTTGCCTCAGCGGCTTTAGAACCAATCAAGCCAATGCCAAGACCTGCACCAATGGTAACAAGCCCTAAACCGATATTCCCCATACCGGCGTCTGCCAATGTACTAATTACGGATGGATCAATCATTGTATCTGTTTTGTTATGTTTTTGGAACTCGCTCCCCCACAGTTTGCCCATGGTCCGAAGCGGAAATCTTTTTCTTTACGAAGCTTCTTCTGTGGATTCATGCGATTCATCCTCATCACCGACCTGCAATTTCAAGAAAATTGCCGTGAGCAATAAGAATACGAGAGCTTGGATAAACCCAACCAACAACTCCATAAACAAGAAAGGCAATATACAAAATACGTTCCAAACCACTTCGGGCGTCATCAACGACATTGTTTCAATAATCGTTTCCCCCGCATAGACGTTCCCAAACAAACGAGCCCCAAGAGCAATGGGACGAATGCAAATACTCAGCACCTCCACACATCCCACAAAAATAAACACAGGAATCAGCACAATATTCAGGAACCCAGTCATATTTCCCTTTGGTCCGAACAAATGCAAAATAAAATGCTTTATTCCCTGCTCTCTAATACTCCAAACAAACCACAAAATTGCGTAGGAGAACCCCAAGAACATCGTCACGTTCATATCGGCATTTGCCCCACGGAACAAGGGCTCTCCGTTATATGTAATTGTACCAACCCCTGGCAATAATCCCATGTAGTTACTTACTAAAACAAGCAGAAATACCGTTCCGAAATACCAAAAATACCGTTGCGTCAACTTAGGACCAATTAAGCTTTCCACAAAGCTATACAATGACTCAACCACCCACTCAATCGCATTTTGCATTTTACCGGGGATAAGAGCCATTTTTTTAGTACCAAGCCAAACAACTACACTAATAGTCAGCACAGCCAAGAAAAGCATAATCAGGGAATTTGAAAAAGGAATTTCTATTCCACCAGGCAAAGGCAATTCGAAAATAACAGGAGCACTCTGAGATAGGCCATGATGAGCTTCCCCCTCTGCGGCAATGACATTCCCTCCAAACAGAAAGAAAATAGGAATTACCATCATCCAAAGCTTTCGCAAAAACTTACTCATTACACAATCTTTACTTGTTCCTGTTATTCATAGGCACAGACATTCACCATACCTAAGCTGTCTTTTTATTTTGCTCTTTTTTTTTTTGTTTGCAAGCCCAAAACTTGGCACAATTACTTGAAAATAACTTTCTCCCATTTTCCTATTAGCCCAAAGACAACTTATGCCCATTCATTGAGTAATTCATTATGACGACGAGCAAATTATTTGTAAACAGGTGCTACAAAAATCCGCAACACACCCGTATTTTTCATTTCATTACTCAAACTAACTTTCACTCTACTCACGTCATTCCTTAATAATCGCAAATACCCATACCACATCGGGGCAAGCAAAGAACGCTGGCTCAATACATAATCACAACACCCACGCACATTCCAATCTAAATAAAATAAAAACTTTTCCTGTCTTTTCAATAAAGGCAACGACCATGAATTATCCTCCCCATTCTCAAGCACCCATAAATTATCTGTGAGCGTCAAATACGGCATTTCAAATGGTAAATCTTTTAATTCCGAATAGAATACCCTTGCACCTTGTCTATTCTGTGAATGATAATCCAAGCCATTCTCAGCCCCCGGCGACATCATGGGAACTATAGGCCGAAAGGCAGAATCAAAAAACTGCCAAGCTTCCGATAATCTCTGACGATGATTCAGTACATAAGACAAACGCCACTGTAAATGATTCTTCCCCTGCTTTGCTTGAGAAATCACCAATTCATAATCCTCGCTTGTCGCTTGACTAAGATGTTCCCAAGCCATCCATAAATTTTGAATCATTGCACCAAACATCTGATGATACACCCGTAAAGACTCCGTTTCTACGGACTCATCTGCCAGCAAACTTTCCGTGGTTAAGGCTACAAAATTCGGCACTAACTCTCTATAAAACAGCCGAAACCCGGAATCTACACTTCCGCTTACAGAAAACAAATCCCGTTCATTCCTTTCTGTGACCACGATAGCCGGTGTCGTTAATCCACTAAATAACTTTGCCATCCCCTCAAGGTTACACTCAACATGAAGCCCATTTTTTTGCCAACATCTCAACGTAAAAGGCAAAACTCTTTTACTGACTCTGAATGAATCTAACCATTTCTGCAAAGCCTGCTCCATGTTATCCAATTTCTGTCGTCTCTCCTCTAATTGAGAAACATCTGCTATCTTTAAACTTTTCTCTATACCGGATTTCCATAATTGCCAACTTTCTTGCAAACTATCCAAATATATCCTAAAAAGCCCCTCTGAAAGAGAAGCACTAAGCTCCAACTTAACATATTCCCTTTCTGCCGAAGCAGACAGTGATTTAACCCAAGCTTTTTCCGGTAGCTTTACATTCTTATGTGGCTGAGTAGTCAGAAAAATATACAAGCTATCATCCACCACGCTCAGCACACAAGACACATTTGTTTTCTGCCATTTTTCTAGTGCTTTGTAAAACTCCGTCTCAAACTCACTTGGTAACGAATTCTCGTCCCAAGTGCTCTTACATTGTCTATACTCGGCTTTCAACCTAGTACAAAACTTTTCTCCCTCAAAAACAAACTCCTTGCAATTTAATCCATTATAATAGGTCGAATCAAATGAAATACAGCCATATAAAAGATAATCCTTTGACAGATAAATATCATTTAATATCGCTTGCACTCGCTCCACACTATCTTTTGCCAATTTGAGTTTAACAACCAAAGGTGCCCGTTGCCCCTCCAGCAAATCTGTATCTAAACACCCTAACATCGCCCCACACAGCAACCATTGCGACATCGTCCATGTATCCGGGTCGGTCAACATAAATTCAGGATTCCTAGCAGACCTATTCATCGCACCGGATTGGCACATAGCCAGAGCTTTCGACATATCAGGTCCTTTTAACTCTGCCCACTTTTCCCAGCCATCGCCCAGATACACCTCAATATCGCGAACCGGGCAAATTTCTTTAGGAATAGGCTGAACACTACCTGTTTGCTGACGAATCAACTCCCTAACCACATTAAGAGTTTGTAATTCCTCAACAAGTAATGGCAAATCACGCACAGTCAACACACCACTTTGCCCACTTGGCAATGCCATGCAAACACTAAACAATGCACACAAAACACAGCAAATTTTCATGAGTTGATTTACCATAGTCATCAAACTACCACGACATCTACGAATTGCCAATAAAAACTCAATACCCCATCATGTAAAATCCCCCGAGTTTTATATAACCCGGGGGATTTCAACGTTACTTCTCTAAGTAAACCGCTAATTTACTTCTGAGACGCACGTAATTGTAAACGATAAGCATTCGTTGATTCAGACGCAGGCTTGCCGGTGAATCGCACAGAATCCAAATCCTTAGCCAAGGTTTCAATCTGTTCTAACATCTGAATATCACCATCGTCTTGAGTCTCTTTAGCACTAAGCTGTAAAAACTGCAACAAGGGCTTAATGTTAACAAGCATTTCCATGTTATTAACTTCCGGCTTAGGGTTATTAGAAGCATCGATTTGTTCTAGCACAAACTCACGAGGCACCCCAAGAGCCCAACGCTTATCAGAAACAGCTACCACAGGAGCAAGATCTTTGCTTAACGGCACTTCATAGTCATACACACTCACATCATTTACCAATTCAACCTTAGGCTCCTGCACAGCTTGTCCAGTCATCATTGCCATTGGTGTAAGTGCCTGATAAATCTTATTCCAACCTTCGGAAAGTTTGGCTCGATTTTGCAACTCAGTTGCAACAACCAAACGAGGACCAGGTATGTTCCCCAATTCCGGAGCCGGCTTACCATTCAAATCAAACATAATGGTTGTAGCACCGGAACTAGACTCAACACAATCCCCCAAACCATTCCAACAGGAAGAAACCACAGGCAACGCCATCGGAGCAGCCATCAAAGACATTTTTACCTCCTTAGGTAAGGTATTATTCGGATGCTTGGTGGCATAAGTATAGAAGAAATCCCACACAACCTTCGAAACATTACCTACTACCTTATAAACATCCTGATATGCAGACGGCTTAAACTTAGAAGTTGAGTAAAATATAGTTGATTCCGTCGGGCGAATGTTGGCCATTGTATTTGAGGTCAATTCCGTAGCGGCATCTTTTGTAGATTCCCACTCAAAATTAATCCCATTATCCTGCCAGGCATAGAAACTCATAGCCTGAGGAGATTTTAACACAGCATCGAAATACGGAGTATAAATACTGTAAATATCTGATAATGCTTGAGCCGTAGCCTCTGCATTTGACAACTTCCAACTCGGAGCCACCTTTTTAATAAGCTCTGCCCCCTTGGATGTTAGTAATTTAGTCTGGTATTGAGAACCGACCAGCATGGATTTTACCAAGTCCTTACTACAATAAGCCAAAGCATAATTCTTATGCTCCAGATAATTATCGGCAAAGTCAAAATCATCCTTGGCTAAAATCGAATCTTCCACAGAATTGACACGCTTTACCTGCATTCCCGGGTTAGTGGTAACATAAGCACGCAAAGTATCTTCTACTAAGGAAAAAACAATAAATAATTTACCGGTTTTCGACTTTTCCTGCATCAGTTGAATCAACTCATCAACCTTTTGCTTGTATTTATCCTGAGTAGCAATTTGTTTTAATTTTATCATTGCTTCCTCATTTAATCCGGTCAAATCCACCTCCATTTGAACACAAGGCAAGCCATCGTAATTAACGGCACTGACCTTTGTGTGATCTGGTGCTTTTGACTGAATTTTTGTCAAAAATTCTTGAACTTTGCTAATCCCAGCCGGGGTAAGCGTAGCCACCACATTTATAGGAGCACTCCCTCCTTCTGCCGGAGATAAATCAATATGATTCAAGTGCATCGTACAAATGTTGAGAAATTGAGCCATAGGGTCTTGTTTGTCTAACAGATTAGAACCATCAGAATTCCCTCTTACAGCCAGCTCAAGCAAGGTTTCTAAATTAGAAAGATTAGATTCCGTATCTAATTCGATATACTTAAGGTACTTCGTAGCAAACCAATTAGAAACAGCCGAACCAAAACCTACAGCCACATCTTTTACATAAGTTTCTACAGGTTCATCCGGCACAGCCGTCATTTCATCAGCAGGCTCAGTCTCTGTTGCTTCTCCGGGAATAGGAATCAGCTCCAATGCCTCATCAGCAGACAAACTGTTTTTTAATTCCTTAACAAGGTCCAGAGAATTAAAAGAAGAAACAATATTCGGGACATCAAAAACAGAAAGAACAGCCACGCAATCCTTGGGCATATTAGCTAAAATCCCCATTCGCAGAGCTCGCTCTTGTGCTTTAGAAACAACGATTGTTGAAGTTTCTTTCTGCCCATCACAACCGGTTAAAGCAATGCCGGCTAATGTCAACATGGGTATTGCAAATAAAGTAGCAGTTTTCATATATGGTTTGTGTGATAAATAGTTTTAGAAAAAAATTTCACATGAATCTTTTCCTTCAAGGACTTTATATAAGCATTCTATCTAAACCTTGACAAGCATAAACGTCAAAATCAATGCTATAATGGCTCAGCTTCAGGTATATCTTCCTCATCATTTGACGATGAAGGCTCTGAGTGTGGTGGATTTTGAACTTTATTCAGGTGTCTTGGTATCTGATTTTGTAGCCCCGGTATGAAATCATCATCTCCACTCTGAGGAATAAGCGGCACAGACGTTGGGTCATCAGATAAGCTAGGTACTCCGGACTGTTGTGCATTCGGGTCAAAAACCGCCCCGGTTACAGCTTTGGCTTTTGTTTCAGAATCAGAAGAATCATCTACATCTGTGGGGATTTCATTAAGTTTAATTGGCTCAATACTCGTGGGGTCATAAAGCCCTGGGGGCAAATTCTCCGGCACAATAGCCGGTGGCACCAAAGGCATCCCCTCGCCATTTTCATCAACTTCCTCAGCCATAGGAATATCATCTTCCGGTGGTTTGATAACCTCTAAAATATCATTCTTACAAGCTTCAAAAAATTTCTTCACAATAGGAGCAGACTTAGCACCGCCCCCCATTTTTTCGTGAGGTCGTCCTTCGTAAAGAACCACGTAAACATATCGAGGATTTTCGTACGGCATAAAGCCGGCAAACCATGCCAAGCGTTTATCCTCCTTCTCCGGTCCCCATTGTGCCGTACCGGATTTACCGGCAATCGTCGAATAAGTTAATTTAGCCCTACCACCAGTACCATTTTGCACAACTTCAAGCATCCCCTTACGAACAGAAGCAAGGGCTTTTTCATAACCAACTAATTGGCGTTGCACATCCTGAGTTTTAGGAGCATAAATCACATTAGCATTGCCATCCTGAATTTGCTTAATAAGTTGCAACCTAGGCAAATAACCATTAGCCACACCAGCCATCATGTGTGCGATTTGCAATGGTGTAGCAAGCATTGCCCCCTGACCGATAGAAAGGTTGGCGGCATCACCGGGCATGAAATCTCTCTTGTAATTGCGAATCATGTATTCGCTATTGGGTACCAAGCCGGGGTCGTCTGCAATAGGCAAGCCTGAGCGAGCCCCCAAACCAAACTCACGAGCCGTATCCATCAATGTAGCGGCTCCTAATGCCATACCCAATTGATACATAAATGGGTTATTAGACTGAGCTAATGCCTTTATGCAATTAATATACCCTAGTGGTGTCGGGCTCCAGTTTTTAAATACGTGATTCCCAATCGTAATAGAAGCAGGGCAATTCACCAGTGTCTCTTCAGAGATTTTTCGATGCTTCAGCCCACTAGCCACAGTCATCACCTTAAATGTAGATGCAGGAGGGTATCTACCCTGAAAGGCTCTAGCCCCCAAGGGACCGGCGGGGTCATTTCTCAAAGCATCATAATCTTTCTGAGATATGTTAGGGATAAACACATTCGGGTCATAGGCAGGAGCCGAAGCCATCACCAGCACTTCCCCTGTAACACAATCCAACACAACCATAGCCCCGCGGCGGTCCTTATCCCCCTCTGAAAGCAAACGTTCTGCTTCACGTTGCCATTTCAAATTCAAGGTAGTCACGACAGCACCACCGGGCTTAGGGCGAATTTGCAATTCATCAAGAATTTTATTCCCTTCTTCATCAAACATCAATCGCCATACCCCGGGAGTACCTGTTAGTTCTTTGTTAAATTCTTTTTCCAATCCGGCACGTCCCTCCACGCGTTCAAATAAAGGGTCCATGTGGTTAATAGGCCCGGTTGGTAATTTCCCCTTTGACCCAACATAACCAATAATATGACCGGCTAGGGATTTTTCCGGATAATATCTGATGTAAATTGGTAAAAGTTGCAGACCTCGTACTTTTTCAATTTCTGCTTTAAGTTTTTCTGCCTCATCAGCACGTATAACGTTGGTCAAAGGCAAGGGCAACCATCGACGATGCTCATAGTGCCGCCATAGTTTGTCATCAGAAATATCCCATGCTCGCCCCACAATTTTACGAGCCTGCTCTAAACAATGACGACCAAAAGCAACAACCTCATCTTTCTTAGGTTCCTCAAAAATTTCATACCTTAGCACGACTTGATAAGCCACCGCAGTAATGGCTAAGGGTTCACCATTTCTATCCAAAATGGGGCCACGCGGAGCAGGAATCAATGTAGCCATAGTTCTGGCCGAGGTGCGAGTACTTGTATGAGCCTCACTTGCCGCTTCTAATCGCCCGCCCTGTTCATCCGGCACAAGAGACATAGAATCAAATCCCTCTTGTTCCGTTTCCGACGCGACATCTAACTCGGGAGCTTGCACCACCCCCTCTTTTTCACCGGATGAAGTCCCTTCTTTATTTTCTCTGGAACTGTCCAAATTAACAGTTTTAACTGACTCATCTTTTGGCTGTTCACTTTCCGGTTTTGAGGCAGCTGGTTTCGTCGAGGGATTCGAACGATTTCGACTAGACTGAGCTAAAACAGAGTCCACGCCAAAAATGACGAATACTGCACAAAGAAAGAAAGCTTGTAATTTCGGTAAAATACTCATTTGCCTAGCTCTATTCTGTCAAATTACCTCATCAGAATCAACGCAAATCGTCGTCTTTCGTCACTAATTATGAATCACAACCTTTGTACCCACGTCACAATGCTTAAAAAGCAAACTACACGGCTCAATAGGTACGCGAATACAGCCATGAGAACGAGCGTCTCTATACACTTCACCCACATGAAACCCTACCCCACCATGAATTCTCATCCATAATGGCAAAACTGCCCCCACAAATTTCCCGCCCGCCGGTCGACTATCCGTACATCTGGCATCGCCATTGATGCAAACACCATTCTTATCAAAGAGACGTCCGTATGTATGAGATTGATACTCTTCTACTTTTTGGGTAATTTTAAAACTACCTCTCGGTGTTTCATAAGTATGTTTCCCGGTACAAACAGGGAAATCCATCGCGACTTTATTATTTACTTTCAAAAGCCCTCGCTGTTTACTCAGACTAATTTCTATCTGTGAATTATCAACCGTAGCAGAATGAATACGTGAATCATGATACCAAACATCTCCGGTACGTAAATAATCAGGGGAATTCACAAAGCCCTCATGCGATGATAAATACCTACCATCAGCCAACAACTTTTTGCCTGTTTTAATAGAGGTTGTTTGCGAGCAACTTACGGTAAGTGTCACTATTATCAAACTAAAAAAAACGTAAAGCAACTTCGGCATGGCTCTTGCTTACTACCTCTGGCTCTGAAAAGCAAGCACGAAGCAAAGAAATTACACCCCTCACACCCCTAAAGCAAAAAATTCTTTACCTCTCGAAAAAAATTCGGCATTTATCAAGTAATGTCTGTCTCTGATTTTTCCCCCTCAGCATCTCGCCTAGATTCTCTAGATTTATTACGTGGACTAGATATGCTACTCATCATCGGGCTAGATGCACTCATCATCGTCTTAGCACAAATTTTCCCACACACGGAATGGCTCAGCTTCACAGCAAAGCAAATGGGGCATAGCCATTGGCAAGGAGCAACCGCGTATGATTTTATTTTCCCAATTTTTGTATTTATTTCCGGCATCTCGATGTCATTTTCATTACGTCGATTTACCTACACCCCCGGTTTAGGAATAGCAAAAGTTTGGAAACGTGCCGCCATCCTCGTCTTACTAGGGATGCTTATCAATGGTACATTATCATGGGATGCCAATATGAGGATTGCTTCCGTATTAGGACTCATTGGGCTCTCATGTGCCATAGCCGGAAGTGCCGCATTACTACTGAAAAAACCATTGGCCATAGGATTATTTGGTATCGTCATCCTCAGCACTATCGCCATATTACAATTTAGTCTAGGGGATTTTTCAGCCACCGGGTCGCTTAATTCCCTTATTGACCAAACGCTACTCCCCGGAAAATTACATGGTGGCACTTACGACCCTGAGGGTCTACTCTGCATCATATCAGCATCGGCACTCTGCCTTGGTGGTTATCTTGTTGGTATTTTACTACAAAATCCCCTCTATTCTCCGGCAAAAAAACTTCTCATCATTCTCGGTATAGGGATTATAACTCTACTAACAGGTTGGGGGCTCGGTGACATTTACCCTATCATCAAAAAACTTTGGACAGGGAGTTTTGTCCTATTAACCATGGGCGTTTCTTGCCTATTGCTCACGTTATTTTACTTCATTGTCGACATTTGTGGACTTCATCGCTGGGGCTTACCCTTACGCATTGTAGGGATGAATGCCCTTGTAGCATACCTCATGTATAACCTACTCAATTTACAATCCCTCAATTTGCGTATTATTTCCGGTATTGCTTCATTTTTCGGTTCCTGGCAAAACCTCATCATTGTCCTTAGCTTCTTATCCCTTCAGCTAGGCATCCTTTTTCTCATGTACAAAAAACGGATTTTTGTAAAAATCTAATCTTCACAAATCTCCCCCCTAATAGGGGCAGATTAAGAACCGCGTCCATAATCATCGTCAAATCGCTCAATGTCTTCTTCACTCAAAATGTTACCAAATTGAATTTCTATAACGATAACCGGGTGGTCGGTAGAATTACTCAATCGGTGCATACACCCCTTAGGTAGAAAAATCTGCTCACCCGCACGAAGGGTAAACATTTGACGGTCACATTGAACACTAGCAACACCTTCCACCACAGTCCAGAGTTCTGAACGATGTCTATGCCGCTGCAAAGAAAGGCGATTCTTGGGTAGAATGGTAAGCTTTTTCACCACAGAGCGAGGCATGGCATCCATAACCAACCAGCTACCCCAAGGGCGAATGTCGCTATCCCCTGCCTTATAGGTCATGGGCGGCAGCTCCTTATCAGGAGCCTCTGGTAAGAGTTTAGGAAATGGGCGAATAACCCCATTGCCATCCCCTACGCTAATACGAGGACTAACAATATAACGTATGCCCTTAGACTCTACCAATGCTCGTTTTTCTTCGCTACTGCCATCTGCATTAACAAAGAAAATATCCGGCTTTATCCTATCCAGCAATGGTGCAAAATCCAATACCGACTCTGAATCAGGTGCAATGTAAACTTCTTTCACAAACCGTATAGATTCCAACATATAGCGACGCTCCTCCTCAGAGCAAACTGCCTTTCGCTTCTTGAGAGCAAGCACCGTGGCATCAGACCCCATAGAGACATAAACATCCCCGTAGCTTGCTGCCTCTTTCAGAAAAGCAATATGCCCGCTATGCAATTCATCATAGCACCCGGAAACCAACACCTTTGGACGAGATTCACTCATGCCTTTATCTTTCCGCTCTGATTGGGTTTAACAAAAAGTCCTGATATGCCAGGCAAATACCATCCCGCAACTCCGTCTTATACTGCCACCCCAAAGCACGGCTTTTAGAAACATCCAACAACTTGCGAGGGGTTCCGTTAGGTTTCGTAGTATCCCACAAAATCTCTCCGGTATACCCTACGACATCTGCCACCAGCTCGGTCAATTCCTTGATGGTAACCTCTTTCCCTGTTCCGGCGTTGACAGTCTCGTTGCCACTATAATTATTCATCAAAAACACACAAAGATTTGCAAGGTCGTCCACATACAAAAACTCACGTCGTGGCGTACCATCTCCCCAACAAGTTACCGATGAAACACCGGATTCCTTTGCCTCGTGAAAACGACGAATAAGAGCCGGTAGCACATGACTGTGTGTAGGGTGGTAATTGTCATTCGGGCCATAAAGATTTGTTGGCATCACGCTAATATAATCGGTATTATACTGACGATTCAGATATTCACAGTATTTCAAACCGGAGATTTTAGCCAAAGCATAAGCCTCGTTTGTTTGCTCAAGAGCAGAGGTAAGCAAACAGCTTTCCGGCATAGGCTGAGGAGCTTCTCGTGGGTAGATACAAGATGAACCGAGGAACTCTAGCTTTTTACAACCATTCTGCCATGCAGCATGAATAACATTCATCTCCAGAATCATGTTCTCATACATAAAATCCGCCAAGGCAGAGCTATTGGCCACAATTCCGCCAACCTTGGCTGCTGCTAGGAAAACATACTCTGGCTTTTCATCAGCAAAAAAATCCTCTACTTGGTCTTGCCGACAAAGATCCAGCTGAGAATGAGTGCGAGTAACGATATTGGAGTATCCTTGGCGTTGTAATTCACGCACAATAGCAGAGCCAACCATACCACGATGCCCTGCTACATAGATTTTTGAATCTTGTTCCATTGCAGGAATTATTTTATAATACCTTTCTCCAAATATTCGGCAAGGTTAACTCTCACTTGATCGCCGGCACTATCTGCCGCCACCTTGGCCATATCTGCATCTACCATAATTTTCACCAATTGTTCAAAGGGCGTTTTTTGTGGATCCCAACCAAGAACCTCACGAGCCTTGCTCGGATCACCCCAAAGATTCACAACGTCTGTCGGTCGGAAGAAATCCGGTGACACTTCGATGAGAACTTTTCCGGTTGCTTTATCAATTCCTTTTTCATCAATTCCCTCACCCACAAACTCCAGTTCTATACCCACATGCTTAAACGCATGATAGCAAAAATCCCGCACAGAATACTGTACCCCCGTGGCAATCACAAAGTCCTCCGGTTTTTCGTTTTGTAACATCAACCACATACACTCCACGTAATCCTTGGCATACCCCCAGTCTCGCAAAGAGGATAAATTACCTAGGTAAAGTTTTTCCTGCTTACCCTGCTTAATGCGGGCTGCAGCAAGGGTGATTTTGCGGGTTACAAACGTTTCACCGCGGCGTTCAGATTCATGATTGAATAAAATACCGGAGCAACAGAACATATTATATGCCTCGCGATATTCCTTAACAATCCAGTACCCATACAGTTTAGCCACGGCATAAGGGCTATATGGATGAAAGGGCGTTTTCTCACTCTGCGGAACTTCCTCAACCTTCCCATACAGCTCAGAAGTAGAAGCTTGGTAAATACGGCACGTGTCAGCAAGTCCACATACCCGTACTGCTTCCAATACTCGCAAAACACCCGTTGCATCTACATTGGCTGTAAACTCCGGGGAATCAAAACTTACCTGCACATGGCTTTGTGCCGCGAGGTTATAAATCTCATCCGGACGCACGGCCGCTACAACCTTTACCAAACTCATAGAGTCCGTTAAATCGGCATAATGCAAGTGAAAATTTGGTTGCCCTTCCAAATGAGCAATGCGTTCGCGAAAGTCAACGGATGAACGACGAATAATGCCATGAACATCATAGCCTTTTTCTAACAGAAGCTCAGAAAGAAAAGAACCATCCTGCCCTGTGACACCGGTAATAAGTGCTGTTTTCATGTAAGAGAACTTTATTTGATGTGAAATTAAGTCTGATGTTATATTTGTAGACAAGCACCCATTGATGCGAGTGATAAAGACGATACCACATTATCACTCTAACAAGTCTTAATCAGACTACATACGTCACCTTTTCGGTGGTTTGCGATGGCAGTATACATCATTCAACATGTCAGCTTCAATCTCTAATAATATAAATGACTGACTTTTTTTTATTTACATAAATTTGAGAAAATCAAAATCCAATTTCACCATTATAGACATATTGATTCCCCCCAACACAAAAGTCTCATAACCACCATACAAGCTCAGAAAAAAAATCCACCCCACGTTTCCGCAGGGTGGATTTTTAATCTAAATATATTTGAAGAATCGCAGATTAAGCTTCCTGTTCTTCTTCCTCATCCTTACGCTTCGGCATCTTACCTGTGGTAAAGTATGCCTCAATTTCTTCCAAGGTACGACCCTTGGTTTCCGGGAGCCAGAATGCGGCAGTGAGGAAGTAAATCACCGTGCAACCGGCCAGCGTAAAGAACACACCGGAGTACCCCCATGAACCTGCCCATGGTAGGAATGTACCGGCAATCGTGGTAGATACAGCTTGGTTAATAAACAAACCAATAGACATACCAACGGAGCGAATGCGAGTAGGCATCAACTCAGAAAGAGCCAACCATACACACACACCGGGACCTACTGCATAGAAAGCAATGAACAGAATGAAGAATACCGTGACAATCCAACCTGTGGTCGGACTTGGGCACATACCAACTTGTGCCTTGGATACTGTCAAAGCCATAGGCTGACCTGTAGCCATTGCCGGGTCTTCGGAATTGAATACAGAACGACCGGACCATGGGAGAATCAATTCTACGATAGTAGGTTCTTCCCAGTTTGTGGCCTTAATATCAATCTTGTCGCCCTTATCCTTACCGACTTCGGCAATGTAAACCTTAGTACCGGTACCTTGGGTAACATTGAGAATCAACTGTTCGCCCTTCTCGCCTTTCAAACCAAGCATGGCTTGAGTTTCCGGCTTGCTAAGGTCGATGTTCAATGCATTATTTTCAACCTTAATCTTATCAAGTACGTCTGTACGGTCACCTTCAAATGAGTAGAAAGCACCACCCACACCGGCAAGACCGACGATAATACCGATAGTACCGAGCTTAAGGAGGAACTTACGCCCCTTCTTGTCAACCAAGGTCATGGCAACAAGAGTCATCACAACGTTGGTAACTTTAATGGCAATATCAGCAATACCGGCTTTTTCACCTAGCCCGGACTGCTGGAATACTTCAACAGAGTAGTTAAGTACAGAGTTAATACCGGTTGCCTGTGTACAAGCAAGAATAACAACGGCTAATACGAATGGAACAATGTACTTTTTCTGAAGGAGAGAATCACCCTTAGCAGCTTCAGCCATTTCTGCACGAGCCTTCTTATCAGCTTCGTCAGATGCACGCATTTCTTCGAGAATTGCCTTAGCTTCATCCTCAGGGTTATTTCTACTGAGAGACTTAAGAGCATCTTCTTCCTTGCCACGCTGGTAGAGCCAACGAGGGGATTCAGAAAGGAAAAGAGCCCCAAGAACAAGCACGATACCGGGCAATGCAGATACCCAGAAAATCAACTGCCATGCCCATTCTTTTGTTTCCTTGGCCACATTAGCAGCATCTGCCGGACCAAAATAGTAAGTAACAGCGGAACCAATCAATGCTGTAAATACCAAACCAATGGTAAGCATCAACTGGAACATACCCGTACCTTTACCACGTTCAGATGCACCTAAGCATTCTGCCAAATATAGAGGCACAACCACCCCGAGCAGACCACCACTAATACCCATGAGGATACGACCACCCATAAGCATCCCTAGGTTGTTATCGGACCAGCAAATGACAGGGATACTCAACAAGAACAATGCTGCTGAGATAACAATCATCCACTTACGCCCCAACTTATCTGCCATCCATCCTGCAAATAAAGAAGAAAGCACACTACCCAACAACACCGCAGCAACAACCTGAGAAATATCCCCGTCACTGTATGTCGATGTTGCTCGAATGTATGGTAATGCGTGAGAGATAATGCCAACGTCCATCCCATAAAGAAGACCGCCTAATCCGGCCATAAACAGGAGGTACTTCGCATACTTCTTAACCGATTCATTTGAACCGGAGTCTGCTATTCCTTGATCTGTCATAGTTCGCCCATTGTAATCATTTGAGCCGGTATCGCAATACAAAAAAACCCGCCCCTCTAAAAAAGAAGCGAGTTTTTATAAATCATCCACCCGAAAGATACAACTTTAAGCAAAGCCACTCTCGGCATTAACTCCAGACAGTCAAATTATTCAGCAGACTTAAGCAGACGTTTTTCTACCAAATCAATAGCCAACTCAGCACAGAGACGAAGTTCATTATCGCTATGATTTTTGTACTTTTTAAGAGCCTCAAGGGCAGATTTCCCCCCGATTTGCCCCAAAATACGCACAGCAGAACGCTTCCGCACATAATCAGAAGAAGCTTCCAGCTCACGAATAATAGCTTCCTCAGAAATGGAACCCGGTATGCAACACTGTTTTTCCCAGCGTTGCGGGTTATTCACCCATTCAGTTAATAAAATCTCAGATGCTCCAACTTCACCGCCATCGAGCAAATACCTAATAACTGTTACCGGAATCTCGCAATCTGCTTTTTTCAGTTCAGAAACTACATAGAATACGACACGACATGCTTCTTTATCATCCTTTTTGGCCCATGTAACCAATGCAGATGTCAATGCTGTCACATACTCAGCATCGCGCCCCCACGGCTCTTGTAGCAACCTCTTTAGCTCTCTTACCACATCTTCTTGCACATTGGCATAGGATTGATTCCCCTCGATATTCTTCACAGCAGCCAGTCGCTTAGCCGCTGCCATGATTCGATATGAGTCCAAGCAAGACAACTCTTTATAATTGGACAATGCAAAATACGCATGTCTTTCATCTCTCAGTGCAGGAGACCCCGGACGAGCGTCAAATTTTTCGCGGTTCAATTCCACTTCGACAAAATATCTATCGGCATCCTTAAGTGTCACCTTCCCCATTTTTTCTGCCACTTCCACAAACTCTTCGAATCGCATAGCTGTGGGAGTAATCACAAATAGTCCGCCTCCCATACCACGGCGGTCGTAGAACATTGGTTCATCTTCTGACTGAGTCATGCGCTTCAAATAACGCTTAATCATATCGCAATTTGTCACATTAACCCCGACAGTCCAAATACCCAATACGCCCTGAGCCTCTTTTTCTTCAATCGTTGAAAATAATGGTTTTAGTTCATCTTCGGTATAGCTATGAATTCTTACCTCTTTTTCTGCAAAAGGAATAGGCTCATGTTTTACAAACCCGGCTTCTGCATCAGCAGGCTTGTTTTGAGGCACCTGGGTGGGGTCTTCCTCCAAGCCATAAACAATAGGACTGATTTTTACCGTATACATATAAGGCAAAGCCCCAACAAATCCGGCGAGAATCACCCCTAGAACCACAAAAAGCACCTTATGTCGTCTACCGGCACAAGCCAAAAGCCCGCCCGACAGACAAGCAAAAAAGATAGCAAACATTTGCTGTTGTGGGAACAAAAGCATAGAGAGGAAATTCGTCGACGAGTTTTTCCCCGAGGCCATATAAAAAAGCCAGATGCAGCCTATAGCTAACAAAAGAGAAGTAACAAGGCACAAAATCTGAACAATTCCGCTATCCATCAAGGCAGAATGAACCACATCACTCTTATCTCTAGCCAATTTTGCAACAACCTTTCCACTAGTTCTAGCAAAAGACTTACGACTTTTTGCAGAAGGTTTTTCACACAAAAACTTATGGTCACACTTTGGGCAATGAACCATATTTCCTTCTTCCGTTGAAGGAATATTAATTCGCTGTTTACATTCCGGGCAGAGCAAATTCATTCAGAGAGAATACCACCTTTTTGATTTTAATCAACAGTAGTCACAAAAATAAGGCACATTCCTGCAAATTTTTCCCAATTTACTGACTCATCCGGACGAAATACTCCACTAATTGGCAGATTTCATTGCCAATTCAACGTAGCTCAATGTCATCCTCTGGCTAATCACTTGCAGATTACCCACAAAAAGAGTAGAATATCCGCATGTCAACGCAGCCTGCCGAACGCCGAGATTTCATCCGCGATATGATAACTTCTGATCTTGCCTCAGGTAAGCATCAAGCCCCTATCACACGCTTTCCCCCCGAACCAAACGGATACTTACACATTGGTCATGCCAAATCCATTTGCTTAAACTTCGGCATAGCACAAGAATTTGCCGGAGCTCGTTGCCATTTACGTTTTGACGATACCAACCCGAGCAAAGAAGACCAAGAATACGTCAACAGCATCCAAGAAGACATTCATTGGCTAGGCTTTGACTGGAAAGACAAGCTTTTCTTTGCCAGCAATATGTTTGACTTTTTCTACGAATGTGCCGTAGCTCTCATCCAAAAGGGGCTTGCCTACGTTGACGAACAAACTGTAGAAGAAATTCGCCTCCAGCGAGGGAATGTAAACACCCCGGGGCAGGCCTCACCCTATCGCGACCGTAGCATCGAAGAAAACATGGCTCGCTTTGAAGCCATGAAAAATGGCGAAATTCCGGAAGGTCAGGCTATTTTACGTGCAAAAATCGACATGAGCTCCAGCAATATGAACATGAGAGACCCCGTTCTCTACCGCATCATGTTTGCAGAGCACCACAACACCGGCAACAAATGGTGCATCTACCCCATGTACGACTTTGCTCACCCCTTGGAAGATGCCTACGAACACATCACTCACTCACTCTGTACACTTGAGTTTGAAAACCATCGTCCGCTTTACGACTGGGTGATTGAGAATTGCCCGGTTCCGTCACGTCCACGCCAGACAGAATTTGCCCGTCTGAACCTCACTTACACGGTGATGAGTAAGAGAAAGCTACTCCAACTGGTTCAGGAAGAGCGCGTATCCGGCTGGGATGACCCACGTATGCCCACGGTTTCCGGAATGCGGCGTCGTGGTTACACTCCGGCGGCTATTCGCAATTTCTGCCACACCATCGGCATCACAAAGATGAACGCCCTCACCGATGTGGCTCTGCTGGAATATAGCGTACGAGAAGACCTCAACGCCCATGCACCGCGTCGCATGGCCGTGCTTAATCCTCTAAAAGTAGTTATCACCACCCTACCGGACGATACAGAAGAACCCATTGAAGTTCTCAATAATCCGGAAAAACCCGAAGAAGGCAACCGCACAGTCCTGCTCACCAAAGAAGTCTGGATTGAGCGAGACGACTTTATGCTCGACCCTCCCAAAAAATACTACCGCTTAGCACCCGGACGCACAGTTCGCCTACGTGGGGGGTATTGCATCACCTGTACAGATTACAAGACAGATGCCGAGGGTAATATCACAGAAGTCATCTGCGAACACATCCCCGGCACAATCGGAGCCAACCCACCGGAAGGTATCCAATGCCGAGCCGCCATCCACTGGGTAAGTACTAAGCACGCCGTTGATGCCGAAATTCGCATTTACGACAGACTCTTTACCACAGAGAACCCGGATGCCGCAGAAGACGGATTCCTATCCGTATTAAATCCGGATTCACTCAGCATCATCAGTCAGGCAAAAATCGAGCCTGCTTTAGCCACAGTGGAACCGGAATTCCATTGCCAGTTTGAACGCTTAGGGTACTTTGTTGCAGACCGTCGCGACCACGTTGCAGGCACACGCCCTGTCTTTAACCGCACGGTGGCACTCAAGGATTCTTGGGCAAAAAAACAAAAATAATCAACCACCACCTGTAGCTTGATATGCCCGAATCACTTCAATTCTGCAGTATCGAGGAAGCCGTCGAAGAAATTCGTCAGGGTCGTATGATAATCGTCACAGATGACCCGAATCGAGAGAACGAGGCAGACCTCATCATGGCGGCTCAATTCGCCACACCGGAGGCTATTAACTTCATGGTAAAAAATGCTCGTGGTCTGGTATGTGCTCCGCTTTCACCGGAAAGAGCAGATTCATTACAGCTCCCGCTCATGACCTCCGTCAACCGCGAGAATATGTCTACTGCATTCACCGTATCTGTTGATGCGGCCCATGGTGTGACCACAGGTATTAGTGCCGCAGAGCGAGCCTTGACCATCCGCACCTTGGCAGACCCGAACTCAACGGTCAATGACTTTGTTCAGCCGGGGCACTTATTCCCGCTGCGAGCCGTTCCGGGTGGCACACTTCGCCGAGCAGGGCACACAGAAGCGACCATAGATTTGGTTCGCATGGCAGGTTTACAACCGGCAGGGGTTTGCTGTGAAATCATGAAAGAAGATGGTTCTATGGCACGCCTTGGTGATTTAGGCCCCTTCCAAAAAGAACACGGGCTGAAAGCCTGCACCGTTGCACAACTCATTGAGTACCGTCGTGCCACAGAAAAACAAATTCGCCTCGTGGAAGTTGTCAAAATGCCTACGGATTATGGTGATTTTGACTGTCATTTATATGAATCATTGCTCGATGGGGCACTTCACATGGCCTTAGTTAGCGGTGAAATTAACTCCAATGCCCCCACTTTAGTTCGCGTGCATAGCGAATGTCTCACGGGGGATGTTTTTGGTTCACGTCGCTGTGATTGTGGTAGCCAGCTTCATACGGCCATGCGGCGGATTTCCGAAGAGGGTGGGGTTTTACTCTACTTACGCCAGGAAGGTCGTGGCATTGGCCTAGCCGCCAAAATCCAAGCATACAAGCTTCAGGAACAAGGGCTAGATACCGTTGAAGCCAACCTCAAACTAGGCTATCCGGATGACCTTCGCGATTACGGCATAGGGGCTCAAATTCTTCATGACTTAGGCATCAAACAGCTCAAGCTTCTTACCAATAACCCACGTAAAATCGTTGGTTTATCCGGCTTCGGAATATCTGTGGCTGAGCAAGTGCCGCTTATCATTCCCCCAAATGAGCAAAATTCCAAATATCTGACCACTAAAAAAAATAAACTCGGTCACATCTTATAGATTTCCGCATTTTCTCAATATGTCTACTGAACTTCCACGCCGTCAAAGAAGCTCCGGAACTCGTGCAAAAATCTGCATTGTTGCATCCGAATACAATGAGACCTACACACAGGCTCTCGTTGATAACTGTTCAGATGAATTAGCCGCCGTTTTACCTGCCGCTAAAATCGAAATTGTCCGCGTGCCCGGTGCATTTGAGATTCCCGTTACCATCAAATCTATTTTATCTCGTGAGCCGGAACGCTGCCCGGATACAGTCATCGCACTAGGGGTTATTCTGAGAGGCAGTACAGACCATGCCGACCTCATTGGTTCTACCATTACGCAAGCTCTGATGCAATTAGCTCTGGAGTTTACGACCCCCATCATCCACGAAGTTTTACTATTAGCTGATGAAAAACAAGCATTTGCCCGGTGCATTGCCTCTCAGCTCAATCGCGGACGCGAAGCGGCTCGCACAGCCGGACGCATGGCCGAGCTATTTATCACCAAAAAATCCCGAAACTAAATTTTCCTCTCCTAGGTTATGATCTCACGCAACCAAATCAGACAAAGTACCCTTCAGTACCTTTACGCAGCCTCTCAGGCACACGATGAACTTCATCCGCTAGATGAGGGCATCTGGAGCATCATCCTAGAATGCCCGGCAAAAAAAATTGTCAAACTCACCTCCAAAGCCCTGGCAAATGTGTTAACTCGCGGCTTCGAAGACAGACTACGCCTATTTACAACGCGAGCACATCAAACAATTGAAATTTTACGCGATAATGCCCTTACACTAGACATTCGCGATAAACTCATGGATATATTGGCCAAGGAGGGCGAATTCCAAGCCTCCCTGCTTCAGCTCCGCAAACTTGTGGCAAAAAACACCACTGACGAAAGAAATGAACTTAGTGTCGCCTGCCGTCAACTCCAAGACTTAAATGCCACACTTATTCCTATGCGAGAGCGACTTGTTGCTTCATTCAGCGACTTCCCTTCCTACAAAGAAACAGCCTGGGCAGCTATGACCGCTGCTTGCAGAAAAATGCAGGAAGCCAACCTTCGCATTGCCTCCATTACCACCAACGATGCCACAAAAATCATTCCGGAGGTAAAAGCTATTCGCGAAGCTCAAGCAGACCTAAATCTATTGACTAACGAGGCAAAAGCCCTCAGTGCAGACATCATCAGGAATCTGGCACAAATCGATGCCCTTATTGATTCTAAGCTAGAGAACTATACCCCTGAGCGAATCGATGCCATGGATCGCAACATTCTTCGTTTGTCGACCTACGAGTTATTATACCGCAGAGATTTGGCTACCCCCATCATTGTATCAGAAGCCATTGCTCTAGCCACAGATTACTCAAACACAGAGGCTCCTCGCTTTATCAACGGCATTTTGGCCGGTATTGCCAAAGAAATTCGCCCAGAATAAACACACACCCTTTATTTTCATCCTCACATTGTTCCCATGGCAGGATTTTTCAAAAACTTGTTGAGCAAATTCTCCCGAAGTCCTAAAATTGACTGGGATGAATTAGAAGCTGAGCTGGTCACCTCAGACATTGGCATCAAGCGTGCCATGAGCATTGTAGACCAACTTCGCGATATGAAGGGCGTGGATGCAGAAAACATCACTTCATCCACAAAAGAAGTCATCCGCCGGGTTTTCCCTACATCGGCTCCTGCTCTGCCGCCCCCCCCGATGGGTCGCCCGCTGGTCATCATTGTGGTTGGTGTCAATGGCACCGGGAAAACCACTTCTGCCGCTAAACTAGCTCATTTGCTTCAGAAACAAGGCAAATCCGTTCTCCTTGCAGCGGCAGATACCTTCCGTGCCGCCGCTGTTGAGCAACTCCAATCTTGGGCAGAAAAGCTCAACATCCCTATGTACAAGGGGAATGTAAACCAAGACCCGGCATCTGTTTGTTACGAGGCTCACGCAAAAGCCCTGCGTGAGGGAACTCAATACCTCATTTGCGATACCGCCGGGCGGCTTCACACGCGCCATAATCTCATGGAAGAGCTTTCAAAAATCCGCCGCACCCTTGCTAAGCAGGACGAGACTGCCCCTCACTACACCCTGCTGGTGGTCGATGCCACCACCGGGGCAAATGCCCTGGCTCAGGCAAAGGAATTTCACAAAGCCACTCCTCTGGATTCCGTTATCATCACCAAAATGGATGGTTCCGGTAAGGGGGGCATAGCCGTCGCCATCATGGACGAAATGAACATCGCCCCTGCTTATTTAGGTACGGGTGAGGGGGCTGATGATTTCGAGCCTTTTGACCGCGACCGCTATGTAGACTCGCTTCTCTAATTCCTTCCCCCTCTCCCCTCTCGGCATTATGTCTGCTCTCCCACTCATCACGGCTCAGACGGAAGAAGCACTCCTCGCTTTCCTCACCGCCCACCGGCAGTCCGCTTTCCGTGTGAAACAAATCATGGACTGGGTCTGGCGTAAGCGTGTTTCGTCATTCGATGCCATGACGAATCTTTCCCCGGCTCTGCGTCAATTACTTGCAGAAAATTTCCGTTTCTATTCTCCGGAGATTATCGAGGTTCACGGCTCTGCCGATACCACACGCAAATTCCTCACGCGTATGGAAGACGGCAGCCTGGTCGAGTCTGTCATTATCCCTGCCGCCACTGCCGAAAATGGCGAAAAGTCTGACCGCATCACCCTCTGTGTTTCGTCTCAGGTGGGCTGTGCTTTCGGCTGTAAGTTCTGTGCATCGGGTCTACTGGGGCTGAAACGTCATCTCACCACCGGCGAAATTATAGGCCAAATCCTTTCTGCTGAGTCCATTGCCGGCAAACGCGTGAATAACCTCGTTTTTATGGGCATGGGCGAGCCTTTAGCCAATATAGACAATGTGCTACCTGCCCTAGACATCATCACTTCTCACATCGGGCTTGAAATCGGTGCCCGCCATATCACTATTTCTACTTCCGGCTTTGTGCCCGGTCTCAAAAAACTCGCCGCTTACCCTAAACAAATTCGCCTAGCCGTCTCTCTTCATGGGGCTACAGATGATGTGCGTGACCAAATCATGCCTGTGAATAAAAAATGGCCACTCTCTCAACTCATCCCGGCTCTCGAAGATTGGGGCAAAGACAGAAACCAAATGCCTACCCTGGAGTACATCCTTATCGAAAACGTCAACGACTCTCCTAAGGATGCTTCTCACCTCATCGGCATTGCTAAACGCCTACACGCTAAAATCAATCTTATCCCCTACAATACCGTCGAGGGTCTCCCTTGGAAACGCCCCTCCGAACGCCATTGCTATGCTTTCCGAGATGCCATCAGAAAAACTGGCATCCCCGTCACTATGCGCTACGAAAAAGGTCACGATATCAATGCCGCCTGCGGTCAGCTTCGCCTGCGTAAAGAGTCTTCTCAAACGAGCCAAAATTAGCTCTCCTTTTGTCTCATTTAAAATACTACATATAGTATCACGCCTTGATATCAGCATTTAGAATGCTGACATTACTATCAATGAGTTATATATTGATTATCAGTTGTCGATTTTCTTTTATGCCCGAAAATCGGGATTCTCCACTCTGTGCGAAAAAGTCGTTGATTATTTTCTCTTTCCGTGACAAGTTCCTTGACTCAGCATTTCAAATACTGTAGTAAAAAGATGATTATTCGCTTCATTTAAATAGCATCATCTTATGAAGGCTTCTCATCTCTTTTCTCTCGTTTTCTCTCTCCTTTACTCTCCGTTTCTTTTTACTCAAAATACAAATGCACAAGGTGCTACCACTCAGCAAACACCTACTGCCACAGACCCAATTCAATTACTATTCGATGGTATCAATACAAAAGATATTCAAAAAATTAACGCGGCTATCCAAGCCGGGGCGAATATCGAGGCTAAGGACAAAGACGGGTGGACTCCTCTCATGCTTGCCGCATATAAAGGTCACACCGAAGCCATTAAAGCCCTCCTCCAAGCCGGGGCGAATATCGAGGCTAAGGATAAAGATGGCTGGACTCCTCTTATGTTTGCCGCATATGAAGGTCACACCGAAGCCATTAAAGCCCTCCTCCAAGTCAATGCTAACATCGAGGCTAAGGATAAAAAGGGCGGGACTCCTCTCATGTCTGCCGCAGCTAAAGGTCACACGGAAGCAATTAAAGTTCTCATTCAAGCAGGAGCTAAACTCGAGGCTAAAAAAAATGATGGCGGGACTCCTCTCATGCTTGCCGCATATAATGGTCACACAGAAGCCATCAAAACACTCATCCAAGCCGGGGCAAATATCGAGGCTAAGGCCAAAGATGACTGGACTCCTCTCATAGTCGCCGCAGATAATGGTCACACAGAAGCAATCAAAGCACTCCTCCAAGCAGGAGCTAACATCGAGGCTAAGGATAAAAAGGGCTGGACTCCTCTCATTTTTACCGCAGTTAATGGTCACACAGAAGCAATCAAAGCACTCCTCCAAGCCGGGGCGAATATCGAGGCTAAGAACAACCTTGGCGGGACTCCTCTCATGTGTGCCGTAATCAACGGCCACACCGAAGCCGTCAAGGCACTCCTCCAAGCCGGGGCAAATATCGATGCTGTAATGAAAATTGATGGTACTAAATTCACTGCTTTAACATTGGCACAAACATCTAAAACTAAAGACAAACAACAAATCATTCAACTTTTGCAAAACGGGAATGCAGACATTAGAAAAAACATTCAAAATTTTCGTGATGGACTAAAAAAATATGACTACCAAAAAGTAAATAATGCCATCCGAGCAGGTGCAAATGTCAATATAGTACTCAATCCTCAAGATGGGAGGACGGCTATAATGCTTGCGGCCAAAGATAATCAACCCAAAATTATCAAATCACTCATATCCGCCGGAGCTGATGTAAATAAAAGAGACAAGAAAAATGGGACAGCCCTAATGTTGGCGTCCGTTATGGGGAATTTAGAATGTGTACATTTATTACTCAATGCCGGAGCTGATGTAGATGCTGTAGATATAGCCGGATATAATTCCCTAGGCTTAGCAACAGCATTCGGATATGTGGAAGTAATGAAGGCTCTAATCGATGCGGGGACAGATTTAAGCACAAAAACAAAGGATGGTCTGAGTTTAACAGATATTGCAAACAAAGAGAAAATAAAAAATAGGGAAGAAGTCTTAGCTTTGTTAAAAGAGGCGGAAACAAAAATTCCTGCACATAAAGCAATAAATTTACTAAAACAAGGTATAGAAGAAAATAATCTTAGCAA
Source organism: Akkermansia sp. (assembly GCA_030525455.1). Lineage (GTDB taxonomy): Bacteria > Verrucomicrobiota > Verrucomicrobiia > Verrucomicrobiales > Akkermansiaceae > Akkermansia. The sequence goes on along the minus strand of JAUNER010000003.1, from coordinate 65,253 downwards.
GATAGAAGAAGCGATAAAGCAAGGGGTAGATGTCAATAAGATTATCACAAAAAAATCTCATACACCACTAATGCTTGCCTCAAAATACGGGCGAATAGAAATCATAAAAACCTTATTAAATGCAGGAGCACAAGTAGATAAAAAAGACAAACATGATTGTACAGCTCTCATGTATGCTGCGGCAAATAATCAAACAGAAACCCTCAAAGTACTCATTCAAGCCGGGGCAAAAGTTGACGCTAAGGATGATTTAGAATGGACAGCACTCATGATTGCATCAGAAAAAGGACACGTCGAAGTCATCAAAGCACTCATCCAAGCCGGGGCTAATATCAATTACAAAGGTAAAAAAACCGCAACAGCTTTGCATACTGCATGCAATTTCGGGCATAAAGATGCCGTAACTGAAATAATTCAAAGCGGTGCAAACATCAATGCAAGGTGTGTCAACGGGATGACACCAGTGATGTATGCTGCCAGAAAAGGGTACTTAGATATCACGAAAATACTAATTCAATCAGGTGCTGATTTGAAACTAAAGGACAATTCTGATAAGACCGTGTTATTACAATCCGTTGAATACGGACAAACAGAATCTGTAAAATTACTACTCCAAAATGGATGTGACGTTAATCATGTAACAAATGATGGGAATTTTACCGCGTTGAAACTGGCATGTCAGCTAGGCAATTCTGATATTGTAAAAATTCTTATTCGAAATGGTGCAGAAATTAATGTCAGAGATAGTGAGGGAGATAAAACTCCTCTAATAAGTGCAGTTATGAAAAATCATACCAATGTAGTAAAAACATTAATTGAGGAAGAAGCAAATCTTGATATCAGAGATAAAGAAGGCCGCAGTGCCATCATGTATGCTGCATGGAACGGGAATGCTGATATTGTAAAACTACTATTACTCTCAGGAGCCATTGTAAACAAAAAAGATAAACTCGGGAATTCCGTATTGAACTATGCCCAATCATCCGAATCTACCGATAAGAAAAAAATCATCCGTATGTTAAAAACCGCCGGAGCGAAATAACAAAAAAATCTTAACAGTAAACTGAAAAAGATGATACAAAACAGAAAACTAATCATCTCCGGAGTCGTATTAAGCAGTCTAAGTTTATCACAAACGAGCTGCTACTTTAACTCTGCTGGGCATATTTTTGACAAGGCCTCACACCAAGCGGCCGTGTGTGTCGATGATGCAAAAGCAGATGGGACACAATACGTCTATGAACATAAAGGTGAGTATTACATAGAGTTACCTCGCTATCGCTTCGATGCACCGGTACAAACACAAATATCGCTCTATAATCAAGCATCAGATAAAAAAGAGTTAGAATTAAAAGGAAAGGAAATGTATAAAATTCCTAGTGACTTTGCAAAATACCTAATGGGGAAAGCCTCGTCACCGAAGGTACCGAAAAATATCACCGCTATCGACAATGACGATGAAATTAAAGCAGTAGCTACAACATACCCCATCCGAAAAAACGCGGGAACAGAATACTTTACGTACGAATACAAATCCCCCAATGCCGGATGGTACTATACGCTGGGGGTTTTTGATTGGCTCTGTGTCGACCTACCAATCACCTGTGCAGAAAATGCCATCTTCGGCTGTATGGCGATATATGCGGCAGGGAATACAAACGGCTCCGGTAGTAGCTCTACAAGCACAAAGTCATCATTAACCGCGTATGAACGCCAACAGATGAAAGAAGATCTTCTACAAGATATAAAAGCTTATGAAAAAATGATACATGATATTAATCAGCGATTAAAAAAAGCCGACACCATATCAGCAGATCCGAAAAAACGCTCAGCATATAAAGCAGAGCTGGAATCCATGCGTCAAAATTATATTGAAAAAATAAAAGAAATAGAGGCCGGACTCAATATGTATTTCAATTAAACCTTCATTGTAATAAAAATATATAAAAACACATCAAAGCCAAGAAAAGATAAAGAAAGATGAAGCCATCATACCTCAACAAAACGGCAATTGTAGCAAGTATGCTAACCATGCTCATGACCGGAGCTATGGGAGACACAGTACAAAACTACTACACAGCACCCCCGGCAAGCAATGCACAGGGAGCAGAAGAAAACCTGCGAGCAGGAGTAACGAACAATGATATAGAAAAAGTAAAAGCGGCGATAAAAGCCGGGGTGAACGTCAATGCTGTGGAAATGAGGGACTGGCAAAACATGAAAAGCACCCCACTAATTATAGCGACAGAAAAAGGCTATGAAGAAATCGTCAAAGCCCTCATCGCAGCCGGGGCAAAACTCGAAATCAAAAACCAGAATGACTGTACTCCCCTCGATGTCGCAGCAAGAAAAAAGAATACTAATATAGTGAAAATACTGCTTGCGGCCGGAGCTAACGTCAATTTAACTGACAAAAATGGCTGGACTCCCCTCATAACAGCAGCTTACTATGGTAATGCAGAAAACGTCAAAGTCCTCATTCAAGCAGGAGCTAAGATTGATGCGACAAACCAAAATGGCTGGACTCCTATCATAGCAGCCGCTCAAAATCACAGTGCAGGAGGAACAGAAGCCGTAAAGGCCCTCATTCAAGCCGGAGCGAATGTGGAATCAGCTGAAGATAATGGTCAAACAATTCTGATGACGGCTTCTTGGACGGGCAATGTAGAGACAATCAAAACCCTCATCCAAGCCGGGGCTAATGTTAATGCTGAATCTAAAAATGGCTGGACTCCTCTCGTGTATGCCGCACTAAAGAACCGAGCAAAAGCTATCAAAACACTCGCAGAAGCCGGAGCTAACGTCAATTTAACTGACAAAAATGCCAAGATTCCTCTCATGGAAGCCGCCATAGAAGGTCATCACGAAGCCATCAAAGCACTCATCCAAGCCGGGGCTGATGTTAACGCTAAAAACATCGTAGGCTTCACACCTCTCATGTTTGCCGCTCGCGGAGGTAAACCCGAAGTCGTCAAAACCCTCATCCAAGCCGGGGCTGATGTAGAAGCTAAAAACCAAAGCGGAGAAACAGCACTCAGTCTGGCAGAAAAACTCACTAAAAATAAAGAAGAAATCATAAAACTACTGAGCGAAGCAAAGAAATAAACAAGCGAAGTCACAGAAAAGCACGACTCGCCCGCAACGGAGAACAGACCGTGTTTTCTACCCCAAAATCGCAAATGATGGGAGCAAAGCTAAGAGCAATACCCACCCACACACAGCGAATTTGGGGTAGTGTTTTTTACTGGTAATTTAGAGAGAGTTTGCTAGACTCTTCCCCCCGGGGAGGGGAGAAACCGCCATGGCATCGACAGAGAAAAAGACAGCACGAAAAGACCTAAAGCTGACAAAAAGTGAGCCAAAGGATATATCTCAGGAATTGAGAAATATCCCGCAAGCACTTGGACCGGAAAAAGGTGTGCTGGCACTCATGGCGATGGACCCAGCCTCGTACATAGGGCAGGCAATCACCCTTGGATTATCAGAAGATTACTTTTATCTGCCGGCACATAAAATCATCTGGAACATTTTCCAGAGCAGATACTCAAAAAACGAGCCCATAGACATCGTCTCTGTGGCACAAGTGCTGACGGATAATAACCAACTGGAAGCCGTAGGCGGCAACTCCGGGCTGGCAGAAATTTACACCTATACGACCACGAGTGCCTACTTTGGGCACTACATCAATATACTGAAAGACAAATACATCTTACGGTCGATTATCAATACAGCCAACGAATACACCAACCAAGCATTTGATAATCCGGAAGATGTGGCACAACTGCTGGAAACGCTGGAAGGCAATATCTTCCAAATACGCGAACGCTACAACACCTCAAAAGACGGCACGAACCTCAAACAAATACTGGAAGAAGCCCTAAGCAACTTTGAAAAATTCCTGACCAACAAAGGAGTCATCCAAGGGCAAAGCACCGGCTATGAAAAGCTGGACAAAATGTGCAATGGGTTAAAGCCGGGGGATATGTTTATCATAGCAGCACGACCGTCAATGGGGAAAACCTCATTCCTGCTCAATATCATCGAGCATATCGCACTGAATGAGAAAAAGCCGGTACTGCTCTTCTCATGCGAAATGCCCGCCGTACAAATAGCCGAGCGACTGCTGTATGCCCGCTCCGGCATCAAACGTGCGGAAATCATCAAACGCGGCAACTTATCGCCATTGGAAATGAAGAGATTTAGCGAGGCATACAAAGAAATGGATGCCTCCAGACTCGTCATTGACGACACAGCGGCCATATCAATCAACGAACTAAGAGCCAAAGCCCGACGTGTGATGCGAGACCAGGGCGAACTAGCCGCCATCGGGGTAGACTACTTACAGCTCATGCGTTCGCACTCACAGCAGGCAGTCAGTAGCCGAGAACGCGAAGTGGCAGAAATTTCATCGGGCTTAAAAGCACTGGCCAAGGAACTAAAAGTACCGGTCATCGTGCTGGCCCAGCTCAACCGCGGGCCGGAAAGCCGCACCGGCAACAGCCTAGGTGTACCGAGAATGTCTGACCTGCGAGAATCCGGGTCTATAGAACAAGACGCCGACATGATTGGTCTGCTCTATCGCTCTGCCTACTACGCCGAAGATGAAGAAGCAAGACAAAAGAACATAGGGCGAGCCAACCTAAACCTAGCCAAAAACCGAAATGGCGAAACAGGCGATATACCCCTGCACTTCGAAGCAGAACTCATGCGGTTTACCAGCCGAGAACCGGACGAAAACGACCTCTCCGGCAATTAAAGGCTCTTTGCCATTTGCAAAGCCCCGGCAAGGGCCCTCGTAGAAACCATACGGCGGAAGCTATCTCTATCACGAGGGTAAAAGATTTTTTCCGATTTTGTGGGGAGCATTTTCCCGGCCCATGCGAGCCAGACAGTACCCACGGGTTTTTCTGCTGTACCACCACCGGGACCGGCAATGCCGCTAACCGCCAGAGCCACATCTGCACCGGAGCGAGCCAAGGCCCCCTCTGCCATTTCTCTGACCACTTGTTCACTGACAGCCCCAAACTCATCCAGCAGTGCAAGAGATACCCCCAACTGACTGTGTTTGGCGATATTTGCGTATGTCACCCAGCCATATTCAAACACGGCAGATGCCCCCGGCACATCCGTTAAACGCTTAGCAATAAGCCCCCCGGTACAACTCTCTGCTGTGGCAAGTTTCAGCCCCTGTGCCAGCAAATAATCCACCAGAGCAAACTCAACCCCGGCATACTGAGGTTCAATCAAATAATTCCCTAGTACGCGTCTAAGCACCATCTCAGCTTTACTTCTCACCTCAGCTCTGCCGATAAGCCGCACATCCACTTCGCCGGGACGGGCACAGTAAGCAAGCTCCAGTTCCGGGATACTCTGCAGTTCATCATCTACGGCATCCTGCACATGGCTCTCGCCAATGCCGACACATTTGAATACTTGCAACCCGGGCTTCTCGCCGGATAATTCACCAATAAGCCGAGGCAAAACTTCCTTTTCCACCATAGGGCGAAATTCTGAAGGCGGCCCCGGCAGTAAAATAAACATCGCACGCCCCGCTGCAGCCGGCATCAATAGCCCCGGAGCCGTACCATTGTCATTAGGCAATACCATAGCCCCCTGAGGAACCATGGCCTGTCTGTAATTTGAAGGCGATACACCAACACCACGCTTCGCAAAATAAGCATCCAGAGCCGCAACAATAGACTCATCTCGAAGCATAGGCACACCACATAACTCAGCGAGAGCATCGCGAGTCAAATCATCACTCGTCGGGCCCAAGCCACCGCTCACCAGCACCACATCGGCACGAGAGGCACACGCTTTCATTGCATCAATAATAGCCTCGCCATCCGGAACAACCGTAAGCTTTTGGATACGCAAGCCATGCTCTAAAAGCCGTTCACCTAACCACGCTGCATTCGTATTTAGCACACTTCCGCATAACAGTTCAGATCCTGTATTGATGACTTCAATTCGGCACGGCTTCATGCCTGCTATTATGAACAAGAGCGTAACTATGTACATATTTATTTCTCGCCATACCATAGGAAAAAACTTCATAAGCCACCATGTACCGCTATAATTTACATAACAAACAGCATTCACTCATGGCTAATCGTGCGACAAAAATTATCTGTACCATAGGACCTGCCACAGAATCTGATGAGATGATTACCCGACTCATCAAAGCCGGGGCAAATGTTTTCCGTCTCAATATGAGCCACGCCTCTCATGAGTGGGTAAAAAACACCATTGCCCGCATCAGAACCATAGCCGCCGACAACCATGCACACATCGCCATCCTCGCTGATTTGCAAGGGCCTAGCATACGAACTTGTGAACTAAACGAGCCATTATCTCTTCATCCGGGCGACCACATAGAAATACGCACAGAAAACAGTCTACCAACTCAAGAATGCTCCATCAGTGTCAACTACGACGGACTCATGAGCGATGTAAAAGTAGGTGATACCATGCTTGTAGACAATGGGGCTCTACTCTTTGAAATACTGGACATAAAGCCGGCCCATCTGCAATGCAGAGTCCTGACAGAAGGAGTGCTGGATTCCCGCAAACACATCAACCTCCCCGGAGTAGCCCTTAACCTACCGGCACTTACAGAAAAAGATCTGGCAGATTTAAAGGTTGCCCTCGATAGTGACATCGATTTCATCGCCATGTCATTTGTTAGAAATGCGGCTCACGTCAATAAACTTCGCCACCACATCACCCGGCATGGCTGTGCGGCAAAAATCATAGCCAAAATAGAAGACCAACAAGCCCTGCACAAGCTCGATGAAATCATTGATGCGGCCGATGGGCTCCTCATAGCCCGCGGAGATTTGGGGATGGAAACCAATCTGGAAGAACTCCCCATCATTCAACGCCAAATTGTTGAAAAATGCCACCTAAAAAACACCTGCTGTATCGTGGCTACCCACATGCTCGAATCCATGATTAAGCACCCAACCCCAACCCGAGCAGAAGTATCAGACATCTCTACGGCCATTCAAGAGCAAGTCGATGCACTCACTCTATCCGGCGAAACCACTCTCGGCATCTACCCGATCGAATGTGTTGAAATGCTAGACCGCATCGCTCAACGCATCGAACAAGGGCCATCATTCGAATTTTCAAAAAACTGCCCACTTAACTCCGACATAAAAAAAATTACCCACGCAGCCATCACTCTGGCAAACAACACAGACAATGCGGCTCTACTAATCCTCAGCCCCACAGACGAATTAGCCCGACTCACCGCCTCTCTCCGCCCCAAGCAATCCCCTATTTATGCCGTCTGTCATCACTCAAAACCAGCTAAACAAATGGCTCTCATTCGCGGGGTAACGCCCCTTGTCATCCCTGATACTACTGACATCTGCACCATGAAATCAACCGCCATAAAATCACTAATGAACTTAGGTTACCTTCATGACGGGCAAGCCCTTATCATCATCGAACACCCAAAAATCAGCAGCTCTGAAAACACCGCTATCTCCTTCATAAGAATATAAATGACGACCACGAAGAGATAACGCATTTGAGCTTCACAATAACAAACATTTACGCTATAATACACCATATGCAACACGTCCCCACCATCGCCATCGTAGGCAGACCAAACGTCGGGAAATCCGCCATTTTTAACAGAATGGCAGGTCGACGCATTGCCATCGTGCATGATGAACCCGGTGTTACCAGAGACAGACTAAGTGCCCCCTGCAACATCACAGATTATGCTTGCAAAATCATGGACACAGGCGGTATAGGTGCCACACTGAGCGATGGATTTGCAGAACAAGTAACAGCAGAAGCAGACCTAGCCATCAAAACAGCAGACATGATTATGCTGGTGATGGACTGCCGAGACAGCCTTACCCCCATTGACCAAAACATAGCCGACCAACTCCGCAAATCAGAAGTTCCGGTGATGCTGGTACTCAATAAGGCTGACCACGAAAAGCAAGACCTAAACATCGGGGAATTTGCATCACTAGGCTTTGATAATTACATCTTTCTATCTGCGGCACATGGCAGAGGATTCTCTGAACTATCACGTCGCCTCGATGCCTATCTAAAATCCGTCAATGCCCCACTCAAAGCCGACCTTGAAGAAACGCAGGACGACGAAGAAGAATCAACTCCCCCCATCAAAGTTGCCATCGTCGGGCGACCAAATGCCGGCAAATCCTCACTTTGCAACGCCATTCTCCATGACAAACGCACCATTGTCTCTGCCGTCGCCGGCACAACTCGCGATGCCATAGACATTCCCTATTTACACAACGACCAACCCTACACCCTCATCGACACCGCAGGGATGCGACCACGCTCACGCCGAGACACTTCAGTAGAAGTATTTTCTGCCATGAGGAGTGAAAAAGCCATACGCCGAGCAGATATTTGTCTCTTAGTCATCGACATAGCGGCAGGCATCACCCAGCAAGACCGCCGCATAGCCGGCATGATTGCCGAAGAAGGCAAACCCTGCATCATCGTCGTTAATAAATTTGACCTCTTCCACCCGAATGCACCGAAAAAAGCCCGTATGGAAGAAGTTGAAGAACAAGTACGCACGGAACTTTTCTTTATAGCATACGCTCCCTTTGTAGCGACATCTGCCAAAAATGAAGAAGGGATTGAACCCATTTTTAAAACAATTCAAAAAATCCGCCGTGAGTCACTTAAACTCCCCACCACAGGACAACTCAACAGACTCATTCAACTCGCCCAACAAATGAACCCACCAGGTACCGCCGGAGGGTCTACCAAACGACTGAAAATTTACTACGTTACAACAGCAGTTGACGAAAAATACAAAACAATCCCCGTGCCGCGTTACGTTCTTTTCGTCAATGATAAAAATTTACTAACAGATAGTTATTCTCAGTACCTACGCAATAAAATACGCGAACAATATCCGGCTCCGGGTATACCGGTTATTTTCTCTGCACGCTCTCGCGTACGCAATGACTAAACCACCACTAATGGTGAAGCACTCACTACACCATGCTATCTGTACGACATCTGAGCACCTCATTCCACACACGAGCCGGAATCGTGCGTGCGGTGCAAGATGTATCATTTGACCTCCACGCCGGGGAAACCCTAGGGATAGTAGGAGAAAGTGGTTCCGGGAAATCCGTGACTTGCTATAGCATGATGGGGCTCATCCCCAGCCCACCCGGGCAGATTGAATCAGGGCAAGCCCTATTAGGAGACATCGACCTCTTAAAATGTAACGAAAAAGAGCTTCAAAACATCCGTGGAAAGCGAATATCTATGATATTCCAAGACCCCATGACCTCGCTTAACCCCTACTTGACCATAGGCGAGCAAGTGGCAGAACCACTCATCATTCACCAAGGATTTAACAAAAAAGAAGCTTATAACAAAGTCATCGAACAATTACACTTAGTAGGCATACCAGAGCCGGAAAAAAGACTACACTCCTGGCCGCACGAATTTTCCGGAGGGATGAGACAACGAGTGATGATAGCCATGGCACTCATTACAAAGCCGGAAATCCTCATTGCAGACGAACCCACCACAGCTCTGGACGTCACCGTCCAAAAGCAAGTACTGGACCTCATCAAACAACTGCAAACTGAAATAGGCACAGCCGTCATCCTCATCACTCACGATTTAGGAGTAGTGCGACAATACGCCGACCGCATCAATGTCATGTATGCCGGAAGAATCGTTGAAAGTGCCCCGACTGAAGACCTACTCACTACCCCCAAACACGCCTATACAAGAGCATTAATCCGCTCGATACCTGCCCAGCACCAAAAGGGGAAAGAACTCTTCACCATTCCCGGTCTACCCCCAAATATGCTGGCACCAATCAACGAATGTGCATTCCGTCCCAGAAACACACTCGGAAATCCGGAACTATGCCTATGCGACAAAGCCCCCGAACTTATCGAAATTTCACCCAATCACTTCGTACAAAACTGCCCCGGATGCTTAGCTTAATCAAGCCAACCATACTCCATAATTAGAGCCCCCTCGACTTCGGCATTTTTCGAAGCCTCACCGTCGAGCTGTTCATACAGTTTACGCAAATCCTTACGCATTTCTATATACTCGTCAGCATTGGTAGCAACGCGAGATTTTTTAAACTCGACCTCTTTAGAAATATACTTATGCCACTCCTCAAACTCATCTCTACTCTCAATGAGTAACTTCACCTTTTGGCGGCGTTCCTGAAGCTCCATAACCACTTCTTTTTTCATCAGCTCATGAGTTTCCTTAGCGTCTTTGTAATGGAACCAATTGGTGAGGCGAGTATCAATTTCTTCCTTGATACTCAGATTTACCTTCATATCCCCGGCACCTGCGAAAAAGCCCCCGTACGTACCACCGGTACTTGAGAACAGCGATGGACTATAAAAATTAATTTCCACAGAGGGGAAGAAATTCATCTTGGCATCAAGCACTTTCAATCTGGAAGCCTCTAGCTCAAGAGCGACTAACATCACCACAAGCTTATCTAATTTTTTTGAAGCTGATTTATATTTCGTCCAATCAATACGTGGCATTGAGTCCGGCTTCACCAACCAGCGAGCAGACATATCACCAAACAATCGAGCAAAGCCCTGTGCAATTTCATTGCGTTGCTTTTCCCAATCCTTATCTATTTTGGCACGTTGCACGCCATCGTCATCAAATGGCAAATTATCAATCAAATTACCATAATTCAACTGTGCATTTTTGTAAGAAAGCACCTGCACATACAGCTTTGAGAGCAACTCACGATGCTTCATCAATTGAGTTTTCTCTGCCGCGAATAATGACGCCTTTGCCGAATAATAATCGAACGGAATTTGAGTCAATGACGGCATATTGAACAAGATGTTTGTATTGTACTCAAACTCAGAAGCCTGAACATTTGCTAAATCTCCCAGCTCCTTTGTCAACATCCAGTCAAGATTCACACCGGGAATAAACTGAGTAAACACCTCATAAACAGCACGTTCACGCTGACGCAACGCCTGTTCAGAACGCTTTAAATCCATATTCCCCTTCATCATTTTATCAAATGCCTCAGTCCAAGTAATCTCTTTGATAGGCAACTGATCCCAATGAGGAATTTCATCCATTTGCTTCATCAGCTCAGCCGTCTTTTCATCCATGTGCTGACTGATAGAACATGAAGACAATAAAACAGCAACAGACCACACCCCTACACAGAAACCAACTCTGTGGAATGAAAACCATGAATCTCTGCTGTCTTTTGTATTCCTAAATAGCATAAGGGCTACATATTTCTAATCACTTGACTAAAAAAGTCAAGCCAAGAGCCACTTCTGTGGCATGCTTATTATAAAAAATGACCAATGGGATTTCCTTTCTTGACAAGCAGGCTCTAATTTTGCATTCTTCCATAAATTAAATTCTACAAGTATGTCTCCTTTCATCAAATCAGCATCGTTAACCTGTGCCTCATTGGGCATTCTCGTATTTACCCATTGCGGTGGCGGCAGTAGTGACGTAGAAGGCAAAGCTCCATCTGAATCATTTATATACAATAACGGAGCTAATATTACTTGTGCCCTGCAAGATACAGCTACGATATACGCATTACTCGCAGATAACATCCTTCCACCCATTTTCACAATCACAACAATTGGTGACTTAGGGACTATTGCTGACGAAAATCAACAACTTCAAAGCTGGAATGACAGAATTGGCACTGTCACATACACCAAAACCGGCAGAGACAAGGCTACCATTTCTATTCAAGAAATTACTACTAGTGCCATTGTCAAAAAAGATGGGATAATGCCTATACTTGATGGCACCAGTGCCTTTTCAACCCCACTCTTTGCTTTCCAAGCCGGTGGTGGCGATGAGGAGATGACAACCACTTCTCTTCTTTCTATCACCTCTGAAATTAAATTTACAACTGACACCCAAGGCAGAGGAAAGACAACTATACAAGTCAGTCCGGCAAACCACCAAGGAACCCAGACGCTGGAATCCGACACCATCTTCACAATCGATTACTCACTCAATAATAACGATTAAGGATATTTACACATGAAAACTCCTTATTATTTACTAACTCTTCTTGCTGCTACATCTGTTGTATTCACCAACTGCGGTGGTGGCGGTGGTACCGAAGAAGCCTACTTACCAACAACCTATGGTGGCAGAAATGTCATCATCGAACAAGCTGAGCCGAATACCGGGGTAGACTATGTTTTTGCATTTGTTCCGATAGGGCCAGGTAGTTGCTCTATTCTCTACGGGGCTAGTGCAACTCTCATCAATGGTAAATACTCTGTCTACAAATACAATGTGAAAAACGACTATGCTGAAAAGCTTGATTTTTCATATCAGAGCATTGATAGCAACACAGGAGCCCCTACCGGTCTTTATGCCAACATCCAACTTAAAAACGTAACTAACGTATGTGGCATTCAGAACCCAAACGGCGAAGCAACCTGCACAAGCTTCTTTGATGAGCAATTTGGTTCATTTGCAAACCCGATAACTACAGGGTTACATACCAGACTAGAGCCGCTTCAATAAAGTAGATTTACACATTAAAATAACACCCTCTATTTGCAAAATATAAGCAAGTAGAGGGTGCGTTGTATATATAAAAAAGAGAAACAGCCTAAACTAGCCCGTAGGAAAAGCTAATCATTTAGGATTTCATCAATACGAGCACGACCAAAATCAGCCGGACAAATAGAGACTTTTACACGACTATCTTTTTGCAACAACTCACGCAAATGAGCATTCTTTTTTTCGACGAAAGCAATTGTCTCTTTCCCATTTGGTAAAGTCGCACGAAAGGCAGTCTCTGCGATACGGGCAACAATCACAGCCACGGCTTCTACAGTATTTGAAGGATAATGTTTCATTTCTTAAAGATTAAGCAAATTACGCATGAGGTTTGAACCATCTTTTATGGTCTCTACGGCATCATCTAAGGGACTTGGAGCAGAGTTTTTCTCCTCTTTTTTAGGGGCATCTTTCTCGTTTTTCTCATTGGGGTCCTGACGCGACATTTTCCCGAAAAGCCTGCTTGCCACATCAGACACATCATTAATACCCGACACACTGCCCCCTAATAACTGAGAGCCGGCATTAAGCACACGAGAGCCTGCCGCTTTTAGCAAACGAGCAGACAAATCCTCCTCAGGCTTATCAAGAGTACCGGCTAGATTCACATTTGCCCACATCAGCCCATCCTGGCCATCATTTGAAGCAGAAAATACATCTTTAAAGCCAAACAAAGTCGCCCACGGGCCATGCATGCGTAAGCCAATACTCAAACGACCACTCAACTCACTCTCCTTTGATACCTCCACCCAGCCAATCACCCGCATAAGATTTTCGCTCTCTAACACAATATCTGAAAAATGCCAAGCTCCATCATTTCTACGTTCAAAGCGAGCCGTAGCTTTTTGCAAGGGCATACGTCTAAAATCAGATGTATCACAAAACTGAGCCAATCTATCTAAAACAGGTAATCCGGTAACCAACCCATTGCTAACACGAATAAGTCCATTAACATGGCCTAATTCAGTATTATGGCCGGACAAATTAACACTACCATTCAAGTTCCCTTGGATGCGCTGTTTCCAATCCTCTTTCAATAAGCTATCTAGAGGCACATTATTAACAACAACGCTCGATGTCCAATTTTTTGAATTGCCATCCCATTCCCCCAAAACATCTAAATCTCCCTTATTTTTCGGCAAAATACGGCAATTTGTGATGTTCACTCGCTGAGAGGCATGATTAAATTGAATAGAGGCTCCCACTAAATCTAAATCAGATACTAGAGAAAAAGGGAGTTTAACCTTACCACCTTTTAGATTAATTTCATACTGATTTGAGCCGATATGATAGCGAGCTTCTGCCGACGAATTTTCCAAAATATATGGAGAATCATCCCCATAAGAAACAGTGAGAGAATGAATACGCCCCTGCTCTACGTGGAAGCTTTTCGGCATCACATTTTTCATCATCCATGACTCTTCTCGAGCCACATCTCTGCCACGAAATGGCACAGGAGCCAGCTTCACATTTAAAGACTGGATATTAAACGAATTCATTACAAACTCACGACTCAGAAGCCCCCAACGGTCAAATTCGGCTTCCATTTTATCCATCTTCAAACCAGATAAGAACTCTGAGCCTGCCATGCTAACATTATCACAAGCAATACCACTACCATCCCAGACAATAGGAGCGAGCGTTGCATCATCAACATTCAAATCATCAATAGCCATCTGCCTCATAGAATCAGAAAATTCCTGACTCTTCAGATATGATTTAACGTATGAAATCGCCCCAAATACCCCACCTATAATAAGAACAACAATCCCACCAATGCTCCAGAGAAACACTTTTTTCCAAATACCCTGAGAATTTGCTGTTCTCCTACGAATTCTCCTAGACCTAGCCATGATATAAAAGGATATACAAATTGAACGTCTAGTCAAGACGAGCCATTAATTATTTTCTGTATGTTTAAACACCTTATGCCGACTTGAAGCCATCGTTATACAAATAAGGAACAAAGTATAAGCTACTAAAAATGCAATAGGTATAACGGCACCATGCTCACCGTTTAAGAGAGCTGTGACAGCAGAGGCTTGTTTTACCCAGATATTCTCAGCCAACCATAATAAGAAAATAGTAAGCAAAAGCGTGGGCGTAACATACTTCATCACAAAGCGATAAATCTTTGGAATCTTGATAATTGAACCATCCTCTAAATCTTTCAACCCGCTATCAACCCCCAATTTCCATGAAAAAAGAATCATCATCACCATAGCACTCACAAAGAAACATAATGTGCCGACAAAAAAGTCGTATGTATCCATCGCCAATAAGCCTTTACTGAACCAAGCAACTACCAATGCCCCAAAAACAGTAAAGAAGCCTTGAATAACAACGGCCAACTTCCGCTTTAGCCCCATAAATTCTTCTAGAAATGCCAAGCCAACTTGCATCATGGAAATAGAACTCGTCAATGCAGCTAAAGAGAGTAATAAGAAAAACAAGCTCCCAAAAAATACACCGCCGCTCATCTTTTCAAAAGCTTGCGGAAGCACCATAAAGCCGAGAGCAAATGTCCCTTGTCCCGCGGCTCCCGCCACTCCTAAAAAGGCAACGGCTGCCGGTACAGTCATCATCCCTGCCAGCCCAACCTCGCAAATCTCATTGGACGTGGCGGCACTCACAGCACTTAATGCAATATCTTCTCGTTTTTTAGTATAACTGGCATACGTCAAAATTAGCCCGGTACCTACGGATAGACTAAGGAAAACCTGCCCTGCCGCTGCTATCCACAATTCTATATTTTTCAACCCATCTATGAGTGTAATTTCAGTCAATCTCAATTTTTCCGGCTGAGCGGCTACCTGTTTCTGGGCAGCTTCATACGCTCCGGGAGTCGACGCAGAAACCATTGTGAGCGTTTTCCACTCTCCTGTTTCGTTTTTTTCTTCTATCAATACTTTATTAGGGTTCCACATATACCCCAACCCCTGCTCGATGTTGCGGTCGGGATATTCCGGATTGGGCGTACCTATACACAATACCTTTACCACCAATACAACTGATATAATGAGCAGTATCGGCATAAACCACTTCGTAAAAGCTTCTATCCCTTTGCTAATTCCTCGATAAACAATCCCCAAATTCAATAAAATCACTCCGAATAATACCCACATCATCCCCTCGCCGGATAAAAATGTAGTACCATCCCCCATTATGCCCACGTAGTTAAAAAACTCCGATTTTGCACCGCTCTCTGTCGCAAATACTTCTGTATTTACTAACATCTTCCAAAAATAACCAAAGCACCATACTTCTACCACTAAATAATAAAAAGCTACTGATGATGGCCCCAGCACGGCCAATACCCCTAAAAACTTCCATAACTTCGACCCATTTGTCAAATACCAAAATACACCAGGACCACAATGAGCCCCTCTTTCCCCACCTCTACGACCAATAGACCACTCTGCCCATGCTACCGGTATACCTACCAATAAAAGCATAATTACGTAGGCAACCATAAATGCACCCCCGCCATACTGCGATGCTAATCCGGGAAAACGTAAAAAATTCCCTAACCCTACAGCACTACCGGCTACCGCCAATATGACTCCTAACTTCCCTGTCCACTCATCCTTTTGTTCGTTTTTCATATTTCTGCACCTCATAGTCTCAAATCCCCCCCTCTTTTCAAGTGATTTCCAAGATTTACTCACTATTTCAGCCTTTTCATGACTCGCAAATGCAACATGGGAAAAATTTTTTCAAAAAAAATTAGAATAATTCTAATTTTTTCTCTTGACAAAAGAAATCAACTATGAGAAATTGCGTGCAGAACAAAACCACAAACAAATATGCTTCTCATAGGAAAACCAGCACCAAAGTTCAGTGCAAATGCAGTAGTCAACGGCACCATCGTACCGGAATTCAGCTTGGAACAGTACAAGGGCAAGAAATACGTTGTACTCTTCTTCTACCCGAAGGACTTCACATTCGTATGCCCGACCGAATTAATCGGCTTCCAAGAAGCACTGGAAGAATTTGAAAAGCGCGATGTAGCCGTAGTAGGTTGCTCAACTGACAGCGAATTTTCGCACTGGGCATGGGTAAACACCCCACGAGTACAAGGTGGTATAGAAGGCGTGACCTATCCTATCGTAGCCGACATCAATAAGACAATCTCAGCTGATTACGACGTATTGGCAGGCGACGAAGAAATTGATGACGAAGGCAACGTAGAAATCGTAGGCGAAATGGTAGCCTATCGCGGACTCTTCCTAATCGACAAGGAAGGCATCGTACGTCATCAGTTGGTAAACGACATGCCCCTAGGTCGCTCCATTGACGAAGCCATCCGCATTGTAGATGCCCTTCAGCACTACGAACAATATGGTGAAGTATGCCCCCTTGGCTGGCACAAAGGAGCCACAGCAATGACCCCATCTCACGAAGGAGTTGCTTCATACCTCAGCAAATAAAACAAGCTTAACTAAGTTTCAATAATACCTTCAAACCGCCATGCAAAAATGTATGGCGGTTTTTTTATTAGATTTTAGCACGTCTAAAAGAAACAAAACAAGCACCCAACATAAAAAATACACTTGTGCAAGGCTCCGGTACCGGTAATACATCAACATAGATAGAAAAATAATTTACCCCCCTTACATCCCAAATTGAATCTGTACTACGAACAATCACAGACTCATGCGTGCCTTCAGACACAAATATTTCATCAAACCAATCCCATACTCCCTCATCTACTGAAAAATCATGCATTTCAGCCGCTTATAAAAAACTTGAACCACATGCTACTATCCACCCCAAAAAAGAAATAGATAAACCTCATCATATAAATACGAAGCTCGGACTATAACATACCAGCCCACACTGGCAATAGAAAATCAAAAGACAAACAAAAATGAAAAAATTCTAATCTTTGACGCTTTTTTCTTCAATTAGGCAGCAATAAGGCGTATCTTATCTGCGTAAAAGACAAGTTATGAGCGAAAAACAACCTCAATCCTACAAAAGAATTCTATTAAAGCTTAGTGGTGAAGCACTTCGCAACCCCGGAAGCATGGACAACATCTCGCCGGAAATCGTTGCCCGCATCGCTGAAGAAATCGCCGAAGCCCACCGAGCCGGCAAACAAATCGGTCTTGTTGTTGGTGGTGGCAACTTCTGGCGCGGTGCAAAAGCAAGCGTACGCGGCATGGACAGAGCAACAGCCGACTACGTTGGTATGCTTGCTACAGTTATGAACGCCCTAGCTTTACAAAGTGCCCTTGAACGAGCCGGCGTTCCATGTGTCGTTCAATCTGCAATTGAAATGAAAAACGTTGCAGAATCCTTCATTCGATTAAAGGCACGCTCCTATCTAGACAACAACAAAATCGTCATATTTGCAGCAGGCACAGGGAACCCATTCTTCTCTACCGACACAACAGCAGCTCTTCGTGCTAACGAAATCAATGCTGAAGTAGTGATGAAAGCCACATCCGTTGATGGCGTTTATGATGCAGACCCGAAAAAAGTTGCCACGGCTACGCGATTCGACGAAATTTCATTTGCAGAATGCCTCAATCGCCAACTTAAAGTCATGGACTCTACGGCATTTACACTTTGCATGGATAACAAAAAGCCCATCATCGTCTTTGATATGCACACCCCGGGCAACATTACCCGTGCATTGCTTGGCGAGCCAATCGGAACGACCATCAGCTAAATATGTGCTGCATGTCAGCATCCTCATTTTACTAATAAGACAAATATTATACACTTAGCACCAGAAACAATATGGACGCAGAAACACTCCTACTCGAAGTCGAAGAGGCAATGGTTAAGTCAGTTGATTTTGCCAAACAAGAATTTTCCGGAGTTCGCACCGGAAAGGCATCTCCTGCATTGGTTGAAAACATTGACGTACATGTCGCCAGCTATGGTTCTTCAATGAAATTAAAAGGTTTAGCTGTTATCAGCACACCGGAACCACGCTTAATCCTCATCCAACCTTTTGACCCAAGCACAGTCAATGACATTGGTCGTGCCATCAACGAAAGCAAGCTCAACATCACACCAATGATTGAAGGGCGTTCTATTCGTCTACCAATTCCGGCCTTGACTGAAGAAAGACGTAAAGAACTCGTTAAACTTGTTAAATCACAGGCAGAAGATGCACGCGTACGTGTTCGCGGTGCTCGTAAAAATGGCATGGATGCCGCTAAGAAGTTAAAGGCCGACAACATTGTCACCGAAGACGGACAACGTGATTTGGAAGCACAAATTCAAAAACTTACAGATAAGTACGTTAAGGAAATTGACGAACTTGTTGTCGTTAAGGAAAAAGACATCATGACCATCTAGCCGCATTTCAAACCATGCACGATAATCCAACCAACTTTTTATCCTCCGGCATTCAAATTAAAGGCTCCATTCGCTTTGAGAATGATATGCACATTGAGGGGAAAATCGAAGGCGAAATCACCTCTACAAGCGGTCGCGTCACCATCGGTGAATCTGCCACCATTACAGGTGACATCACCGCAGGCGATGTACGCATCTACGGCAAAGTAGACGGGAAAATCACTTCGAAACGTTGCGAACTCAAGCAACAAGCTCGTGTAAAAGGAGACATGAAGACCATCAGCCTATCCATGGAGGAAGGGGCTCAACTTCATGGGAATACCGAGATTGGTTAAAACATCCGCATTTTTACACTATAAAAATGTCAAACCACTCTATGAATCATAGAGTGGTTTTTTTATAGACATTGACCATACATACATCAATAAAAAATCACACCTTAAAAGGCAAACGAGCAGAAGACGAACGCTCATGCTCAAAAAAAGCATTTCTGTAATGATTGACCTCCGGCACCTGCCCCGGACAATAATAAATATCAATCACATCATACCTATATTCCGGTTTATCCCTCATCATCCTTAGCCATTCCTTGCCACCTTTGCGGATAAGCTGACGTTTCTGAGCATTCACAGCCCGTAAGCCACCGCCAAATTCACGACTTGTACGAGTTTTTACCTCACAAAAAACCAAAGTATCAAGGAATCTACACACAATATCAATTTCACCGCCATGGTTAGGTCTCCAGTTAGTGCGTAAGATTCGATACCCGGAATCTAATAAAAACGACCTAGCCACCAACTCCCCATAATCCCCCAACCACTTAGAGTCACGATAAGGATTATCCAAAGATGGGCAATTCCATTTGTGCAATCGGTGCAAACGAGCGGCGATGTAATGGACAAGGCCCATACTTCCGAAGAGCATCCATGTGCGATTTTGTGCCATATCCTTTATGCTTCGAAAATTCATATTGCGGATAAAGAGCATGAGCCTCTATCATCATGCGGTCTCTTGTTACTTTAGCAAAAATACTAGCAGCGGCAATAGATAAACTTCTCGCATCTCCTTTTACAATAGCTCGATGATTCACAGGAAGCCCCTTAACAGGCAGACCATCAACTAAACAAAAGTCTGCCTTATCTTTCAGCCCACTAACAGCTCGAGCCATAGCCAAATGCGTTGCTTTCAATATATTTAAGTGGTCAATTTCCTCTGCTGTCACAATTCCAACAGACCAATCTACCTCAGGACATGACGCCAATGCCTCGTATAAAGCTTCTCTCTTTTTCTCAGTAAGCTTTTTTGAGTCATTTAAGCCACTTAAAAAATTGGCATCTCTGGGCAATACGACAGCTCCTGCAACAACCGGACCGGCCAAGGGTCCACGCCCGGCCTCATCTACTCCGGCTATACGTAAATATCCGCTAGCCTCGGCTTCTAATTCAAAGCTCCAATCGGGCACATATTGCAAATGTTTTCTATCTTTAGCCATTAGTTCTCGCCCGGAATATACCATTATTCTTGATTGTCATTACCCAGATAAGTCAACAATACCTGAGTAATACGTCTACCATCAGACCCTGCAACAACTGCCATATAATCTTCGATTTGCAGTTCCACCCCTTCTTCGGGGATATAGCCTAATTGGCTAATAATATACCCACCAAGGGTTGTCACACCTGGGCAATCCAAATCTAAATCCGGCAAATAATCTGCCAAATCTATTAAAGTAATCGTTCCATTAACGGCATAGCGACCGGGAGCGGTTTTCACAAAATCATGCACCTCTTCTTGGTCAAATTCATCTTGAATGTCGTCGCCAACAATTTGTTCCAAGACGTCATCTAAAAAGACAAGACCAATCGAATCACCAAATTCATCTACAACCAAGGCAAAATGGGCGTGTTCCTTTAAGAAAAAAGACAACAAACTATCCAAAGGCATGGTGTCCGGAACCACCTTAAGTTCTCTTTTTACAGTCATTAAGTCAGGTTGTTCGTGTCCGACCAAACGAAGAATATCCTTCACATGAACCCAGCCTTTCACATCATCTAAATGAGCCCCTTCTACTAGAGGGAATCGCGTATGTCTGGAATCACGAGCCAATGCCCAGTTTTTTTCAAATGGTTCATAGATATTCATCACATCCACCTCTGTGCGAGGAGTCATGATGTCTTTAACACACATATCATTTAACTCTAAGGCATTTTTAGAAATTTCCGCCTCTTGAGGAGTAAGTTCTTGTGAGCGTTCACTCTCGTCTACCATTAGCACCAAATCATCTGTGCTATGGTTTGTACAACTCACGGCTTGCGGGTCTACTCCCAACACATATTTCATCACAAAATGGGCACTGGCTCCGGTCAACCATGTAATACCCGTGTACTTAAATAATGCCCGAAAAAAACGTAACTTCACCCCGGAGGACAACACCTTCTTTCCCGGTTGAGCTACGGCACAAGTGCGTGATATAAGTTGCACAACAACAATATGCAAAAACACAAAACAAATAAAACTGATAACTAATGCACCCCAATAAACTGAATAAGTAAATCCAAGTGATTTAAGCACAGGGGCAACCAATTTAAAAGCAAAGGGAGCCATGAAAAAGCCCAATGCTAATACAGCAAGTGAACTACCTGCTTGGCAAACAGATAAATACAATTCTGCCTGGCGAATGATTTTTTTTGCAATTACCTTATTTCGTCTCGGAACTACTCCAATAAGGTCTGCATCTAAGTGCCCTTCGCGAACTTTTAACAACGCAAACTGCGTTCCAACAAAAAATGCCTCTAAATAATAACATAATACCAACACCACTACCGTTAGCACAGAGCTCACAATATCGCCCGGTGCAAACATGGTATTGTCAGCAGCCCCAAAGGCTGCAAGAATACTCAGAGGGTCTAAATCTGTCATTGATTATTGATTACTTTAGGAATCACTCAATTTGCTATGATAATCAAACTCATAGCTTCTCATAAACTCCTTTATCCCGCTTTTCCAAAACCGTAAAGCCAGCAGCCTTTGCATCACTTACAGACAAAGGTTTTGTTATCTCCGGCACATTAACACGGCTTATTACTTTCCTCACCGGATTTTTACAAACCAAGCATCTTTCCAATGGAGCCCTGTCGACTGGACGACGCAACTCAAAAACCCGACGACACACCGTGCACGAACGCTCGGGGTCCTCGGGATGTTCAGATATATATTCGTATATGGGCATAGGAAAACGCTAGGCTAAATTATTTCCAGCCTAGCGTCAAAATCTTTGAGGCTTTGCCTATACTCTTGCTGATTCTTACCAGCTAGACTTGGTAACCCCAGGAATCATCCCGGCATTAGCAAGTTCACGGAAAGAAATACGAGACAACTTGAAGCGACGAATAAACGCACGACGACGACCAGATACGAGGCAACGATTTACCAATCGGGTCGGGCTTGCGTTGCGTGGCAACATTGTCAAACCTACATAATCTCCTTCCGCCTTTAACTGTGCACGCAATTCTGCGTAACGCTTGACGGTCTCAGCTTTTTTCTTGTTTCTTGCAATCCAGCTCTTCTTAGCCATAAGTTCGGCGAAGTAGGTAAATGCATTGCCCGAAAAAATCAAGTGCTTTTTTTTATTTTTCGCGAATTAGCCTATTTTTTTTCGTCATCATCCGCAAATCTTAAGCCGACACCAGCATAACAACTCCCTACTACTCAAAACAGAACAGCAAAAACCAAACCACACCATTACCAAGCACAAATTTTCAAGTCTCAATTATTAGGAAATCTTAACCAATTCCATTAATCTCCCCTAAAATCCCATGAGATAATACGAAAGAGAACCCATGAAGACAAAAAAAGGGCAGGATGAGCAACTTTCTACTTTCACCCACGCTCAGAATAAGGCAAGATGCCTGTGCACAATAACAATATCTACGCACATGAAGATTGTAGTTGCATATTCCGGCGGCCTTGACACCTCTGTATTACTCATGTGGCTCAAGGAAAAATATAATGCTGAAGTCATCGCCTACTGCGCAGACGTAGGTCAGGCAGAAGAGCTTGATGGTCTAGAAGAAAAAGCCCTAGCAACTGGTGCTTCCAAGTGCTATATAGGTGACTTGAAAGAAGATTTTGCGGCAAATTACATCTTCCCGATGATGCAGGCAAATGCACTCTACGAAGGCCGATATTTACTTGGCACATCCATTGCACGTCCATGCATTTCCAAAGACATGGTAGAAATCGCCATTCGCGAAGGGGCAGATGCGATTGCTCACGGTGCAACCGGTAAAGGCAATGACCAAGTTCGATTTGAATTATCCATAAACGCCTTGGCTCCAAACATCAAAGTCATCGCTCCGTGGCGTGACCCAGAATGGCGCAAACAATTCCCAGGCCGAACAGAAATGATTGCTTATGCCGAATCTCACGGCATTCCGATTCGCCAATCTCTGAAAAAGCCATACTCAATGGACCGCAACTTGCTTCACATCTCTTACGAAGCAGGCATGCTCGAAGACACATGGTATGACGGCACAACACCGGCTGATCGTGAAATGTACAAGCTTTCTGTATCTCCCGAAGAAGCCCCCGATAAAGCAGAATACATCCAACTTCTTTACGAAAAAGGCGACGTCATTGGTCTCCAATACGAAGGGTTGGAATCATTAATGAAGGAATTAGGCGTTTCTTCACAAGGGGAACGTGATGGCTATACACTTCTAAGTCCGTTGGGAATTATGTATGTACTAAATGCTCTCGGTGGCAAACACGGCATCGGACGTGTGGACATCGTTGAAAACCGATTTGTAGGCATGAAGAGCCGTGGTATTTACGAAACTCCAGGTGGCACGATTCTTCTGGCCGCACACCGCGACATTGAAACCATCACTATGGACAGAGAAGTTCAAAAGGTCAGAGACTCCCTCATCCCTGAATACTCCACATTAGTATACAATGGTTTCTGGTTTGCACCGGAACGCGAAGCAATCCAAGCCCTCATCACCAAGTCTCAAGAAACCGTTAATGGTGAAGTGCGCTTGAAGTTGTACAAAGGCAACATCATGTACGCAGGTCGTCGTTCTCCGCAATCCTTGTACTCCGAAGAAATCGCCACAATGGAAGGTGGGTACGAAGAACTCTACAACCAAGATGATGCCACCGGATTTATCCATCTCAACGGCTTACGCCTCAAGCAATTCAGTCGCGTAAATCACCCATACGGCAACTAATACTTGCCTAAATCAATCTACATCTACCCGGCAGTGAGTCTTTCTCTGCCGGGTAATTTTATTGCCGTTTTAAACATTCCTGCACGAAAAAGACACCATACGAGGGGAGTAATTCCATTTCTTTACCAAATGACCGAATTTGGTCTACCCTAGGCATATCATGATGATAATGACTCCCTTCGCTTACTAAAAATGGCAACACGAGTAGCTTTTGCATAGTCATTTTCGGGCACACCTCATCAATCCCCGGACTTGCCCCGAAATAGGCAATTTGACACTCTAGCTCAAACCATTCCGGCCTGTATGATTTGAGAAAATGCAAAAATTCCCTTGCCTCGCACGCCTCTTGCCCACCACCTACACTATGAACCATAAGCAACAGCCCTACTTCTTTAGTCAGATAAGAAGTTAGAAATTCACAGACTCGTTGCCATTGTTCGCGTAATCCTCCCCAAACAGGCAGTATTTCTAAAGCAGGAACTTGCCCGACAGCAGTATATAAATCAGCTAACAATTCCGGCAATTTCTTTGTTACAGTAATACCGGATTGCATAAATATAGGATGCACTCTAATTATTCCATCTGCCGGGGGCAAATCATTAATTTTCATCTCTCTTAACCCACACTCCCATATTTTTTTAATTCCATGAGTTTTAGCAAATTCTTCTGCTAAAAACCGACGCAATGCACCACCTTTTTCATCATACGAAACAAACAAATCATAGCTTGGTTTTTTCATATTCCTAAATATTTTGGTGGTGATTTATATCGTTGTTTTATATTAACTTTCTATTCGGCTCAACTACTAAAATTGCCATAGATTTGACTTAAACACAGCCTCATCCTAGCCGCATACCCATGTCTCCGCCATGCGAGTTCCTCTTTCTCATCAAGACTGCCTTTCATTACGACCATGAGAAAGAATTAAATAGCACGATAGTTGCTTGACCTTTCGGCATAAAAAAGTCATAATGTATGAACTAACTGGTATAGGTCTATGTCATTTAACATTCAATCAGTTGAAATCGGTACTACTCGACCATTCTTTTTGCTTGGTCCCTGTTCATTAGAAAAAGAAGAGTTTGCTTGGGAGATGGCTACTGCCATCAAAGAAATCGCAGAAAAACTTCAAATTCAATTTATTTTCAAAGCATCATACGACAAAGCAAATCGCACCTCCGTCACCTCATTCCGTGGTCCCGGTGTGAAAGAAGGATGCAGAATTTTGGCAGAAATCGGGAAAAAGCTCCAAATCCCCGTTGTGACAGACGTACACACAGCGGAAGAAGCCGTTATTGCCGCAGATTACGTAGACTTATTACAAATCCCGGCATTCCTATGTCGCCAGACAGATTTATTGGAAGCCTGTGCCAAAACCGGAAGACCGGTAAACATCAAAAAAGGCCAATTCCTTGCACCATGGGACACCAAAAACATTGGCGAAAAAATGCGTGCCTTTGGCTGTGAAAACTTCATGATGTGTGAACGTGGCACCTCATTTGGCTACAACAACCTCGTCGTAGATATGCGTTCTCTCTACTGGATGAAACAAGAAGGCTTTACAGTAGTCTTTGATGCTACTCATGCCGTTCAGCGTCCGGGTGGCTTAGGTGGTGCTACAGGTGGTGATGGAGAATTAGCTCCTGTACTTGCCAATGCAGCCATGGCGACAGGTAGCATTGATGGCATCTTTATGGAAGTTCATAAAGACCCTGCAAATGCTCTCTCTGATGGACCTAACCAAATTCCGTTACATCAGTTAGAGGGAGTACTCTCACGCCTCATGGGCATACACAAAGCAATTTCATGAGTTTTCACATTTTCACAGTTTTCTGTATGACCGTTGCATTAAGTGCTTCGGCATGGAGTGCTGTGGACACACCAATTGTTCCGATAGAGAAAAAGATACCCATGCTTGAATTGCTTCCCAAAGGGAGTGAATTAAAGCGAGTTAGCATTCCGCGATACGAAAAAAACAAAATTTCACACCTTCTAACAGCGGAAAAAATGCGAATCAAGGGGGATGATGAGATAGCCGGCTTTACTGTAAACATATATCTTTACAACAAGAAAGGCGACAAAACGCATCTATTTACAAATGAAGCGACCTATTACTTATCATCAAAAAAAGCAGTATCATCCCAAAAAACCATACTGAAAGAAAAAAATATCACCGCAGAAGGAACAGGATTACTTTTAGATACCATCAGCAAAAAAGGATTCCTACAAGGACCCATCCAAACCACCATTCGTCCTGCAAAAATTAATAAATAGTTTTTTCCATGACAGCCTCTATCATCAAATACGCAAGTCTCTTCCTCATTTCTGCAAACATGGGGTATAGTGATGACATTCCTCGTCACATCGTACAACCACTCCCAAAAGAACTGGATCCGCGAGTACAAGCACCATTCTCTGCTGACAAAAACATAGTTAGACCACTCAACAGCAAAGAAATTGAAGAACATGTACAAGGGTCAACAGCTCCGATAAATGAGCAAACTATCCTAGAATCAGCTAAGGCAAGCATCGCTGCCCACCTAAAAGAGGATAAAGCGGTTGATGTTTCCATTTCTGAGTTCCGCCAAATTAACCAAATTTCCATCAACACAACAGCCAGCACACCGATACCGGATGGAGCTAAGACGAGCGACCCAGATACCTATCAAGTAAACTGTGCTGATGGTGTTTATTTTGATATGGAACAAGGCTTACTTGTTTACATGAAAAACGTAAGCCTAAGAAATCCGCGTATGAGCTTAGATTGTACAGGGCCGCTAAAAATTTATTTGACCAAAAAAGCACCAACGGAGAAATCAGAGAAAGCAGCACAAGAAACAAAAAAGAGTAACCCTGTTTTACCAAATGGGGGAAACTTCAATTTTGATTCCCTCAAAAAAGTATCTGCCTCCGGCAATGTCGTCATTCACTACACAGACGAAAAAGGCACAAAAAACAAAGCAACAGCCGAAATAGCCACCTACGATGCCACCAAGGGAGAAATTTTACTCATTGGCGGATACCCCACAATTAGCTCAGACGGCAATGTCGTGCGTTGCCCCAGCAAAGATGGCTTTATCCGCATTTACGGCAATGGTAATGTTTATGTAAGCCATGGTGCAGAAACTATTTTACGCGACATAGACAAGCAAATCTCTACTAAGAATAATTAATCCTCGTTTACCCGTGACTACTCAAGAAACCAGTCCATTGCTCAGTGCTGAAGGCATTTGTAAAACCTACAAAACTCGCAAGGTTGTTGACCAAGTCAGTTTAACCGTCGGTCACGGAGAAATTGTAGGTTTATTAGGTCCGAATGGTGCTGGGAAAACAACATCATTCTACATGGTTGCAGGGCTTGTTCGTCCTGATGAAGGGCATGTTATATTTGATGGGGAAGATATAACAGACCAACCCATGCACCTACGAGCAAGACGAGGAATGGGCTATTTACCGCAAGAAGAATCTATCTTTCGCAAGCTTTCTGTAGAAGACAACCTCATGGCCATTCTGCAAACGCGGAAAGACATGACCAAAAAACAGCAAAAAGACAGAGCTCTTGAACTCATGGACCGCTTTGGTATCACCAAATTACGCCGCTCCATGGCCATTCAACTATCTGGTGGTGAAAAACGTCGATTAACCATAGCTCGAGCATTAGCAACAAATCCCAAATTGCTCATGCTAGACGAACCATTTAGTGGCGTAGACCCAATTGCTGTATCTGACATCCAAAAAATCGTGATGGAACTACGAGATATGGATGGCTTATCCATTCTCATTACAGACCACAACGTGCGAGAAACCCTGCACATTGTAGACAGAGCGTACATCTTATTTGATGGCAAAGTAATTAAGCATGGCTCATCGGAAGAAATTGCCAATGACCCGGTAGCAAGAGAGCGCTATTTAGGCGACCACTTCCGAATGTAATTCATTTGCCATTATCACATTATACGCAAAAGATTTTAATACCATGCCATCCCCGCAAAATACCATTGCTCTGATTTTTGATTACGATCAGACATTAAGCCCGTATTATATGCAAGATGAAGCCATTTTCCCCGAATTTGGCATCTCGCCAAAAGAATTTTGGGCAAAATGCAACCAAACCGGTGATAAAGAAGGCTGGGATGGAGAACTCATCTACATGAAAAGCCTACTTGACGCACTTGCGTTAGATAGAGTCAATAATGAAAGGCTCAAGCAACTAGGCGAAAAGCTCACTTTCTATCCGGGATTACCTGATTTTTTCAAGATTTTACCAGAGCTAACTCTCTCTCCTCTACATTTAGACAGAGGGATAAAAATTGAATATTACATTATATCATCCGGACTGAAAGCCTTGATTGATGGGTCAGCACTACGCCCCTATTTCAAAGCAGTATTTGGTTGTGAATTTAGCGAATCCAATGGTCACATTGACTTCCCGAAACGAGTGATTTCGCACACGACAAAGACGCAATACCTATTTAGGATTAACAAGGGGATGCTCAACTACAATCAAGACGTCAATGACCACATGCCAGAGGATATGAGACCCATCCCATTTTCAAACATGATTTACATTGGCGATGGACCTACGGATGTACCTTGTTTTACGGTCATGCGTCGCAATGGCGGCCACGCTGTGGCTGTTTATAATCCGGCAGACGAAACTAACAGCAGCTTTAGAAAATGCTACAACCTTGCGGCAAATTCTGACCGAGTAAACTTCATCGCACCGGCAGATTATCGTCCGGGGAGTCACTTAACCCGAATTCTTTCAGGGATGATAACTGACATAGCAGATAGAATTATACGTCGCCGAGATAGAGCATTGGCAGATTCTTGTATATCTGCACCATCATTTACATAACTTTCTTCATCAATTATGGATAAACATTTTCATTTTCTTGGCATTTGTGGCACAGCCATGGGGGCAGTAGCAGCGGCCATGGCTCGCCAAGGCTATAAAGTTTCAGGGTCAGATGAGAACGTCTACCCACCAATGTCTACTTTCTTAGAAAGCGAAGGGATTAAAATCAGCAAAGGGTATCATGCCTCAAACATACCCCAAGACGCTGATGTCATTATTATTGGCAATGCCATGAGTAGAGGGAATGCCGAAGTAGAAGCTGTTCTACAACGACGACTTCGCTACTTATCATTACCAGAAACCATGAAGGAATACTTCCTACGAGGAAAGAGGAACTACGTGGTTTCCGGAACTCATGGGAAAACCACCACTACTTCCATACTTACTTGGCTTATGGAAGATTCCGGCTTAAATCCAAGCTTCATGATCGGGGGGATTGCTCGAAATTTAGGACGAGGTGGTCGCTTTACTAGCTCTGAATTTTGTGTTTTGGAAGGGGATGAATACGATACGGCATTTTTTGACAAACGGTCAAAATTTCTTCATTACCTCCCGGAAGTTGTTATTATCAATAACATAGAATTTGACCACGCTGACATCTACAATAATATAGATGAGATTAAATTAAGCTTCCGGCGGCTCACTCAAATCATCCCAAACAACGGCTTGGCTCTCGTCAATGCTGATGATCCAAATTGTTTAGATGTCGTTAAAAAAGCCCCCTGCCCTGTAAAAACACTTGGTTTTTCTGATTCTGCAAACATACGCATTTTAGATGTCGAAGCAACAGAAAACGGAAGCTACTTTACTCTAGAAGGCACTCGATATTATGTACCTATGATTGGCGAATTTAATATCCGGAATGCGGCTATGGCAATTTCTGCGGCACAATTTGCCGGATTAAATGTCAAGCAATTAGCTGAGTCGCTAAAGAAATTCAAGGGAGTTGCACGCCGCCAGGAAGTAAGAGGTGAGGTAAAAGGAATCACTGTCATAGACGATTTTGCCCACCATCCGACGGCTATTCGTCAATCCATTCAAGGGATTCGCCAACGATATCCACAAGCACGAATTTGGGCCATATTTGAACCACGCTCAAATACAACTCGCAGAAATATTTTTCAAAGTGAACTTGCCATTGCTCTAGCCACAGCAGATTTTCCTGTGGTAGCTAAAGTTGATAACCCTGGCAAAGTAGCAGAAAAAGACCGACTTAACCTTAACAAATTGGAAAACGACCTAATTGCACTCAATAAAGCACCCATTATTGGCGATGCGGTTGATAAAATTGTTTTCAAAGTCTCAGAATTAGCCCAACCCGGCGATGTCATTCTCGTTATGAGCAATGGCGGCTTTGACGGAATTCACGACAAATTACTTAACAAACTTAACACCAAAAACTAAATGATTACAAAAAAATCCTCCACACCACTTGTTACATTTATTATCAGTTTCTTAATTGTTGGTAGCATTGCTTTCTTATTCCTCTATCCTGAGAAAGAATCAACTCCGACAAACAACGAAGATACAACCACTACGCAAGCAAACGATAAGGAAAGCAACAAGACAAACACAGCAACACCAACAAACATTTCCACCCCTAGGGAAGAAATTGAGAAACCAGGTGTTGAGCCCGTCAAATTCATTGACTTAAAATCTTCTCAGTCACTTGCTTACGCTATTGCTAAAATCATTCAAGATAGGAATGTAAAAGCCCTTGAGCATCTTTTATCTCAGCAAGTTATCACAGAAGACCAAGCCAAAGCACTCACCGAACTCATTTCTAACAATTCGGCAAAATTAGCCACACCAAGCGTTACAAGCATCGGGGCAAACAATCAGGGAGCGGCTCCCACAGCCAGATATTCCCTCAATTTCAAAAATGGGGCTCGGGGGTATCTTGACCTTAAGCAGGGTGCTAACCAGCAATGGAAGCTAGATAAACTCAATTTGCCGACAAAAGAAGATATTAATAAAGAAAAAGCTACGCCATTAATGCTCAACGACCCCATGGGTGTTGTCTCAGCATTCATGGAAGCCGTGATTACAACAAACTTCAAAACAGCTCGCAAACTGGTAGACAGAGAAAAAGTTAAAGATGCGACTATCGCTGGTTTGTGTATCCTATTTGAAGAAGGGGCATTCCGCCTTCGTGATGAAACCCCTATCAAAACAGCATACGAAGCTCCTTCAAATGCCGGCTTTTTTGTTCACCTTCAAGATGCTCAGGGTAAAAAAGCCGGTAATGTAGGCATTACAGTTGCCAAGAAAGATACACAATGGTTAATTGCAGAAGTATCTCTCGATAGCATGCTGGAGGCATACACTAAGCGCCAAGGTGCAGGCGATGACATCTTTATTCCCATCGTTAAAAATCCACAGGGAGGCGATTCTCTAGCTCTATTCTTTGGCTTTAATGAAGACACCCTATCTCCTCGCTCAGTTCGTCAACTTGAAATTGTCGCTAATATCATTCGATTAGATGATAAGAAAAACTTAGAAATCAGTGGGCACACAGATGACGTTGGTAGCGAACGCTACAACCAAGGTCTTTCTGAACGCCGTGCTAATGCTGTAAAAAAACAGCTCGTAACATTCGGCGTACCTGCGGAACGTATCATTACCAAAGGCTTCGGTAAATCACAACCTCGTCGTACTTGGTCAAATACCGACGATGAAAAAACGCGTGATGATGTACGTAGAGAAAATCGCCGTGCTGAAATGTACTTAGATTTCTAGAATTCCCTACACGCTTTATAAAACGGAGGGGTGATAACTAAGTTATCGCCCCTTTTTCTCCTCATTCTTCCCCTACTTTATGGCAAAAATTTACAAGCTGGCATCTAGTCCGGAAAACAATACTCATTCCCACATCAATTATCGGGACGAACTAAATGCGGAGCAATATGCGGCAGTATGTTCTGCTCCGGGACCGGCTCTAGTCATTGCCGGTGCGGGCTCAGGAAAAACACGCACTCTCACTTATCGTGTGGCTTGGTTATTAGACCAGGGGGTGGACCCATGGAATATCTTATTGCTTACGTTTACAAATAAAGCGGCTCAAGAAATGACTGAGCGTGTACGAGGTCTCATCCCCTCAGATTTATCTAGACTCTGGAGTGGCACTTTTCACTCAATTGCCAATCGCATATTACGGAATCATGCGGCAGAGTATTTGGGCTATACTCGTTCTTTTTCGATTCTTGATTCAGACGATTGTAAATCCATTTTACGCACAATCACGAAAGAACTTAAGCTTAACGATAAATCACTGAGATTCCCAAAGCCGGAAGTTTTACTTTCTATCATCGGTCTCGCCAATAACGAAGGCACAGATATAGAAGATGTCATTAACTCAGCCTATCCGTATTTATCTCATTTCACAGACGACATCAAACGCATCCAGACCAAATATTCACTACACAAGGTGAATAGTAATAGCATGGATTTTGATGATTTATTAATAAATGTTGTCAAACTTTTTGAAGAAAATGAACATCTTAGGGCTCTCTATGCTCAGAGATTTCATCATATCTTAGTTGATGAATACCAAGACACTAACTACTTACAATGCAAATTCATCGACATGCTTGCACGCGAGCATGGGCAGTTAATGGTTGTAGGTGACGATGCTCAAAGTATTTATTCATGGCGTGGGGCAGATATGCAAAATATCCTATCATTTACGACACGCTACCCATCTGCCAAAACCTACAAAATTGAAACGAATTACCGAAGCGTACCGGAAATTCTCAGTCTTTCAAATGCATCAATAGCTCAAAACGCCAACCAAATCGAAAAAAAACTGCGAGCCATACGCCCCTCGGCAAATTTCCAGCCCGCACTTATTCCCCTAAATACAGAGCGCATTCAGGCTTTATTTATTGCCCAAAGAATTGAAGAGCTTATAGCTCAGGGAACTTCTCCCACAGAAATTGCAGTACTTTACAGAGCACACTTCCACAGTATGGAATTGCAAATGGAACTGACAAAAAGGGACATCCCGTTTCGCATCACCAGTGGCATCCGATTTTTTGAACAAGCTCACATTAAAGACGTCATTGCCTTTATTCGATTCGTAATGAATCCTAGGGATGAAGTATCGTTTATCCGCATGGTCATGCTTCTGCCACATATTGGAGCTGTTGCCGCTCAAAAACTTTGGTTAAAGTGGGTTCAGCTATCGGAAGGGAAATCAGATACTCCGCCATGCTCATATTCTCAATTACTTCTTGATTTTCCCGTGCCGACAAAGGCAAAAGCCCATTGGACACAGTTATGCTATACCTTAGATGAATTAGCACCAAACGGCACCCCCACGGCTCCATCTGAAATGCTTTTTTCGATAACAGAAGCCATTTACAATGACTATATGCAGGTTACGTTCGATAATTACGAACAAAGACAACAAGACCTGCTACATCTTGCAGGATTTTCAGAGAAGTTTGACTCTGCTGAAGAGTTC
Source organism: Akkermansia sp. (assembly GCA_030525455.1). Classification (GTDB taxonomy): domain Bacteria; phylum Verrucomicrobiota; class Verrucomicrobiia; order Verrucomicrobiales; family Akkermansiaceae; genus Akkermansia. The sequence continues at coordinate 31,811 of JAUNER010000003.1, read as the reverse complement.
CTTGCACAGCTTTCCTTACTAGGTAATACAGACGATGAGGTGACGACATCGAAGAAAGAAGCCCCATCTATCACGCTATCTACAATCCACCAAGCAAAGGGGCTTGAATGGTCTGTCGTTTTTCTCATCGGACTTTGTGATGGAATGTTTCCACATCAGCGTGCCTTAGAGGATGATGACCCCAATAGCCTTGAGGAAGAACGACGATTATTCTACGTAGGCATTACGCGTGCCAAAGACGAGCTTTATCTAAGTTACCCTCGATGGAATTCCAGACCAACCGGGGCTACATTTGAGCTTCAGCCATCTCGATTCCTTGATGAATTCCCTTCTGAGTTGGTCGAGGAATGGTGTGTGGAATAAATGCTCTATTGCCCTCGTCTCTCGTTCAATTCCTTTTACAACGAGGGAAAGCGAAGTTCTCTAACTTCATCAATATCTAGGATATTGAAGTATCTTGCAATTCTATTAGAAGCATCAAATTCAGGGAAAGTGCGACTAATGTGGAAATGCCCATAAAACATGTATTTCACCTTTGTCTTTTCTACAACTTGCCTGTATTTCAGTTGCTCTGCGTCTATGTCTGCTACTAATTTATCATCATACGGCACCCAACGCGAGGCCTTTGCATACCCCGTCGCTACATAATCAGGTGGACAAATCCCCCCGTGAGACAAAATAAAATCCACTTCATCATTCGGCACATCATCCGGTGATGGAACTTCTTCATTTTCAAACCATGGAAAATTTTCGATCATTCTTTCTGAGCGGTCGATAGAAACAGCACCGGGATAAACGAGACCACTCTTCCCTTTGTAACTAAGCTTACACAAATCCGGAAGTAACAACACATGAGATAAATTATTCTCCGGAATGAAAAAGTCTGGGTTATCATGATTGCCTCTCAAGAGAAATAAACGAATATCCTGTTTAGCAAGCACTTCGTCTATGCGAAGATAAGCCGGTGGAAATTGGGTAAACATTAACCCACAATCACCTAGTACAATAATATCGGAATGATTCGGAAAGACGTTCCTCTGAAGCAAATTCTCTAATACTACCAACTTCCCATGATTGTCACCCATGAGAAAAGTTGGTTCCCTTAATTGAACATTCATACGATTATAAAAAGAAAGCGGTCGTCCACTTTTCTATGAACGACCGCCGATATAGTGAAAAGTGGATAACTTATGAATGATATTCCTGTAATGAACGAGGAGTTACCTTCACCTGCTGTGCAGAGCGAATGCCCTCTACAGTGGCCTTAGCGGCGGCAATTGTAGTCATATACGGAATCTTCTTCTGAATAGACTGCATACGAATAAATGAGTCATCTATCATGCTCGTACGGTCTACCGGAGTATTGATAATCAAATCAATCTTCTTATTGGTAATCATATCACCAAGGTTCGGACGTCCTTCATGAAGTTTGTTTACAACTTCTGTCTCTACGCCCTGCCCCCTCAAGAATGTGGCTGTACCACCTGTAGATACAATCTTGAACCCAAGGGCGATAAGGTCGCGGGCGATTGGTTCGATGAACTTCTTGTCTCTATCAGACACTGTTATCAGCACCTTACCTGAGGTTGGAAGAATGCACCCAGCAGCTTCCTGTGCCTTATAATAAGACATACCAAAGTTATCTGCTATACCCATTACTTCGCCGGTTGCACGCATTTCCGGTCCTAATACCGGGTCAACTTCCGGGAACATATTGAATGGGAATACAGCTTCCTTCACACCGATAAATCGACATGGTTTTTGTTCCAGATTAAGTTCTTTCAAGCTCTTGCCAAGCATGATTTCTGTAGCATAGCGAGCTAAAGACAAACCTGTCACCTTAGATACGATTGGTACTGTACGGGAAGCACGTGGATTTGCTTCGATGATGTAAACTTCATCCTCACAAATAGCAAACTGCACGTTAAGAATACCCTTTACCTGGAAATCCTTGGCAATCTTCGCAGCGTGTTCTTCAATAGTGCGAATGTGCTTCGGTGCAATCGTTACCGGCGGAATGGCACAAGCGGAGTCACCAGAGTGAATACCGGCAAGTTCGATGTGTTCCATCACTGTAGCTACGAATGTATCTGTACCATCTGCAAGGGCATCTACTTCAGCTTCGATAGCGTTGTCTAGGAATCTATCAATCAGCATGGGGTATTCAGGGCTTACCTGAATAGCTTCTCTGCCATAACGCTTAAGGTTTTCTTCGTCGTAAATCACTTCCATACCGCGACCACCTAATACGAAAGATGGACGAACCATTACCGGATAGCCGATGTTGCGGCCCAATTCCACGGCTTCTTCCAAAGAGCGAGCTGTGCCGCTTTCCGGCTGACGGATATCGAGGGCAATCATGCGTTCACGGAAGTATTCACGGTCTTCTGCCAAACGGATGCCTTCCGGCTGAGTACCGATAATCTTCACCCCGGCATCTTTCAATGCTTGTGCAATGTTAAGCGGAGTCTGACCACCAAACTGAACGATGACGCCTTCCGGTTTTTCCTTTTCGTAAATGGCTAATACATCTTCTACAGTTACCGGCTCGAAGTAGAGCTTATTAGCTGTGTCAAAGTCAGTAGAAACTGTTTCCGGGTTACAGTTAATCATGATGGACTCATAACCATTATCACGAAGAGTAAAGGCAGCGTGAACACAGGTATAGTCAAACTCAATACCCTGACCGATGCGGTTCGGGCCACCACCCAAAATCATGATTTTCTTAGTATCGCTTACCGGTACTTCGTCTTTACCACCACAGTAGGTAGAGTAATAGTACTCAGCATGCTCTACACCGCTCACAGGTACTACCTTGAAGCTGGCAACAATGCCATTTTCTGCACGACGTGCACGAATTTCTCGCTCAGTAACATCAAAAATTTGTGATAAATACTTATCGGAGAAGCCCAATGCCTTTGCCTGACGCAGCATCTCAATAGGAAGAGTCTGCCAAGATTGCTGATCTAGAGACTTATCAAAATCAGCCAACTCCTTCATCTGTTCGATGAAATATGGTGTGATACGAGTTAATTTGACGATTTCCTCTACAGAAGCACCACGCATCAAAAGTTCATAGACATAGAAGAAGCGTTCGCTATTGCCGTAGGTGATTTTTTCACGCAAATCGGCAGTTTCCATGGCTTGAATCTTCTTCACTCGTCCTAAGCCGGCACGACCAATTTCCAATGAGCGAATAGCCTTTTGGAATGCTTCCTTAAAATTCTGACCAATGCTCATCACTTCGCCCACAGCTTTCATCTGTGTGCCAAGCTTATCAGCTGCTTTCGGGAATTTTTCAAATGCCCAACGTGCAAACTTCACCACCACGTAATCGCCATACGGCTCATACTTTTCAAGAGTACCTTTACGCCAATAGGGCAATTCATCCATTGTCATGCCTGCTGCTAACTTTGTAGATACAGAAGCAATCGGGAACCCTGTTGCCTTTGAGGCTAATGCAGATGAGCGAGAAGTACGTGGGTTAATTTCGATAACAATGATGCGGTCATCTACCTTATTATGTGCAAACTGAACGTTTGTACCACCTGTCACACCAATGGCATCCAAAATGCGATAAGCATAATCCTGCAAGCGGTCCTGTACTTCCTGAGGCACGGTAAGCATAGGAGCTACACAGAAACTATCACCGGTGTGTACACCCATGGGGTCTACGTTTTCGATGTAACAAACAGTAATTTTCTGACCACTGGCATCGCGAACAACTTCAAGCTCAAGTTCTTCCCAACCAAGCACACATTCTTCCACCAATACCTGGTTAATCAAAGAGGCGGCCAAACCACGAGGAACTACTTGGCGAAGTTCATCTACGTTATAAACGATACCACCACCGGTACCACCCATTGTATAGGCGGGACGAAGCACTACCGGATAGCCCAAGTTTTCAGCCACTCTCTCTGCTTCTTCCACAGAGTAAATAGGCTCAGACTTAGCAACCGGCACACCGATGCGATCCATTGTTTCTTTAAAGATAATGCGGTCTTCACCACGAGCAATAGCATCTAAATCAACACCGATTACTTCCACATTGTACTGCTTCAAGATACCATCTTCGTGGAGTTTAGAGGCTAGGTTAAGAGCCGTCTGCCCCCCTAAGTTAGGCAACAAAGCATCCGGACGTTCTTTCTCAATAACAGCCGTAATGCGATCCACGGTCAGGGGTTCAATGTAGGTATGATCTGCCATACCTGGGTCGGTCATAATCGTTGCGGGGTTGGAGTTTACCAACACCACCTCATAGCCCTCTGCGCGTAATGCTTTACATGCTTGAGTGCCGGAATAGTCAAATTCACAAGCTTGGCCAATAATAATAGGGCCAGAACCAATAATAAGAACCTTGTGGATGTCTTCGCGTTTAGCCATGATATGCCTCTATGTGTAAATCCGTTATGGATGAAAATAATTGTCGGAACAGGTCCGCCCCAAGATGCGTCACCTTTCCGCTCCGCATACCCGGTGCGAGACCTGAGTTATCGTAGTCTCTCTCCATGAAAAAGTCCAGCTAATTCCTTGCTCTGACACAACATTTTTTTGTTCGTTATGCCCATGCGAAACAAATTGAATCCTTGCCTAATTTTTTACATTTGTTATCGTGCACAGGCAATGAGATATTTCTACCTCATCATCTGTACTCTATGTTTGCTGTGGTCACATGCTGAAAGCAAAACTCTCCCCCCCTCTGCAAAGCCAGTCGTCACCACCAATCATGTAGCGACATCAGAAGCGACCGAATGGTACAATGCGGTAAGAGAAGCCCTTTCGCAATTCCCCAAAAAAGGAGGGTATGCGACAAATAAAACCGCACTTTCTGCTTTGGTTCACAAAGGATGCCGCTGGGATGCCAAAAACGACACACCGCTTTATTTCCCCAAAAAAGCAAAGCCATCATTTTGTTCCTCTGCTATTTATCTACTTATTTTAAAGTCTCTTCAAATTTGGGATAGCAACAACCCCAAACCTCGCATTAGCAAAAATGCTTGGCTTCATTTAGCCCCTCGCATGGAACAAAAAGATGGCGATGGTCCTTGGGGCTGGGCAAATGCCAATGGTCCGGGCTTAGCTGTATTAGTGCATTCTTTAGGTGCTGGCTTTAGTTTTGAAAACTGGAATCTCGCCAAACCGGGAGACTTCATGAAAATCTTTTGGTCAAGTGAGCTGGGCAAAAATGAATTTGGTCATCTCACTTTACTTATCAAGCAATCTTCAGATAGCGTTACATTTTGGTCATCGAATTTACCAAATGGCTATGGCACTAAAACAATCCCTAAGTCTCAAGTAAAACGAGTTATTTTTACTCGCATCACGAGGCCATCTCGCTTTACTCAAGCCCCCCGCATTCGCTATAATTCTTGGCTCAATTCCCTACTGACCACCCCTGTCAGTATCAGAGAAGTTCGCCGCCGCTCCGGCATAAAATCCCGCTAATATCTTGCTAGTCCATTTGAGTCTCTATTATGAAAATAGAGCCTTTACGGCTTAGTTTCCCTCCTATTCCCCGTATGTATAGCCCAATAAATGACACGCTAAAGTATGGAAAGTTTGCAGAATGAGAGGACAAATGAATTTGTTCACACTTCATGGGTGATAGGATAAATCACAGTGCAAGCAAAGCTATGTCGTTTTCTGAAGAATTACCACAATTACTGGCTACCCCTAGCCCGCTTATTCGCAAATTCATATCCTTACTGGAACCGGTAGATGATGCTCGCTTGGATGCCATGGCCCAGGAGAGCCAACGTCTAACCCGTCTGCACTTCGGAAAAACCATTCGACTTTTTGCCCCTATTTACCTATCAAACGAATGCATTAATAACTGCAAATACTGTGGATTTTCGCGTGACAATCCTATTATTCGAACGACTCTGACAGTAGACGAAGTTGTCCAAGAAGCTCGCTATCTCTACGATTTAGGGCTGCGAAGTATTCTTTTAGTCTCCGGCGAACATCCGAAATTTGTTACTGATGGCTACATTCAAGAATGTCTTGATGCTTTACATTCGTTTATTCCGGCACTTGGGTTAGAAATTGGACCACTTCCCGATGACCGTTATTCGGAAATCGTACACCATGGGGCAGAACAATTAGCTGTTTATCAAGAAACCTACAATAGAGAGGTCTATGAACAGCTCCATACCGCCGGTATGAAAAAAAATTACGACTGGCGTCTGGATTGCCCCGAGCGTGCCTACATAGGTGGCTTCCGGCGCATTCAAATCGGTGCTTTGTTTGGGTTGGCTCCATGGCGACAAGAGGCTATGGCTCTTGCCACCCACATCGAATATTTGCAAAAACATTGCTGGAAATCTTCTATTTCTGTCGCTTTCCCTCGTATGCGTCCATACGCCGGGAATTATGAATACGAGCCAGATACTCAACTCATGCTGAATGATAGAAACTTTGTTCAGCTTATGTGTGCTTTGCGCATTTGCTTCCCTAGAATCGGGATGTCTATCAGTACTCGCGAACCTGAATTTATGCGAAATGGCCTTATGCACATTGGCATGACTCACATGTCTGCTATTGCACGTACCGAACCAGGTGGGTACACAGGGGTGGGGCGTCAATCAGCTCACCATACCATTCATGGGAATCAAGTAGCTCTTGATGATTCCCAAAAAGACGAAAAGGTCACAGAACAATTTTCTATTTCCGACCACCGCACCCCGGCTCAGGTCGTTGCGGCCATTGAAGCGGCAGGACTCGAACCGGTTTGGAAAGACTGGGACCCCGGTTTAGATGTCATGTAAACCCTACCTGTCATCAAATAAAGTCACACATCATAAATGTCATATTTAAGAGAAAATTTTTCCTCTTCATCGAAAAAAAGCTTGCCATCGTTACACCGCACTGCATAATGCCTGCGTCTTACCGAACAATGTGCGCTCGTGGCGGAATTGGTAGACGCGCTAGATTCAGGTTCTAGTGGGGGTTCCCCCGTGAAGGTTCGATTCCTTTCGGGCGCACCAAACGAGGTCCTGCAAGTTAATCCTTGCAGGACCTCACTTTTTATACAAACATTATCTTATGGCACTTCCATCCACTATATTCATTGCAGGTCCGACAGGTTCCGGCAAATCAAGCGTTGCTGTGGAACTGGCTCGCATAATAGATGCTGAGATAGTTAGTGCTGATGCATACCAAGTTTACAGAGAAATGCCTATCCTTACAGCCACACCCTCATGGGCAGAAAGGGGAGGCATTCCTCATCACATGCTAGGTATATTATCTGTTTCAGAGAATTGGGATGCCACGGCTCATTATCATCGAGCCACAGATATTATTGCCGATATTCATCGTCGAGGGAAAACCGCCATCATTACCGGTGGTTCCGGTTTGTATTTGAAATTTTTATCTCACGGCATTTCCGAAGCCCCTCCGGGTAATGCCGAATTACGTGCCTCATTTGCTTCTCGTAGCATTGAATCTCTCTATGCCGAGTTACAACAGCTTGACCCCGATGGGGCGGCGATAACTTCACCCTCAAATCGCCGTTATGTGGAAAGAAATTTAGAAATCGTCATCGTCGGGGGAAAACCGCTTTCTTATTGGAAAAACAATTGGCAACAATCCCCTGCCGGTCCGGGCTGGGTCATTACCAGAGACGTAGCAGAACTCGATGCCCGCATAGCTCGCAGGGCTTCCCAAATGTTTGAAGATGGCGTTGTAGACGAAGTAAGGTCTCTTCCTTCTTGCTCGGTTACTGCTGAACGCACCCTAGGATTATCGCTTATACGCGACTATATCCGCACGGAAATTTCTCTCCTTGACTGCCGCAATAAACTTGCCCTCATTACTCGCCAATATGCTAAACGCCAACGTACTTGGCAAAAAAGAGAATCTTGGCTTACACCACTTACTGCCACCCAATCAACTACCCCTCAGCTCTTAGCTTCTCAGATTTGTGCTTCACTATAATAAGGTCTTTTTCCTTTATAAAACTCTTTGAACCCTACTTCTATTAAGTAGCATTACTTTCTTCCCAAATTTTCTAAAACAATGTAATTTTAGGGCTATTTGAATGGGGTGGGGTAGTTTTTTTTGCCGTGTTTTTTGGCTCTACTCTTGCCACCGTTGGCAGGTGTTGAGGGAGTTTTTTCTTCATTTGACGATTTTTATTTTCTTATATATTTATTTCTTGAAAAAAATTATTCATATAGGAATATACTTATTGCATTCATTTTGGTTACACTTAGTATGTGCATACCTACGACGTGGCTACAGGTTTGCTGCTGAGTGAGTCTTATAGCGACGAAACAAATAATCGCACGTATCTGTACAATTTCCTTGCCATGCCTGTGCAAATAAGCGATGATGCAGGGGTGAGGAATTTTGCATACAATTCTTTCAACGTGCTTGAAACAGATAGCCTTGTGGCGGATTCTGTCACACATTTAGTGTAGTAGTGACACGATAACCTAGGACTGTTCCTAATATATTAAGTAGAAAAAATAAATAATTTACTCAACTGGTAAATCAGTCTATACCCCAAAATGCAACTGAACTTTTGCTTGGCAATTCGGGGGCATTAGCTTACACTATGCGAGTAAGTTAAGCACAATCACACGAACCATATAGAAAGAAAGCATCGTGGCACGCATACTCGTAGGATTATCTGGTGGGGTAGATAGCTCTGTGGCAGCCGCTCTGCTCGTTGAGCAAGGGCATGAAGTCGTTGGTGCTTACATGAAAAACTGGGTCAACGATGAGGGCATACCCGGGGAATGCCCATGGGAACAAGACATCGAAGATGCCCTAGGTGTAGCAAAAAAGCTTGGTATTGAATTCCGCGTGATTGATTTAGTAGATGAGTACCGCTCGCGTATTGTGAATTACCTCATTGAGGGATACAGAGCCGGTTTTACCCCCAATCCGGACGTGCTGTGTAACCGCGAGATGAAATTTGGCGTTTTTCTGGACTATGCTTTAGAACAGGGCTTTGAGTCCGTGGCTACCGGTCACTATGCTCGTCGTTTAGATACTGCTGATGGTTCGTACGTGTTGCGAGGTAGAGACCCAAATAAAGACCAATCATACTTCCTCTCTCTCATGCGTCCGGAACAAATCGCCCATGCGGTTTTTCCGCTAGGAGATTTACTGAAACCGGAAGTACGTGAACTGGCAGAAAAATACGGCTTACCAACAGCTAAGAAAAAAGACAGCCAAGGGATTTGCTTTATTGGGCAAGTGAAAATGAGCGACTTCCTACGCCACTATTTACCGGATAAACCCGGGAAAATCGTCGATACCTCCGGCAAAGTTCTCGGCAAACACCAGGGCCTTCACCTCTTTACTATGGGGCAAAGAAAAGGTCATGGTGTGGCCTCTCCCAAAGAAGGGGTGGCCTATGTGGTGGTAGGTAAAGACATTAAGAAAAACCAGCTTATCCTAGGTTACGAAGATATTTCTACCAAAGGGCTTTACGCAAGGGAAGTCATCGTTGGCGGCATTGCCAATACCATAGCCCCGCTCCCCTCTCGCGTGATGGCTCAGCCACGTTATAGAGCAAAGGCAGAACCCTGTAGTTGCGAGTATATTTCTGAGTCTAAAGTTCGACTTGTTTTTGATGCTCCATTGCGGGCATTGGCCATCGGCCAAGTCTGTGCTTTTTATGATGGTGGCAAACTTTTAGGGGGCGGATTTTTTGAATCAATAGAATCATGAGCACTTCAGAAAAAACTATCGCTGCACAGGCTACAGCCGTTGGGCAAGGGGCTATCGCTGTCATTCGCATGAGCGGCTCCGCCTGCTTGGAAGTATTACGCCTATGCACGCCGCCTACTCTTTCTGAAAAACTCAAGCCTCGCTATGCTCATCTGAGCTATATCCTCGATGCCAACCAGGCCCCCATCGACCAAGTGCTTATCACTTACTTTGCCGCACCGGCCAGCTACACGGGCGAAGATACGGTAGAAATTTCCTGCCACGGGGGGATGCTGGTGACGGAACGAGTCCTTCAGCGACTTTTCCAATGCGGAGCCTCACCTGCCGAACCAGGCGAGTTTACGAAGCGTGCTTTCCTCAATGGTCAGCTAGACCTCACCCAGGCAGAGGCTGTCATGGACATTATTTCTGCCAATAACGACCTAGCTCTAAAGGCGGCTCAGTTCCAATTACAGGGGAGCATTGGCTCACAAATCTACTCCCTGCGCGATGACCTTATCCACGTCCTAGCCCATATCGAAGCATACATCGACTTCCCGGACGAAGATATTTCTCCGGATACGGCTGAAGCTTTGCTCCTTAAATTACAAGGAATGTGCAAAAAAATCACCTCTCTCCTAGCCACGGCTGATGGGGGCAGATTACTCAGAGAGGGCATACGCACGGTGATTGTGGGACCACCTAATGTCGGTAAATCCAGCCTGCTCAATTCCCTACTCGGCTACGAACGTGCCATCGTTAGCAATATAGCCGGTACGACTCGCGATACTGTCGAGGAACGCATCCTCATCGCCGGGCTTACTCTGCGACTTATCGATACAGCGGGACTGCGTGATTCCGATGACGTTATTGAACAAGCCGGTATTCGTCGTACTACTCAAGCTATTTCCTCTGCCGACCTCGTGCTGGAAGTTGTCGATGCTTCCCAAGCTCGCCCGACCGATGAAGTAAGCATCCCGGCCCAAACCCCACATATCCGCATCTTAAATAAGGCAGATTTAGACCGCCATCCGGACTGGGCGGCGACTCAGGGCATCGCTTTCTCTTGCCTAAACGATACCGGCAGATCCGAGCTTGAAACTGCCATCTACCAAATTTTTGCAGAAAAGCTCCCCTCGGAATCCGCTAATAATCTCATCGCTGTCAATGCTCGCCATCAGCATGAGCTTTCTCTCTGCTTAGAGCATCTGCAACTCGCCTCCGATTCTATCGAAAACGCCGATAGCCCCGAATTCACCGCACTTGAACTCCGCGAGGCTCTCACCCACCTAGGCGAAATCACCGGCACCATTGACACCGAAGACATCCTAGGGGCTATCTTCTCTTCTTTCTGTTTAGGGAAGTAAGGGGGGGAATTCCACCCCCTAAAATCGAAGATTGCATATCATGTAAACAATTATTGTTGCATGATAAACTTGACCTAGGTCTTATTGCTTTTTGTAAAAACAACACCCCACCGCTACCCAAAGAGATATTACCAAACACATCGGAAAATCAGAAAGAACGGTCAAGCGTATGACTCCTACGCTCATCAATCGTGGCTTCCTAAATAGAAAAAACGACAAACGTAATAGCAAATGAAGGGTGAAATGTGATATATTGCCATCTGCAACGATGATGAGGAAAACCCTCTCCCGAAATTCGCCCTCTCCATCTATCTATGTACCCAAAACAGGCAAATCGGGTACATTTACCCTCCCTTATGTACCCAAAATCGCCTTTTTGGGTACATTTGCTCGCATCATACTCGTATAATCACTTATATACTCCCAAGCCTAAATTCACAATATAATGAGATTTTTTTGTTGGTTGAATACTTAAGTTAATAGAAATTCCATGCTTCTATTACTGTAGTAATTTCCTTGGGATAAGTCATCAATTGGACATCAAATTTCAAAGATGGTTCAACTCTTGAACTTACATTATGGATACGCATAGAAATTTCCCACCCATTATTACAATACAAGGCAACTGTATTGTGGCGAGGGACTCCATCATCTTCCAGATAACCAATCTTGTGGAAACATGTTGGCAACTTCAATCTTCTGATTGGAGCAATAGATTTAATATTCCCGGCTACTTTATTAAGTGTTCCATACATGTTAAATGCCTGTATCTGTGTCACTTTGTTAGTATCATCAGTGATGAACTTATAAAAATCATTCACACCTATCGAGCTAATTAGTTATTCCAACTCGTAATGACTGTTTGATCGAGAAGTGGCAATTCCACTGGCAATCTCAAAACACAGACTCACATGCCAACAAAGGCGGGCAACGCTGCACCACCCAAGCCCAGAAAGAAAGTAAGTAAGATTTTACTATTTGTGAGACAGGGGAAAAATGATGAATTTGGAAATACCTCGGCTTTTCATTGTTTCGGTCTTGTAAATTATATTTCATCAGAGGGGGATTGCCCTATGAACATCCAATGGAAACTTCAAGAACCAGCCATGGCTCAATACATTAGGTCCATCTAAAAAGTTCCCATTATCCCTCTAAACATACTTAATACTCACAAAAGCACAACTTCTAATCTCATCCTCCCCAAAAAAAATCCCCTCTCCCGGGAAAGGAGAAGGGATTTTTTTGTAAAGATAACTTAGATGCGGGCTATTCCTGAGGGAAAGCCGGCATGATGGCGGTGATGGTGTAGGTCTTTTTATCGCCACCTTCCATAGGGATGATAGCCACTTCATCGCCAACTTGCTTACCGATGAGCTCGACACCCACCTGGGAGAGGTAAGAGACGATGTGTTTTTCTACATCGGTATCCCAAGCACCGAGGATGGTGTAAGTAACTTCGGGTCTGCCGTCATTCGGGCGAAGAACCACCTTAGTCCCCATAGAAACAGAAGAAGTGTCTGTGACCTTAAAGTCTGTTTCTTGAGCACGGTTAATGGCACGTTCCAGCTCAGCACGGCGGCGGTTAAGGACTTTTTCCACCTCCTTAGCATCTTGATACCCGCCATTTTCGCGAAGGTCGCCTTCAGCACGGGAAATCATCTTATTGCGGCGGTTTTCGGGGATTTTTACATTCACCAGCTCATTAAGCTCTTCCTTTTTAGCGGCCATGCTGGCGGCAGAGACGTAAATAATTTCAATCTTTGAGCTATTGTCTTCGATAGCATCGAGAACGATAGAGTGAAGATTCGGGAAGAGTTTAAGGATACGAGCCATCATCGCCCCGCGTTCTTGCTCAGTAAAGGCAGAGTTTCCATAGAGCATTTTTGCGAACTGACGAACGTCAGACACATCGCGGTCAGCAATCATTTCTTGGATAATGGATTTATCTTCGATAAAGATGTTTTTCAGGCGAAGTGTACGACTAGGCCCGCCATCGAGGTGGTCCTGCTCGATGAGGGAAAGCATAGATGAACCCACAGCCATGCAGAATACCTTTTTGGCGGCATCTTTACGCTGGCGACAAATCCAGATAAGAGACTCAGCCGGAAGGGTTTGACGAACGAGCTTATGCTGTAAGTGGTCGATAAACTGAGCTTCGTAGCCACCTTCGATAAGGAACTTAGCCAATTCATTCACAGAACGAGCACCGGAAGCATCGAACAAAGCAAGAGCCTTCTGAAGCCACTCATCGCCGAAAATCGGTTCAAGAGTTTCGTAAATACGCTTTTGGCGAACAGCCGGAATCACATTGATAATATCTGCAAAACGGCTAATGCTACCCATGTTGGCACTTACCAGAGACTCCAGCGTACATTCCGGAGAAGGCACGGCAATTCCTTTCTCAGAAGCAGCGGCAATGAGAGTGTCTCGCATCACGGCTAATTCCAATGCCTGCTGTAAGCCGGAACTCCCGGCACCGGCAACATCCTTATCAATAGCAGAGATAAGAGAAAGCAATGTTTCCGGTTCTTGAAGAAGCACATCTGTCTTTACAACGTCAAGAATGCGGACTTTTTGCTTTAGGTCTTTATCTTTTGTATAGTCCTCAAGAGCCGCTTGGGCACGAGTCATATTCTGGGCACGAAGCACAATGCGTTCCCCTTTACGGGCGGGCATCATGAACTGCACATTGGTGCGTAAGAGCGCACGAGTTTTGTCCCACCAGTTTTTCCAGCTTGGGTCGTCGATAATGATTCCCTTAAGAGCCACTTCTAGTTTTTCCGGAGTGAGGGAGTTCCCGAAGCCTTCCAGCACCAAACGGACCAAGGCTACCGGGTCTTTCTCTGCGAGGTCACGCATAGAGGCAGCGTCCTCATAACGTTTAGCATAGAAGTGATTTGCTCCAATAAATTCTAAGATACGAGGGGCAAACTCCAGTGCCACCTCATGGTTTGATTTCGATTCAAAATCAATAACTAATTTCTTGGCAGCTAAGCTCCAAGAGACAATTTTACCTGCACCCCAAGAAGCATGAAAGCAGTAACGTCCCGGGGACATAATATCAAGTTTCTTGGCAAGTTCGGGGGAAATTTTTCCCATAGATAATAGTTTCTCCAAATCAGCGTGCATAGATGTTTCTATGATACGCCAGCCCATATTAGTGGCAAGTCTTAATTCATTTCTACACCCCGCATTTTTTTGACTGCATAAACAATCGCTGCCCCCAACACCCCGCCTAGATACAAAAAAGCTACCCCATCTGCATACGGCAAATGAAGTAGCTTGTGTGAAAAACTAACTCTGACTACTTAGCCAAAAGGGCTTCAACTGTGGTTACTACTTTTTCCACATTCATCCCTAAATCGCTAAGCACTTGAGCCCCCGGAGCAGAGAAACCGAAGCGGTCGATGCCAATAGCTTCGCCCTCAGGGCCTAAATACTTCCACCAAAGATTGGTGACACCGGCTTCTATAGAAACACGCTTCGTACAACTACGAGGAAGTACGCTTTCGCGATATCCCGAAGACTGAGCATCAAAGCGATAGAAGCTAGGCATAGACACAACGCGAATACCCTCGCCAAGCTGGTCAGCGGCCTTAAGAGCCAACTCTAACTCAGAACCACAAGAAAGAATAATGGCTTTTAGCTCACCGACTTCCTTTTTGGCGATATAACCGCCTTTCAGCACACCCTCGCGACGAACCTGTGCAGACAGAGAATTGAGAGTAGCCACTTTCTGACGAGTAAGAATAAGAGCCGTTGGGCCTGTAGCACGTTCCATAGCAGCCATCCAAGCACCGGCAACTTCTTCCGGATCAGCTGGGCGAATAACGTCCAAATTCGGAATCACACGCAAACCGGAAACAGTTTCCACAGGCTGGTGCGTAGGGCCATCCTCACCCACAGCCACAGAGTCATGGGTAAGAATGTAAGTAACCGGCAAGCCACTAAGAGCGGCCACACGGATAGAAGCACGCATATAGTCTACGAAAACGCAGAATGTAGCGGCACTTGTACGGAAGATACCATCGTAAGCGATACCATTGCAAATAGCAGCCATCGCATGCTCACGGATACCGAACCAGAAATTACGACCATCGTTATTTTCAGCAGAGAAGTCACCACAGCCCTTCAGATAATTCTTATTTGAGCTGTATAAGTCAGCACTCGTGGTAATGAACCAAGGAGAAGCCTGTGCCACAGCATTGATAGCATCTGCACTAGATGAACGAGTAGCATCTGCATACTCCGGTGCAAATGTTGGGATAGTAGCATTTGTAACCTCAGCCGGCACACCTTCACTACAAGCGACTACTCCATTGTCTAGTTCACTAGCCAATTGAGGGAATGAACTACGCCAGGTTTGGTAAGTTTTTTCCCATTCGCAGTAGGCGGCTTCTCTCTTTGCCTGAAGCTCAGCAAAAGCGACACGCACATCATCAGAAACATAGTAGCGTTCACCGGCAGGAATGCCCCAATTTGCATGAGCTTCAGCTTCAAACTTAGTACCGCCCTCGCCATGGCCCTTGGTCGTTCCCTCAATACCGGGGATACCCTTGCCAATAATTGTTTTGGCGATAATCATTTTTGGCTTACCATTACGAGCGGCTTTAGCAGAAGCAATAGCATCAGCCACAGCAGATAAATCGTGGCCATCAATTTGACAGACATCCCAACCTAGAGCCTTATACACCTCTGTGGGGTCTGTGAGTTGAGTTTTTTCTGTCGGGGCATCGAGGGTGATGTCGTTTGAGTCGTAAATCATCACCAAATTATCAAGCTTCAGCACAGCGGCAATGGCCATTGCTTCAGCAGCGACCCCCTCTTGCAAACAGCCATCCCCTGTCAGACAGAAAATGTTCTGATTAAAAATCTCTAGACCCGGCTTATTAAAACGAGCTGCAGCATGCTTTGCAGAAATGGCAAAACCAACAGCATTGGCAATACCCTGCCCCAATGGACCGGTAGTACACTCTACCCCATCCATACAGCAAAATTCCGGGTGACCGGGAGTAATAGAGCCTTTGTGGCGGAATTCCTTAATGTCATCCATCGTCACATTAAACCCGGCCAAATGCAACCAGGCATAAAGGAACATAGAACCATGTCCGGCAGATAAAATAAAGCGGTCGCGATTTAACCAACGAGGTTGGGATGGGCAAACATTTAGAACATCACCGAAAAGGACGGCGCCTATTTCCGCACATCCTAATGGTAAACCCAAATGCCCTGATGCACAATCGTGGATAGCATCCATGGCAAGCCCTCGTGCTTGGTTTGCTGCTTTTTGGAGAAGGTCTGGATTCATGCCCAATTACTATGCACGTTCTTCACAGAAATTAAAAGTCTAAAGTGTGACTTTAGACGGGATTCATTCTTTTTAGATAGCCACCTCACCGAGCATATTGGGAAATTTATCAATATCAACAATAGGCAGAGATAAAGCACCTACCCCATTGTATTTCAGACGGCTACATTCCCTAGTTTGCGACTAAATCCGAATATTTTGATTCATATCTAACGCCGGAGTCGTCGGTGAACAATCATTCACGACAATAGCCGGCACACCGGCCACCGTCGTATGAGGTGGCACATCTTCGAGAACCACAGAACTAGCGGCAATTTTAGCACATTCGCCAATGGTGATTCTACCTAACAATTTAGCCCCGGCACCAATAAGCACACCGGACTCAACGATAGGGTGACGATTCCCCTCTTCCTTACCCGTACCCCCTAGGGTAACTTCGTGAAGGATAGATACATTATCCCTAATAATAGCCGTTTCACCCACAACAAAACTCGTAGCATGGTCCAGCAAAATACCACACCCAATTTGAGCCGCCGGGTGAATATCTACACCAAAAACCTCACTCGACAAACTCTGAAACTGCAGAGCCATAATCGTGCGCCCCTTAGACCACAGCCAATGAGCAATTCTGTGAGTAGTAATAGCGTGAAATCCTTTGTAAAACAAAAGAGGTTCTAAAGGATTGCGACAAGCAGGGTCACGGTCCACGATAGCCACTAAATCCTTTGCTATGCTAAGCAAAATAGAGGAATCCTCTGTCAATGCCTCACGAAGCAATGGTTCGATAAGCTCACGAGGCATATCACGTCTAGATAACTTACGCGACAAGCGAGCAGCTACAGCAGTACAAAGCGAATTACGCGACAAACAGACATCATCCAAAATACCACGCATAGTGGGCTCCGCTTCTGCGGCATCCTTGGCACATTGAGCAATCCACTCCCAAATCCCCTCAATGAGACAGGGAGCACTTGTGCATTTACGGAGCTGTTCACGTTTAGAAAAACCCATAGAAAACCGAAATATTTTATCTAGAGA
Source organism: Akkermansia sp. (assembly GCA_030525455.1). Lineage (GTDB taxonomy): Bacteria > Verrucomicrobiota > Verrucomicrobiia > Verrucomicrobiales > Akkermansiaceae > Akkermansia. The sequence continues at coordinate 14,438 of JAUNER010000003.1, read as the reverse complement.
GAAGTTGTAATAAATTATTGCCGATTTGTGAAACGTTTATTTAGCCAGTTACGCACAGGCAAATCATAAAATTTCACACTCGCCGAAGCTAATAAAATAACACCGAAAAACAAACCTAAAGCCCCCGGAAGAGAATCCACGAAACTTAATTCATGATTCTTTACCCAGGCTAAATAGGTATAAATAAATGGATAATGAATAATGTAAAGAGGAAAAGAAATAGCCCCCAACCATTTACAAAAAGATGTAGAAAACCCGCCTTTTACCTCACCTGAAGCCCCTAACCAGACAAGCAATGGGAATAAAATTAGAACACAGAACGACTCATAGCCACCATTAAGCCAAAGCTGCGACTCGCCACCCAAGCGAGGCACAAATAAAAGAGCAGTTAACACCACACTCGTGCATAAAAACGTACGCTTCCAAGCAAGTGGCCTAAACACACGAAACAGCAAAAGCCCGGCAGCAAAGGAAAAGAGCACCCTCAACAACCCACCCAAAAATTCCATCTCGGTCATTGAAAACCCCACACAAATATCTCCCAATGGTCCAAAAATCGCATACGTCGCCAAGCCTAATCCGCATAAAGCAACCCAAATACCTAGGGCTAGAGTAGACAAACGCCGCAACAATACAGCATATAAAAAATTACCAATGTACTCAAAAAGCAAGGACCACGCCGGACCATTAACCGGGTACATCTCACCATAGCCACGAATATCTGCCGAAATAGGCAAAGGAATCATCAAGGCCGACAATAAAGTAGCAACCAGAAGAACAGGCAAGGCCACATCCCCCACAGGACTAGCCGCCCAATGCTGGGTATAAAACAATAAAGAACCCATCAATGCCCCCAAAACCACCATAGGTTGCAATCGAATCAAACGACGCTTAGCAAACTCCCAAGTTCCCATGTTCTTCCAACGGTCATCGTAAGAATAAGCAATCACAAACCCCGATAAAATAAAAAAGAAATCCACCGCCAAATACCCATGATTAATCACATAATCATGATGAGAATTTGCAAAAGCTTCAAATATATGAAACCACACCACAATCAATGCGGCAACACCACGCAAGCCATCTAATACGAGAAAATGCTTTTTCTGAGACATAACACACTCTCTCAACTTAATATAAAGGCAAAACAAACTTATGACCAATCGTCAACCAAATAGGAAGCGTGATAAAAGCCACCACCGTTGTCGTTAGCAAAATCTGCGTACCAAGGTTCGGCTGACCGCCAAATCTTTTAGCCAAAATAATGGGAATCACCGCAGAGGGAATGGCGGCTTGAATCACCATAATACGCTTAATAATATCGTCAACCGGCAAAATCCAAGCCAAAAATAAAATAAGAATAGGTGCTATCAATAAGCGAGTCACAAGCCCACAAACAATAGGCTTTACCTCCCACTTCATATCTACCCAAAGGTCTCTCATTGAGCAACCAAACAAAATAAGACACAACGGCGTAGCACAATTCCCAATCATTTCCAGAGTCTTCATAATCGGTGGATGTGCCACATAGCTCCCTAGACCAAGCCAAGCCAAAGATAAGCCCAAAATCACAGCCAGCAAAGTACCTTTAAAGAAAAAGCCAATATTCAGATTAGCCGCCCCACCGGCAATAATCATCACCCCAATACTCCAAATCACAAGCTCGCACCCGACATTATGCACAAAAAGCACCCCCAATGTAGGGTCATCAGCGGCAGAAAAAAGCATCTGAATAATCGGGATAACGAAAAACGCATAATTCTGAATACCAGCAGAAAGAGCAAAAGTACGCAAACCGGTTCCTATACGCATCCGCATCACCTTTGCCACACACCACGCAGCACCAATGCCCACCAAAAGTTCCAGAGCTCCCATACCAATGGCCTGAGCAGAAAAGCCGAAACTAGAAAGTTTCTCATCCCCGGAAAGCACCATATACTTCATAATGCTATGAAAGACCAAGCAGGGATAAGCTACATCCATAGCCAGCCGCATTATAGGGGCATCATGCTCTAAACGAATTACCTGTTTATGGCGTAAAAGGAACCCAATGGCAAAGAAAAAATAAACAGGCAAGGTGGATAAAAACACCGTTAACAAAATAGGCCCAATATCCATAATCAGAGAGAACCGCTTACTGGCTAAGATAAACGAGGGGTACACTAAGCACCCCTCGTTATTTGTCTATATTAACTATAAACTACTATTCCCATTCGATTGATGCCGGGGGCTTAGTAGAAATATCGTAAAGCACTCGGTTGATACCCTTCACCTCATTTAGAATGCGGTTACTGGTTTCGCGAAGCAATGACGGAGGTAACTCTACCCAGTCAGCCGTCATTGCATCTTCAGAAACAATGGCACGCAAATTAGTAGCCCATTCGTAAGAACGTTCATCCCCCTTAACCCCTACAGTCTTCACAGGGATAAGACCAGCGTATGCCTGCCAAACTTTATCGTACCAGCCGTATTTCTTCAAATTCCCGATGAAGATGGCATCGCACTCACGGATAATGTCTAAGCGTTCCTTAGTCACCTCACCGGGGCAACGCACAGCCAAGCCCGGACCAGGGAACGGATGACGCCATAAAATATCATGAGCGATACCCATAGAAGCACCCAACTCACGCACTTCGTCCTTAAACAACTCAGCCAATGGCTCAAGCACCTTACCCTGGGCCTGAAGCTCCAGCACTCTTTCCACACGGTTGTGGTGAGTCTTGATAACTGAGGCTTTGGACTTAGCATTAGAAGCACTTTCTATTACGTCCGGATAAAGAGTCCCCTGTGCAAGCATTTCTGCATCGCCCACAGCATCCCAGAAAACGTCAATGAAAAGCCCACCGATAATGCGGCGTTTCTTTTCCGGATCGCCTTCACCGGCTAAAGCAGAAAGGAAGCGTTCAGAGGCATCCACAGTTTCAATTTCAACCCCCATTCGGGCGAAATTGGCACGGACCTCATCAGCTTCATTCTTACGAAGCAAGCCATTATCCACAAAAATAGCACGCATATTTACACCGGCTTCATGAAGAAGAACAGCAAGCACCGTACTATCCACACCACCAGACACACCACATACCACCTGCTTATCACCTACGCGTGCTTGAATTTCAGAGATTAACTGGCGCTTAAAGTCACCAATGTCAAACTTTTGCAAATTCTTGGCACATAAAAGGAAATTACGCAAAATCGTACGTCCCTCATGTGAATGAGTTACCTCCGGGTGGAATTGAATACCGAAAGTTTGCTCACCCCACTGCAAAGAAACTGGTACGCCCTCGGCATTTCTAGCAATCACCTTGCACCCCTCTGCCAGGTGGTCAACTGTATCAGAATGGCTCATCCACACCTGTGATGAAGCAGACATATCCTGGTACAAACCTGTGCATGACTCAGGGATAAGAGCGGCCGGACCGTATTCACGCTTATTACTGGCCTTTACAGTTCCGCCATGCTTGATATTGAGAAGCTGCATACCATAGCAAACCCCTAGTACAGGCACATTCAAGCTACGCAACCAATCAAAATCAATATCAGGAGCATCGGCATCTGTGGTACTCTTAGGACCGCCGGAAAGAATAATTGCCCCCGGTTCGTGAATTTGGTCAAGGTCTTCTAAAGCATAAAGCTTTGCCATATAGCCAAGCTCACGTACGCGACGCACGATGAGCTGGGTATACTGAGACCCAAAGTCAATAACTGCTACTAAATGCTTATCGTCCATAGCAAAAAATTAGCCTAGTTTAGCAAGTGTAATTGATAGGTTCCTCTGTGATAGTGATGTCGTGCGGATGACTTTCCTTAAGACCACCGGAAGTAATCTGAACGAAGCGAGCACGCTCACGAAGTTCCTGCAAATTAGAAGCACCTACATAACCCATACCGGAACGCAAGCCGCCCATTAGCTGGAATACAACGTCTGCGAGCATACCCTTGTAAGGCACGCGAGCTTCTACACCTTCAGCGACGAGCTTACCGGAGCTATTCTGACCATAACGGTCACCGGAACCACGACGCATAGCACCAAGTGAACCCATGCCACGATACTGCTTAAAGTGACGACCTTGGTAGTGGACCACCTTACCCGGGCTTTCCTGAGTACCGGCAAGCAAACCACCAAGCATCACCAAATCAGCACCGGCAGCCAGAGCCTTCACAATGTCACCGGAGTAACGAATACCACCGTCGGCAATCACAGTCACACCGGCAGGGCGAGCCACTTTTGCCACCTCTTGAATAGCAGTAAACTGAGGCATACCCACACCGGAAATAATGCGAGTCGTACAAATAGAACCCGGCCCCACACCCACCTTAATAGCTTGAACACCAGCCTTAATCAAATCAGCAGCCCCTTCAGCCGTAACAACGTTACCGGCTACGATAGGACGGTCTGTTAACGCACGCAAGTTAGAAACCACATCCATCACACGAGTTGTGTGACCGGTAGCAGCATCGATAAACAAAGCATCAGCACCGGCAGCAATAAGAGCTTTGGCACGATCCAAATAATCAGGACCCACACCAACAGCGGCACCGCAACGCAAATGCCCATGAGCATCCTTAGAAGCATCAGCAAACTCGGCACGCTTCTGAATGTCTGTTTCTGTGATTAAACCGGCCAATACCCCATTCTCGTCAACGAGAGGTAATTTTTCAATACGATGAGAATAAAGAATGTGACGAGCCTCTTCAATCGTGGTATTGGGAGCAGCCGTAACGAGCTTATCGAGACCAGTCATCACATCTGCCACGCGAGTCTGAGACAAATTATCAACCCCTCGCATATCACGACCGGTAATAATACCTTCCAATTTACGATTGGCATCGACAACCGGGAAACCGGAATACCCCTGGTCAAGCATAATGCCTTGAACTTCCTCAAGGGTCATTTCTTTTGTCACAGTCATCGGGTTTGGGATAACTGCATTTTCAAAACGCTTCACCCGAGAGACCATTGCGGCCTGAACATCAATTGGGTTATTACGGTGAATTACTGCTAAACCACCTTCACGAGCAAGAGCAATTGCTAACTCGGATTCAGATACCGTATCCATAGCGGCGGAAAGTACAGGTATCTTCATATCAAATCCCGGTACTAATTGAGAGCTAATATCTGCATCACCGGGAAGAATGGCACTCAAACGTGGCTGTAAGAGTACGTCGTCAAAACTTAATCCAATTGGAAAATCTGCCATACACAAATCTACTCATATATCCCCCCTCTGGCAAGCCGAAACAGAGTTCTTCACAAAATTTTTCCTCAATTCCGAAATTTTAGCTGGCCATTCATGAGAAACATTCCCTCATTTTGCGTTGACCCCATTACTGTAAAGGTATAAATTCAACAATAAAAACCAACCATTGAACATTCCCATAGGGAGCTCGTTCTAAATACCACATTATTCTGCTATATCATGCAAGACCCACATCATCCATTCCGTGTAAAAGTTATCCGCAAATCATTCAAAGGCGAAGAAGTCAAAAATCCGCCGCAGATGTGGGGTAAATGCGTATTTATCACTGATTCTAGCTTAACTGATTACAACTGGGTACTTGTGTATGATGAATTCCCGCGCGAAAACATGGGAACCATTAGCAACGAGACAGAACCCCTATGTTGCCCACCAGACCAAACCGTACTCATCACCGTAGAACCGCCATCTATCAAAATCTACAGCCGAGCTTACACACGTCAGTTTGGCACGGTACTTACGACTCATTCGCCAAAAGACCTACCACACCGCAACCATAAGCTAGGCAGAGGGTGCTTAGAATGGCTATACCGTCGCCCCATGGATGAAATTCAATCTCAAACGGAATTCCCCAAAACCAAAGTTTTATCTACCATCTGCTCAACCAAACAACACACCCATACGCAACACAAAATGCGCTATGATTTAACAAAATACCTAGCAGATAGATTGCCGGAACTGGAGTGGTATGGCTATGGCGTGAAAGAAATTGATAATAAAACGGTGGCTATGGATGACTATAAGTACCATCTATGTGTCGAAAACCACATCGAACCCCACCACTGGACAGAAAAGCTCTCTGATGCTTTCATTGCCATGACCCTCCCCTTTTACGCCGGCGACCCATTGGCGACAGAATGCTTCCCGGCAGAAAGTTTCATCCCCATCCCGATTGATGACCCTGAAAAAGCCTACCAAATCATCCGTGCGGCCATTGATAATAACGAGTACGAAAAACGACTACCGGCCATTCGCGAAGCTCGCCGACTTGTCCTAGAAAAATACAATATGTTTGCTCAAGTTGCAGAAGTCATCGAAAATTTCAAAGGTAATGGGCAAATGCAAGAAGGAGCAGTACTATGCGGACGACACACACTCCGCAAAAAGCCACTCAATGCCATCGTCGAATTTATAGATACCATGGCCTACAAGATACGTCGATTATTGCATAAATAAACATTGGCATTCTCATTTTTTAGGGCAATCACTTATGACCGGAACAAAAAAATTTCTGCGTATTTGTGGTTGCCTATTATTAGGGCTCTGTGTCTTGGCCGTAGGGTCTGTTACTTGGGCATATTTAATAGAACCCAAAATGCTTATCATTAGACCGGTAGAGTACCAAGTCCCCACATGGTCAGTAGATACTAAGCCTATAAAAATTCTAGTAGCCGGAGATTTTCACTTTGCCAATCATGAGGCCGATGAACAACGAGCTATTCGGTACGTCGAAAAAATCAACGACATCGATGCTGATTACGTCTTTTTCTTAGGCGATTTTATGTTTGCAAGCCACGGCAAACCATGTGCCATGCCCCCCGAAAAAATTATAAACATTTTCGATAGGCTCAAACAGAAATCAAACGTTTACCTCGTTCAGGGCAACCACGACCGACTCTTTTCATGGGGCAAATTTCGCACAGAATTGAAAAAAATCGGCATCAATGTGCTTGAAAACAACTCTACCCTTATTCCTCTTCCGCAAAATCGACACTTACAAATCGCCGGATTGCGAGATTCTTGGAGACATAACGCTCGTCACGTTCCCAAACGCCATGCCACCAACATCCCCTATATCGTCCTCGTTCATCGTCCTCAACTCCCCCAAGCTCTGCCAGATAGGAACTATGATTTCATCATCAGCGGACACACCCACGGCGGTCAAATTTGCCCCCCATTCGGACTCAACTTCGTTTCTCCGCGAGCCATAGCCGATAGAAAATACACCTATCCCTGGCACAAGGACGGCAAAAACCTCTACCTTATCACCAAAGGCTTAGGCATGAGCCAACTCCCATTCCGCTTCAACTGCCCACCGGAAATGTATCTCCTCACTCTCAAAGGAGGAAAAAACTAATTTTCACCCGACTTATCAAATCAGAGCAAAAAAAAGACCACCCTAAGGTGGCTTAATAAAGGAATGGCGAAGCGGACGGGGCTCGAACCCGCGACCTCCAGCGTGACAGGCTGGCGCTCTAACCGAACTGAGCTACCGCTCCATTACCCTGAATTGTCGCATCTAATGATGCAGGACGAGAGAGACTGTACAGATTTTTCACAGAAATGCAAGCCAATAAATTATATTTTTTATTTTTTTTACAAGCGAGCACAGAAAAATCCTCTGAATTACAGAAAAACTACTCAGCCATCCAAGCTTTAACTATTTCAACAACATAGAGTTTATGAAAATCTGAAGCCGGATACCACTGTGGAATGATGGATTTTTCTAAAAAGCACTCTTCTTTGATAAAATCAGCATACAGCTTACGGCATTCTAAAACTAGACGAGCTTCCTTGAAGCACACATTCCCACTTTCTAATGTAAGCGGAGACAAACCAGAAGCTTCTACCTTATCGATATCTCGTCCGCTAGTTGTACCACATACTGTCAAAGCTTTACGATAATCCTCGGCAAAAAACGACAGAGTAAACTGCTCCGATTCTTCAATAAACCCATAAGTATGTCGTTGTGGACGAATGACCACAAAAGCCACGGGGGTTTTCCACATAAAGCCCAGCCCACCCCAGCTGGCAGTCATCATGTTAAAATTTTCTGCCGTGCCGGCGGTAACGAGCATCCAGTCGTCACCTATGAGCTTTACAGCATTGTCAGAAATTGTTTTCGGATCTATAGATTTCATAACCATATATTTTTACCACCAAAGCACAGCACAAACAAAAATTGCAACCCCATACAAAATCCCCCCCACGCACAATGGAGCCCATAATTTAGGGCGTTCACACAGCCACTGCACCATATTTCTGTAGATGTATGGTTTAGCAATCCAAACGAGCGAAAGTATAATTAATACATACGCCCAAATGGGTATCAACAAGCGAGTCATGGGGTCTTTCAAATAAGCTGCACTTAAAAATGGAGCCACCACCATCAGCAAGAAAATCCCCAAAGCTCGAGGGAAAAGCAAATTTTTTACCTGTGTTATCATCAATACCAACAACACCGGACAAGCCAACTGTAATATCCAACGAGAATCTTCAAACTCTGCCAAACTTACTCGCAATGAGCTAAATATACCCAAGCCCTGTGGTGCCACTAGCATGAAAAACCAAGCAACTCCCACACAAAGCAACAACTGAGCAAGCCCGTGATTTCTCGGAGAAGCTTGCAAAAAGGCTCGCACCTGTGCCCCTTTGATAAGTGCATATAAATGCCCAACCAACAACAAAATCCCCAAAACATAACCGGCTATGTCTAAGGGTATCATCTCATACGGATGCTGACAAACTATCGGACTCATCTACTTTATAGACTTTATCTGATTTTTCTATTTGTTCCTCAATAGTCAGTAAGACTTATTTAGGTTCAGAATCCTTCATGATTCTTTCGTAACTAGCCTCTTCGACCGGTACAATTTTACCATCAGCATAAAGCACCATCACAGCCCCAAGGTGTCTTTCAACGACCGGAGCCACAATCTCATCAAAATCTCTGGATGTAATCACACTACGCCCGTCAATCGGCTTACCATCGCTAAGCCATGGCTTACCACGAAGAGCTGAACCTCGGGCTACATTCATCGGACGTCCCTTGGTGTTGTCTAGCCAGCTTGTGTATGAAATAGATTCCGGTGTGGCAGGAATCACCGGGTCTTCCGGATTTTCCACTACTAAATGCTGGTCTGCCGGGCAACGGAATGTGGCAGGTAGCAAGTGCAACTCTTTATTATTGCGAGCAATGTTTTCCGGTTGTCCTTCGTTCACGATTGGAGCCAAAGCATCCCACCAGTTTTTGCATTCGCGAGGTGGCAAAATAGCTGACTTCATGCCACTAGAGGGAAGCATCCCACCATTACGAGATGCATACTCTCGCCCATAATCCAGCAATCTGTGCAAATTATCCGTACAACGAGTACGATCTGCCGTTGCAGAGGAATTACTAAAAACTGTAAATGATATACCTGCCAAAAGAATAATGATAGCAATAACTACCAGAATTTCAATCAGTGTAAATCCTTTTGCCCGTTGCGTAACAGTACTTACTTTCATAATTTCCGGCTATTCTACACAATTCCCTCCCTATTGAAAAGCCAGAAATTCGAGGACGGCTCGCCCGAAAAAAACTATCGCATTAACTCATCCACTCGTATATTAACTATTTATCTGAATTATAAATGCAGTTCCCTTTTTCATCGTATGTAGAAAAATGAAGGACATTATTGTATTCATCACGTACAAATCGCATTTCGGCACACTCAAAAGTACTACTCATACAAGGTTGATTTTCCTTATTGAAAAAAGATATTTTCACATGTCTATTATTCGTATCATACTCATGACGAACGATTGCACAACCAACTTCCGGATTGATTCCTAACTCACCATTAGCTTCATAACATACAGACTCCAGCATAGAATTTTTGTCGTTGTACTTGTTTTTTATGCATCCTCCTGTACTTAAAGGAAGCAACACAACATTCCCTTTCATATCACGCCCTAATGTCCCTTTAAACCTCCCCTGAGTATCATATACATACTCGTACATAGCTACTCCATCTATATTCAAACAAGGTTTATTATCTGTACCATAAGAAATTTCTTCTTTCACCAAGCCCTTTACATTATAGGTATAACCGACTTTCGATACGCCTTTTTTATTCAAACAACGTTGGTTATTCATATCAAAGCACTCTACACTTTTTAGGAAGCCATTGTGCGAGAAATATTGATACACAGCCTTCGCATATCCAAGGCTTGTATCAATGCACGGGTTTTCATTAGTATCAAAAAAGAATATTTCTTCAACCAGCCCCCTGTCATTATACTTTTGCCTAATTTCCGCCACGCCTTCATTGTTTAAGCATCGCATACCATCCTTACCATAAAAAATCCGGCGCTCAGGCAACCCCTCATGATTATATATTGTCTTAATTTTTGATACACCTAGTGCCATATTCACACATGGTTCCCCTTTTGTATCAAAATAAGAAACTTCATCCAAATTTCCCTGTGGTGTGTAGTGATAGCGTGATTCTGAGACTAGATTCACATGAAAACAGCGATCATTTTTTTCATCTCTGACAATTTCCTTTACCAAACGCCCCTTTTCATCAATATAACGCTCCAAAAGAGCAAACCCCTCTTTCCTTCGACGTATTTCCCCATTAACTCCATAATACGTAGCCCTAATCACTTTACCTTTTTCTAATAGCTCTTCCTCATAACGAATTTCCGCAACCCCCACATACCCGGCACTTCGTTCTTTCTTTTCATTATACCCAATTTGTTTCACTACATTACCTTTGTTATTAAATGCTTGTGAAAAAGACGCAATACCTTGCACATTATAACACCATTTATTATCCACGCCATAATAGCTCTGTCCTGTATTGTTCCCCTGATGATCATAATCAAAGACCAGCTTATGAACCTTCGTCTTGCCATCTAAACAAGGAACCATCGCAGCATCATACACAGATATACTTTTAACGTTCCCCCTTTCCCACTGAATCTTAGCATAGGCATACATTTCGCCAAAATTCATCGCCAATCTATTTTTCTCATCAACAAAAGAAACAGACTCCAAATAACCCCTATCTTTTGAATAAGTAAGATTCACTCCACAAACACCCTGTCTTGTACGAATGATATTCCCCTCTGCATCGACATACCTCTCCTTAACCACTTGCCCCTTAGCATTTTGCTCATAAACGACACCCCAAACGCCATACTCATCCACACAGGGCTCGTTATTCCACGATTTGTACCACCTTTTTTGGATGTATCCATCTTTTCGCTCGACAACATTTCGGGGGATATACGGCTGCCATTCCACATTCATTCCTAATCCCTCCATCGCATTGGTCGGGATGCTTGAACCATCCTTATTGTCTATAGATTCGAAGCGAATTGTATTTAGATTATCATAACTATACGTCCGTATTAGTTTCCCTTCTTTGTTATAATGCATTACTTTCTCTACACCGCCTTGCTCTATTTCTTTATCATCTCTGTACTCGATGGTCATGCTTACAGGACGAAACCTTGCCCAAAGGTATTTATTGTCACTTAGTTCTCCTACGGAATTACAACAATCCACCCGACGGAGTTTATAGCCTTGTTCTGTAAATCTATAAACTATATTTCGAGTTTTCACCTCATCCTCAGTCAAAGGGTCTACCCCCACCGGTAAATTATACCTCTCAACGTAATCAGCATAATAACTCACCTTAGGGACAAAATAATCCCAGGCAAAATAACCACCACCTATCGTCAGCATCGTCACTAACCCACACATAATGCGATTGATGATTTTCTTGCGTCTCATCTCGCGGCCCACCCAATCCCATAATTCATCAGGTCCAAGATCCAGCATTTTTGCCACCACATCGCTAAAGACTCGCTGCTCACCCCTAACTTGCACATCCGCGGCCAACAAGCCAAACTCTTTCACCGCAGGGGGCATACAATCCCATACCTCTGAATTTTTATCATTTCTCAGCAAAATAGGAATAACTCGATGCACATTCTCCGGGGCAAGAGAAATAAAAGTCCGCACCTCTTCATCTATCCAATTTTTACCATCTTCGTTAGGCTTAGCTGAATTTTCCGAACAAATAACGATGAGGTATTTTGAAACTTCTAGGGCATTTTTTAACGAGTCATTGAGCTTATCAATCACCAAATCAGTTTTGTCTCTGTATATGGGACGCACATTATCCGGTTTTTCCGGATATTTTTTACACAATCGATTCGGTAGCTTAAAATAAGTTAAAAAGCGTTGCACCTTTTCCGCAAAGGCGGCATCTTTACTGCTATAGCTAATAAAGGCAAAATACTTATATACCCGAGACTGATTCATAAACCTACTTCCCTAGATTGTCCAATGATAGCACGATTATCTTACTCTGCAATATCAAACAGCTCTTCCCTCATTATCTCTATTTTTCCCCCACCATACAGATCCAACTATCTGCTTAGTAAATAAATCCATCCAAATATAAAAAGCAAAATACAGCAAGCCTTTATGATTGCCATCGTTCTTTCATTTCTTTCACGTCGCACAGCCGCCCATAATTCATCAGGGGGAAAGCCAAGCATTTCTGCTACGACGTCACTCAACACACGCCTCATGCCTTTTGCTCTCACATCTATGGGCTTTATGCCAAGCTCATTCAAAACCGGAGGCATGCATTTGGCGGGCTTTAATTTTTTCCCCTTCTGAACTAAAAGAGGGAAAATCCGATGCACATTCTCAGGGTCAAGAGAAATGAATTCACGAATTTCCTCGTCTTCCCAATTTCTTCCCAGTCCATTAAAAGTGGCTATATTTTCTGTACAGATAACAATGAGAAATTTTGACGTATGCAAGGCATTTTCACGCTCATCTTTTATATTCAAAAAATTCGTGGTCATATAATACAAAGGTCTTACACTTTCTAATTTTTCCGGATATTTGCTCAATAATTCATCCGGTACCACAAATTCAGTTAGTTTTTTATGCACCCTTTTAGCATGGTAATGATCTTGCCCATTATAACTAAAGGTGGCAAAAAATTTGAATATCCGCGGTGAACTCATATAAATTCCAACAAAAATGGGGGCTATCCGACACTAGAGCAAAAAATATTTATTTTTCTCGTGGAGTTTTAGGGTAAGCACTCATATCCCACTTATGGTATTTTGCCATTTCCTCATCAGTCACAGCAAATAGCCTATAGCTTAGCTTATTATTAAAATCATCTTTACACACATCTACATGATACCATTTCTGCCCATCCATCTGAACTAATGCCCATGCATGAGGACTATTAGTTTCATTTCTATTTTTTCCCTGAATAATATGACAAGGTATATTTATCATGTTAAGCATGAGCCACAATGTGCGTGCATACGCACCACATGCCCCTTTATGATGAACTAAAACGCTCACACAGCTTTGACTTGTCAAATCAGAATTATCGTAATCACACATCTTAGCAATGGCATCGTGTAGGGCTTTCACTTTTTGCCGGCGTGACATCGAGGGCTTTATCGTATTTTTTACACAATCCATAGCTACTTTAAGTGCCTCAGCCTCATCTACTGATAATTTTCGCCTTAATTTCGGATTGTGATATGCGGCTGCAAGTACAGCATTTTCCGCCAATTTAATAATAAACTTAAGTTCGCCTGTAGAATGGTAGTACCAGTAATGCGTAGCGTAATCAAAATAATACTTGCGGTTCAAGTTCTTAAACAATTCATCCGGAGTTAACTTCCCTTTGTTTTTTAGCATGACCGCTGTATCCATCTTTTTTGCCATGCTTTGGACTACCTTTAATATATCATCTTTACTTTTTATTCTTTGTGAATGATGCCACGAGTGCTTCTCTTCAGGTTCACCTCCAAAAACAACACCTATCGACAAAACAAAAACGACAATCGATAGTACCTTTACGAAAACTCTCATAACAACTATATCTCTATATCACATACTATCAATTCACATCCTCCCCGTCAAGCTCATTTAGAATTACTATCAACTAGCGTTTTTAACTTAAAGCTCTCGCCCTTTCGCTTGCGATTTGAGGGTGAAATACACACTTTACATTTCACCGCTAACCACCTAAAAATACAAAGCACACGCTGCATTCCTGGGAGCTAAAGTCTCCTGACTTTAGCGATAGCGTATAACCAGCCTTAGCCATCTCTGCAAATTGCTTTACTCTAAGTGATAGGAGCTGACGCTCCGATTCAAAATAAAGAGTTGATTAGCCGCACTGCTAAAGTCCGAAGACCTTTACGTGCTCCCAGCGAAGGCTACGCTTGGGTGACGAGCGTGATTAAATAACTTTATGGGGCTTTTTATTCGTTTCTCTGTAACTAGGCTCTCGCCCACTCGCTTGCGATTTGAGGGTGAAATACACCCCTCCGTATTACCGCTAATCCCTCCCTCACCTCAAAAAAACTTTTTCCCCTTAAAACAGAACGAGCCTCATAGTATTTCTACCATGAGGCTCGATT
>JAUNER010000002.1:117462-131965 GCA_030525455.1 Akkermansia sp. | reverse complement strand
AGCCAAAAAAATTTTTATCACACAGAAAATCCCCATTCCACGGACGTTCCACGACATCCAAAGCAGGGGAAGAAAATAGTTAAAATCCCACTTGTAATTACACGTAAAAAACACTTTTGCTTAAAAATTGTAGATTGTTTAATCTATTCAGAGTTTCTGTATCTATAAATTTACCGGGTGCTACTTTTTGATAGGCAAAGAAACTTAAATATGGTAAATAATCATCGTGAAGTGGACACTCTATTTTTTACCGATTATTCTTTTTATATTGACTCCGGCCTGTGCCCCTAGGCAGCTTGACCCCGATTCACCGGAGGTCAAAAAAACATCGGTGAAAGTTAAAAATAAGCCTTATCGAGTAAGGGGAAAACGTTATACCCCGATGAGTGTGGAAAAAGCACTTCTGTATACAGAAACAGGTATAGCTTCATATTACGGAGGAAATAGAACGAAAGTACGCACTGCGTCCGGTGAACGAATCAATGCACGTACGTCTCTAACGGCTGCACATCGCACATTGCCCATACCAAGCAAGGTTAAAGTAACTTGTTTAGCTACAGGAAAATCCGTAGTAGTTCGAATAAATGACCGGGGGCCATTTCATCGAAATAGAGTTATTGATTTAACTACTGCAGCAGCAAAGAAAATTAACCTTATGGGGAGAGGAGTGGGAAAGGTAAAATTGGAAGTCATATCAGTGGGTGACGGAGAATATGAAATTTTTGCTGACTAAAAAGGAATTTTGATTGTCTATAACATCGGAAGTACAAAATTTTATATGTCACGGGTATTTACATTTTTGAGTTCCATTTTTTTGATATTTATTTTTTCTGTTAATGCACAAGAATCGGGAAAGACAGATGACACCAAATATCACAAGGTTATTATAATTTCTACTTCAGATATTCATGCTAATATAGCACAGTTCCCACGACTGGCAACTATTGTAAAAAAGTACCGTTCAGAATACAGGCATGTTGTACTTTTTGATTCCGGTGATTTTTTTACAGGGAATCCATACGTGGATGCTCATAAAATACCAGGGCAACCAATAACAGAGTTGATGAAACGATTAACCTATACGGCCATAACGATAGGAAATCACGATGTAGATTATGGATTAGAGGCTCTGGGAAGACATATTAACGGAATGTCAAATACTCGATTTGTGGCGACTAATATGCGAAGTTCACCACCGGAGTTGGCAAATTGCCTTTATCCATATACCATTGTGCATCTCAAAGACCCTGACATAAACATTGGGGTGTTGGGGTTGATTAATTTGACAAGTTCCGATTGTACAAAGACAAAAAATTGGGTATGGAAAGCAGTAGAAGAAACTGATTATAAAAAACTCTGTGACCAATTAAAATTATGCCACAACTCTGCAAATATCGTACTTAGTCATCTTGGGTATGAGCATGATGTGAAAATGATGCATTATACCCCCAATATAGATCTTATTTTAGGAGGGCATACACACGTCACACTTAACAATGGTTTGGTAGTTTCAAACACATTGCTAAGTCATACAGGTTATCGATTAAATCATGTGGGAGTAACGGAATTGCTGTTTTCATTAGAAAAAAAACCACGGCTATTAGCAAAAAAAACGATGGCACTATCTCTAGATTCTTCAGTGCCGGAAGATGCAGAAACAAAGCGTATAGTTGATAAGTATCAAAGTAATAAGTGTTTTTCGCGACATGTGGGCGTGGCAACAGAGCCATTGACACATAGCACATTGGGGCGATTTTTTTGTGTGGCACTCAAAGAATCAGCCCAAGCCGATGTGGCATTATACAATCGTGGCGGCATACGACTGAAAGATTTAGAAGCTGGACCGATTACGCTTAGTACGATTTACGAACTGGAACCATTTCGAGATCACATAGTGACCTGTTCTATGACCAAAGGGGATATAGAAGCCCTTATACTGAATAAATATGAAGAGATGGAAAAATCGCACTTCAGCTCTGCATTAGAAATTTACTGTACCGGTTTTTCATATCAAATCTCTGACAAAGAAAATAGCACATCCATCACCAGTACACTTCAGGATAATAAAGTCTATAAGGTAGCTATGAGTGATTATATGTGTGACAATTTTCAGTTTCCACAAAAAGGCTATGGTACGACTACAGGTATCCTAGTCAGAGATGCTCTCATCAAGTATCTAAAGACACACAAACTTCACAATCCTCCTCCTAAGCAAATTCCAATGCTTAAGAAAAAATGCATATCTCTCTAGCACGTTCGTTATTAAATATGAGAGATAATACACCAACAAGCACACAGGCATCATCAGAGTGCGTATCTATATTACCATCGGGGAAATTGTGTGTCTCTTTGGAACCATGGGATAAGCTGTTTGCACAAAGCATGGGGCAGGGGCTTTATGCACTTCTTTTTAGTCCATGGGAACTAGGAGAATCGCAGGCATTATTTTTTTTGAAATCGCAGATTCGGCAACACTTTACACGGGTAGCACACGCGGCAATTTTACCAAATATAACGATGGTAGAAGCGTTAAAAGAGCTATTACCAACACAACAAGAATGTCTAAAATTCATTGAGCAAATTCCTCCAATCACAGGCGAAGAATATCTTCATGCAGAGGTGATTCGCCAGTGGTTTTTCGAGTTAAGCCGGTATATTGAAAACCAACTTACAGAGCAGAATCTAAGCATTTCTGAGTGGTTAAAAAACCTAGGAGAACCATGGAACCAACTCGGCAAGGTGTTTTTTCATCTTGCTGAAAATAAAGATGATACATCCGGCACAAAGCCTTTTGCGTTTCTAGCGACAGTTGCTCATCAAAGTAATGCAGATGATCAAGTGCGACATTTGCCACTACACGCAGCTATAAAGCTCTACGGTAATCATCATCCGTCGCTTCTTTCGCTTTTGCAACCATTACAAAAAGCTGCATCACATAGTCCTTTTTTACAGCATTTATTAGATAGTAAAAAAATCTATCTGCCGCAAGCATGGTCAGCATTAGACGCATATCAATTTTTGCAAGATAGTTCGCAATTTGAGCAATCGGGTATCATTGTTCGCATGGTAAACCTTTGGAAAAAATCGCCTCCGAAGCTTCAACTAGCCATCACAGCAGAAACAAAAGAAGAGGGCACAAAATCAGCCCATGCCACAGGGGTGTCTGTCCACAGTTTGCTACGATTTTCAATTCATTCGCATTTAGCTGGTCAGGAATTAAGCGAGGAAGAGTTAAATGAATTACTTGCACAAGGGACAGGTCTCATCAGATTTAAGGGGGAATGGATTCAGATAGATAGCGAAAAAATTCGGCAACTTATGAGTCGGTGGCAATATGCCATTGGTATGATGAATCGCATGGGCATTCCTCTCGTTCAAGGCTTACGAATTTTGGTTGGTGGGAAAGTGGAGAAATCCCTTAATCTGCCGGAGTCGGATGATGATTGCCAATTATTACCCGGTAAGCATTTAGAGAATTTTCTAATGCAACTTCGGAATAGTTCCTCAATTTCTTCTATATTACCAGATGATTACAATCGGCTATTACGACCCTATCAAATTGAAGGTGTGGCATTTTTGTATAAATTAACCTCATGTGGATTAGGGGCATGTTTAGCAGATGATATGGGGCTTGGGAAAACACTACAAGCAATTGTTTGGTTAGACATTCTTAGACGAAGCGGAGAGTTAGAGCAAAATCCTGCCCTCATTGTGGTGCCGGCATCTTTGCTTAATAATTGGAAAGAAGAAATTGCACGCTTTGCACCAGATTTGAGTCTGTGTATTTACCATGGAGCGGGACGGCAAAAGTGGCATCCTGAATCAGTAAAATGTAAGCACATATTTATAACGACTTACGACGTTGTTCGCACGGATGAGGAATTAGCTTCATTGACATTTTCTGCAATTATTTTAGACGAAGCACAGGCCATAAAAAATGTGGATTCTGCACGAGCCCGAGCAGTAATGGGGCTTCAATCCTCAAGGCGAGTGGCCTTATCGGGTACACCTATAGAAAACAATTTGCTTGAGTTATGGAGTCTGATGGAATTTTTAAATCCCGGGCTATGTGGGAGTAAAAAAGGGTTTAGGGAATTTACGAGTTCATTGCAAGGGAACTTTGCTCCGCTTAGGAAACTAGTGCGACCGTTTATACTTAGACGTATGAAATCAGACCCACAGCTTATTCCAGATTTACCAGACAAAATTGAAGTACCGGTATATTGTTCTCTTAGTTCGGAACAAGTAGCACTTTACCATAGTCAAATTCAGCTATTACATTCTATTTTGGATGAGCCAGACCCATCCACACGCATTCGCTTAATTTTACCCATATTGGCACGGCTCAAACAAATATGTAATCATCCGGCACAATTTCAAGGCACGGAGGACTATCTACCGGAGCGTTCCGGTAAATTTAAACGCTTAAAAGAACTTTGTGCTTCCATAGCGGCCAGACAAGAGAAAGTGCTTATTTTCACACAGTTTAGGAGTATTATTCCGTATTTACATGAATTGGTATCTGAGGTATTTTCACGCACCGGATTAACAATTCACGGAGACACGCCCATTGGACAACGACAAAATATAGTATCAGCTTTTCAGCAAGAAACAGGGCCTCCTTTCTGTATTTTGTCACTTCGTGCCGCCGGCACGGGGTTGACGCTCACTCAAGCATCTCACGTGATTCATTTTGACAGATGGTGGAATCCCGCTGTAGAAAATCAAGCATCTGATAGAGCTTATCGCATAGGGCAGCATCGCAATGTGATGGTTCATAAAATGATTTGTCAAGGGACGATTGAAGAGCGAATAGAAGCCATGTTATATTCAAAGAAGCAACTTGCTGCGGATTTGTTTGACGTGCAGTCAGAAAATTGGCTCGCATCATTGAGTTCTGATGAACTTCGGCATCTTCTTTGTGAAACTATCGTGTAGAAATAAAATCCTTTCCCCCCAAAAAAACACCCCCGCAAGATGCTTGCAGGGGCGGTGAATAAAAATAATAACTCGCGATTGATTAGTAGCGGTAGAAGTCTGGCTTGTAGGGACCTTCAACCGGTACACCGATATAATCGGCTTGTTCCGGACGCAAAGTGGTGAGTTTGCATCCAATTTTCTTAAGGTGTAGGCGAGCTACTTCTTCATCGAGAATTTTTGGTAGGACTTCAACACCTACGGGGCGAGATTCGCGAGTATTCCATAGTTCGAGCTGAGCCAGAACTTGGTTAGCAAAGCTATTAGACATTACAAAGCTGGGGTGTCCTGTAGCACAGCCTAAATTCACAAGTCTGCCCTCGGCGAGTAAATATAAGCTATTACCGGCAGGGAAAGTATAGCGGTCAACCTGAGGTTTGATATTGAGGTGACGGATACCCGGGTATGTTTGCAATTTATTTACCTGGATTTCATTATCGAAGTGACCAATGTTGCATACAATTGCTTGGTCCTTCATCTTTTCCATGTGTTCGATGCGAATAATATTGCAGTTACCCGTGGTAGTTACATAAATGTCTGCCCATCCGAGGGTGTCTTCCACGGTCAGTACGCGATATCCTTCCATGGCGGCCTGTAATGCACAGATTGGGTCGATTTCTGTAACGATAACTTGTGCCCCCATTCCACGAAGAGATTGAGCACAGCCTTTCCCTACATCTCCATAACCACAAACAACTGCCACTTTACCGGCAATCATAACGTCTGTGGCACGCTTAATGCCATCAACTAATGATTCACGGCAACCGTATAAGTTATCAAATTTTGATTTGGTGACGGAATCGTTAACGTTAATAGCAGGGATGAGAAGACGGCCTGCAGCTTGCATTTGATAGAGGCGGTGAACGCCTGTGGTGGTTTCTTCGGAAACACCCTTTAATTCAGGCAACCAGCGATGGAAGATGCCAGGTGACTCCTTAGCGATTTTTTTTAGAAGAGTTTTGATAACCTCTTCTTCTTCAGATTCAGATGGAGTATGAACCCAATCGGAACCATCTTCCATTTCATAACCGCGGTGGATAAGTAACGTAGCATCGCCACCATCGTCGACGATGAGTTGTGGGCCAAGGCCATCGGCAAAGCTCATAGCTTTCCATGTGCAGTCCCAGTACTCGGTGAGAGTTTCGCCTTTCCATGCAAATACAGGTGTGCCGGATTTTGCAATGGCGGCGGCAGCATGGTCTTGGGTAGAAAAGATATTGCAACTAGCCCAGCGTACGGAAGCCCCTAGAGCTACGAGAGTTTCGATAAGTATGGCTGTTTGAACTGTCATGTGCAATGAGCCCATGATTCGCACGCCAGCAAGGGGTTTTGAAGCGGCGTATTTTTCGCGTACAGCCATGAGACCAGGCATTTCGTGTTCGGCTATGTCGAGTTCTTTGCGACCAAATTCTGCAAGGTTGATGTCGCGTACCTTATAGTGTGCTGTTTCAGAAAACATAATGGAGGTAATGGTGTAAATTTAGCCTAATAACTTAGTTAGTTCTTGAAGTTTTTCGCTATCAAGAGTTTCCCATGGCAAGTTGTCTTTACCGAAATGTCCGTAGAATGTCGTTTGACGGAAGATTGGTTCTTTTAACTTCAGTTGTGCTACCATGTCTTCCGGTACAAATGAGAAGAGGGAGCTGATAGCTTCTTCGATTTTTTTCTCGTCTATCTTGGCAGTACCAAAAGTATTTATAAGGATGGAAACCGGTTTGGGATGTCCAATGGCATAAGCAACCTGAAGTTCGCATCTATCTGCAAGAGATGCTGCTACAATGTGTTTTGCAACCCAGCGGCACATATATGCGGCAGAGCGGTCTACTTTTGATGAATCCTTACCGGAGAATGCACCACCGCCATGATGGCCCATACCACCGTAGGTATCGACGATGATTTTACGGCCAGTTAGACCGGTATCAGCATGTGGACCACCAACGACAAATAGCCCAGTCGGGTTCACAAGGAATTTTTCCTTGTCGTTTAGTACATCTCCTAATAGTTCCGGAGAGATGGCTGTTTTGACCACATCGCGGCAGTAATCTCTGATTTCGTCCCGACTTACATCATTGGTATGTTGGGTGGAAATAACGATATTATCGATTCCTACCGGTTTATTGTCGGCATCATACTGAACGGTTACTTGAGATTTGCAATCCGGTCGAAGCCATGCAGGGTTACCGGACTTTCTACGTTTAGCAAGTTCTTTGAGTATGCGGTGGGCATACATCACCGGAGCAGGCATGAGTTCTTCCGTTTCATTGGTGGCATAACCAAACATGATGCCTTGATCGCCTGCACCTTGTTTGTCGTGGTCTTTACCTTCTGCAAGTGTTTTATCTACGCCCTGTGCAATGTCCGGTGATTGTTTGGTAATGAGGTTGTTGATAAAAACTTCCTCGGCATTGAATTTGTCATCTATTTCTTTTGTCGTGTAGCCGATTTCTCTAATGGCACTACGCACCAAGGCATCTATGTTAAGGTTTGCTTTGGTTGTAATTTCACCTGCGACAATAACAACGTTGCTCTTGACTAGTGTCTCGCATGCAACGCGGCTATCAGGATCTACTGATAGACAAGCATCCAAAATTGTGTCAGAAATGTAATCTGCTACTTTGTCCGGATGCCCTTCTCCGACGGACTCGGAAGTAAAAATGTGAGAATAAGACTTGCTCATATCGTTAAATCGTGATTTAATGATATGACATTAACCACATGAAGTCAATCCTAAAAACATTAAAATTACTCACCGAACCGACGCGATTACGCATCATTAACATACTCAATGGGGAATCATTGAGTGTAGCGGAATTGCAGGACATATTGGGGATGGGGCAAAGTAGTATATCGACGCAATTAGCACAGCTGAGGAAAGAAGAAATTGTCGTAGACACACGCTCGGGGAAGAATGTTTTTTATACATTGAACTTAGAAGAAGAGCTACTAAACGTAGCACAGCGAGCATGGCGAGAATTACCGGAAGCAGAAGAAGATAAAAAGGCCTTGGCCATAATTCTGGAACGTCGAAAAAATCGAGCCCAAGCATATTTTGATGATGTCGCAAGACGATTAGGAAAAGACTATGCACCGGGGAGGTCATGGAAAGCCCTCGCTGGGGCATTACTCCGCATAATGCACTTTGACGTTGTGGCAGACTTAGGAGCAGGGGAAGGATTTGTCTCTCAATTAGTATCCCCCGGAGCGAAAAAAGTGATAGCCGTAGATAACTCACCTATCATGGTGAAGTTAGGGCAAGAATTAGCGGTAAAACATGGCTTAGATAATCTCGAATATCGCTTAGGAGATATAGAAGCACCACCTATTGAAAAAGAAAGTGTAGATTTAGCAATGTTTAGTCAAGCATTGCATCATGCAAATAATCCGGCAAAGGCATTGAAAGCGGCTTGGGATATACTGAAACCGGGTGGATGTTTAGTGGTATTGGATTTATTACAACACAATCAAGAAGAAGCACGCGAACAATATGCAGACTTATGGCTAGGATTTACGCCTATGCACCTAGAAAGTATGCTTCATGAGATTGGTTTTGAAAATATCCATACAGAGGTGGTAGATAAAGAAAAAGAAGCGCCGTATTTCCAGACACTTATGGCATCTGCATGGAAGAAGTAAAAATCCAAGAAATTTTTACAAGTCCCCTAAAAATGGTGGAATGAAGTGGGGAAAATTTTGATTATGTACATTATTCATGACACAAAGGCGTGATTTATAGTAGCCAAAGCGGAGGGAATGATTATAGTTGCTACTCTATTCAAACAAAAAACAACTATGGCAACCAAATTATTTATTCCCGGACCGACAGAAGTGGCACCTGAAGTATTAGCTGCAATGAGTGGTCCGATGATGGGACACCGTTCAAAGGTTGCATCTGCCTTGCAACGCCGAATTTCTGATAATCTTCGCCGAGTCCTATTGACAGAACAGGAAATTTTGCTCTCGACCTCATCCGGTACCGGTTTGATGGAAGGTGCTGTACGTTCATGCACAGCTAAGCGTGCTGCAATTTTCTCAGTAGGTGCATTTGGTGATAAATGGTACAAAATTGCAACCGGCAATGGAGTACCGGCTGATATATTCAAGAGTGAATTGGGGCAACCAACAACCCCTGAAATGGTAGATACCGCACTAGCTACAGGTAAGTATGATACCATTTGTGTAACACACAACGAAACATCTACCGGTATTCAGAACCCCGTTGAGGAAATTGCGGAAGTTCTGAAAAAATACCCTGATGTCGTTTGGTGTGTAGATGCAGTTAGCTCTGCCTCTGGTTCAAAAATTGAGACAGATAAGCTTGGTATTGACGTTTTGGTAACATCTACTCAAAAGGCACTGGCATTACCACCCGGCATGGCCGTATGCACATTGTCACAGAAAGCTTATGATCGCACAGCAAGCGTTGAGAATCGCGGGTGCTACTTTGATTTACGAGCTATTTACGACACCATTCAAAAGAAAGACTATCAGTATACAAACACTCCATGCGTTTCCATCATGTACGCTATGGATGTGCAGTTACAGCGTATAATGCAGGAAGGTGTAGAAAATCGTTTTGCCCGCCACGAAGAAATGGCTAAATTTGTACGAGCTTGGGCAGACGAGTACTTTGGTGTTTTTGCAAATCGCAATCACCTATCAAAGACATTGACTGTTATCAGCAATACGCGTGATATTGATGTAGCTGATTTGAATAATAAACTCATCGCTCGCGGTATGCAGTTAGGTAATGGGTATGGTGATTTGAAGAATAAGACATTCCGTATCGCTCACATGGGTGAATTGACTCTCGATGATTTGAGAGCCATTACCTCTAACATTGTAGATATACTAAAACTCAACTAAGATTGGGGATTTAGTTATGGCGACTTTACATCCATTCCCAGCCCTGAGACCACCGCAGGAGCTGGTGGCTCGCGTTTCTTCATTGCCCTATGATGTCATGAATCATAAGGAAGCTTGTGCTATGGCAGAGGGCAACGAAGCATCATTTTTGCACATTTGTCGGTCAGATATTGACACCAGCGAGGCAGAAATCCATGAGCCACAAACCTATGCCAAAGCTAGAGAAAATCTAGAATCCTTTGAGAAAAAAGGTTATCTCGTGCGTGACAAATCGGCCGGATTTTATATTTATCGTCAGATAATGTGGGGGCGCGTGCAGACGGGTATCGTTGGCTGTGCTTCTGTGGATGAATACATAAACGGAACGATAAAAAAACACGAACTTACGCGAAAGGAAAAAGAGTTAGACCGCATTGAACATTTTGATGCGTGTTCTGCTCAAACAGAACCTGTTTTTTTAGCTTATCGCAAACACGAAGGTCTTTCTACCATTATTCGTGAATGGATTAAATTCCATAAGCCGGAATATGATTTTACAACAGATGATGGCGTGACTCATATCTTATGGCCTGTGGCAGATGTGGAGACCGTAGAAGCTATTAAAAAAGGTTTTGAAGAGGTTGAGGCTCTTTACATCGCTGATGGTCACCACCGAACTGCCTCTAGTGCGGCGGTTTCAGCTCGTCGTAGAGCCGCTCATCCAGATTTCTCCGGAGCAGAGGAATTTAATTATCTCATGGCAGTTGTATTTTGTGATGAAGATTTATTTATCATGGATTATAACCGAGTCGTTCGTGATTTGAATGGCTTGAGCCAACAGGAGTTCCTAGAAAAAATTCAGCAATCGTTTGTGCTTACTCCGGTAGATACCATCCCTGGTGAGGGCTATGCACCGCGTGCTAAGCATGAGTATGGTATGTATTTGGGTGGCAAGTGGTATTCACTTGTTGCCAAAGCCGGGACATTCCCAGCAGACCATCCTATTGAAAGCTTGGATTGTGCCATTTTACAGGCGAATTTGCTGGCTCCGGTGCTAGGGATTGATGACCCTCGCACGAGCGAACGAATTGATTTCGTAGGAGGCATTCGAGGCCTAGGTGAGTTAGAAAGACGCTGTGCCGAAGGCATGGAGCTGGCTTTTTCACTTTATCCTGTAACGATGAATGATTTATTTAAGGTGGCTGATGCAGGAGAAATTATGCCACCAAAGTCAACTTGGTTTGAACCAAAACTCCGTAGTGGATTGTTTATCCATACGATTGAAAACTAACAATTTACCAAAGCAATTATATGCATAAAGTTCTTATACCGACAAAATTATCTGACGTAGCTGCCAATACATTAAAAACGGCAGGATATGAAGTTATCCAAGACGCTGACACTCCATTGGATGTGCAGGTAACACAACACCCTGATACGACAGCACTCATTGTGCGTAGTGAAAAGGTAACTTCTGATATTATCAATGCTTTACCATACTTGAAACTGGTTGTGAGAGCCGGTGCCGGGTATGATAATATTGATATAGTCTATGCCAGAAAGAAAAACATCGATGTGATGAATACACCCGGGGCAAACTCTAATGCCGTGGCTGAGGAGGTAATGGCGTTAATATTAGCTCATTACAGACACATTGTGCCGGCAGACGCAACAACTAGACAAGGGCTCTGGGAAAAGAAAAAGTACATGGGTCATGAACTAACTCGCAAAACAGTTGGTATTATTGGCTTAGGCAACATTGGTCGTAATTTAGTAAAACGTTTGCAGGGGTTTGAACCCATGCTTTTGGGGTATGACCACTTTTTGGCACGTCAGCGTGCATTAAACATTGGTGTAACGCCAACCAGCATTGAGGATATTTTCTCTCAGTGCGACATTGTGACTTTGCACGTTCCCGGTGGTCCTGCAACGCGAAATATGGTAAGCACTGAGCTTCTGAATCGAATGAAAGATGGTGCTGTGCTTATTAACTGTTCTCGTTATGGGGTAGTGGATGAAGAAGCACTAGCAGAAGTGAAGGCATCCGGCAAAAAGATTTATTATTTGACAGACGTACACCCACAAGATGCACCTGGAGAAAAGCCTTCTGCCGCAGTTGCAGATTTAATGATGCCACACCTTGGGGCAAGTACCGTAGAAGCAAACACGAAAGCGGCAAAACGTGCGGCTGAACAGATGATTGCTTATTTTTCTGAAGGTGATACTTCTTGCGTAGTTAATGGTGAGTCACCCATTGGCTTGAATCCTTCTAATTTGCTGTTGGCCAATTTATTGGCAGAGGTTGCTCGCAAGGCTGGTGGTGATAAGCCGATTCGCCGAGTAGACTGCACATTCTATGGTAATTTGCGTTCATATCGCAAATGGTTTACAGCACCGATATTGGAAGGCTTACTACCGAATGCGGAAAAGGGGCTCATGCCTGTTGCTGCTGAAGAATCCTTGCGTGAACACGGCATTGTCTTTAAGGCACGTGACCCCAAAGACGATATGCCATACGAAGATTCCATCACTTTAAATGTAGCAATGGAAGAAAATGGTGAATATCATCATACAATCGTTCGCGGTGTGGTAGCTGAAGGTATTCCTATGGTATCCAGAATTAATGCTATCAATGGTCTTTATGTAGACTTGCGTGGTACGACTCTATTCTTCCACTATAAGGATAAGCCCGGCATCATTGCTATTATAGCCGCTGCCTTATCTGAGCAGGGTATAAACATTGATAACATTGCTGCCCCCACAGACCATGGTTCAGAAACAGCAATGACTGTTATCAAGACAAACAAACCTGTTTCGGATGAGCTTCTCAGTAATATAGCGAAGCAAATCGAGGCTCTTTTTGCATTCTCGATGAATCATTAATGATTATTTAGCTAACTCGCCCCTGCCTATAATTAGGGTGGGGGTGAGTTTGGGTATTATGCTTGCACTAGCCAATCTATATCATCAGGCAGAAATTTTTTACTCTATCCAAGGAGAAGGGGTTTCTGTCGGGAAACCTAGTATTTTCATTCGTTTGGCAGGATGTAATTTGGCGTGTACTTGGTGTGATACGGCTTATTCTTGGAATGGGTCGGTAAAGGCTGTTTATTTATCTTTAGAGGAGCTTGTAAATAAGGTTTTACAGTATCCTTGTAAACATCTTGTGATAACGGGCGGCGAGCCATTGTTGCAACAAAAGGTATTGCTTAGATTGAGTGCTTTATTGCCGGAGTTTTCCTTTGAAATTGAAACAAATGGTACGATTGAGCCATTGCCTGAATTATTGGAGCGAGTGGAGCAGATTAATGTATCGCCCAAGTTGGGACATTCAGGGAATTCTATGGAGAAAGCATGGAATCCGTCGGCATTGCAAGCATTGGCACAGTCTGGTAAGGCCTGGTTCAAGTTTGTTGTTTCTAGTGAAAGTGATATTATTCATTTACTAGCCGAGTTTGAGCATTTAGGGATTTCTCGTTCTCGTATATTGTTGATGCCTCAAGCAAAAACAAGAGATGAACTAAATTCTTCTCGCAGACAGGTGGTGGATTGGTGCTTAAAGTACAATGTGCGGTTTTCAGATCGCTTGCATATCTCAATTTGGGGGGATAAAAAAGGAGTATAGACACCATTGGAATCGAAGAGATTTTATGATTATTGATTCGCATTGTCATTTAGCATCTAGGCAATTTAGGAATAGTGAACGCTCTGCTATAGTTGATGCCGCAAGAGCGGTCGGAGTGGGGCACATGATAACACTTGGGGCTTCTCTAGAGGATTGGGAAGACAACGTGAGTTGGGCTCAGGAATTTCCGGATGCGGTTAGTGTGTGTTTGGGAATTCACCCGGATGATGTACATAAAGCTCCTACGGATTGGGCAAGGACCTTGGGGCAAATCCATGCTCAAACGCCACTAGTCGCTATAGGCGAGACCGGATTAGACTATTTTCATCCGGCTCCAGAGGGATGGACAAGTGAGCTGTTCCATGCTGCACAGCAGAAATTACTAGAGGAGCATTTCGATTTAGCCGAAAAGCTGGGGTTAAATATCGTACTTCATACCCGAGATAGAAAAGGGAGTGGTAGTTTTGAAGATGCGTTTGCCATTGCTCGTCAATATGTGGGGCGAGTACGCCCTGTATTTCATTGTTTCATTGGTAATATCGAGCAAGCTCAGCGTGTTTTTGATGAGTTAGATGGAATGGTTTCTTTTTCGGGTGTTGCGACTTTTAAGAATGCAAGGGACGTGGCAGAAGTTGCTCGTCTGTGTCCGTTAGAACGATTGCTAGTTGAGACAGATTCTCCTTATCTGAGTCCGGAGCCATTGCGGGGGCGGATGAACCAGCCTGCCCATGTGGTGCATACGGCTGAGTTTATAGCTAAGTTAAAGGGTATCAGTTTAGATGAGTTTGCTGAACATACCACACAAAATGCTAAGGTGTTTTTTAAATTAAAGTAAGTCAAAAATTTTTCGGTAATTCACGCTGATGCCTTGAATCCTTAGCTAGAATGTAGTATGAATTCGCCAGACATGAAAGCCAAATTTACCTTCACCTGCGGTATTGCAGCAGCAATTACTTTATCATTTTCATCTTGTTCAAATCAGTCAAATTACAGTGATTTAAGCGGTTATGATACTGCTGAATCTGTGGCTAGTGGTGAGATTCCACCATGGATGGCAGA
>JAUNER010000002.1:0-117452 GCA_030525455.1 Akkermansia sp. | reverse complement strand
AAAGCTCAGACCCAGCTTATGTATCTGGTGATTACAATTTAGCCTCTAATGATTACTCTTATAATCCACCGGAAAGGCCAACTATAAAGAAGAGCTCTTCCGGGAAAAAGTCTTCTGCCAAGTCATCCTCTAAGAGCACTAAGAAATCCTCTGCTAAGTCCTCATCCTCTAAATCACGTGTATACAAGGTGAAGAAGGGCGATACTCTCGGTGCTATTGCTCGTAAATATGGTACATCTGTAAAGGCTATTAAGCGTGCTAATGGCTTGCGTTCTGATTTGATTCATATTAATCAGAAGTTAGTTATTCCTCGTTCTAAACGATAAGCAAGGTTTAGGTATGGTTGCCACTAGTCATTCGAGATTTTCACTCGTGAACTGTGTTGCGTCTTTACTCGTCTTCCCGGCTTTTGTAGTTGGGTTGACGAGTTGTAGCTCGCAAGCACCCTTGCCGGAGCCTCATACACTAGATACATCTGTTCCCAAATATAAAAATCCGTTTGAACCAACAACGTATGCCCACTTTGTGGCTCAACCGGATTACAAAAAATCATACAAAGTTTATAGGGATGAAGCGTTGATTCAGCGTCAGCCAAAAAAGAGCCAAAGCATTTATGTTTGCCTTGATGACCAGCGTGGTCAGTATGTGGTGGATGGTTTGGTGGCAATGGATTTCCCCCTATCGTCAGGAGTAAAAGCATTCCCTACAAAAATTGGTGATTATAAGGTTATTCAGAAAAAAGAGGCTCACGCATCGAATTTGTATGGTAAGATGTACGATGCCGAAGGGAAATGCATTGATACAGATGCAGAAATTACCGACCCCGTTCCCGAGGGGGGGAAATTTGTTGGCTCGCCTATGCCATATTGGCAGAGACTAACTTATGCCGGCCTTGGTTTACATGTTGGGAAGGTAAAGAGAAAGCCGGTTTCACATGGGTGTATTCGCTTAACGAGAGATGTAGCTAAAACTCTCTATGAGCAAACAACCATGGGCACGCGAGTAAAAATACGTGACGAATTTTTACCGGTGTCAGAAAAGCAAAAACGACCATCACGAAAGAAATAGGGAGCGTGATGTTTGTGAATCCACCTTGTTTTCGGGATAATCCCGGTAGGGTGGATTTTTTATAGAGGCGGATGATTATATGATGGACGTGATTTTTCTGAGTTCAGGTCAACATCGTTGCTTTACAAGTATTGGGAATAAGCATAGCATAAGTGCTGTATGAGTCAGGAACTGCGACCAGAAACATTGTGCGTACAAGCCGGTTGGACCCCTAAAAAAGGGGAACCTCGTGTATTGCCTATATATCAGAGTACTACCTTTAAGTATGAAACAAGTGAGCAAATGGCAAAGCTCTTTGACTTAGAGGAATCCGGATTTTTTTATACGCGTTTGCAAAACCCCACAAACGAAGCTGTGGCCGCTAAAATTGCCGCCCTTGAGGGGGGTGTAGCTGCTATCCTTACTTCATCAGGGCAGGCCGCTTCTTTTTATGCTGTCTTGAATATTTGTGAAGCTGGTGATCACATTGTAAGCTCTACGAGCATTTATGGTGGTACGTATAATTTGTTTGCAGTAACCTTCCCAAAAATGGGGATTCAGGTAAGCTTCGTGGACCAAGAGGCTTCTGAAGAGGAAATTAAAGCGGCAATTCGTCCGAATACAAAAGCAATTTTTGCAGAGACTGTATCAAACCCGACATTGTGTGTGCTTGATATTAAGAAATTTGCAGACATTGCACACTCTAGTGGCGTGCCCTTAATCGTCGATAATACCTTTACGACACCTATTAACTGCCGTCCGTTTGAATTTGGTGCAGACATCGTTACTCATTCAACGACAAAGTATATGGATGGTCATGCTACGGCTGTGGGTGGTGTGATTGTCGATAGTGGTAATTTTGACTGGGAGGCTCATAGTGATAAGTTCCCTGGCCTTACCGAGCCAGATCCCTCATATCATGGATTAGCTTATACAAAAGCATTTGGTAAAGGGGCATATATTACCAAGGCGACCGTGCAGTTAATGCGTGATTTGGGCTCTATTCAGTCCCCTCAAAATGCCTTTTTGCTTAATTTAGGGCTTGAGACTCTTCATTTGCGTGTACCTCGGCATTGTGAAAATGCTCAGAAAGTGGCGGAATTTTTGCAGTCACAGGATGATGTAGCATGGATTAACTATCCGGGGTTACCAGGGGATAAATACTATGACTTAGCACAGAAGCAGTTCCGTGATGGTCAGTCATGTGGTGTGGTAACCTTTGGTATAAAGGGTGGGCGTGAACGAGCTATTAAATTTATGGATAGCTTGAAGTTGGCCGCAATTGTTACACACGTGGCAGACTCTCGTACATGTGTTTTGCACCCAGCCAGTCATACGCATCGTCAGCTTACAGATGAGCAGTTGATAGAAGCCGGTGTGCGACCGGACCTTATCCGTTTTTCCGTAGGCACAGAAGCGGCAGAGGATATTATTGCTGATTTACAGCAAGCACTTGAGGCGATTCGTTAAATCGATAGCTTTTAGTGACAGAAACTTATTTTTAAGGCATCGTCTTTTGGGATGGTGCCTTTTTTGTACCAGTTGCGATGTGGGTATAGGGTATTTTTGAGTTTATGGGGTTATTTCTTATGGTATGGGGGGTGCTGATGTAGATGATTTTAGGAAATGGATGTTGCCACTGGGGGGATAAGTGTGTTATATAGTGGCAGAACACAGTTATTGCTATGATTATCGTTACTGGAGGTGCTGGTTTTATTGGCTCAAATATCGTTGCCGCTTTGGAAAAAGCAGGGAAAAAGGATATTGTCGTTTGTGACACATTAGGAACAGATGATAAATGGCGAAATATCGCTAAGAGAGAACTTTGTGCCGTTGTGCCACCGGACGATTTGTTTGATTACATGGAGGGTCACGAGGAAGAAATTGAGGCAGTTGTTCACATGGGGGCAATTTCTGCAACAACGGAAACAGATGCAGATTTGATTATCCAGACAAATTTCTCATTAAGTCTGTGGTTGTGGAATTTCTGTGCAGCTTATGATAAGCAGTTTATTTATGCCTCATCGGCGGCTACTTATGGTGATGGAGCATTAGGCTTTGATGATAATCCTGAGTTGGAGCACGTGAATGCCTTACGCCCATTAAATGCGTATGGCTGGAGCAAAGCTCTCTTTGATCGCAAGGTGGCTCGTGAAGTGAAGGAAGGTCGGCCGACTCCTCCGCAATTTGCCGGATTAAAGTTTTTCAATGTATATGGTCCTAATGAGTACCACAAGGGTGGTCAAAAGAGTGTTGTGGCTCATATTTTCCCCAAAGTGAAGGCCAATGAACCTGTGGAACTCTTCAAATCCTATCATCCGGATTATGCCGACGGTTGGCAACTTCGTGATTTTGTTTGGGTTGGGGACTGTGTGAATGTGGTATTGTGGTTATTGGATAACCCACAAGTGAGTGGTTTATTTAATGTTGGTGCTGGGGAAGCTCGCTCATTTTATGATTTGGCAAAATCAACATTTGCGGCACTTGGTTTCCCGGAAAAAATTACCTACAAGGAGATGCCTGAGCAGCTTCGTGGTAAATACCAGTACTATACCAAGGCTGATTTAACTCGTTTAAGAGCCGCAGGTTATACTGCTCCCATGACGACATTGGAAGAAGGGGTGCGTCAATATGTGCAGGATTTCCTGAACAAAGAGGATAGTTATTTGTAAATTTTACATCATTAGTAGATGCCCACAGAAAAAATCTTAGTTATCAAGCATGGTGCTTTAGGCGATGTCGTTCTTGCTATGGGGACGATGAAGCGGCTCCGTGAGCTGCATCCTGATGCCCACATGGTGCTTATGACGATGGGTATGTTTGTACCTATGGTAAAGCAACTGGGGGTATTTGATGATTTTATTGTCGATAATCGTCTACCATACTGGAAATTAGGAGCGACGAAAGCGGCAATTTCTGCTATTGTCAATGGTGGATTTACTCGGGTTTATGACCTGATGGAATCCTCAAGAACTCGGAAGCGATATTTCCCTGCGGTGCGTTTTTTGCTGAATCATTCGCTGGAGTGGATTGCGGGGAATTCCGGTGAATTACGCAAAATCTGTAAGTCAAAAAGCTGGTGCTTTGGTAGCATTGAGCGAGAACCATATCATGTAGAAAAAGTCCTGACGGATTTAAGTTTCATGCATGGCGAGGGTAAGCATTTTCACGAATTGCCGGGGAAATACGTACTGATGATTCCCGGTTGCTCTCCGCAGCATCCGCATAAACGCTGGCCTATTTCCAACTACTGCGAGCTAGTTCGATTATTAGCAGAACGTGGAATAAGTTCTGTAATTTTGGGTACAAAAACAGAAGCTACGGAAGTTGAGACTATTGCTTCTTCATCTCCTATGGCGATAAGTTTTCTAGGCAAATCATCCCTCATGGATATTCCCCAGCTGGCTTTGCGTTCATTAGCTTGTGTGGGGAATGATACCGGACCTACGCACATGTGTGCTTATTCCGGAGTGCCTGTGATTGCCATTTTCTGCAACCGTACTAGAAACTCTGCCATCACCGCTAAGCAAATCACCAACCTCATTTCGGATGGGGATATAGACGAAATCAGCGTAGCCCAAGTCTGGCAACATTTGGAGAAATATTTAGTGTAAAAGATATGTCTTTGTTTCTTTCTGTTATTGTATCCGTTTATAATGTTGAGAAATACATAGCTGAATGCCTGGATAGTATTTTGTCTCAGGAAGGTGTTGATTTTGAAGTTATTTGTGTAAACGATGCGTCACCGGACCGTTCAATAGAAATACTTCAAGATTATGCCGAACGGGATAGTCGAGTGCGTGTTGTCAATTTAGAAAAAAATGGCGGTGTTTCTCATGCCAGAAATATTGGTATGTCACTTGCTCAGGGGGAGTATTTATTATTAATTGATGGTGATGATAAGCTGGAAGCCGGGTTTATTTCTTCTCTTTATGAATTGATTAGAAAAACAAACGTAGACAGAGTAGGTTGCTCGTATCGATATTTCTACCAGAATAATCCGACAAGAAAAGATGTTTTCATGCATCCTCAGGTAACAAGCAATGGTGAACTATGGGCATATTGTTCTCCTCAAACGATAGGAATGGTTCATTATGGTGCAAATGTTATTATTCGTCGGAGTATTGTTGAAAAACATCAGTTGAAATTCTCAGAAAATATTAGATTCGCAGAGGATTTACAATTTCATTACATTTGTTTCCCTCATTGTGAGAAGGTTGCCATTTTAAGTGCTCCGCCATTTTATGTTTATAGAAAGCATAGTGAGTCTGCTACTTGTACCTTGCATACAGGGAATGCGGCTAAAGTTCTTGATTATATTGAAATCTGCCGTAGCGTTATGCAAAATTGGCAATCCAAGGGACTTTGGGAGGATTACCGTATTGCTTGGTTAAAAATGCTTTTCATGTGTGTTAGGAATATACGCAAGTATGCCCCACACTCATCACAGGCTCAAGTAACGAGGGATGTATGCGAGATGCTGAATCAAACAGGAGTTTTTGATTTGGCAGCTGACCGTAATTATTTATCGAAAAAGGAATGGGCATTACTTCGTCAATTGTATTTAGGGAAGTCCGGAATGTCCTTATCGTATTATTGGAAGAGAATGAGAAAAAAGCTCAAGTTTCTTTTTAAATAGATTTGCATATTTACATCTATAAGAAAATTTAGTTATGGAGAAAAATGAATTTGCAGTAGTTTTAGCTAGTGATAATCGAGGCATTCTTCCTTTGAGTGTCACTGTGTATTCATTGTTGGATACGGCTGGACCAAATACGCGGTATAAGGTGTATATTTTATCGGATGCTATTCAGGAACAGGAAAAACAACAGATTCAAAAACTCGTTTCTCCGTTTGATTGTCGATTGGAGTTTATTGAAATTACGAACATTCTCAAGGAGCATAATTTCCCGTATACAGAGCAATGGCCTGTGCCTGCTTGGGGACGAATTTTTATACCGGATTTGTTAAAAAATGAGTCTGGGAATATTCTTTACATAGACATAGACATTCTCATTTGTCGTGATTTAACAGAATTATTCCAAACAGATATGACGGGTATGGCTGTGGGAGCTGTGTTTGAAAACTTTTCTAAGCCCGGTTCTCATTTTAATGAACGCCTGGATATTCCCATGGATTGTATCGGGTATTTTAATTCCGGTGTTTTATTGATGAATGTTGATTTTTTCCGTGAACATGGCTTGGTCGAAAAGATTTTGGAATATGCTGTCTCTCATCGAGATAAGCTTACTTGTCCGGATCAAGATGCTCTTAATGGGACGCTTTGCCGATGGACTAAAGCATTACATCCTCGATGGAATTGGCATGATGGCTTAACACGACGTATCTTAAAAAATGACCCTCGTGAAAAATTCTGGCGAGGAGTGACGCCTAAGCAAGCCGTAGAAGCTGCCCTAGAGCCGGGTATTTTACATTATCAAGGCGTCCATAAACCATGGCGTTACAATTGGAGATATGAGGGTGCAAGGTATGAAAATATGATGAGAAAGGCCGGATTGCTTACCGGACCTATGCCAGGGCGAACTCTCGTAGCCGTGTTAAAAAAATTCCTTTATAAGCCAATTTATAAACTCACAGCGAGAAAAATCCATAAGCTACGCGAGCGATTTGATGAGGAAGGCTAAGGGAGAGCTTGTATTGTAAGGGCGTGTGTTCATTTAGTCTTTTAATAAAAAAATCCCATCCTTTGTCGGATGGGATGATATATTGGAGAAATGGTTATTATTCTCCCGCCCTTTTATTATCTGTGACGTCTGGGAGGTGGCGGTGCGTGGTGATATCTGGGAGGAGGTGGCGGTGCTCCATGGTGGTGGTGGTGATGGTCTCTATCATTGTCGCGTTCGATAGCGGCACCTATTAAGCCACCTGCGACGGCAGCACCAACGCCTAGAGCTGCTGCCCCACCTGGGGTCATTGCCGTATTACCATAGTAATCCGTGGTGCATGATGAAAGGCATCCTAATCCCAATCCCAGCATTGGCAATAGCCATAATTTCTTTATCGTTCTCATGGTTTTGTTTGGATATGCAGGTTAGAGCACAAAAGTTATACTATTGTTCAACTTTTGTATCTAAATTTTTTGGATTTTGAATATTTAGGAGTAATTCGCGTTGTGGGTAGCCAATGTTAGCGTCTGATGTAAAGCTACTTTTGGGGTGATTATCTTTAAGTGAGCGATAAGCATCGGCGGCGGCTTGTTGGTTACCTTGGGCACGAGCAATATCGCCCAAAGACATAGCAGCGAAGGCGGCATAAACAGGGTCAGCGGAATCAACAACTGCTTGGAACAGTTTACCAGCTTTTTCTGCCTGATTACTATTCATGTAATGGCAGGCAAGCGTAATAGAGGCTTGGTTTTTCCATTCCGGAGTAGGAGCTACGGCGATAAAGTTTTCTAGATGAGTGATACCATCGTTTTCACGACCGGCTTCCCATAATGCCAAGCCTTGAAGGTAAGAAGCAGAAATAGCGGCTTTAGTTTCGGGATATTCAGAGATAACACGTGCAAGAATTTCTGAGTTTAGTCCTTTCGCGTCGTCATAAGCCCCTGGCATAGCAGAAACGAGCAAGGCAGAGGCGGCTTCTTCAGTGGATTGCTTAACGCCTGTGTAGATAATCCATCCGGCGATTGCCAGTACGATGAGAGTTAAGACTAAGGCTACTTTTTTGTAGTGAGCATTAAGGAATTCCTCGTGTTTTGCAGGGCCTATATTAATTTCTGCGAATGCAGAACCATCTCCCATGGGCATATTATCCATCGCATTGCTGATGTTTTTGATATCCATATTGTTGATTGTTTTGTAGGTTGTTTAGTGAAAATGAAAGTGAATTTTAGTTGTTTTTTGAATTAATAAGAAGTTGCCGTGAATTTTTTAAGCCTAGATTTCGGTAAATTTCTCTAGTGGCTAAACTTTTATTGAGAGTGTAAAAGTGAATGCCGGCGACGTTGTTGTCTAGTAATTCAGCACATTGGCTAGAAGCATATTGAATACCTACCTCTTGAATGGCAGTAAGGTCATCACCTGCCCGTTTGATGGCTTTAAGTAATCGAGCAGGGAAGCAGGTGCCACCGGAAAGTTCTGCCATGCGGTACATACCGGAAATGCTTGTGATAGGCATAATACCAGCCAGAATAGGAATGTTGATACCGGCTAAGAGACATCGCTCGCGAAAATCAAAAAAGTTGTGATTGTCAAAAAAGAGCTGAGTGCATATATAGTCGGCCCCGGCATCGACTTTAGCCTTTAGGTATTCCATTTCCTTTAGTCGATTAGGAGTAGCTGGGTGGCCTTCTACAAACCCAGCTACGCCAATGGCAAAACCTTGTGGGTCCGGATGATTGCCGGAGTCATTATATTTGCGGATGAATGCTACTAAATCAGCGGCATGCTGGAATTCATCAGCACTATGGTTATAATTGACTGTGCCATGTGGGGGGTCTCCGCGGAGGGCTAATACAGCTTTTACTCCGGCCTGAGCATATTGGTCTAGAATGTCCCAAATTTCCTTGCGAGTGTGTCCGACGCAGGTTAAATGAGCAACGGTCGGAATGCTAGTTTGCTGTTGAATTTTTATAGCGACATCGCGAGTAAGTTCGCGATTTGAGCCACCTGCACCATAAGTGACACTTACAAAGCTTGGTTGATATGGTTCCAGTTCTTGGATGGTATTATACAATGTAGTAGCGGCCTGTTCATTTTTTGGTGGGAAGAACTCAAATGAAAGACTTGGACCGTTACAAGATTGTAATTTTTCTTTAAGGTGCATAGATGAAACAAATAGCAATTAGAAGAATGCTGGGGGAATGGGGTTAGGTCTCCCATGGTACAACCACAGGTTCTGCAGACTTTTTATTGTCCGGAACACTGGTTTTGTTATTTGCCGGAGCACTAGGGAGCATGAGAGGAGTGGCTAGATTTTCCATTTTTGATTGCATCCCTGTGGGAGGGATGATGATATCGTCACCTGGTTTGAGGGGTTCGTTGATATTTTTATCAAATAATTCATTTCTTTTTACAAGAGCGTGGAAAATTTTGTTTTCAGAATCAACCCCATCGACAACGATGTAGGCAAAGATGCCGGCTCTTCTACGGATGGCAAGTTCTTGACCTATGGAAATAGATGGCTGCCCAATGGCTTGGAAGATGAGCAAATTAGCCTCGCGGTGGTATTCCGTGACGCGTCCAACGAGTTCTGCATTTTGAAGGTCATTAAGCCATTTTAGCTGAGGGTCACCTTGTTCGGTGACTTTTCTTTCTAGAAGCATTTTTTCTTCCTCAGCGACAGCTTGGCGACGACGAAGGTCGTCTAATTCTTTTTGCAGACGTTGCTGTTCGGCTTTAGCATGGGCGAGTTCTTCTGCCTGAACCGGATCTACAACCACAGCCGCTTGCCCCGGAGCTGTGGGTGTTTGATTGGGAACGATGAAATGTGGCGATGTCGTATTTTGTGCCGGGGTCGGCGTTGTAAGGCTTGTATTTGCTTGCATTAGAGCTAACTCAAGCCGAGAATTAAGGTTGATTTGAATAATAACCAATGCTACGAGAGCCAATGCTAGAAAAACAAGAACCGATATACGGAAATTGTTCATATAAATACGTTAGTTGATATGGTTAGAATGAATAGTTCATGTAGAACTGGAACTGAGCATCGTCATCTACGGCATTGCCTGTCTTTACCGGAATGGCGTAGTCAACGGCAAGTGGCCCGATTGGTAAGTTGAGTCGTAAACCAATACCCCAGTCAGATGCTACGTTTGATGTATTGAAATCAAAGGCATCTTTGTTAACGACACCAATATCATAGAATACGGCAAAGCGTACTTCTTCGATGATAGGAATGGTGTATTCAAATTGACAGTAGAGAGAGGTGCGCCCCCCCATGGTTTCGTCACCACTCAGTGCTGTGTTAAATGGTGCAACGTCACGGAAGCGGAAGCCACGTAGATTGTAAGGCCCACCTAAGTAGAGGCGTTCGTAAATCGGTACGTCTTCACCGTTGGAAGCATCAACTGTTGCGGCTCCGGCATTGATGCTAAAGATGGTGTCGCCGCGTAAGTTCCAGTAGTATGAACCATTAACACCGAAGTTATATGTCTTTACGTCACCGCCCAGACCGGAGTAACCGGCGATTAATTCGAGTTTACCGCCCTTGCGGGTGGTAATTTGGGCATCGCGTGTATCAAGTAAATAACTTAATTCGATGTGGCTACGGAGAGAATCACCTTCTTGTTCTTGGAAGAAAAGCGGTGCATTGCCATCGGGGTCAATTTCGAATTTTTCAAGACGGTATTCTAGTTTGATAGAAGAGAGTTCTCCAATTGCTTCTCTTAATGAAACCGCAAAGCCATAGTTCGTCTGGTCGTAATAATCAGAATAATAGGATGAATCACTGTAAAATACGTCTGTTCCAAATGCTAGTTTGCGATGTAGGAACCACGGGTCTAACCAGTGTATACCTGCGTCTCTCGTTTCTGTACCAATGCGTGCATCTACGGTGAATCTCTGACCACCACCCTTAAATGTACTCCAGTCAAAGAGGTCAAAGTTTGACTGAGTTACAGAGGAGAAGAGGTAAACGCTTTCTACGGAAGAAACGGCCAAACCGAAGTTCACCATCCCTGTGCGTTTTTCTCGCACTTCAATGTTGACGTCACGATAGCCTGCACGCTCTGATGCTGTCTGAGAAACGTCAACCATGTCGAAGTATCCTAGGTTTTCAATACGCTTTTGGGCGGTTTCTAGGTCAACAGAGTTAAGTGGGTCGTTTGATTGGAGGGGTAATTCCTGGCGAACAACGTAGTCTTTGGTGCTGACGTTGCCCGTTAGGCGAATGTTCCCTACGCGATATGGAGAACCTTCTGTGATTTTGTAGGTTACGTTGATGAGACCATAACCGTTTTTATCGGTGCCTACTTCTTGAATGTCCGGTATAATTTCTGCATCTGCATAGCCGCGGGAACCATAGTAACGTCTGAGCATTGTGATGTCGTCTGCTACTTTTTTACCTGAGTAGTAGTCGCCATCGTACATGCTCAGCCCCGGCACGAGTTCCTCTGCGGTAAAGACGGATGTCGGGCCAAATACAATCTTATTTACCTTGTAGCGTTTGCCCTCGTCAACTGTGATTTGGAGAGTTAGCTTCTTGTCGTCAGCATCGCCGTGGTTAAGGTATTGAACTTTGGTAAGTTTGGCACGGAGATAGCCTTTATTTCTGTAGTGAGTGACCAATTCAGCCAAGTCATCTTCTACGACTTCGCGGTCAATTTGACCGGATTTTGTAATCCAAGTGAGCCAACCTTTTTCCTTGGTTTTCATTACTTGGCGAAGTGCGGCACTATCGATATTTTCATTGCCGATGAAGTCAATATTGATGATGTTAGCACGCTTGCCTTCGTTGATGTTAAAAATAACGTCTACATAGCCGGGGCGTTCTGTTTTTTGGTAGTGATAGCTTACTTGTGCATCCGGATAACGTGCATCATGGTAATAGGTGCGTAATTTATTGATGGCTTCGCTTAGTGCTTTATCGCTGATAGCTTGTCCGCCTTTAAGTCCGCATTCTTCAGCTAAGTCCCAGTGTTCGAATCGATTGTTCCCCTTAAAGCCAACGCCGCCTAATAAATTTTGTGTGGCGAGTTCAAAGAATACGTTGACTTGGTCGCCATCAGCTTCAACGGCTACTGTAGTATTCCCACCCACTAAACCACTCTTAAGTAAACGTTCTAGGTCCTTGTCTACAGTTTCCGGTGTGTATTTTGTACCTGGCTGAGTTGCTATCATGTTCAGCAAGCGAGCTTCCACCACTGTTTTGCCGGTACCACGATATCGCATTGTAACATTTTTAATTGTCTTTCCTGCGTATAAAAGTTCTGGTGCCATCAAGCCGGTTTCCGGACCTAATTCACGGAGAGCTTGCTCCGGAGTTAGAACGGTGTCAATGGATTTAGATGTGTTTGACTCTTGTGTAAAAGCTGTTGAGCTGGCAAACACTAACGGAATTATTGATAGCAATGCGTGTCGTTTCATGGGAAAAGGAACTTAATGCTTGATATATAAAGGACTTTTCTCGGGCGTAAGTCAAGGCTGAATCAGTACAGTAGAGCGGATATTTACGTGCTTTTATTGCCATAATTTTGTTTTATTATCTATTGTTTGTGATTGGTTAGTTTCTTTATGCTTTGTCTATGCTTTCAAATGTTGTTGAGAATTGTGTGTAATAGGAGATTATGATTGACAATGATGGGGGTGGACTGTATTCACATTTCTATGTTTTGTAGATCTCTACTATTGTGTACGTTTGGGTTACTGGCTCCTTTGGTTGTGTTATCGGGGTGTTCTGGACCTGATCCATTGGCAGACCAAATAGAATTTGGTATTTTATCTCAGCAACCGGGGTCATTATTAGCTGCTTCACATCGTACTGAAATTTTAGGGCATTATCGCTTATATCAAGAAGGTAAAGAAGAATTGAATGATTATGCATACATCCCCAATTTATTGATATATGCCCAAGAGACGAATTCTGATGTTACTTTGCTTATACCTACGTTAAGAGAGTTTTTTGAATTGGGGGCGGATGTTAATGCTCAGACAAAAGATAAATTATCTGCTTATCACATTGCTTGCCGGATAGGGGAGCCTCGTGTGACTCAGTTGCTGAAAAACGCTGGGGCTGACGTTAATGCCAAGGATGCTCAAGGGAGAAACATTTTGGGGGCTATGGTGGCTACTGCTCCGCTTTCTGTGCTTGAGCAGTTGATTTCTGATGGTGTAAAAGTGGATGTAGTTGATAATTATGGTGAAAGACCGATAGATGTTGCTATGCGTTCACGTGATTTAAACGTCATTAAAGCTTTGCACAAGGGTGGGGCTTTTGTTAATAGGCCGGAGTTTTTTGAAAAAGCCTTGTCTGAGAAAAACATAGAATTAGCTCGTTTTCTTATTGCGGCAGGGATGGATGTAAATGCCTCATTACGTGATGGCAGGAGTGCACTAGAAATGGTCCTTGTATCAAATGATGCCCCAATGGTTCAAATGCTTCTTGCTGCCGGGGCGAATGTCAATGCTTGTGCAAAGAATGGTTCGGCTCTTTTGATGATTGCTCCAAATGCTCAATTGGCTCAGCTTTTAGTAGACCGAGGAGCTAATGTAAATGTAAAAGATGCTCAAGGAAAAACGCCATTGATGAAGGCTGCAAAGTGGAATGACGCACGGTTAGTAAAAACTCTTTTGGCTAAGGGAGTTGATGTGAATGCTGAGGTTGGGAATCGAGTCACTAAAAGAAATGCGATAAGTTTTACTGATTCTGCTGAGGTAAAAGCTTTACTCAGAGACGCTGGAAGTAAAGAGGTGATGTCTTTGAATGAGGCTGTAAGTTTACTTTCTCGTTATAGGGTCATTGACGAATATGAGGCCGGGAAGTTTGTGGAAAATATCTTTACCGGTGAAACTCATTACAATGATAGCTACCGAAAGATTTCTTCAGAAATCCTTTATCATTTGATGCTTTATCGGGATGGACGAGAAAAATTGAGTGACTACGATTATTTGGGAAAAATTCTGACTTTGCATGGGATGAAACCCAAACTTGAATTGCCATTAGAAACATTAAAGGCATTTATAGATTCCGGTGCGAAAGTTGATGGGCTTGCTCCTAGTTCAACCACGCCGTTAAGAAAAGCTATCAGTAACGGGAATGGTGCAGTCGCTAAGTTGCTTATTGATGCTAAAGCTGATGTTAATGTGAAATACAAAGATGGTGACACAAACCTTGGCTTAGCTTTGTACAATAGTATGCCCAATACGGCATTAGCCTTGGTAAAGGCGGGGGCTAATGTTAATCAAGTAACGGGATATAATAAGGAGAGTTTGCTCTACAAAGCTGCATCAAAAGGCTATGAAAAATTAGTTAATGAAATGCTAAAGCGTGGGGCAGATGTCAACCTAGGGCAGAAATCCCCATTGTTTGGGGCGGTGAATGCCGGTTCTTTGCCTTTAGTTGAGTTGTTTATTCAAAAAGGTAATGATGTAAATAAACTTAATAAGAATGGGGATTTTGTTTGTAGTCCATTGCAACAAGCTATCCTTAATAAGGATTTAGCGATGGTGAAATTACTTGTTAAATCCGGGGCTAATATGAATCAGGTTGTTAAAGACAATGACCCGTGTGGTTCATGTTGGGCGGTACAACACTCATTGCTTACTTATGCGATTGCTCGCAATTTGGATAGCATTGCTCTGCATTTTATTAGTGCAGGGGCTGATGTGAATTTAACTGCTCCAATTGTGTTGGCCGCAAAGAATAAAAAAATCAACATTGTAGAGGCTTTGCTCAAGGCCAAGGCCAAATTAGACCTTTCATCATACGGTGGGAATAATGCTCTGTGTTATGCTGTGAAGAATAATGACGAGAAATTGGCACAGTTGTTAATCGATAATGGAGCATCACCGAATGTAAGTAGTATTTACGGGGCTCCTTTGGATATTGCTGTTAAGGATAGCAATGTCGCCATTGCAAAAATTCTCATCAAAGCAGGGGCTAAAGTAACAGCAAAATACGAAGATGAGGATGATAGGTTAATAAATGCTATTAGAAGCAGAAATACGGACATGGTAAACCTTTTGATTACGGCCGGGGCAAATGTGAAGATTAAAATAGAAGACCATGTTTCTTTACTTCATTATGCCGCAGCCGTGGGGAATGGTGATACTATTCGTTTGCTGGTAAAAGCAGGGTTAAATGTAAATGCTATGTTGAAACATCGTGCCATTTATTCTAGCATTGGCTACCATGATGAGGATGCAACACCTTTGTACATAGCTGCATATAGAAGTAGTATGGAGCATAAAGGTGATGTGATTCTTGCTTTATTGGAACAAGGGGCTACTCCTAATGCTCATATTTTGGCCGCGGCTATGACTAGTAGTAGATTTGATGGGCGCTATGAGGCTGTGATGGCTCTTTTG
Source organism: Akkermansia sp. (assembly GCA_030525455.1). Classification (GTDB taxonomy): domain Bacteria; phylum Verrucomicrobiota; class Verrucomicrobiia; order Verrucomicrobiales; family Akkermansiaceae; genus Akkermansia. Next base: position 102,417 of record JAUNER010000002.1, on the reverse strand, counting down.
AAAAAGGGTGCAAAGTTAGATTCCGGTTACAAATGGATGCATTGTGCCGTATTATCCGGGGATGTTCGCATAGTTCAATATATGATTAAAAAAGGAATAAATGTTAATGAGTTGGATGATAATGGGAATAGCCCTATCAGGAAAGCTAAAATTAGTAGGGCTGGGGGTGTCAGAGACATTATTCGTGTGCTGAAGGCTGCTGGGGGTGAGGAGATTTATTAAAGCGCAAATCTAAAAATACCCTCTCTGCTCTATGATGAGCGGGGGGGTATTTTTTTATAGTTAAGAGTGTGGCTTATGTATAAAAGCCGTTGCTTAATTGTATAAAAAACCCTTGTGGCACATAAGCCACAAGGGGAGAGAAATATATCCTGAAAAAATAGAGAATTTACTGATTCACACGACCAAGGTAGGAACCATCTTCTGTCTTTACAGAAATGCGTTCACCTGGTTTGATGAATAAAGGAACTTGTACCACCAAGCCTGTGGTCATGGTTGCAGACTTGTATACGTTGTTGGCACTATCGCCTTTTACACCCTCAGGAGCTTCAGCAACTTCCATGGTGATGGCTGCCGGAAGTTCGATAGAAACAACTGTTTCATCTGTGAAGAGAAGGATGTAGGTGTTACCTTCCATGAGGTAATCTTTTACAGGTTCTACGATGTCTTCAGATACTGTGATGTCCTCGTAGGTATCCGGGTTCATGAAGTGGTAGCCCATGCCGTCGATGTAGCTGAATTCGTATTCTTCACGTGCCAAGTTCACACCTTCAAGAGTTTCGTTGGAGGTGAGGCGAAGGTTGTATACCTTCTTGGTAGCGATGGAGCGAATGCTCATCTGAACGTAGGATGCCATGCGGGGTGGGCACTTGTGTTCCATGCTAACAACGACGCAAACGTCGTTATTATAGTTCACAGCGTGACCTTTACGAAGATTGATTACCGGTACTTTTGCCATGTTGCTCGGTAAGATATATAGCTATCCCTAGTGCGTCAAGTTTGAATTGAGACAGTATGTAAATTAATGCCTATTGCATTAATAAGTGATAAAAGAGATGAGGAAAAACTCTATCTCACGAAGGAATATGGTTGTCCCTTATTCTTTTCATTCTATTACTATATAGCATGAAAAGAAATTTTGTGTTTTTTACACAAAGCTTCGACACGTTCCTTATCCAGTAAGATTGTTTTGTGAGCTTCGATAGCCACTTGGTGAACCCCATTTTCGGCACAAACTTCCATTGTCGTAGGACCGACTGTTGGTATGTCGAAGCGCATATCGTGCCCTGTTCGAGCAACCTTGGCAAGGGTAAGTGGTTTGCCGTGGCCAAGTTGTCCACCGCGGCGAATGCAATTATTAGTTCCTTCTACAGCCTCAACGGCAATGACTGTGCCACTATAAACAACGACGGATTGCCCTATGCTTAAGCGGCTTGTTTCTTTAGCCATTTGCATCCCGAAGCGAGCATCTTCCCATTGTTCGCTACTTGGGGCGGGGCCTGCAATGTGTCCCGGACCAGGCATATAATCTTCCATGTAGGTTGAGGCCGGTAAGAAGTGGAATCCGTCTTTTTCGGCTTCGGTGATGACGGCTTCGAGTAGTGAGTTGGCGTTTTTTTCCGGCATTCGGATAAGTACCGAAAGTGCTCTCAAATCCGGGCGAAGTGTAAGGATGTTTTTTGGGTTGATGCCACCTGCCATGATGACATCTTTTACCCCATGTTCTTTCATAAAGGCAAACGGTTTGCTGATTTGCCCTACATGAAATTCTTTATACTCGTCAACAAGCGAGGATATGAGAGCTGAGTTGGTTTCTCCTTTGAATCCAATGGCGACAATGCGTATATTTGGGGCATTTTTTCTAGCACCTTTAATGATGCATTCCGGGTAGCTTCCGTCCCCGGCTACTAATCCGAGTATAGGTGTAGAGTCGCTCATAACTAAGGTGAGATGAGGGGATTATAGATACTCTGGTCGTTGTAGTAGTTCAGCTACGCGCATAAGGAGACGGCCTATATCAGCACCATCCACTACTCGGTGGTCACCTGTGAGAACGATATTTGCCTTAGTGACAGGGATGAAAGCTTCTACTTCATCACTCCATACAGGAGTTTTAGTGGAGGCACCAACACCTAAGATGATAGATTCACTTGGCATGGGCATGGGGGCGGCAAATGTGAGCCCGAAACCACCGAAATTCGTTACGGTGGCGATGCCGCCTGTACAATCCTCTGGTGCTAAGCGACGGCGACGAGCTTGAGCGATAAGGCGATTGTAGTCGTCTAATAATTCTTCCATAGTACGTTCATTGACACAGCGAAGAACAGGAACCATAACGCCGTCAGCCACCTGTACAGCAATGCCAATGTCGAATGTTTTTGGAGAAATGATATTTTCTCCAACGAGATAACCGGCACATTCCGGATTTTCTGCCAATGCTAAAGCCAATGCTCTGACAAAGTACAGTGTAATCCCCGGACGAAGCGGTGAATGCTGGCGGTGCTTGAGCACCGGATCCATGTAGACGGGTCGCCCGGCAGAGGCTAATGGACGAGTCCAGCTTCGACGCATGGCGTCTGCTACGGCTAGTCGCATAGATGATGCCTTGCGGTGTGGCCATTTGCTTACATAATCTAGGAAATCTTCTAGGTCATCAATGGTTACTCGACCACCTGCACCAGAGCCGGAAATAAAGGCAATATCTGAAGCCCGCATGCCAAGTTCATCCATGCGAGCACGCATACGTGGGGACATATAGTGAGCCCCTTTCATCCCAGCCGGCACGGGTAAGCCGCGTACGCTGGGCTGAACCTTCAAATCATTTGTTTCTTGGTACCCATCACCACCTACCGTGAAGTGAACACCTGCTTGTTGCGGTGTGGTGTCATCAGTGTTGCTAGGTGGTGGAGTGGCGGGAAGCGGTACGGATTCCGGGCTGGTAGGTAGAGATGGAGCCTCGCCTGCCGGAGTTGCACCGGAACGTTCGATTTCTTCCTCAGTCGCTTCAATCATGGCCATACATGCACCAACGACGACAGAATCGCCCTCTTTGATGTTAATTTCAGCTAAAACCCCGCCACACATCGTTGTCACACCCATGGTGGCTTTGTTTGTTTCAACTTCAAAGATTTCTTGGTCGGCTACCACGGATTCCCCCGGTGCTACGAGTATGCGTAGCACTGTGGCTTCTGCGATTGAGTCGCCCAGTTGAGGCATGAAAATTGGAACTTTTGGCATGGTAGGTAACTAAGTTGATTAGATGGATAAAAGATGACGAATGGAAGCGGCGATAGATTCTAGTGTAGGACGATGAGCTTTCCAGAGGTTAGGATGCTGTGGAATGGGGGTGTCTTTGGCGTTTAACCTTTGCGGTGGTGCATCAAGTAGGTGGAAGCCTTCTGCAACGATGCGAGATACAACCTCGGCTGTAACTCCACCCCAGGGGAAGTCCTCGCCAATAACTAGGACTCGTCCCGTACGAGCCACAGAGGCAATAACTGTATCCATATCAAGTGGTCGAACAGATCGTAAATCGACAACTTCCACTTCGTAGCCACTTTCTTTATAAAGTAATTCAGCGGCTCTTACAGCTTCATGAACCATGGCACTGTAAGCGACAACTGTGGCGTGTTTGCCGGTGCGAGCGATGCGTGCTTTTCCGAATGGAATGGCCGGTACGTCCAGATAGTTATCGTCTGCTTTGAGCCATCGATAGAGGAATTTATGCTCTAGGAATATAACTGGGTCAGGAATTTCTACTGCCTGGCGAAGCATCCAATACGCATCTGCTACGGTAGCCGGAGTCATGACGTGAAGTCCGGGAAAATGGGCAAATAATGCTTCTGTACATTGACTGTGGAATGGGCCTGTACCCGGAGTACCCCCGCAGGGCAGGCGTACGGTGATATTGACCGGTACGCCGGTGCGGTAATAATGTGTAGCAGAAAAGTTGACTATTTGATTTAAGCAAATGGTGCTAAAGTCGGCAAACTGGATTTCCATAATGGGTTTTTTGCCCATAACGGCTGCACCTGTTACCATGCCTGCCATGGCATCTTCGCTGATGGGGGCGTCTATCACTCTATCGGGGAATAAATCCTTTAGACCTTTTGTTGCCTTAAATGCCCCACCGAATACACCGATGTCTTGCCCATAAAGAAAGACATTTTTATCTTCAGTAAGTAAGTCTTTTTGAGCATCGTGAATGGCATCTATGTAGGTTACGCTCATGGGATTAGCTCGGTTTAGGTGATTAGTATGGTTTCCAGACTGTTGCAACCCAATTTTCTCGGAAAGGGTCGGGTTCTATTTCTTTCTGAGCGGTGGCAACGGCGGTTTGTACTTGTTCTGCCGCATCTTTCTTAATATCTTCGATTTCTTCTTGTGTCAGCCACCCTAATTCTAACAGTTGTCGTTCTGCTACTGCAGGTGGGTCTTTTTCGAGATATTCTTGTTTGAGCTCAGCCGGAATGTATGAAGCATCATCGTGTTCGCCATGACCACACATTCTCAATGTATTAGCCAGTATCCATTGAGGGCCGTTCCCGGCACGGGCGTTGTCGACAGCTGATTTGAATGTCGAAAGTGTGGTTAGGAAGTCTGTGCCGTCAATTTCGTAGACATTAAAGCCATAGCCTTTCCCTCGCTGAGCAAGGTCGGCGTCGCCAAATTCTCTGATATTTGGGGTAGAGTAGGCAAATTTGTTGTTGGTAACGACGAGAATTAAGGGGAGGTTTTCGACATTGGCCATGTTTGCCGCTTCGTGAAATGCCCCTGTGGATGTTGTGCCATCACCGCAAAAGGCTACGCCAACCGGACCCGGGAATAAGCCATCCATGCGTTTGGCAAATAAACAACCATTTATAAAGGCAATTGTGCTCCCTAAGTGACTTATAGGTGCTACATATCCCTCAGCAGGGAGACCTCGATGCACGTTCCCATCACGTCCCTTCATACAACCTAGAGCAGAACCAAGGTAAGCACGAGCGGCTTCAATGATGGGTTCACCCCATGTGAGACGTGCGGCTTGTTCTCGAATAAATGGAGCGATGACATCGTAGCCGGATTTTAGGAAGACCCCCCCACAAGCTGCGATGGCTTCATGTCCACGACCTAAGTAAACTCCCCCGGTGATTTTGCCGGCTTTGTAAAGGGCAGAAATTTTTGTTTCAAAGGTGCGAGCCAGTATAATGGCTTGAAATGCCTTTATAGCAGGGTCTTTTAAGTGCGAATTTATAGAATCACAGCGTGCCACACGGTCATTTTATCTCTTTATGTGAATAAATCAATGAGCAAATCACTCAAAGGAGAAGATTTTCCTGCGAGAGTTTGCTCATTGAACTTGATATTGCGAGTGGAATTAGTCTCTGCTGCGTGCTCCGAGGAACATAAGTACATAATAGAGAAGCATGGCCAAGGATGATAATGCCCCAACGACATACGTCATGGCTGCCCAGAATAATGCACTTTTCGCTTTGCTGTGACCAAAATAGTTAAGAACGTGAGAGCGTTCTAACCATTGTAGTGCCCGGGCAGATGCGTTAAATTCTACCGGGAGTGTGACAAAGGCAAAGAGTGTAGTAAAGGCAAATAGGATGATTCCTGCTCCTAACACCCATGGTGTGCTTCCCATGGCAAGCAGGATAACACCAATGAGCATCACTATGCCAACGAGGTTTGATGAGAACTGGACGATGGGTACGAGAGCAGAGCGCATACTGAGCCATGCGTATGCTTGGGCATGTTGTACAGCATGGCCTACTTCGTGAGCGGCAACGGCAGCCGCGGCAATGCTGTTTGAGTGGTATACAGATTCGCTGAGGTTGACCGTTTTATTTGCCGGGTTATAGTGGTCTGTTAAATGCCCGGAAGTAGAGATGACTTTTACGTCGTGAATGTGGTGGTCGCGTAGCATTTTTTCGGCAATTTCCTTGCCGGACATAGGGATGGGTTCTTGAGAAAATTGGCGGAAGCGGCTTTCCATGCGATTACTGACCAGCCAGCTGACAATCATTGAGCCTATAATGATTATCCAGTAAATGATATTGCCATGAATGACGGGCCCTTGCTCAGAGTAATAATAAGCAGAGGAGAGAAAATCGGTATTAAATAATTCGAACATATCAATGAGACATTATCACATGACAAAACGTTGAATCTAGATGCCTGCGTGTCAGTTAAATTTTATACTGCCAAGCTTTTGTGTAGCCAGTAGGCGTGTTTTTATGGCTCAATGTGGTCATGCAACAAGGTATCGTTCATCTTTTAGGTGCTGGTCCTGGAGACATTGGACTTATCACTCTTCGCGGCAAGGAGTTGATTCAACAAGCAGAAGTTCTTGTTTATGATGCTCTAAGTTCACCGGAAATGCTAAGCTGGGCTCCTGCTGATTGCGAAAAAATTTACGTTGGCAAGCGAGCTGGTCGCCATGCGTTGCCACAGGATGAAATAAATGCCTTGCTTGTTAAATTGGGCAAAGAGGGGAAAGAGGTTGTCCGTTTGAAAGGTGGGGACCCTTATGTCTTTGGGCGTGGCGGAGAAGAAGCTTCTGCTTTGCATTCTGCCGGGGTTGCGTATGATGTTATCCCTGGGATTAGCTCTGCCATTGCCGGGCCTGCATATGCTGGTATTCCGGTGACTCAGCGTGGTGTTTGTACGCAGTTTACTGTGTTTACCGGGCATGAGGATACGACGAAGCAGGAATCTGAACTGGATTTGAAGCATATTGCGGTGGCCTCAGGCACAAAGGTCATGCTTATGGGGATGAATAATTTGAGTGAAATTTGTACCGCATTGATAAGTTTTGGTCAGAATCCGGAGACCCCTGCCGCAGCTATTCAATGGGCAACGACTGGTAAGCAACGTACGGTAACCGGCACTGTGGCAAACTTGGCATCAGCGGTTGCAGAGGCGGGGTTATCTGCCCCTGCTGTGGTGGTAATTGGTGATGTGGTGACTAAGCGTGAAGAGTTAAATTGGTATGAATCACTTCCTTTATTTGGGAAGCGTATTGTTGTCACTCGCACGCGTCACCAAGCAAGTGCTTTGTCCGGCAAACTTCGCCGACTGGGTGCAGAGGTGATAGAATTACCTACAATTCGCATTGCCCCCCCCACAAACAAGAGGGAGTTTGCAGAATCCGTTGTTCATTGTCATACTTACGATTGGTTGATATTTACGAGCCCTAATGGTGTAGAGCGATTTTTCCAAGCATTCTTTGCGGTGTATAAAGATATTCGTAGCATAGGTGGTGCACGCATTGCCGCAATGGGACCGGGGACAGCTGCGGTTATTCGTAAGTTTGGTCTAGATGTCGATTTAGTGCCGGAATCTTATGTGGCAGAGGGGTTGATAAAAGCATTTGATGATGCTACTGAAACACTCGGGTCTATAGAGCATCAAACATTCCTGTGGGTTCATGCCGAGGGGGCTCGCCGTGTTATCTACGATGAGCTGATGAAGAGAAATGCCATCGTGGATGAGTGCATTGCTTATAAAACAGAACCAGAGGATGAAGATGTAACAGGAGCTCAGGCATTATTGATGAAATATGGTGCCGATGTTATTACCTTTACCAGTTCATCTACGGTTGAGAATTTCTTCCAATTGGAATTGCCCTGGCCTACAAATTGTTTAGCTGCAAGCATTGGTCCGATTACTGGGCAGAGCCTTGCCACACATGGTCATTCGCCGGAAATATCTGCCAAGCAATTTGATATTGATGGATTGGTAAATTCCATCGTGGCTCATTTTTCGAAATAAAGCCCTGTGTTAATAGGCGTTATTTATAGTGCGAGACGGTGCGTGCCAGTGTAAATACATAGACGTTTTTTGCACCTGCCCGTTTTATCCAGCGGGCACATGAGTCTGCTGTTGCTCCGGTGGTAAAGACATCATCGATGAGCAACACAGATTCTCCTTCGAAGCTTTTTTCTTTGAGACTTTTCATCCCTATGCGATAAACCTTTTTGGCGTGTTTCAAGCGTGCTGCTCTACCTAGGCCTGCTTGTGCTTGGTTATCTTCTTTGTGGATGAGTATATCTGAATAGCTCCAATTAAGGTTTTTGGCTACTTGCTTTGCAAGTTCTGCGGCTTGATTATAGCCTCGTTGGTAGAGTTTTTTTGAATTCATGGGTACCGGTATGATGTGGCATTTTTCCCCATCAAACCAGTATGGATGTGATTTTATGGCCTCGACCATAAGTGTTGCGAGTGTACGACCTAGATAGATTTTCCCGGCATATTTAAATGATAGAATGAGCTCTCGAAGTTCATTTGCGTTGGTGAAAACAGCACGAGCTTCGGAATAGTGGGGCTTTTGCTCATGGCAGTCGTTACATATCCCCGTCGGTATAAATGAGCCGGGTACTGGTGCTCCGCAGATTGCACAATATGGCGGCTCGATTTTTTCCAGTTTTTGGATGCAATCGGGGCAAAGTGATTGACCATAGTCGCATCGGCAACCACATAGCTCACAGATACTTGGGTAAATCCAAGATATCCATTCGCGAAATATATTGCCCACGAGAGACATATTGATTATTCGTCATCTGCCGGAGAGGTGTCATCTTCGGGCATATCTTCTAGGAGTTTGTCGATTGCCTCGATGAGTCGCCAGGGGCAGCGTTTACGCTGATATTTTCTCCATAGGAGTTCACGAAGTGTTTCCCAGTGGCTACGGGTAAATTCTATTTGTTCCCATTGGACGTTATCGCGTTCTGCTCTGCCGACTTTTGGGGCACGTTCGAGTTTCCATTTATTAGCATGGTGTGATGCTTGGTAAAACATCATAATGCCATCTTCGCGTTCTTTCCACGTGTGTACTTCCATGCCCCCAGTTTGACTTCTCTTTCATTCAAGGTAAAGTGTAATTTTTGCTAGTTTTCTGATGTAGGTTGATTAGTATAGTGGCAACATGAACGACCAAGAGATGATAAATTGTCAGGACCCTGCTCTTCAAATGCATCGTCTTATTGCTATTATGAAGCGGTTACGGGCCCCACACGGCTGCCCATGGGATGCTGAGCAGACTCATAAATCATTGATTTGCAATATGATTGAAGAGGCGTATGAGGCAGTAGATGCTATTAAAAGTGATGATACTGCACAGATGCGTGAGGAATTAGGTGATGTGCTGTTACAGGTTGTTTTTCATGCAGAGATTGCTAGTGAGTCGAATCGCTTTACATTTGAAGATATTGCCAAAGAGGTGAGCGATAAGCTTGTACGTCGACACCCTCATGTGTTTGGTTCATCAAATGCCGCTACTACTGAGGCGGTACTCACGCAGTGGGATAACATTAAAAAACAAGAAAAGGGAGCAGAAGCTAAACCTTATTTGCACGGAACGGGTAAGGGGTTGCCGGCTTTGATGCGTGCTTGGAAGTTGCAAAAAAAAGCGGCAAAGGTTGGCTTTGATTGGCCGGATGCCGATGGTGCTTGGCAAAAAGTGAGAGAAGAACTTGCCGAGTGCGAGGAAATTGTTTCTTCTTCAAATCATGATGCGCATTTGGAAGAAGAGCTAGGTGATTTAATGATGGCAGTTGTGAATTTTTGCCGTTTGAAGGGGTTTGACCCTGAAGTGGTCATGGAATCTGCCAATAATAAGTTTGAACGCCGATTTGGAATGATGGAAAAACTTCTTTCCCAAGGGGGTGGCTCTTTGGTAGATGCCGATTTGGAGACGATGGAGCAATATTGGCAAAAAGCAAAAGAGGCAGAATAGTTCTGCCTCTTTGTTGGATTTGACTCATTTACTTTACCCTGCGTTATAGGTTAAGGTTGGGGTCTTGCCAATGTGGGTCGTAGCCTTTGGCGTATGTAAATAGATGCTTGTGCATATATTCGAAGTAATCTTCCTTTTGTGCGGCACTTAGCCGCACCCAAATGGCTACATTCAAAGCACGGCAAACTTTTTGCATGAGTTTTAGGGTCAGCTGACGACCGGTGCGTGCTTTTTGTACTTGCTTGTGTGTTAATTGTTCTGTGGAAATGCTTACTAAATCATGGTTGGTTAAGCCCCATCGGGTCATGAGCTCATCTAGCGGTTGTGTGCCATGATTTCTATCAGAATCTGTTACCAATTCGTCCATACGCTGTCATTTCTGCCTTATTCCCGTCCAATTATCAACAGCGGAATGGAGTTCTGTGCTGATAAATGCGACATGATTTTAACTTTTCCATGTTTTTATAGGAATGGTATGGGGGTGATTTCCGGAGCTAACAGAGATTAGTATTGCTCCGTGGGGTGAAGCATGGTTCAATTCAGAGCTGATAAATCACGCAATGATACGGGAAAAAGACACATTGCTCGACTGGAGAAAACGAGCATACGAACAACCAAAAGCTCGGGTAGTCCTGGATTTGGAAGCCGATAGTTTGCACAGATACCAGGAAAAAATTTGTTTGATTCAGTATGCAGATGAGCACGGGGCTTGCGTGATTGACCCATTGGCGATTGAGGATATGGCACCATTTTATCAGTGGTTAAAGGAAACGGAGGTTTGGATGCATGGTGCTGATTATGATATGTGTCTGTTTTTACGGGCTTGTAATGCTCTTCCTGCGATGATTTGGGATACTCAAACTGCTGCTCGGTTGTTGGGGTTTAGGCAGTTTGGTTTAGCCGCGTTGGTAGAGCATTTTTACGGAGTGGAGTTAAGTAAAACTTCTCAAAAGGCAGATTGGGCTAGACGTCCTTTGTCAGAGGCTATGATTACCTATGCCCTTAATGATGTGAAGTATATGCTGGGTATGGCAGATATGCTGACATCACAGTTGCGTGATTTAGGGCGATATGAGTGGTTTGTTGAAAGTTGTCATCACTCGATGAAAAAGGCCATGGAACGTCATCATGCCGGGAATGCTGAGCCATGGCGTATTCAGGGGAGTGGTAAGTTAAATCGTCGTGGATTAGCCGCATTACGCGAATTATGGATGTGGCGTGATAATGAGGCTAAAGTTTGGGATAAACCATCATTTATGGTTTGTTCAAATGCAGATTTGCTCAAGTGGAGCCAGGCATTGCAAGATCAGCTTGGGGTTTCTCCTTCGCCTAGATTTCATCAGCACCGCCGCGAGAGGTTCTTAGAGGTGGTTCGTCGATTTTATTTAATTGATGAGGATGAGTATCCTATAAAGCAAAAACACGTTAAAAAAGTCTATGCTGATGATTTTGATGATAAGGTGTCGGCATTGTGTGAGTTGCGTGATAGAAAGTCAGAAGAGTTAAATATAGAGGGCTCATTTTTGATTACCCGTGCTATTATGGAGGCCATTGCTGAGGATGAGGAAACCGGTAAAGCTCAGTTGCTTAATTGGCAACGTGAGGCTTTAGGATTGTAAGCCGTTTTATTTATGGCTCGGCATCGTACAGGTATACCACTATTGATTGCTCTAGGGGTGTTGGTTGTTGGGGTGTGTGTTTATTCGTGGTATAAGCGGGTTGAGAAGCAGGAACGTGCCCGTCAATTTTATCATCAGCAAATCAATTCTACGTTGGGCCCATCTATGAGTCCTATTCAGCAAAGGCAGATTTTGGAGGCGATGAAGAAATTTCCCCCGCCTGAGCAGGAAAAATCATCAGATTAACTCTCTCGGATGCTAGGGTGAAGTTGGCCATCAGCTAGGGTAAAAACAGGATAAGGGCATTGGCTTTTTGGCATCCATTGTAATTGGGTTGTGGTGATAATGGATTGGGAATCCGGTGGCAGGGCATTGATAAAGGCTAGTCGACGTGACGGGTCAAGTTCGCCAAAAACGTCGTCAATGAGATGAATGGGGGGGCGGCCTGTTTCTTCGCAGAGTAGGGCAGATTGTGCAAGTTTCATGGCTATGCAAATGCTTCTCTGTTGCCCTTCTGAGGCAAATTGTGCCGCTGGATTTCCATTCAACTGTATGAGTAAATCGTCTCTGTGAGGACCAGTTTGGGTTTGCCCATAACGTATGTCGCGGTCCAGTTCGTTACAGAGGTGGTCGTAAAGTGAGTTGGATGCAGAAGATGCTTGGTATTCAACGCTGATATGTTCAGCTTGTCCGCTGATGTGAGCGTATGCTTGAATAATATGCGGGCATAAGAGTGTGAGCAGTTCGTTTCTGAGGCGGCTTAGTTTATCTCCATGAACGGCTAGCATTTGGCTCCATGTGTCGAGTTGGAGTTTATCACCGGGTTTGTGCTTCAAAAGGTAGTTTCTCGTCTTTAGTATTTTTCTGTAGTTAAAGAGGGAAAGTCTGTATTCCGGATGCCATTGTGCCCCTACAAAGTCCATATACCGACGGCGAGCGTCTGCCCCGGTACGTACGAGTGTTAAATCATCGTTCCCCAGCCAGACAACGGGCCAACTATTGGACAGATAGCTGCGGTGGTCGTTGATTGGTTCGCCATTGATTTGTAAATCTAGGCTTTCTGCATTCCATAGAAGCCGATGCACTTGCCCTGAAATTTCTCCTCGTACGCCAAATTGTTGTGTGCCATGTTTTTGCATGGGCTGTAGCCTAGAGGTGCGGGGAGATTGGAGCCTAAGTAAAAAGCAAATGGCTTCGAGTAAACTGGTTTTTCCCCTAGCATTATCTCCTATGATTATGGCTCCCTGCTCCGGTACGAACCACGAAAAGTGGCTGTAACAGCGGAAGTTCATTAATTTTAACCTAGTGAGCATGAACTAGGGGGTACCAAATAGGCGTGACGTAAATTATTCTGTCGGTAGGGCTCGTATGGCGTCCATCATACGGTTTGTTAGGTGCTGATAGGCGTCTTTCCCTTTAGCATTGAGTTCTTCTTTGCTGAATTCAATCGGGTCTCCTACACTGATGCTCACAGGGTGTAGCTTCGGACGCGATGCATGCATGGGCAGGGCTTCGTAGGCTCCATGTATGCGTAGAGGTTGTACAGGTACTTTAGTTTTGCTGAGAATCAAGCCAATCCCCCCCATGCCGTCTTTAATTTCACCGTCAGGAGTGCGTGACCCTTCCGGGAAAACAAGTACGCGATTCCCGGCACGCAGTAGGCGAATGATAAGTTTTAGACTGGTCGGATCCGGATTTTCTTGGTCGATGGGGATGGCTTGGCATAGTGGTAATCCCCACTTAAAAATGCTTTTAAAGAGTGTTTTGCGAGCAAAGAAGTAGATGCTTTCTTCGTAAATGCAACCCAGCATGGGGGGGTCTAAAAAACTCTGGTGATTGGCTACGATGAGTACAGGTCCTTTCTCGATGAGCTTTTCTCTATTAATGACTTTCAGAGAAAAGAATGCTTTGGACGCACTTTTAAATAAAGTATGGAAAAACCAATAAAAGGAGTTCATATCAGGGTTAAGCCAGTTTTTGGGTGATATCTGCAACGATGGTGTCAACGACTTCTTCTATGGTCATATCAGATGTGTCTACTAACTTTGCATCTGCTGCTTGAGTAAGTGGTGCTGTGGCTCGAGATGAGTCTTTTTTATCTCGTTCAGCGATGGAATCTGTCAACCCCTCTGCGGCTCTGCGTGCGGCTCGCACTTCTTCAGACGCTGTTACAAAGTATTTGAATGGCGTATCGGGGAAGACGACTGTGCCAATGTCTCGCCCTTCCATGACTACGGCTTCGCGGGTGTTGTACTCGCGTTGACGCTCTACTAGCAGACTTCTTACTTCCGGTATGGCGGCTATGGTCGAGACGTGGTCATTCACTTCTTGGGTGGTTAGTTCTGTGTTAAGTACTTGACCATTATAGAGAACTGTTGAGCGGCTCCCGTCTTTGCCAAATGATAGTGGTATGCTCGGTAGTAGCTGGTTTACCGATGCGGTGTCTGCCGGGTCTATGCCTTGGGTGAGAACGTACCAAGTGATAGCTCGATACATAGCTCCGGTGTTAATAAAGGTGTATCCTAAGCGTTCTGCGATGAGTTTGGCTACTGTAGATTTCCCGGATGCGGCCGGTCCGTCAATGGCTATGGCTGGGTGCGACATGTCGTGTTCTTTTTTGATTCCTCTGTATGCTCTACATTTTAATTCTTTTAGTTGAATAAATCAAGCCGACGATTCGGAGAATTTTGCATGAGCTTCTGTTTTACCTTTGGCAAAATTACTAGATAAAGCATTAATAAAGGGAATTCAGGAGTCTGATAAGAAAATTCTGGAATAGGATAATACATGAGCGTCTACAATAATGCTTGTAGACGCTCATGGAGTAGAATTTATTTACAGATTAAATTTTTGAGAAGGTAAGCTGATTATCTAAGACATCTACCGAGATGGTGGAGTTTTCGGGGAACTTGCCTTCTAGGATTTGAAGACTCAAGGGGTCTAGGAGGTCGTGTTGGATGGCACGCTTTAGTGGGCGAGCCCCATAAACCGGGTCGAAGCCATGTTTTGCGATAAGAGCAATAGCCTCCGGACTCATGCAGAGGGAAAGGCCTCGTTTTTCGAGTCGTTGACGTACTCGATTGAGCTGAATGTCTACAATGCCCTGAAGTTCATTGGCAGATAAGCGGTCAAAGATGATGATTTCATCGATGCGATTGAGGAACTCGGGGCGGAAGTGGTCGCGGAGAGCCTCGAGGGCACGGTTTTCTCTTTGAGCGGGGTCGGATTCATTGAGAATGAAGTGACTACCTATGTTTGATGTCATGATAATGACTGTATTTTTGAAATCGACAGTACGACCTTGACCATCGGTAATACGACCATCATCCAGGACTTGTAAGAGGACATTGAATACATCAGAGTGAGCTTTTTCGATCTCATCAAAAAGCACGACACAATAAGGTTTACGGCGAACGGCTTCAGAAAGCTGGCCGCCTTCATCATAGCCGACGTATCCGGGAGGAGCCCCGATGAGGCGAGCAACGGAGTGTTTTTCCATATACTCAGACATATCAATTCGGATGATGGAATTTTCATCGTCAAATAGGAATTCGGCGAGAGCTTTGCTGAGTTCTGTTTTCCCGACGCCGGTGGGACCGAGGAATAGGAATGAGCCAATGGGGCGGTTTTCGTCTTGTAGGCCGGCTCTGGCTCGGCGAACGGCATCAGAAACAGCTCGGACGGCTTGTTTTTGCCCAATGACTCGTTCGCCTAAGCGTTCTTCCATGTGAACGAGTTTCGAGCGTTCGCCTTCCTGTAAGCGTGCGGCGGGTATGCCCGTCCATGTGGCTACAACTTTAGCGATGTCTGCTTCTGTGACTTCCTCACGTAGCAATCCACCATCGTTTTTCTGGATATGACTAAGTTTTTCCTTAGCTTCGTCTAGGGCACGTTGAGTGGCAGGAATTTCACCATAGGTGATTTCAGAAGCACGAGTTAAGTCACCACGACGTTTGGCACTTTCGCTTTCTTGTTTGAGGGATTCAAGTTTTTCCTGTTGAGTTCGCACTGTATCAACGACGGCTTTTTCGCTTTTCCATTGAGCAATCATGGCATCTGCTTTTTCTCGTAAATCAGCTAATTCTTGAGTGATTTTTTCTAAGCGAGCTTTGCTGTCGTTGTCTGTTTCTTTAACAAGGGCTTGTCGTTCCATCTCTAATTGCATGGTTTCGCGTTCGAGTTGGTCGATTTCTGCCGGCATGGAATCTAATTCGATTTTTAGTCGGGCAGCGGCTTCATCCACAAGGTCCACGGCTTTGTCCGGTAGAAATCTATCGGAAATGTAGCGATTAGAAAGATTGGCAGCGGCCACAATGGCACCATCTGTGATACGTACACCATGGTGAACTTCGTAGCGTTCCTTGAGCCCTCGCAGAATAGCAATGGTGTCTTCCACACTAGGTTCAGCGACTAAAACCGGTTGAAACCGGCGTTCTAGGGCAGCATCTTTCTCGATGTATTTACGGTACTCATCGAGTGTGGTTGCCCCAATGGTTCTTAATTCACCTCGTGCGAGAGCCGGTTTGAGAAGATTGGAAGCATCCATGGGGCCTTCACCTGCACCTGCTCCTACAATGGTATGCAGTTCATCAATAAATAAGATGATTTCTCCATTAGAGTCTGTGACTTCTTTAAGGAATGCTTTAAGGCGTTCTTCAAATTCACCACGATATTTTGCACCGGCGAGCATAGAGCCGATGTTGAGAGAAACGATGCGTTTATTACGCATACTATCGGGTACATCGCCATTGATAATGCGGCGGGCAAGTCCTTCAGCAATAGCGGTTTTGCCCACCCCTGGTTCCCCGATGAGGACAGGGTTGTTTTTTGTGCGACGAGATAGAATTTGTAGTACACGTCGGATTTCTGTATCGCGACCAATAACGGGGTCGATTTTCCCGGCACGAGCACGAGCCGTCAGGTCAGTACCGTATTTTTCAAGTGTTTGGTATTTGCCTTCCGGATTATCATCAGTGACGCGTTGATTGCCACGTACTTCTTTCATGGCAGAGAGGTATTTATCTTTGGTTAAACCGAATGTTTTTGCTAAGTCGTTTACTTTATTATCGCTTGATAAGGCACCAAGCATGAAATGCTCTACACTGAGGTAGTCATCCTTTAGCTTTTGGCGTTCGTTTTCAGCGGATTGCATGGCAAGGCCGAGTTCGCGAGACATTCTCGGCTGGGACATCCCTGATTGGGATGGCTCGCGTGATAGTTCTCGTTGTGCGGCTTGATTGAGAAGAGCCGGGTCACATGAAGCTTTCCGGAGGATAGGGGGCAATATCCCCCCCTCTTGCTCGAGGAGTGCCACGAGTACATCGAGAGATGAAATTTCTGGTTTGCCTAAGTGACCGGCTGATTGTTGCGCTTGCATAAGCGCTTCTTGGAATTTAGTTGTCAAATTGTTTAGCATATTGGTAAGTTGTTTGATTGATTAGACTAATGTGTATGACAAAACGTTGAATTAATAAATAAAATTTTTTAAAATTTTATGGGCCTAGACAAATCGAGCAGTCCCACATTTCTGTGATACTGCTCGAATGATGCCATTAAAAATAATAGACTTAGAAGCTATAACGCATCTGAAGAACTCCGTGGCACTGATTAGATTCCTGACTAGTGTATTGGCGAGTGGAATAATGTAAGCCAAATAAGAAATCGAAATCCTTATAGCGAACCCCGAAACCAATACCCCCCTCTGCTACGACAGGATATTTATTAACGTACTCGGGGTAAGAGTGAAAGACTGTGCCGTCTAGATACAGGTCGTGAGCGACAGCTCGTATAGCACCATGCAGGTAGCCATAGTAGCCCCAATCGGCAGCTTTTCTGTTGTAGACAAAGGGAGTGGCGGTGTTTGCTCCCATGATGAAGTTGTCTGGCACACTATTGCCTAGTTCATACCCAATTCTCCATGTAAATCCTGCACCGGCTTGGCATTTGACCGTGCCTGCATCTATGTGCCAATAAGCGAGAGCGTCTGATTCTAGCCCGGAGGCATAGTGGGTTTCTAAAGAACGGAGTCTGTAAAATCGCTTAAAGTAGGCGTTTAGGGTAAGTTCTGATGGCATTTGAGTGCCCCAGCCCGGCCATTGTTCCATGTCGAATAATTTGTGGACAAAGTGTTGTGCACCTTTACCGAGAGAGGCAGAGCCGGTAGTGCCTAGTTGGAATTCAAATGAATTGGCTCTATCTTCGTTTTTGACCAATGAAGAAAGACCTAATGCCAAGTGCCCAACGTAGGGCTGTGAACCATAAAGAGGCGAGGAATAGCGATGCTCAGGGGTAAACATCTTTTGAGTTAGGTTGATACCCCATTGTTGGCGTAGATGGTCTGAGCCGGTCATGCCCATGATTTGTTTCCAACTATTGGAAGCATTTGTACCACCTAGCATAGTGCCAAGAATTCCGGCGAATGATTCATCATCTGTGGTGCTGGCAGATTGCCAACCAAAACGAACGCCATTGGTGTAACAGTCGTCATTACCAATGAAAACATCATTTTCTAAATGAAAGCTGATGCTTGCTTTTTCTTGGGGTGCATCTGATGTAGGTATTTGTTGTGCAAATGAAAATGTTGCTACACTAAGGGTACAAAGCCCGATTACTAGAGGGTTCATGAGCTATAGTTTCTACCTTTAAGTCCCCATTTGACAAGAAAAAATTTTAGCACAATCCACGACCCATTGCTGATGATGAATTAGGCTTTATGTTCCGAGCTTGTGAATTTAGCGTTTGTTGATTTTACGAATTTGGCAAATTTGGCTAGTTTATCTTCACGTCCGAAAAGAACGAGTATATCGCCTTTTTCAAATATAAATGTTTTGGCGTCAGGCGGACCAATGATGGGGGCTGTGGGTAATTCGAGTAGTAAACGACCCTCTTGTGGTTTTTCGGCAGGTCCTCGGCGTACACTTAGTAGGTTTAGCTCAAATTGGTCGCGGAGTCCCACGTCTCCAAGTCCTTTGCCTACCCATTCGTATGGCATATCAATTTCTGCAATGCTGTGATGTTCGTCTAGCGGAGAGACGCGAGCATAGTCGAGAGCATCAAGTTGGCTGGCGAGGAGGATGGCCGACATACGTGCTAAGTGAATGCGGGCATCGACATTCATTTTATTTAGGATGTATTCGTGCTGTTCATTGATGACGCGAGCATAAATGTGTGTTACCCCAATTTCTTGTAGGCACGATACCATCATGAGGTTGTCTTCGAAGCTATTGCCTATGGCTACGATAACATGTGAATTTTCATCAAAATCAAATTGTTCTAATGCCGCTTTGGGGTTGGAAAAGTCAATGTGGCTAGAATCATCAACGAAAGCTTTTACGGCATTTGTCTCGTCTTGATTAGCACCGATGGCTCGCACTTCGATGTTTGAACGATTGGAAAGTTCTCTGCATAGTTCAATGCCAAATTGACCTAGTCCTATAACAGTGTATAGCATCATATTGTGGTAGACGAGTTAGGATTTACAGATAAGTTCGACAGCCGTAGCCACGCATTCTTTGCATGGTACATGACCTTCTTTTTTGAGCTCATGACATTTGCTAAATCCATGTTTACTTACAAAAGTGTCGATGATTGCGGCTTGCTCATCAGCAGAAACACATTGGATTGCTCCGTACAGTGCACCACACATCCCGTTGGGTGCTTTGCCACCGCCACAGGAGCTCATTTTTTCGACTAGGTCTGTGTAGCCTAGTGCGGCACATACAGCTTGTGCACAATTATAGTGATAAGGTGCTGTTCGGAACATTGATAATGCTGTCTCAACTTTATTCATGGTAGCGAGTCTACTCTTGTTTCTACTTTTGGTCAAGTCTGCCTCATTTTGTGTTAGTATGATTGCCGGCTTCTCTTGATTTTATGAGGAAGTTAAGTGCGGTAAATCCTAAACCAAATGACGGGTTAATGGGATAAATTAGGGATGTAATTGTGTCATTCTATGAGAATGGCTTGAATATAAGTAAGGCGAGTAGTATCGTGATTGCCACTCGAAATTTAGCCTAGGTGGCTTTTTGAGTGAGATAAACGTTTTTCTCATTATTGAACACCGACTGTATACAGTATATGGACATTTCTGTTGATATTCAACCAGATTGCACAGCAACATTAAAGGCCACAATTGGAGCTGATGTTACTACTCAGCGTCGCAACGCTATTGTGGATAGCTATGCAGCACAAGCAAAGATTCCGGGTTTCCGTCCTGGCAAGACTCCTAAGTCTATTATTGCAAAGCGTTACAAAGAGCAAATTGAAAGTGAATTGCTTGGAGAACTTTTTGATTCTGTTTGCCGCGAAGCATTAGAACAGAACGTTAAATTAAAAGTTTTGAATTTCGGTACACCGGATCACAGCTTTGATGAAGCAGGTGCTTACACTGTAAGCTCAACCATGACTATTGTTCCGGAATTCGAATTGCCGGAATATAAAGGTATCGAAGTAACTGCTCCTTCTGAAGAAGTGACAGATGCCGATATGGAGCAGGCTTTAACTCAACTTGCAGAACAAACTGCTGAGTTTGAACCTGTAGAACGCGAAGCTCAGATGGATGACGTTTGCGTGATTGACTTTAAGTCTACTCTTGATGGTCAGCCTCTGGCTGAAGCATTGGGTAAGCCTGCCGGCTTCATGGAAGGCCGTGAAGGTCAGTGGATGAAGGTTGAGGAAGATTCCTTCCTCCCCGGCTTCGCTTCTTCATTGGCCGGTATGAAGGCAGGTGAGTCTAAGGACATTACTGTGGAAATCCCGGAAAGCTTCCCGGTAGAGGACCTTCGCAACAAGACGTTGGTTATGGCTACAACTGTGGTTGAAGTTCGTGAGAAGAAGTTGCCTGCTATTGACGACGAATTTGCTAAGAGAATGATGGGTGGTACTTTGGATGAGTTGAAAGAAGCCATGAAGGCTCGCTTAGCTTCTCAGAAAAAGATGGCTGCCAATGAAGCAAAGGCTGACCAAATTACTGAAAAGTTAGCTGATATGCTCGATTTTAACTTACCGGAAGTTATTGTTGAGCGTGAATTGCATGGTGTGCTTCAGCAGAAGTTACAAGAAGCTATGTACAGCGGTAATGTACCTGCTGACATGGATAAGTTTGTAGAAGAAGCTCGTGAAGATGCACGCAAGTCAGCTGTTCGTAATTTGAAGGTATTCTTCATGCTT
This sequence comes from Akkermansia sp., assembly GCA_030525455.1. Taxonomy (GTDB): domain Bacteria; phylum Verrucomicrobiota; class Verrucomicrobiia; order Verrucomicrobiales; family Akkermansiaceae; genus Akkermansia. The sequence goes on along the minus strand of JAUNER010000002.1, from coordinate 81,906 downwards.
CAGGAAATCGCTCAGAAGGAAAACATCGCTGTATCTGACGAAGAACTTTACTACGAAGTTGCTGCTCAGGCTAAGCGTCAGAAGAAAAACTTGAAGAGCTACATCCGTGAATTGCATCGCGATGGCCGTATGCATGGCATCCGCTTGAGCTTGCTTACTGCCAAGGTTCTTGATTTCTTGACAGGTGAAGCTAAGGTGACTATCAGCGAGCAGTAGTCGCTCCTCTATAAGAGAATAAAACTTAGCAGGGGGAGTTGGTGCAATGAGATGCCCGACTCCCCCGATTTTTTGACTTTATCACTGTTTTTACAGACGAAATCTCGCATTTACAAACATCAACAATATTGTATAAAAAAATGATGAATCAAGCTCAACTTAAAAATAGTTCTGTGAATTCTTATTATGTGCCCATGGTTGTAGAGCAGGATGGGCGTGGCGAACGTGCTTTTGACATTTATTCACGTTTGTTAAAAGACCGCGTTATTTTTATTGGTTCTGCGATTGATGATGAAGTTGCGAATTCAGTAATTGCACAGTTGTTGTTTTTACAAATGGCAGACCCAAAGAAAGATATTCATATTTACATCAATTCTCCTGGTGGGTCTGTTACGGCAGGTTTAGCTATTTATGATACGATGCAATTTGTCTCATGTGATGTGAATACTTATTGCTTGGGTATTGCCGCTTCTATGGGCTCTGTGCTTTTGGCTGCCGGTACTCCTGGTAAGAGATTTGCGTTGCCAAATTCCCATGTTATGATTCACCAAGTTTCCGGTGGAGCTCAGGGGACGGCATCTGACGTGGAGCGTACTATTGGCTTCATGTTTAATTTGAAGAAGAGATTAAATGGTATCTTGGCTCGCCACACCGGGAAAACCGAAAAGCAGATTGAAAAAGATGCTGACCGTGATAACTACATGACGGCAGAGGAAGCTGCCGCTTATGGGTTGGTTGACAAGGTGCTAGCTCATCATGCCTCAGAAGAAGATAAAAAGGCTTAGTAAATAATATGCCACGTCAGAAACCTACTTGCTCGTGTTGCGGTCAGTCGCATAAGAGTGTTAATGAAATTTTACAGTTAAGCGAGGAGTTCTTTATTTGCGACCATTGTTTGGAACTTTGTGTTGCTGCAATGATTCGCGGTGGCGGTTTGCCCTTGGCTACTCAGTTCCTAGGGGCAATTCTCGCTCAGGAGCCATCTGCGTATTCTATGTACCAAGTAGAAAGACGCAAGGGTGCGGTAGAGGATATGCTTTCTACGCAAGCAAAACCCGGTAGTGGATATACCGGGGCATTGCCTACACCTGAAGAAATGGTGCAGAAACTGGACCAATATGTCATCGGTCAGGAACACGCAAAGCGTGTGCTGTCTGTGGCTGTGTATAATCACTATATGCGTCTGCGTCAGGATTCTATGAGTTTTGACGATAAGGATTTTGATGATGTAGAAATCGAAAAGTCAAATATCCTTTTGGCAGGGCCTACTGGTTCTGGTAAGACTCTATTGGCTCGCACGTTGGCAAAAATGCTCAATGTGCCTTTCTGTATTGTTGATGCGACGACGTTGACAGAGGCCGGCTATGTCGGGGAAGATGTCGAAAATATTATTTTGCGTTTGTTACAAGCTGCAAATTTTGACATTGCTAAAGCAGAGCAGGGGATTATTTACGTTGACGAAATTGATAAGATCGGTCGAAAGACTCAAAATGTATCAGTAACTCGTGATGTGTCTGGTGAAGGGGTGCAACAGGCTTTGCTGAAGATTATCGAAGGTACGATTTGTAATGTGCCTCCTACCGGGGGAAGAAAACACCCACAACAGGAGTACATCCGTGTCAATACAGAAAAGATTCTCTTTATTGTTGGTGGGGCATTTGTCGGACTTGAAGAAATTATCCGTAAGCGTTTAGGTTCTGTACAGCTTGGTTTTGGTGCAATTTCTGAACAACGGAATCAAAAGGAATATACAGAAGAAGAGATTTTGGCACAGGCGATGCCGGAGGATTTATTCTCGTTCGGGATGATTCCGGAGCTAGTTGGACGCTTGCCGATTTTTTGTCCGCTTACTAAATTGGATGAAGAGAAATTGGTTCGCTTGCTTACAGAGCCGCGAAATGCTTTGGTGAAGCAGTATTCCAAGTTATTGGCTATGTATGGTGCCGATTTGCAAATAAATCAAGAGGCTTTGAAGGCTATGGCCGCCGAGGCTATCAAACGCGGTACCGGGGCTAGAGCGTTGCGAGCCATTTTTGAAAACATCATGCTGGATGTTATGTATAAGGTCCCGAGCATGGGCGAAGAGGTTTCTGTACTCATTGGCAAAGATGTCGTTACAAAACAGAAACCTGCCACAATCAAAAAGAAGGCTAAAAAGTAAAAAGCTTATGCACGGGCCACTTACGGTTTTAGGAATTGAATCATCATGTGATGAAACGGCCGTAGCTATTTTACGGTCGGAGAATGAATTTGATGCACCGGAGATTTTATCGTCGGTGATTTCTTCGCAAATTGCTATTCATCGTGAGCATGGTGGTGTTGTTCCTGAACTTGCTTCGCGTAATCACTCTGTTGATTTACCTCGGGTTATTCGCGAGGCTTGTAACTTGGCCGGTATTAAGCCTATAGATATTGATGTTTTCGGGGCGACTGCGGGACCAGGGCTTGTGGCCGCCTTGTTGGTTGGTAACAGTACGGCAAAAGCCCTTGCATTGGCTACAGGTCGACCATTTGTTTCTGTGAATCATTTAGAGGGGCATTTACTTTCTCCGTTTGTGCGTCGGCAGGGTGGCCCCATTCCTCATTTGGGGATGGTTGTTTCTGGTGGGCATACGCTTTTTGTTGATGTTCGTGGGGTTGGTGATTATAGATTATTGGGGCGGTCTTTAGATGATGCGGCTGGCGAGGCTTTTGATAAAGTTGGTAAAATGCTTGGCTTGCCGTATCCGGGAGGTCCGGAAATTGATAAACTGGCGGCTAAGGGCAACCCGGAGGCATTTGATTTCCCTCGTGCTCTTATGAAAGAGGCAAGTGCCAATGTCTCGTTTTCTGGTTTAAAAACGGCTGTATTATATACCTTGCCTAAGTTGTCGGCGTCAGGTAATCCTGCTGATTTGCCGGAGCAGACCTTGTTTGATTTGTGTGCTTCGTTTCAGCGTGCTGTCGTTGATGTGCTTGTAAAAAAGGCTCTTTTTGCATTGCGTGTGTCCGGACATGATACAATTTCTGTATCGGGTGGGGTTTCTTGTAATGCAGAGTTGCGGTGTGCTCTTTCTACCGCTTGTAAAAATGAGGGGGTTAATCTTATTTTGCCCGATTTTGACCTTACTACTGATAATGCCGCAATGATTGCTTATGTCACTATGCTCAAATCTAGGCAAAATCTTTTCCATTCCTTAAGTGATGATGTAGACCCTAACCTAAAATTGACTACTGAACTCAATAGGGCAAAAACATCAACTCACTCATAATAAATATAATACAATCTGTGACGAAATTTTTGAAAAATTTTTTCAGAAAAATGCGATATTTTCGTTGACAGGTTGATTCAATAATGCTAGACTTGCCCCGCATTTCGTCAGGCACACGGGAGGATTCTAATTTATCCGCTAGGACCGAAGGTTTGGGCGGGACTAATAATTCTCTTAGTGCAACGAAACGTGGGCATTGTGCTTCTGTAGCTCAGGGGTAGAGCGCATCCTTGGTAAGGATGAGGTCGCGGGTTCAATTCCCGCCAGAAGCTCCATTTTAATCAGTTAAGCCCATAGCAACCCAAACCAAAAAGATTATTTATATGGCTAAAGAGCAATTCCAGCGTAACAAACCCCACGTGAACGTGGGTACTATCGGTCACGTTGACCACGGCAAAACCTCCCTTACCGCAGCCATTACTTCTGTGCTTGCTAAGAAGGGTTTTGCAGAAGCCCGCGATTACAGTCAGATCGACGCAGCTCCGGAAGAACGCGAACGCGGTATTACTATTTCCACAGCTCACGTTGAATACGAAACTGAAAATCGTCACTATGCTCACGTTGACTGCCCTGGTCACGCTGACTATGTGAAGAACATGATTACAGGTGCTGCTCAGATGGACGGTGCTATCTTGGTATGCGCTGCTTCTGACGGTCCTATGCCTCAGACTCGTGAACACATCCTTCTTTCTCGTCAGGTAGGTGTTCCTGCAATCGTTGTTTACCTCAACAAGTGTGACTTGGTTGACGATGCAGAACTTATCGAGCTTGTAGAAATGGAAGTTCGTGAACTTCTTAACGAATACGAATTCCCGGGCGACGACACCCCAATCATCAAGGGTTCTGCTGTGAAGGCTCTTGAAGGTGACGCTGCTGCTGAAGAATCCATCATGGAACTTATGGCTGCTGTTGACGAATACATTCCTCAGCCTGAACGTCCGGTTGATCAGCCTTTCTTGATGCCTGTTGAAGACGTGTTCTCTATCTCCGGTCGTGGTACTGTTGCTACCGGTCGTATCGAACGCGGTATCATCAAGAAGATGGAAGAAGTTGAAATCATCGGTATCAGAGACACCCAAAAGACAGCTGTTACAGACATCGAAATGTTCCGTAAGCTTCTTGACCAGGGTGAAGCTGGTGACAACGTAGGTCTTCTTCTTCGTGGTCTTAAGAAGGAAGACGTAGAACGCGGTCAGGTTATCGCTAAGCCGGGTTCCGTAACTCCTCACAAGCACTTCAAGGCTGAAGTTTACGTGTTGACTAAGGAAGAAGGTGGCCGTCACACCCCATTCTTCAACAACTATCGTCCTCAGTTCTACTTCCGTACGACAGACGTAACTGGTTGCTGCACACTTCCTGAAGGTGTAGAAATGGTTATGCCTGGTGACAACGTTGCACTCGAAGTGCAGCTCATCACTCCTATCGCCATGGAAAAGGCTATGCGCTTCGCTATCCGTGAAGGTGGCCGCACCGTTGGCGCTGGTCGTATCAGCGACATCCTTGACTAGTCCATAACGGACTTGTAGAGAAATCTACAACTTTGGTTTAAGTGAGGGGACTTCCCCTAGTGAGAGTCCCCTCACTTCTCCAAAAAAAGACGTTCACAGGCCAGTAGTTCAATTGGTAGAGCGTCGGTCTCCAAAACCGAAAGTTGGGGGTTCGAGCCCCTCCTGGCCTGCCACTTCTTTATTTAAGTAATCATAAAACCCCGCCTTGTTACATGTTTCGCAAGATTTCACAATTTATCGCCGAAGTAAAGGGCGAATTGAAAAAGACATCCTGGCCATGGGAGACAGATCCTAAGGTTAAGGGCTTCAAAAAGTTTCGCGAGCTTTGGGGTTCTACACTTGTCGTATTAGTCGCCATGGTATTCCTTGGCGCTTTTGTCGCTTCATTCGACATTATTCTTCATAATGTAGTCAGCTATCTTATTAAGTTAGCTAATTAAGTGTCACTTTTTAATTTTCGCAGATATGGCAATTCCTGAGCCTAAAGACCAGTGGTATGTTCTTCATGTCCTTTCCGGACAGGAAAATAACGTTAAGGCACGCATTGAAAGAAAGGTCCGTGAAGAGGAGCTTTCTGAATTAGTTTATCGTGTAGAAGTTCCCACTGAGCTTATTTCTGAAGTACGTGCTGGTAAAAAGACCGAACGACGCGTTAAGTTGTTCCCTGGCTATGTGTATACCAATATGTACTTACGCGAAGCTGATGGTGAATTAAATAATGACTTGTGGTACTTCATCCAGATGATTGATGGTGTCATTAGCATCGCCGGTGTTTCTAAGGGTACTAAGGGTCCTAAGCCTCAGCCAATGCGTCCTCGTGAGGTTGCTGATTTGTTAAATCTGCTTGACTCACAGAATGTAACTTCTCGTCCTAAGGTTGAATTTGCAGTGGGCGATGCAGTTCGTGTGAGCGAAGGTCCATTTGAAAGCCAAGAAGGCATTATTGAAGAAATTGACCCGGAAAAGGGTAAATTACGAGTCAGTGTTACTATTTTTGGTCGCTCTACTCCCGTGGATTTGGAGTACTGGCAGGTTGAAAAAGCCTAAGATGGTAAGTACTGAACAGATTAGTTTTCTCCGCTAACAACATAAAATCATGGCAAAAGAAATAACAAAAATCATTAAGCTCCAGATTAACGCTGGTGCTGCAAACCCCTCCCCGCCCGTGGGTCCAGCTCTTGGTCAAGCTGGTGTAAACATCATGGCATTCTGTAAGGAGTTCAACGCTGCTACTCAAAAGCAGGCCGGTGACCTTCTTCCTACCGTGATTACTGTTTACAAGGATAAGTCATTCTCTTTCATCACCAAAATGCCTCCGGGTAGCGTTCTTTTGAAGAAAGCTGCCGGCATCGCTTCTGGTTCTGGTGAACCAAACAAGAAGAAGGTTGCCACTCTTTCTAAGGCTAAGTTGATGGAAGTTGTTAATACAAAACTTCCGGACCTTAATACGAAGGACCCTGAACGTGCCGCTCGCATTCTTGCTGGTCAGGCTCGTCAAATGGGCATCGAAATCGAAGGAATGTAATTTTACTAACCGCAGGAGGATTTATTAATCCGAACGCACTGCCAAATAAAAACATGTCTACAAAACGCAGCAAGCGATATCAAGAAGCAGCTAAGCTCGTTACACCAAATAAGAGCTATAGCATCAAAGAAGCCGTTGAGACAATGAAGTCTTTCCCGGCTCCCAAGTTCGACCCAACGGTCACCGTATCTTTCCACCTCTCTGTGGACCCTCGTAAGTCTGACCAGATGGTACGTGGTAGCGTTTCTTTACCGAATGGTACTGGTAAGAACGTTCGCGTGCTTGTATTTGCTCAGGGTGATGCCGCAAAGGCCGCTCTCGAAGCAGGTGCAGAATACGTAGGTTTTGAAGATTTGATTAAGAAGGTACAGGGTGGTTTCGTTGACTTTGACACAGCTATTGCAACTCCCGATGCCATGACGGAAGTTCGTAAGGTTGCTCGTGTGTTGGGTCCACGTGGTTTGATGCCAAACCCGAAGACTGGTACAGTTACCGACGACACAGCTAAGGCTGTGAAGGAAGTTAAGGCTGGTCGTGTTGACTACAAGGTTGACAAGGGTGCTAACATTTCCGCAGCTATCGGCAAGCTTTCTTTCACAAATGAGAGCATTGAAGAAAACATCGCTGCTTTGGTTGATTCTGTGGTTAAGGCTCGCCCGGCTTCTGCTAAGGGTTCTTACATTGAATCTGTCACTGTTTCATGCGCTATGTGCCCGGGTCTTCCGATCGATACCGCATCTATTGCAAAACTGTAAACCCCGAACTGATTTAGCACAACATGAATCCAGATAAGCGTATCATTATCGATGGTTTGACAGAACGTTTGAATAAGTCTCCGTTCTTGATCGTAATCGATTACACCACAGTGACTGTGCCTGAGTTCACCGGCCTTCGTGCATCATTGGATGCTTGTGGCGCTCAGTGCCACGTGGCTAAGAACAACTTCATGCGCACAGCTCTTGTTGACGCAGGTTTGCCGGATATTGGCGAACACTTAAACGGTCAGACTGCTTTCATCACTGGTACAGCTGATGTAGCCGCTGCCGCTAAGGTTGTTAATACTTTCAATAAGGCTTCTAAGAAGGCTGATTACAAGGTAGCCATCGTTGACGGTGCAGTAATGTCTGCTGCTCAAATCCGTCAGATCGGTGACCTTCCTTCTCGCGACGTATTGCTTGCTACCTTGCTTGGTACTATCAATGGTGCAGGTTCCGCTCTTGCCCGTGTTATTCAGGCATACGTTGATAAGGAAAACGGCACATCTGCCGAATAAATTATTATTAACCCCTTGACTAGACGGTCCGGTTATATTACACAGACTGTGACTTAACCGGACCTGAATCTCCTAAAAGGTTCCTTGTCGGAACTCCGGCCGGAGAACTGAAATGCTAGGTAGGCACCTAGCGCGACTCGAAACCAAAATAGAAATCCAATACAATGGCTGATATTAACAAAATCGCTGAAGAACTCGGTACACTTACAATTTTGGAAGCTGCCGATCTCGTTAAGTTGCTTGAAGAAAAGTGGGGCGTTTCTGCCGCTGCTCCTGTTGCTGCTGTTGCAGTAGCTGGTGGCACTGCTGAAGCCGCTGAAGAAAAGACCGAATTTGACGTTGAACTTGCTGAAGCAGGTGCTAACAAGATTGCTGTTATTAAGGCAGTTCGTGAAGTCAAGGCCGGTCTTGGCCTTGTTGACGCTAAGAAGCTTGTTGAAGGTACTCCTGCTGTTATCCTTGAAGGTGTTTCTAAGGATGAAGCTGAAGCTGCCAAGAAGAAGCTTGAAGAAGCTGGCGCCAAGGTTAACGTTAAGTAAGCTTTTTTACTCCCTCACGCAACAGGAGAAGTCGAATTTTCTCCTGTTGCGTTTCATCGTCTAAAAATTCAACGTCGCAATCGACTAGTGGTTAATTGAAAAATTCGCTTCTAGTCGGTTCCGTCCTAGAATAGGGATGGTACTAACCCCCCCGCATCCGGGAGAGGATGCAAACCTATAACATCTCCGCACCGCAGCCCATGTCTAATCGACTCTATTTCGGGAATATTAAGGAAGTCATCGAACCTCCAAATCTTATTGAGATTCAACTTCAATCTTATTTTGATTTCTTACAACAGGACACGCCGGCCGCGGCTAGAAAAAATATCGGCTTGCAGGGTGTTCTTCAGGAAATCTTTCCTATCAAGAGCTATGATGAAAGCATCGAGCTCGACTTCGTATCTTATTCGATCGGAGTCCCAGGGATGAGTGACTATGAAGCTATTCGTTCAAGCGATACTTATAGTGCTCCTCTCAATGTGACCTTTAAGCTGAAGGCCAACGAAGAATCAAAGGAAGAAACTGTTTACATGGGTGAAATTCCCATGATGACTAATCGAGGAACATTTGTTATTAATGGTGCTGAGCGTGTTATCGTTTCTCAGCTTCATCGTTCCCCGGGTATTTGTTTTGAAAGTGTTCAGCACGTTAACGGCAAGTATTTACACTCATTCCGTATCATTCCAGACCGTGGTTCATGGTTAGAAGTTCAGTTTGATACAAATGACTTGCTTTATGTTTACTTAGACCGTCGTCGTCGCCGTCGTAAGTTCTTGGCTACGACATTTATGCGTTATCTGGGATACACGACGAACCGTGAAATTTTAGAGCAATTTTACGATATTCACACCTTGTCTATCAGCAATGAGTTGGTAGAGGAAGATTTGCACAACCTTGTTTCTGTAAATACGGTTGTTGGTCATGATTCTAAGGGTGAGAAGTTTGACTTAGTTCGTGCATTTGAACAAGTTACTCTTGGTACGATTCATCAGTTACTTGAGTTTGGTATTACTGAAATTGAGGTGATTCACCAGAGTGAGGATGACGTTCTCATTAAGACCTTGAAGAAAGACCCTGCTACGGATGAAGAGTCTGCTCTGAAGGAAATTTATAAGAGACTTCGCCCAGGCGACCCTGCGACTGCTACACAGGCTCGCACATTGCTCAAGCGTTTGTTTGATGATCCTAAGAAGTATGACCTCACACGTGTTGGTCGTTACAAGATTAACCAGAAGCTTGGTTTAAATACCAGCTTGGATCAGCGTTTGATGACAGCAGAGGACTTCCTCACTGCATTGAAGTACCTTCTTCGCTTAAAGAAGGGCGAAGGTATTGTTGACGATATTGACCACTTAGGTAGCCGCCGTGTACGTGCCGTTGGTGAGTTGATGGCTAATCAGTGTCGCATTGGTTTGGCTCGTACAGAGCGTTTGGTCAAGGAACGTATGACCTTGATTGACCAAAATATTGAGAATGTAACACCAAGCAAACTCATTAACCCGAAGGCTTTGAGTGCTGTCGTTCGCGACTTCTTTGGTCGTTCTCAGCTTTCTCAGTTCATGGACCAAATTAACCCGCTGGCTGAGTTGACTCACAAGCGTCGTTTATCTGCTCTTGGTCCGGGTGGTTTGAATCGTGACCGTGCCGGGTTCGAAGTTCGAGACGTGCATCCTTCTCACTATGGTCGTATCTGTCCTATTGAGACTCCTGAAGGTCCCAATATCGGTTTGATTAACTCCATGTGTACCTATGCACGTATCAATGAATTTGGTTTCATTGAAACTCCATACCGCAAGGTGGAAAATGGTCGTGTCACCAACGTAATTGAATACGTGACAGCAGACCAGGAAGAAGGTTTCCTTATTGCTCAGGCCAATAACCCATTGGATGAACAGGGTAATTTCTTAACGGAACGTGTAACGGCTCGCGAAAAGGGTGAATTTATTGAAGTTCTTCCTTCTGAAGTTCAGTACATGGACGTTTCTCCGAAGCAGCTTGTTTCTATTGCTGCCGGTTTGATTCCGTTCTTGGAACACGATGACGCCAACCGTGCTCTCATGGGTTCAAACATGCAGCGCCAGGGTGTACCGCTTATGGTTGCTGAGTCTCCGTACGTTGGTACAGGTATTGAAGCCAAGTGTGCTCGCGACTCTCGTTCTGTTGTATTGGCAGAGGGGGATGGCATTGTGGCATCCGCTACGGCTGAGGTAATCGTAACAACTCCGGATGGCGTGCTTCCTGTTCGCACAGAGCAGTTCCTTTCAGATCCTGATTCTATCAGAACGGACCGTGAAAATGGTATCTATGTGTACCCGCTTCGTAAGTTCATGCGTTCAAATGCCGGTACTTGTATTAACCAAAAGCCGATTGTTCGCCGTGGTCAGTCTGTAAAGACCGGTGATGTGCTGGCTGATGGTCCTAATACCGACCAGGGTGAATTGGCATTGGGTCGCAACGTTCTCGTTGCTTATATGCCGTGGAATGGTTATAACTTCGAAGACGCCATTGTGATTTCTCAAAAGACTGTGAAGGAAGATACCTTTACTTCTATTCACATTTCTGAGTTTGAGGTTCAGGCTCGCGATACTAAGCTCGGGCCGGAAGAAATCACTCGCGACATTCCGAATGCCGGTGAAGAAGCTCTGAAGAACCTTGACCATGATGGTGTGATTCGCATTGGTGCAGAAGTGAAGCCCGGCGATATTCTCGTTGGTAAGATTACTCCTAAGTCAGAAACTGAATTAGCTCCGGAAGAACGCTTACTTCGTGCTATCTTTGGTGAAAAGGCCGCAGAGGTGAAGGATACTTCCCTGCGTGTACCATCCGGTTGTACAGGTATCGTTATGGATGTTCGTATTTCTTCTGTTGGCACAGCCTCTTCTCAAGGTGGCGAATTTGGCCAGGACAATGCTGAAATCAAGAAGCAGTTCAAGAAGATTAATGACGAGCACAAGAAGAAGAAAGAACAGCTCATTGACCAGCTTACAAAGAAACTTTCTGACATTCTTCTTGGCGAAAAGATTCCGCTCGACGTCGTTCATGCTCAGACAGGTGAAGTAATTATCTCTTCTAATCGTAAGATTACTAAGACTTTGCTTCGTAAACTTGCTTTGGCTCACGATAATATCGACATCGAACCAAGCCCGATTCGCAATAAGATTCTTGACATTATCAATTTGTTTGAAACTCGCTTTAGCGAATTGGATGATGAACGTGAACACCGCTTAGACCAAATGGAGTCCGGTAATAATTCCGAACCGGGTGGTCTGAAGGAAGTGAAGGTTTACATCGCTGCTAAGCGTAAGCTTGGTGTAGGTGATAAGATGGCAGGTCGCCACGGTAACAAGGGTGTGGTTGCTAAGATTGTTCCTGAGCAAGACATGCCATTCCTTGCCGATGGTACTCCTGTTGACATCGTTCTTAACCCCTTGGGTGTGCCTTCCCGAATGAACGTTGGTCAGGTGTTGGAAGCTCACTTAGGTATTGCCGCCCGTGCTCTTGGTTTCAAGGTTGCTACTCCGGTATTCGACGGTATCAGCGAAGAAAAGATTTGGGAATACATGTCTGAGGCTAAGAAAGTTGATGGCTTCACATGGATTGGCGATGGTAAGGATGGTTCCGTTGGTGGTAAGTCTGTTCTTTATGATGGTCTTACTGGTGAACCTTTCCATAACCCGGTTGTGGTTGGTCAGACTTACATGCTTAAGTTGAACCACTTGGTTGCTGATAAGATTCACGCTCGTGCCGTTGGCCCATACAGTTTGGTTACTCAACAGCCATTGGGCGGTAAGGCTCAGTACGGTGGTCAGCGATTCGGGGAAATGGAAGTGTGGGCTCTCGAAGCATACGGGGCTGCTTATACTCTCCAGGAACTTCTCACTGTTAAGTCCGACGACGTTCAGGGCCGTACTCGCATCTACGAATCTATCGTGAAGGGCGATAATACTCTTGAAGCCGGTACTCCGGAATCATTCAACGTATTGATGAAGGAAATGCAGTCTCTTGGCTTGAATGTTCAGCCTGGTAAGAAGGGCGAAAAAGCCACTGTCGAATTAGGCGGTACGGAATTAGTCCCATCTGATGGTCTGGGTAGCTTAGAGTCTGATGACTTGGGCGGCCTGGAAAAACTCGACTTCACCGGTTTAGGTGACATGGTATTCACTTCATTGGACGACGAAGATGAGTCTTTTGATGAGGACCCATTATCCTCTGGTATGGACGATTTAAACAACTAAATTACCGATTCCCTCCCGTATGTTTCTCATCTGTGAGGTAATAAGCGGGAGGGAGAATAGAAAACCTTCTCCAAACTTAATATATGTCTGAAAACCCATCTATTCGGGAAATGCACGGTCTGAGCGATAAGCCCTCGACCTTCGACCAAGTATCCATCACTGTTGCAGATCCGGATACCATTCGTGCATGGTCTCACGGTGAAGTTGTTAACCCGGAGACTATTAATTACCGTACTTTCAAACCTGAAAAGGGCGGTCTTTTCTGTGAACGTATCTTCGGTCCGACTCGTGATATGGAGTGTGCTTGCGGTAAGTACAAGCGCATTAAGCACAAAGGCGTGACTTGTGACCGATGCGGCGTAGAAGTGACTAATGCTCGTGTGCGTCGTGAACGTATGGGGCATATTGAGCTTGCTGTGCCGGTGTCGCACATTTGGTTCTATAAGTGTATGCCTTCTCGCATCGGTTTGATGCTTGATATGACTGCACGTAATTTGGAACGCGTCATTTACTACGAAGACTACATCGTTATCGACCCGGGTGAAACTCCTCTTGAAAAGGGCGATATCTTGACAGAGGAAAAATTCCGTGAAGCCGAAGATGAATATGGCTTTGATTCTTTTGAAGCAGGCATGGGTGCTGAAGCTATCCAAAAGATGCTTGCCGCTATCGATTTAGAAACTCTTGTAGTTGACCTTCAGGAACAACTCGATAATACCAATTCTAAGCAGAATAAGCGCAAGATTGCTAAGCGTCTGAAGCTTGTTCAGGGTTTCCTTTCTTCCGGTACTCGTCCGGAATGGATGGTGATGACTGTTCTTCCGGTGATTCCTCCGGATTTACGTCCGCTCGTTCCCTTGGATGGTGGTCGCTTTGCTACATCTGACCTTAATGACCTTTATCGTCGTGTGATTAATCGTAACAATCGTTTGAAGACTCTTCTTAGTCTGAAGACACCGGAGGTGATTATTCGCAACGAAAAGCGTATGCTTCAAGAGGCTGTAGACGCTCTCTTTGATAATGGTCGTCATGGTCGTGCCGTTACCGGTGCTGCTAATCGTCCGCTGAAGTCTCTTTCTGATATGCTTAAGGGTAAGGGCGGTCGTTTCCGTCAAAACTTGCTTGGTAAGCGTGTTGACTACTCCGGTCGTTCTGTGATTGTGATTGGTCCGGAATTAAAGTTGAATCAGTGTGGTCTTCCGAAGAAGATGGCTCTCATCCTCTTTGAACCATTCATCATTCATCGTTTGAAGGAGCTTGGCTACGTTCATACCGTGCGTTCTGCCAAGAAGCTTATCGACCGCAAGACTCCGGAAGTTTGGGATATCCTTGAAGAAGTAACAAAGGGTCATCCGGTTCTTCTTAACCGTGCTCCTACTTTGCACCGTCTTTCTATTCAGGCATTTGAACCTGTATTGATTGAAGGTTCTGCCATCCGCTTACACCCGCTCGTATGTACTGCTTACAACGCTGACTTCGACGGTGACCAGATGGCTGTGCACGTGCCGCTTTCCGTAGAAGCTCAGATGGAAGCTCGTCAGTTGATGCTTGCTCCGAATAACATCTTCTCTCCTGCTTCCGGTAAGCCAATTGCTACTCCTACACAGGACATTATTCTTGGTTCTTACTTCCTTACTCACACTCGTGCCGCTGAAGTTCAGTTGAACGAGGAAAACAAGGAACACTTGCCTCTCTTTGAATCTATTGACGAAGTGGAATACGCTATCGCCGCTCGTAAGATTGGCTACCATGATTGGATTCGTTTGCGTAACCCCGACTATGGTAAGAAAGCTTCCGACGTTGTTTACGGTGACGTAACGAAGAAGGTATTGGTAACGACTGCCGGTCGTGTTCGTTTCAACGAAATTTGGCCCCGTGAACTTGGCTACATCAACCGCAACGTTGGTAAGAGCCTCATGGGTGACATCATCTGGCGTTGCTACCAGACCGTTGGTAAGGAAAGAACTGTTCAGACTCTCGACTCCTTAAAGAACCTTGGCTTCAAGGAAGCTACTCGTTCCGGTTGTTCTATCGGTATTGTAGACATGGTTGTTCCATCTCAGAAACAAACCGAAATTGCCAAGGCATACGTTGAGGTAGATAAGGTAACTAAGCAGTTCCGCAATGGTGTTATCACCGACGGCGAACGCTACCAGAAGGTTATTGACATTTGGTCTCACACCACAGACGTGATTCAGGCTGCTCTTTATAGTAAGCTTGAGCACAATGAAGGCTCAAAGATGGCCAGCCCGCTCTTCATGATGGTTGACTCCGGGGCTCGTGGTAACAAGGCTCAGATTAAGCAGCTTTCCGGTATGCGTGGTTTGATGGCTAAGCCCAGTGGTGAAATTATCGAACGCCCGATTACTGCTAACTTCCGCGAAGGTTTGTCTGTGCTTGAGTACTTCATTTCTACTCACGGTGCTCGTAAGGGTCTGGCAGACACCGCTCTTAAGACTGCTGACTCCGGTTACATGACCCGTAAGCTTGTCGACGTTGCTCAGGATGTGATTGTCCATGCTGATGACTGTGGCACAAACAACGGTATCACCGTTGGGGCTATTTACGATGGTGAAGATGAAGTGGCTTCTCTTGCCTCTCGTATCTACGGTCGTGTTTCTTGCGAACGCATCGTTGACCCGGTTTCCGGTGAGGTGCTGGTTGATATTAACGACCTCATCACCGAAAAACAGGCTCAGGCTCTCGAAAAAATCGGTATCGAACAGCTCAAGATTCGCTCCGTCCTTACTTGTGAACTTAAGAAGGGTTGCTGTGCTAAGTGCTACGGCTTGAACCTCGCCACAGGTCAGGAAGTGAAAGTTGGTGAAGCTGTCGGTATCATCGCTGCTCAGTCTATCGGTGAACCCGGTACTCAGCTTACCATGCGTACGTTCCACGTTGGTGGTACAGCTACTACCTCATCCAAGCAGCCGATTATCAAGGCTCGTAACGATGGTCGCGTGATTTACACCGAAGACCTCCGCACCGTTCAGAATGCCGAAGGTAAGTTCGTTGTTCTTAATAAGAACTGCACCGTTCGTATCGAAAACGAACAGGGTCGTGAATTAGAATCTTATCAGCCTATCATTGGTACGATTCTTTCTATCCCGAATGGCGGTGCTATTCAGAAAGACCAAGTTCTTGCCGAATGGGACCCCTACAACGTTCCTGTGATTGTTGAAAAGGGTGGTAAGGTCGAGTTCAAGGACATTATCGAAGGGATTACTGCCGCTCGTTCCAATGATGGTGATGCTTCTCAGTCCACCCTTGTTATTATGGAACACAAGCAGGAACTTCACCCGCAGATTGTGGTTCGCGACCTCGAAACTAACGAAGTTATCGCACGCAACGCCATCCCGGCCGGTGCTAACCTCGCTGTGAAGGAAGGCGACATCATCTCTGCCGGTACGGTTATCGCCAAGACTCCTCGTAAGGCTACCAAGACTCGCGACATTACCGGTGGTCTTCCTCGTGTTGCTGAGTTGTTCGAAGCTCGTAAGCCAAAGGATGCTTGCACCATTTCTCGCGTAGACGGTGTGGTCAGTGCCAGCTCTAAGGCAACCTCCCGTGGTAAAAAGGTTATCACTATCGAAACTTCCACTGGTGAGCTTGTTGACCACCTCGTGCCGATGAATAAGCACATCGTGGTTCACGAGGGCGATAACGTTCGCGTTGGCGACCAGCTTACTGAAGGTCCTGTCTCTCCTGACGAAATCCTCGAAGTTTGCGGTAAGGAAAAACTCCAAGAACACCTCGTCAACGAAGTGCAGGAAGTTTACCGCGTGCAGGGCGTTGAAATTAACGATAAACACGTCGAAATCATCGTCCGCCAGATGCTTCGCAAGGTGGTTATCACCGAGCCCGGTAATACCGAGTTCCTCTGGGGTGACCAGGTCGATAAGACCACATTCGACCGCATCAATGAGCAAACTGTCGCTCAGGGTGGTCAACCTGCCGAAGCTCGCCCGGTTCTCCTTGGTATCACCAAGGCTTCCCTCGAAACCGAATCCTTCATCTCTGCCGCTTCTTTCCAAGATACCACTCGCGTTCTTACAGAAGCTTCCACTCTTGGTAAGACAGATACCCTCGAAGGCTTCAAGGAAAACGTCATCATGGGTCACCTCATCCCTGCCGGTACCGGGTTCTCCAAGTTCAGCAATGTTGAAGTTGCCCCTGTCGAAGGCCTCGTAGACCCATCTGCTGAGGAGGAAGACATCAGCTCCGACGACAATGTCTTAACTGATGACTTCATTAACTTCGATAATGACCGCTAAGCTTTAGCCCTTATCTCGCTTTCTCAAAGCCGTGCCTCTCCTCCGTGAGACCACGGCTTTTTTTTGCCCCTACTCACACCTTGCCTGTACGTAGTATTAAGGCTAACCAGCTCTATATTTTGTACCGGAGCGTCAGCTCCTATTACTTGGAGAAAGGGCTAATTTGCAGAGATGGCTAGGGCTGGTTATGTGCTATTGCTAAAGTCGGGAGACTTTAGCTCCCAGGAATGCCGCTAGTGCTCTGTGTTCTGGGGGAATTAGCGCTGAAATGTAAGGGGTGTATTTCACCCCCAAACCGCAAGCGATTGGAGTGAGCTAATTTACAGAGAAACGGAGAAATAGCCTAATAACGTCTTAAAAGCCTTAGCCGACACAGAAGCGTAGCCCTCGCTGGGAGCTAAAGTCTCCTGACTTTAGCGGTGAGGCTAACCAACGCTGAATAATCAAGAATCACTCCTCCCCGTACCATTAGGCTTTAGCAAAAAAATAAGCCTTTAATCGGTATTAAAAATATTAGCGTTCTTGAATAAGAGTAGCAGATTTCTTTGACAGTTGTTAAAAAGAGGGCACTTGACAAGTAACAGAAGTCTGTTAATCTTTTTCTGCACCCGAGAAGAGATGCTCTAGCACCTCGCCGCTTCTATGAAGCCACCTTGGGTGCTCATTTTTTTTACTATGAAGCTTTTTTATCTTGATGAGTCCGGTAATCCGGAACTTTCCGGTTCTTCAGATAGTTATGTCTTAGTAGCTGTTGGTATACCTATTGAAAAATGGGAATATTGCGATAGAACTATCAACCAGTTAAAATCTTCATATAATTTGAGCTCTGCTGAGATACATACAGCATGGATGTTGCGTTCATATAGGGAACAGCAAGAAATTGAGGGATTTGAATCAATGAATCATGATGAACGTCGGCAAGCCGTTATCAGGATTCGTGAGCAAAAAGTGCAATTCTATAAAGACAATAAATCCCCTCAAGCATTAAAAAGCCTAAAAAAAATTTATAAAAATACATTTCCATATATTCATCTGACATTTAGTGAGCGACAACGCTTCATTTTTGATTTGGTTGCAAAAATCAAAAGTTGGTCATTTGTTCGTATATTTGCAGAGATTATAGACAAAAGAGATTATCGACCACCTAAACCTGAGCTTACTCCGGAAGTTCAAGCTTTTGAAAGAATCGTAACAAGGATAGAAAAATTTTTATCTCATGTATCTAATGACCAAAAAGAATATGGTTTGTTGATTCATGATGAATGCGAATCAGTTGCAGCCTCTCATGTAAGTAATATGAAGCACTATTATAGAAGAGGTACGTTCAAATCTGCAATAAAACACATTATTGAAACACCTCTGTTTGTTAGTAGTGCTTATACGAATATGGTTCAGATTGCCGATTGTTGTGCTTATGCATTACGTAGATATTATGATTCTGCGGACAATATTCTTTATCTCCCTATAAAATCAAGAGCAGATAAAATAGGTTCCGATATAGTCGGTTTTAATCACTACACTTCAAATAATTCATGTCCGTGCGATTTATGTTTAGCTAAACGAAAAAGAATGGGAAATAAACGTTCATCTTGATCTATAGCCCCTACTCACACCTTGTCTGTACGTAGTATTAAGGCTAATCGATGCTGAATAATCAAGAATCACTCCTCCCCGTACCATTAGGCTTTAGCCCAAAAAAGAAGCCTCTTACCGGAGTTAACACATACCTCACTCCCCTTGCCCCATAAAACTCCCTCCTCAAACTTCCCCATTTTTATCAAATCACCACCCCTTAATCTCTCCCCCACTAGCCCGTCCTCTTCTACCACCCCCACTCATCCCCCTGCCTCAGTTGATGCCCTTTTTAGACAGTTGTTTTCCAAAACATGCTTGCTTCGCTATGACTAATGCCCTTGAGGTTCACATAGCGGGTCCGCAGTAGGCTGGTGTTTCGATGCCCCATGATGTGCTGTAGACTCTGCAAATCTCGGAATTTCTTCGCAAAATAACTCGCAAAGGTGTGACGTAGCACGTCTTTTTGCCAGTATCTAAACCCGGCTTTTTGTCTCAGAAGTCGCCATTTTGTAAACCAATTCACCGGACAAATCTTTTCTTTTTTATCCGCATCTTTATATAGATGAAGCACTTGCCACAGTACAGGATAAATAGGGATGTGCCTGCCACCACCTGTTTTACTATGTCGGGGTGCAATGATAAGCTCTTTTTCCTCAAAATCCACATCGCCCCATTTCAGTCGACTCACCTCCGTTGGTCGCACCCCTGCCCAGAGCATGATGGCAATCGCCGGCGTACAATCGCTAAATTCGCGACTCTGAGCTGTTTTTATGAGTCTCTGTATCTCGCTCATCTTAAGTGGTACGACTTCTTCTTCAATCACTTTTGGAATATCCACCAAGCTCACCGGATTTTCTCCGCACCATTGCCTCTTCCTGCCAAAAGAAAACACCCCCGACAGAATGGCTCGTGCTTTTTTCCGCTGACTGGGTAGGGGAAAAGTCCTTTCCAGCATTTCCGTACAGTCCTGTGTACTGATGCTACGCAGTCCTTTTTGTCGCCATTCCGGATTTTTATTCATGATTTTTCGCAGCACATACCGCATATCCCGTTGTGTTACTTTTGCCTTATCTTTCTTAGCCTCTATCAATTCTTCTACCGCCTGAGAAAAAGGCACAGTTTGCGATTCTTTTTTCACCGCATCCACCCCCATTTCGATAACCTTGCGGCATCGCTGAAGCAAATTCTCTTTTTTCAGTCGTTTAGCCCCACTACGCTCCACCAATTCCAGGAAAAGGCGAGCCACATCCGTCAGCCCCACATCCAGCCCCTCTATCAGAGCCATTGCTATTTCTGCGTCTTTGTTCATGTCTGTAAGGATTAGAAATACTATTGCAAGAGGAAAACTCTCATTTCTTGAATTTTTGTTGAAAACTAAGGATTTGGTAAGCCGTCTAAAATGAGATGGTGGAATAAAATATGATGGGAATAAAACTTGCAAGATGGTGTTGTGGTTTTATAACTAGTCATTTAGCATAATTAAGTATTTCTAAAACTGTAGAGTTGTTGTAGAGCACAGTCTTTACAATGGCAAATAAGTTTTATAATTTATCAGAATTAGATTTTTTTGATATACTAGATAAAAATGGTGAGATTGGTGAAAATCCTGCTTTCTTGAATGAACAAATAATTACTTATATAGGCAATAAGAGAGCATTATTAGATTTTATTGGGAGAGGCGTAAATATAGTTCAAAAGAGAGTAGGGAAAAAAAGATTATCGACAGGGGATCTTTTTGCTGGCTCTGGAATTGTTTCTCGATTTTTTAAGAGATTTTCTGAACAATTACATGTAAATGATTTAGAAAAATACTCGGAGTGCGTCAATTCGTGTTATCTGTCTAATCGAGACGAAATACGAAAGTTGAATCTTGAAGATATGATTGCGAATATCAAGGTTAGAATACAAGAAGAATGGGCACCTGGTATTATATCAAAATTGTATGCTCCGTTAGATGATGAGGATATAAAAAAAGGGGAAAGAGTTTTTTTTACAAGACGGAATGCAATTTATATCGATACAGCACGAAAGGTTATAGATGAAATACCCCATGATTTACAAAAGTTTTTTTTAGCTCCTCTTTTGTATGGAGCATCAGTTCATAATAATACGAGTGGTGTATTTAAAGGATTTTATAAAAATTATAAGGGAATAGGGCAATTTGGAGGTGAAGGGAAGAATGCACTTTCTAGAATTAAAGCTAATATCGATTTGAAATTGCCTATATTTTCTTCTTATGATTGTGAATATAAGGTAACTAGATTAGAGAGTTTGGAGGCTGTTCAAACTTTGCCTGAGTTAGATTTAATTTATTTGGATCCTCCATACAATCAGCATCCGTATGGTTCAAATTATTTTATGCTTAATCTAATATTGGAAAATAAATTTCCTGATAACATATCCAAAGTATCTGGTATTCCTTCAACTTGGAATCGTTCAGAATACAATCAATCGAAATATGCTAAAGAAAAACTTTTTACATTAATAAGAGCTTGTCCTGCGAAGTTTATATTAATTTCGTATAATTCAGAGGGATTTGTCAAATACGATGAGTTTATGAGTTTTTTAAAAACACTAGGTCGAGTCGAGTCTCTCGAAACAGATTATAATGTTTTTAGAGGTAGTAGAAATTTACGTAATAGACCTATAAAAGTTAAGGAGTTTTTATTTCTATTAGAAAGGAAGTAATATGTCAAAAAAATTAGATTTAAGAGTCCAAAGAGAAGGTACGATTATTAATAAAATATCAAGTAAACAAGAGAAATTACTACTTAATGCTATAGAAAGAGTAGCTGAGGAGGTTTATCGTAAATTTCCTTTTGTAAAACTGGTTTGGAAAAAGGATTTGCATTTGGTAGATGTAATTAATGCTTTAAGATTGAGTTTTCCCGATGTATCATTTGCGTCTCCTATGTCTTCTTCAACAATGAGACCAGATGGCGGGTTTTTATATATTGAAGCGATTGATGGTGCACATTATCCAATTTTAATAGCTGAAAAGAAAAATCAAGGGACCAATGATATAAGAGCAAAAGAAGGAAAGAAGAAGCAAGCAAAAGGCAATGCTATAGAGCGATTGGGGAAAAATGTAATTGGATTGAGAGCAGCGTTATTAAGTGAAAATATTTTTCCATTTGTGTGTTTTGGAGACGGGTGTGATTTTGCAGAAGGCTCATCAATAATTGATAGGGTTATCACTATTGCAATGTTTGGTGATTTGAATGTTGAGCATTTGCATAATATTAGAAATTTTAATCGTGGTACTTTTTATTTTAGAGAAAAGCCATGGACGGAAAATGAGATGTTTGAGTTTTCTTTAAATGTTGCTATTTCCTCTATTTATTATTATTTTAGTAAATATGGTGAAAATAATTTTAGAGTCCAAAAAAATGATAAAAGCTGGAATATGAAATATTTAGTAAATGTGTAGATATTTTAGTTATATATGTATAAGTTAATATAATAGGTTGTACTTTGTGTTTTCTTTTTAGAATAAAATAAATATAATCATCACTTAAGAAATTTGTATATATGGCACTATAAGTGTTGGTTTTGTTAAAGAGAGGAGCTCTAATTTTTTTCATCTTCCCAATTGGTGGGGGATTGTGTATGATAGAAAGGTGAAGAAAAGGGATATTATAGCATGGGTGAGTGGGGTGGTATTGGGGTGTTTGGTGGTGGGGTGTGATACATCGGCACCGGAAGAGAAAGTGGTGGAAGAGTATGTAGAGTATTTGGAGGGGAGGAGAAATAATGAAGCCGAGGTAAAGACAGCTAGAGCGGCATTGGTGGGCGGTGGGTATAAACTGACGGAGGATGAATGGCTACGCTGTGTGAGCCAAGGGGATATGGAAACGGCAGAAAATTTGGTGGTGTGTGGGGTGGAGGTGAACTTTCTAAGTGTTTTAGAAGGGTGTGAACTGTGGATGAAACTTCATCAAGAGAAGACTTCTGATGAAAAAGTGCGAGATGAGCTATGGAAAAAGGTCATGGGGCGTTTACTACGGATGTATGTGGCAAACGATGGAGACGTGACGGCTAGGGGGTATTTTGGTGAAACACTTCTGCATTTGGCTGCTAATTGTGAAAATACGGATTTGCTGAAGTATTTGGTAGAGAAAAAGGGGGTAGATGTGAATGCTGAGGATGACTTTGGGCGAACGATGTTGTTTGATGTTGCTATTAAGGGCGATAAGGGACTTATGGTGTATTTAGTAGAGCATGGGGCAGAGGTGGGAGTAAAAGATGTGCATGAGTATACGCTGTTGCATGCGGCTGCATTAAGTGGGAATGAAGAAGTTTTTAGATATTTAGCAGAGGAACATAATTTAGATTTAAAAGCAGTATCATCAACGGGTGTTTCAGTCTTGTCATATGCTGTAAAGAGAGGGAATTTGAATATAGTTAAATTTTTAGTAGAGAGATATAAATTGAAGCTCAATGAACAAAATGTAACAAGGGAGACTGTTTTGCATGATGCGGTAGAAAGTGGGAATTTAGAATTAGTGAAGTATTTGCTAGGCTGTGAGGTGAAATGGCATGATGACTTTAGATATGAGGAACTTTTACATGTGGCGGTAGGAAATAAGAGTAAAGACATGGTAGTGTATTTGGTGGAAAATCATGGGATGAAGCTAGATAGTAAATTAGATTTTGGTGATACTTTGTTGCATACTGCCACAAGGAGTGGAAGTTTGGAAGTAATTGACTATTTAATCAGTAAGGGGCTCAACGTAAATGCTAAAAATGAATTTGATGTAACGCCATTAGGGGAAGCATTAGAATGCGGAAGAATAGATATAGTGAAGCATCTGGTGGCGTGTGGGGCAGATGTTCATACGATAGCAGAAAGTGGTCGTTCGATGTTGCACCATGGTGTGGTAAGTGGTGATAAGGAAGTTGTGCAATATTTGGTGGAAAAACATGGATTTGAAGTAAATACCAAGACAAATTATGGTGAAAGTGTATTGCATCTTGCCTGCCGGTATGGGAATAGGGATTTGGTAGAGTATTTGATAAGAAAAGGAGCGAATTGTCATGTGAAGACAGAAGATGCTTATACAATTTTGCACTATGCGGTCATGGGTGGTGATGTAGATTTAGTGAAGTATTTAATAGAGGAATGTGGCGTAGATGTACGTAAAAAAACAGATGAAGGTTGTACCGTAGTGCATGAAGCAGCAGAGTCCGGAAGTAGTTCAATAGTAAAATATTTGGTTGAGACGTATGGCTTTGATGTAAATGAAAAACAAAGTTGGGAAGAAACTAGTTTACATAGAGCGGCAAGGGGCGAGGAAGAAAGTTTGGCTAAGATTAGTTTAAGAAGTGATGGATTACTGATGCTCTCTGAAGATAAATTTAGTTGGATGTATACACATAAGCTGAGGGAAAGATTGAGGGTAGTAGAATTTTTATTAGAAAAAGGAGTAGAAAAAAATTTACAAAACGAAATGGGGAATACGGCATTGTATAATGCGGTTTATAAAGGGAATTGTCAGATAGCAATGTATTTGATAGATAAGGGTGCAGATATTACAATCTGTGATAGAGATAGTGTACTTCATCAAGCTTCGAGGAATTTTGATAAAAAACTGGTAAAATATTTGGTGGAACGCGGGGCAGATGTTAATGAAAGGAATATTGATGGAAGTACTCCTTTGAGCTGTGCTGTGAATACGTATAATGTGGACATGGGGCTGGTAAAATATTTAGTAGAACATGGTGCTGATGTGAATGTAGTAGATTATCAGAACGAAACGCCTCTGGATGTGGTAATAAAAAACAAAAATAATTGTGCAGAGAAGTTTCTCCGCTCCAAAGGAGCAAAACGAGGGTGTGAGATTAAAAGACCATGGTGGCGGCTTGTGGGTGAGCAGGCAGTAATGGCAGAAGAGGAATCGCGTAGAATGGTGCATTGAGGAGTTGCGTGTATCCGGATGTAGGTAACTTCATGGCAGAGACAGAGGGCATACAGATGTCATTCTGTATTGCAAAGGGGTGAGAGATGGTATTTTATAGGAGTATAGACGTGGATATATGAAATACGTACTGCTTATAATACTGATAGTAGCCGGGGCTTTTGGTTGGGATTATTATCAGATGGAACTCGTGCCGCGAGAGGCAGAGCTGGCGGCGATGAAAGAACCTGCCGAGTTGGTGCAGGGAAAGCGGGTGTATGCTGAGTTATCTGCGGTGCAATTGGCAAAGGTGGATGTGCTTCAAAAGGAAATTGAGCGAAAAGAAGCGTTTATACGCGAGTATTGGGAAAATCGGCAGGGAAAAGCGGAGCTAGAGAAGTGGGAGTCTGCCACAGAGGGAAAGTCAAAGGTGATGTCTGCCGAGACACGAAAGGCTCGCTTACTGGCACAGTATGATAAGCGAGCCCTAGAGGTAGATAAGATGAGGGATGATATGCTGAGTGCAGAGCAGGAACTGGGAAAGAAAAAGTTCCAAATCGAGGAAGAATTGCGAAAAGTAGCCAGTCGCCTGGATGTGAATCGCATTCAGGAAGCAGAGGCGAGAAATACAAAATCGAGTGCCTATAAGGTGGATGAAAAACGCTCGGATTTGCTGAAATTGCAGGCATCATTGACAAAAAAACTAGAGAAAGTTACCCAAAGCGGTGAGGCAAAGGTAGCGGCACTAACAAAGAAATGGAAAGCCGCTGATTATGAGCTAAAAAAACTGCAAATTACCATCGATGAACGCATTACGGAAATAGACGAGAGCGAGAGTTATGGTGAGGGAGATTTGCTGTCTGATGCAGCGATGATGGTAGATTCGCCTGAGTTTTTGCAGAAACTCAAACCTTACGACAAAGCCATAGACGAGGCTGAGCAGGCAACTAACGATGCAGAAACAGCACGGAATGCTCAGGGGCGAATCGTGCGTGATATGCAGCGGGAGTACGATGCTAAGCTGCTGAGCATGAAACAGGAACTGGATGACGATATGCAGAAGCTGAAAATGTATGGTGGTGCCGGGGGTGTTTTACTCTTTATCGTCATATTGTCTATTATCCGGCGGCGATGATGGCATTCGTGATTGACATAGGCGGCTAAAGATGATTTATTTAGCCCTGCCGCTGAGAGAGCGTGGAGCTACGACTGGCAAACCCCGCCAGGACCGAGAGGTAGCAACGGTAGCTTGTTCGTAGTTGTCGCGTAAACTCTCAGTGGTTTTTTTTGCCTATGCGGTAGTGTTTTTAGAGGTGGGAAGAGGAAGTAATTTGTGTGGGTATTTTATGAATTTTGAGGAATTGACAGATATAGGTTAATGTGGGGGGGATGAAGTTTCTTTTTAAGGGGGGAAAGTGTGTTTTGTTATGAGATTGATAATCAATGCCAATTTGTATTTTCTTGAGGACTTTTGGTGGGGAATTGGTGCATTTTCTTGAGGAGTTTGGTGAGGAAGGGAGAATTTAGGGGTGAAAGAAAGAAGAGAAAGGTATGAAGTATTGCACCTGAGCGAAGAGATGGTAGAATGGAGAGCATGACGTTGAGCGAGGCATTAGATTGGCTGTATTCGACACAGTTTTTCGGGATAAAACTGGGATTAGAGAATACCCGGGCACTTATCGCGGCGGCACAGATAGACGTAAGTGGGGCAAAGGTGATTCATGTGGCAGGGACCAACGGGAAGGGTTCTACCTGTGCTATGATAGAAGCCATTGCCCGAGAAAGTGGGTTAAAAACCGGGTTATTTACCTCACCGCATTTGGTGGACTTTGCCGAAAGAATCCGTGTGAATGGGGAAATGATACCCGATGATGAACTGCTGGAGGGGATATGTTTTGTGCGGAAGTTGGCAGAGTCAGTAGAGCAAGCCCCGACCTTTTTTGAATTGGCTTTGATATTGGCCTTGCGGTATTTTATGAAGCAAGGCGTAGAGCTTATCATATTGGAAACCGGTATGGGTGGGCGACTAGATGCCACGAATGCCGTGGCTAAAGATGTAGCCGTACTTACCCCCATTGGGCTGGACCACCAGCAGTACTTGGGTGATACCTTAGCCGCAGTAGCGGCAGAGAAAGCGGCCATCATAGCCCCATCGCGGGTGGTGGTGACAGCGGCACAAGAGCCGCAAGCCATGCAGGTGATAACAGAAACGGCGACGGCAAAAGATGCACTGCTGATATTGGCTGAGCCGCATGAACGCATACCTCAGTTAGCCTTGGCAGGTCCTCATCAGCGACAAAATGCCGCCGTGGCTATGGAAGCATTTAGTGCCATTCATCGCTTACCCTCACAGGTTAAATTAGCCCATGCCCTAGGGAATGTAGACTGGCCGGGACGCTTTGAGCAGGTAAAAAGTCCGGCAATTATCCTAGACGGGGCACATAATGCCCATGCGGCAAGGGTGCTGGTAGAAACGTGGAAAGAAAAATTTGGCGATGAACGGGCGGCGATAGTTTTTGCGGCTTCGGCAGATAAGCAAATACAGGAAATGCTTCCTCTATTTGATGCCATTGTAGGTGAATGGCATTTAGTACCCTGCTCGTCACCGCGAATTTTACCGGTGGGGGAAATGGCAGAGTTGTTAGCCGGGTGTGTAACGACGCCAATTTATCAGCATGAGAGCTTAGAAGCAGGGCTGAGAGCGGCAGAACAATCGGAACTACGAGCATTGGCGGCAGGCTCCTTGTTTTTGCTGGGGGATATCAAAGCTCATATAAAGCATCAGAAAAAAAGACAAACCGTGCAATAATATGAACCATAGCTATGATACACTAGAGAAGTTAGCCACAGGGGTGGTTAAACCGGAACTTTTGGCTCCGGCGGGGGATTTTGAATGTGCACGTGCGGCAGTGGCGAATGGTGCAGATGCTATTTATTTCGGGCTGGAGAGGTTTAATGCTCGCTTGAGAGCTAATAATTTTACGCTGGAATCATTGCCGGAACTCATGGACTTCCTTCATAGTCGCGGTGTGCGTGGCTATGTGACGATGAATACTCTGATATTTACCTCAGAATTAAGTGATGCCCTAGACTACATCGGGAAGTTGAATGAAGCCGGCGTCGATGGGGTGATTATCCAGGATTTAGGGCTGGCATACTCCCTTACTGAGTGGACGAAGCAAGATGCTTCTATGACGCTGGAGCTACATGCGTCTACGCAGATGACGCTCACCTCACCGGAGGGGATAGATTTTGTCTCTAAATTTTTGAATATCAAACAAGCGGTGCTGGCGCGTGAGTTAAGCCTGGAGGAAATAGAAAAATGTGCTAAACACACAGACATCCCCCTAGAAGTTTTTGTGCATGGGGCACTATGTGTGGCCTACTCGGGACAGTGTTTGACTTCTGAAAGCTTAGGTCTGCGAAGTGCTAACCGTGGTGAGTGTGCCCAGGCGTGCCGATTGCCCTATACGCTGGTAGTAGATGGTAAGCCTCGTCCGCTTGGTGAGCGACGATATTTGCTGAGTCCGCAGGATTTATGTGCCCTGGATCGCATTCCGGATTTAGTGCGAATGGGGGTAAAGAGTTACAAAATAGAGGGACGACTAAAAAGTCCGGAATATGTCGCCGCCGTGACCTCTGCCTACAGAAAAGCACTCGATGCGGCCGTGCAAGGAGTACCCGTCAGTAGCATGGTGACAGAGCGAGACCGTTATGCGTTGCAGATGGTTTTTTCGCGAGGATTTTCTACGGGCTGGCTGGATGGTACGAATCACCCTAAACTAACACATGGCAAGCATGGGAAAAAACGCGGTGCTTATGTGGGCGAAATTACCGCTTGTGGTCAGGGATGGGTAGATGTAGCCCTAGAGGGGAATGTGCCATTATCCCCCGGTGATGGATTTGTGATAGATACAGGGGCAGACCGTAACGATGAGCAGGGCGGTCGCATTTGGAAAGTGCAGAGAAATCGCCTGTTTTTCCATGGGAAAGCTTCAAATATCGCATGGAGTCGTGTGCGAGTAGGGCATAAATTGTGGAAAACTGATGACCCTGCCCTCAATGCGGAATTGAAAAAAATGTATGCAAAAGTACCCGATGCCGTAAGGCCGCTAAATATCGTGTGTACAGGGAAATTAGGTGAGCCGCTGGTGCTAAGTTGTCCTGAATACCAATGCTCTGTGCAGTCGGAACCGGTACTACAACAAGCAGAAAAAAGACCGCTTAATGCCGAAACTCTGCAACAGCAATTAAGTCGATTAGGCGGTACGGGCTTTACTCTGGGGGCGTGCCGGGTGGAAATTGATGATGGGGTGATGTTGCCACTGAGTGCCATTAATCAAACTCGCCGTGCTCTGATAGAGAAAGTACTAGAATGTCAAGACGTGCCGCTTCCTGAAAAGAAAACGGCTCCATTTATTTGGCCTAGTATCGTCAAGGAATCAGTAGATGAAACTACCCCCTGCCTATTAACGGTTTTATGCCGCCGAAAAGACCAAATAGAAGCGGCCATTCAAGGTGGGGCGAATCATATTTATCTGGACTTTGAAGACATCAGAAACTATGCGGAGGGCGTAGAAATCGTGCGAAAAACGAGTGATAAAGTGGCTGTATTTCTAGCCACACCACGCATTCAGAAACCGTCAGAAACGGGCTATTTCAAAGTCATTGAACGAGCAGAACCGGATGGTGTATTGATTCGTAATTTAGGTGCGGCAGCTTATTTTGCAGAGTCTAAGCTTCGGAAAAGAGGTGATTTCTCACTCAACATAGCAAATCCGCTAAGTGCCCATATTGTGCGGCAGTATGGGGGTTTTGAGAAAGTAACGATTTCATACGACTTAAATGCCATGCAGGTAGAGGATTTGCTGAAAAATGCTCCATCACAGTGGTTTGAGTTATCACTACACCAGCACATGCCCATGTTTCACATGGAGCATTGTGTATTCTGTACTTTCTTATCGCAGGGGAATAACTATAAGAACTGTGGCAGACCATGTGAGAAATACCGCGTCCAACTGCGTGATAGAGTAGGTCAGCTTCATCCTCTGCTGGCAGACGTCGGGTGTAGAAATACTCTGTTTAATGGGCGTGCTCAGACAGGTGCAGGCTTTTTCGCACGTTTTTACCGGTTAGGGCTCAGGGATTTCCGAGTGGAATTACTGGATGATGCCACGCTGGACGTGCGGCCATTGGTGGCATGCTACCGTGATTTACTGGATGGGCGGCTCGGTGCAGATGCTCTTATACGTAGGTTAGATGTAGTGGAACAATTAGGAACGACTGAGGGAACGCTAAGACAGTAAGCAAGTCTCGAAATAAAAAAAGGGCTGGTATTTAAAATCCCGGCCCTTTTTAGTAAATGAAAAGTATGTTGTTATTCTTCCATTAGTGGGGGCGATGCGGTTCTAGCATCTGATGGCGTTCTTGTTCTTTATTTTTTGCCAAGCGGCGAGCTTCTTTTGTTAAGTGAAGTTGCAGGCGAAATGCCTTTTGGCCTTTTTTGCGAACAATCGGAGTAGAGGTGCCATCCGGCTGGATTTCACACCCTTGAACGTTGTCTCGTAAACAGGCATCTAGAATGGACTTTAGTTTGCGAGCTAATTTTGTATTTGTCACCGGAACCATGAGTTCCACTCGTTTATCCAGATTTCTCGTCATCCAGTCAGCACTGGCTATGAAAATCTGTGGAGTATTGCCATGCTGGAAGAAGAAAATGCGAGCGTGTTCTAAGTAGCGGTCTACAATGCTGACAACACGGATGGATTTCCCACCGGGACGAGGTCCCGTTTTTAGACAACAAATACCACGCACATTAAGCTCAATGTCTACCCCGGCATCAGCGGCACGATAGAGAGCATTGATGATTTCAACATCCTGAAGGCTGTTCATTTTTGCGGCAATGCGTGCTGGCTCACCTTGTCTGGCACGTTCGGCCTCCCCCTCGATAAGCTCAATGAGGCGGGCTTTCATCATCTTTGGTGATGGATAAAGCTTACGGAATCGCATGAGCTTTGTGCGACCTGTGACGGAGTTAAAGAACTGAGAAGCATCTGCCCCCAGTTGGTCATCGCAGGTCAGATAGGAAATATCTGTGTAGATTTTGGCAGTGCTTTCGTTGTAATTACCGGTTCCAAAATGGCAATAACGCCGCAAAGTCCCCCCTTGTTCACGACGAACAACCAGGCAAATTTTTGCATGGGTTTTCAGCCCTTTGACCCCATAAACCACCTGTACACCGGAGCGTTGGAGTTCTTCGGCTTTTTCGAGGTTTCTGGCTTCGTCGAAACGGGCCTTAAGCTCAACGAGAGCGGTGACTTGTTTGCCATTTTCTGCGGCTTTTTTCAGGGCGGCGACGATGCGTGAATTTTTAGCCGTTCTATATAGAACTTGTTTGATAGCAATGACATTTGGATCGTCGGCGGCTTCTTCAACGAGACGAAGTACCGGCTCAAAGCTCTCGTATGGATGATTGAGTAAAATATCACCCTCAGCGATGTTTTCAAAAATGCTCAATGCAGGGTTAATGGCCGGTGAGGGTTGGGCAGACCATTGCTCAACTTTTAAGTGGTCATTACCCGGCTCAAATGCCATATCCATAAAGTCGGATAGCATAAGTGGCCCTTGTAAGTTATATGTTTCGTCTTTATCAGCCCCTACTATTTCTTTGATGCTTGAGAGCAACCCTGCCGGGGTAGATGATTCAATTTCTAAACGAACACATTGAGAGAATTTGCGAGCAACGAGCACTTCCTCCATCTCATCGGCTAGGTCTAGGGCATCTTCTTCTTGCACAGCGATGTCGCCATTGCGAGTGACGCGGAAAACTGAGGTTGCCAGTACGGTTTCTCCGGGGAAAACATTGCCAATAAACTCGCGCATGAGTTCTTCCAGCATGACGTAGCGGTCATGCTCTGTGGTCGGTACGGGAACTCGTCTGGGGAGGGAGTCCGGCATGGCAATGACGCAGACGCGTATTTCGCCTGTTTCGTTATCACGAAGTTCAATACCCATGAGAAGTTTGAGAGAGGGTAGGGCAGGGGCTTCCGGAGCCTGCATATCCAGCGGAGTTAGGAGCGGGAAGATTTGATTGTTAAAATACTGTTCGAGTACTAAACGTTGGTTATCATCCAGTTCTTCCATGGCAATGGGGTTGATGCGGTGAACTTCCATCCATGGCAGAATTTCATCGTGAAACAAATGATACTGGTCGTTAATCATTTGCCCTACTCGGGTGTGAATCATTTTTAATTGGCGTGTAGGGGTCATGCCGGAAATGTCTTTTACACGAGAGCCTGAGCGGCGTAGCATTTGTAACCCTCCTACACGAACCATGAAAAATTCATCTAAGTTAGATGCAGTAATGGCTAGAAATTTTAATCGTTCCAGAAGTGGTAAGTCCTGGCGAGTGGCTTGGTCGAGTACACGCTGGTTAAATTCTAACCAAGAAAGTTCTCTATTGATGTATTCGTTTTCCATGGCAGTGAGATAAATTAACGTTGGGGAACAAGTACGATGTCGTAGCCAAAGATGTCTGCGAAGAGGTTGCCTTTTAGGCGAAGAGCTAGGTCTTCAACGGCAGTTTCGCGTATGCCTTTGAGTTCCAATTCTAGTGTTTTGTTTCTAAATTGTGCTTTGATGCCGCTTACTCGCTGAGCATGACCTCTTTCTAAAGCATCTGCTACGCGTAAAATGGCGGCCATTTTGGCGATTCGCATACGGTCGGTAAGTTCGAGCTCGCCATAGATGGAATCAGAGTTTTCCGGTACTTCATGGCGGTGGTAACGAGCCAGTAAAGCGATAATTTCTACATCATCACGTGATAGTCCGAAGATTTCGCTATTGAGGATGATGTATTGAGAATGCAATTGATGATTGGGCTGGCTAATAAAAGTCCCTACTTCATGAAGGATTGAGGCAACTTGAAGTAATAAGCGGTCGTGCTCGGATAGGCGGTGTAAATCCTGGAGCTGGTCAAACATCTCCATGCACATTCGAGCCACGTGTTCACGGTGACCTTTTTCTGATTGGTAACGATCTGCCAGAATGCCCGCAAAGTGGAGAACTTCTTCCTCCAAATCTTTGGGGTTTCTTGTGGAACGAATGAGACTGTAGGAAAATTCTTCATCGTATTCATTATCGGGCACAATGATACCATCAAGTTTTAGGTTTTTGGCAATCATTTCTGCTATCAGTAAGGCGGGGAGTAGTGAGATAACCCCCGCAAAATCAACCCCATAGTTGACCATGCGTTGCTCAATGGTGTTTTGAGCCATTTCTGCGGCTATTGCCAGCATCCCGGCACAGGTGATTTTTCCGTCTTTCCCCGGGTTTAGTCGTGAGCGGAGATGTTGGATTTCCTGCCCTACGACAATAATGCTATTTAATCCTTTGATGTCTCCGAAGTCTAAGCAAATTTGGTCTACTTGCCCCCGCATGTGTTCTCTGAGAAGTGAAATTTCAGACACATCATCACCATATTGAATTTCACCTACGGCTTCGCCTGTGCGGTGTGTGCCAAGTCGGTAGCATGAGTAGCGAGTAATACGGCCTTTGTGGAAGAGTAGTATGCGTGTGTTTCCTGGCCCTGTGTGGATGATAAGGACTTTTTGCTTTTGTAGTTCCGGATAGAGACTAAGTATGTTTTGTACTTTTACATAGATGAGGCGAGTCATTTTCCCATCATCAATGCGTTTGGCACGCAACCCGTGTGCGACGTGCATTCGGTTAATGAAGACATCTGCATTTGAGGCTTCGGCAACGATGTTTGACATCATAAAGCGGATGTCTAACGTCGTATTTGTCCCATATTCCTTAAGAATTTCCAGATAGTCCGCTATAATTTGTACGCAGCGGTCCATGGTATGTCTGGTAATGCGATGCTGGCGGAATATGTCTCTGGCAAGTGGTACTGGTTGCTGAAGGAAGTCAAGCATGTGCGGCTTGTCCTGTATATCTTCTGTGACCATCAAGCTCATGGAGTTTGGGCCTAGATAAATAACTGCTTGTGTAGTTACTTTCGGTGAAGATATTGTTTCGCTTGCGGTCATGCTTTTGGGTGGTGTTTCGTTGATTGATTGCTTTTGCGAGCCACTTATTTTCTAAACTCTTAGTCTATCAAATTCAGCTTTTTTCGCAAGGGAGAATGTTGTCTGTTTCTATGGATGAAATGGTTTCTTTTCAGAATAGAGCAGGTAATTTATTTACAATTGTATGATTTATTAGTCATAGAGACCAAAAATGGCGTGAAATTATCAATTGGCAACGTGATAGCACGGGTGAGGGTGGTAGGTTTTTAGAAAAGATGAAAGATTGCCGTGAAAATCCAAGTCCCGAAGCGATAGAAAATATCATTTCTTGGGTAGAGATAAGTTTACAAATATAATTATGCCGAGAATATGTTTAGGCGTGACTTATCTGCATCAATTGTGCTAAGCTGAATCAACGACAGATATGAAAACTAGCGACTTTTTAGTCATAGGTGCAGGCGTAGCAGGTCTAAGTTTCGCCCTGAGAGCGGCGGAACATGGGCGTGTAGTGGTTATAACAAAAGGTAAATTTTTAGATTGCAGTTCTGCAAAGGCTCAGGGTGGCATAGCAGCGGTGTGGGACGAGAATGATTCATTTGAGGAACACGTGGCTGACACTTTGGATGCAGGGGCAGGGCTTTGTAATGAGCAGGCTGTTAGAACTATCGTCGAGGAAGGTCCCGGGGCTATTAGAGAATTGCTGGAGTGGGGCGTGGCTTTTGACCAAGGTGAAGAAGGGCATGATTATGAATTAGCTCGTGAGGGGGGGCATACAAAACGTAGAATTCTGCATGCAAAAGACGCTACTGGCTTAGAGATTACCTCTAAATTACTCGAAGTGGCTCAGAAAAATCCTAATATCGAACTGATAGAAGACCAATTTGCTATAGATTTAATTACAACCACAAAATTGGGCTTAGTGACAGAGGATAGAGTGCTAGGTGCATACGTGCTAGATAGAAATACGGGGGAAGTTAAAATTTTTAGGTCAGATAGGGTGCTTTTGGCAACTGGTGGGTGTGGACGCGTTTATTTGTACACAACAAATAATGACTCTGCAACGGGTGATGGCGTGGCTATGGCTTGGCGTGCCGGTGCTACTATTGCCAACATGGAGTTTGTGCAGTTTCATCCGACCTGTTTTTATAACGTGCGAGCAGAGGGGGCGGAGGCTCGCTCATTCTTGATTTCTGAGGCAGTCAGAGGCGAGGGTGGTGTGCTTAAGGGGGTAGATGGTGAAGAGTTTATGCATAAGTACGACCCTCGTAAATCATTGGCTCCGCGTGATATTACGGCTCGTGCCGTAGATTCTGAAATGAAGCGGACGGGGAGTGCCTGTGTGTATTTGGATATTTCTCATAAACCGGAAGGATTTGTGCAGGAACGCTTCCCAATGATTTATGAAACTTGTATGAAGTATGGGATTGACCCGGCTAAAGAACCAATCCCTGTTGTGCCTGCTGCCCACTTCCAGTGTGGTGGTGTATTGACTGATGTTAATGGTCAGACTTCATTAGATGGTCTTTATGCCGCTGGTGAGACTGGCTGTACTGGTTTGCATGGTGCTAATCGTTTGGCTTCTAATTCACTATTGGAGTGTGTTGTGGTGGCAAAGCGTGCTTTGGCAGATATGTTGAAACATCAGCCGCTGAGAGCAACTGACCCAACGGAATATTTTATACCGGAATGGCATCATGGTGATACTGCTTTGCCTGATGAATTGGCCGTGATTTACCATAATTGGGACGAAATCCGTCGTTTGATGTGGGATTATGTTTCTATCGTTAGAACAAATAAGAGACTAGACCGTGCCGCAACACGGTTAAGAATGCTTCATCGTGAAGTGAAGGATTTTTACTGGGGGTATCGCATCACTCCGGATATTTTGGAACTTAGAAATGTGGTTGCCGTGGCATCATTAATCGTCGATTGCGCGATGAGGAGGAATGAAAGCCGTGGATTGCATTATAATACGGATTATCCTGAAAAACTTCTGCATCGATTTGTCTCTCAACTGCATAGATGGTAAGTGGTTTTCGATACAATAGCTTGATTTTGCCGAAAGCTCTCCGCAGAGGGTTTTCGGTGGCTATTTTATTGGGGTTGATAAGTGTAAGTTTTGGAGATATTCAAACATCAAAAGCCGGTCAACAGGGGGTATCGGCGAGTAGGTCTGTAGCTAAAGGTCCAATCGTAAGTATCCCAACTCAGCGTGATGTTTTACCTCGGTCTCAGGTTAATCGAAAGTCTGGTGACCAATCGCCACCTAAACCGAGAATTATCCCTAGAAACGGACCTAAAAGTCCGGGGACTTACCCATGGAGGTTAAATATAACGGCAACGGTGTTCTGGGTGGGGGAAGATGCCTCTCATAGAAATCCTGTTCATAATCATAAGAGTTCGTGGGATGCTGAGTGGCGAGATAATTATGGTGGGTTTGATAATCCTGAGCCAACGGAACGAACGAAGGATTATCGACCTAGGGCTTTTATTCCTAAACTGAACCCATTTTATATCGCTTTGCCGTATAATGACGTAAGTAGGGGGCAGCATAAACCTGAAGCATCTAAAGTGATTCCATGGTTCAGAAAAGCCTATGAAGAAGAAGGGAAGTCTGTTTGTAAGGGGCGTTGGGTGCAGATTGTTTACAATAAACGGAGTTGTTTTGCCCAGTGGGAAGATTGTGGCCCATTTACAACGGACGATTGGCCTTATGTTTTTGGTGATAAACCACCGATGAATAGGGAAAATAAAGGGGCTGCCATAGATATTTCTCCGGCAGTTCGTGATTATTTGGGTATAAAAGGGGGAACGGCTCTTGTGCATTGGAGATTTGTAGAGTTTCATCGTATTCCTCGTGGCCCTTGGTCTAAGTGGGGTGATAATAATCCTTTTGTGAATCCCGGTATTAAGACTCATAAATTTAATTCTGCACCGATGACAGAGGATGAACGTTTGAGGCGACAGCAAGAGGCTATCCAAAAAAAATTGCTTAAAGATTTGAAATCATTACGTCGTGATTTGCAGTGGTAAGATAGATTGGATGAAAAAGTGTGAGTAAAATGGTCGGAGTTTTTACTTTTTTGTACCATTATTGAAATTTTTTTATTATATTGAACGTTTTAGTGAGAGTTGAGTCTAACTCATATCAACGGAAGCTTTAGTTCAGTGAAAGAGAGAGCATTGAACTATCCCCCAATAGGCCTTCGTTGGTATCTTCATAGGTAGTTAGTTGAACAGCATTGTCCTAGCGAGGTTTCTCGCTAGGACTTTTTTTTGTGGGGAATAAATGCAGAAATGATTTTCCTGAAATTTATTTAATTGATTTAGCTGGACAAATTTTAGTGAATATGGCTTACTCAACTTAGAAGAGCTCATAGTATGGGAGAATACATTACATTTTATACGATAGCAATTGCCGCCACAGTAGGTGGAGGGATTATGTTTTTGTTATCGTTGTTGGGTATTGGTGACCACGATGGCGACTTTCATGTGGATGGTGATGGAGCTGTAGAAGGGGATTATGGGTGGATTTCGTTAAAGTCTATTATTGGCTTTATGCTAGGTTTTGGTTGGGGGGGGTATATGGCAGAGAGTGCCGGGCTTAGTAGTTGGGGGGCTATTGGGGTAGGTGCGTTAGTGGGCTTGTTTATGTTTGTCATTGTTGCATTGTTGATGCGCTTTGTGATGAATTTAAAATCTGATGGAACATTAGATTACCAAACTCTTATAGGCATGACCGGTACGGTTTATGTGACTATCCCACCAAATCGCGAGAGTGGTGGGCAAATTACTGTGGCACATCCTAGTCAGTTATTATATCTTCCCGCAATTCAAGAGGGTAGTGAAATTTTGCCGATCGGCACTCCGATTGAGGTGGTGTCTGTGACGGCAAACATTCTTACCGTCAAAGCCATTAATAAATAAATCTAGAAAGAAAAATCATTATGTTTGGTTCAGCAGGTCCTATTGTTATTTTAGTTATTTTTATTATTTTAACTACGGTTTGGCTATTTAGCCGCTATCGTATGTGTCCCCCGGATAAAATTCTTATCGTTTATGGTAAGGTTGGTTCCGGGCAACCTGCACGCTGTTATCATGGTGGGTCTACTTTTGTGCTTCCTGTTTTACAGTCGTATAGCTATCTGGACTTGAACCCCATTAACATAGATGTGCCGTTACAGGGGGCTCTTTCTTCGCAGAATATTCGTGTGGATGTGCCATCTTCTTTCATTGTTGGGATTTCTACGCTTCCTCAGATTATGCAAAATGCAGCGGCTCGATTATTAGGGCGAAGAAGAGAAGAGATTCGAGCTTTGGCAGCGGAAATTATCATGGGTCAAATGCGTGTGGTTATTGCTTCGATGACGATTGAAGAAATTAACTCTGACCGTGAAAAGCTTATTAAGGGGATTACTGAAGGGGTTGACGTGGAACTTCATAAAGTAGGCTTGCATTTGATAAATGCCAATATTACTGATATTCAGGATGCTTCCGGGTATATCAATGCTTTAGGTAAAGAAGCCGCTGCTCGTGCTATTAATGATGCGACTATTAAAGTGGCAGAAGAAACAAGACGTGGTGAAATCGGTAAGGCTGAGGCTGAAAAGGAGCAAACTATCATGGTTGCCAATGCCAGAGCGGTAGCCATTGAGGGGCAAAACGAAGCTCAAATAAAAATTGCTGAATCTGCCGCTCGCTTGCAAGTCGCTCAAGCTGAAGCTAAAAAAATGGCTGAAGTCGCTCAAAAGGTGCAGGAAGCCAAAACTCTGGAAGAAGCATACATTGCAGAAAAAGAAGCAGAACTTAAGCGTGCAGAGCGTGAGCGTGCTACCCAGGAAGCTAACATCTTGGTGGCTGCACAGATTGAAAAAGCTCAGCGTGAAGTTCAGGCACAGGCGACTGCTGAAGTTTTGAAATTGGAACAAGAAGGTAAGGCTCAGGCTCTTCTTATTGAGAAAAAAGCCGAAGCAGAAGCTATTCGTCAGTTAGCTGATGGTGAAGCTCAAGCTACTCTGCTGAAGAAGAAAGCAGAGGGTGAGGGGATGGAAATGATTGGTCGTGGTGAGGCTGCCGCCATTGAGGCGGTGCTTGAGGGTAAGGCTCGTGGTTTCCAGCAGATTGTGATGGCGGCCGGGTCTGCAGATTCTGCCGCGAATTTGCTTGTTACTGAACAATTGACGAAGATTGTTGAGCTTCAGTCCGGTGCTGTGAAGGGGCTGAAATTTGACAAGGTTGTCGTCATGGGTAATAGCAAAGATTCTTCTGTCGGTGGATTTGTTCAGAATTTGGTTAAGGATACCTTGCCATTGCATGAACTTGGGAAAAGTGTAGGGCTGGAGCTTCCTTCATTTCTCGGAAAAAGTGCGGAGGCTTCTGTGCCGGTAAAGGATGAAGTAAAAGAATAAATAATTTGTAAAGCATAGAGTGTAAATAATATGGAACAATCTGTTTGGGAAATCATCATCGGTGTGTTTTTAGGGGTAGCACTGGGCTCTTGTTGTGGGTTCCGTGTTTTTATTCCTATGTTGGTGGCTTCTATTGCCATTCACGCTGGGTACATTACTGTAAATGAAAATTTCATGTGGCTGGGTAGCACAATTGCTCTGATTATTTTCGGGGTGGCTTCGTTGCTTGAGGTGTTAGCTTATTACATTCCGGCAGTAGATAATATGCTGGATGTTATAGGTACACCGATGTCTGTAATTGCCGGTACTTTATTGGGGGCTAGTTTTATTACAGATATGTCGCCTATTATGCAGTGGTCATTGGCAGCGGTGGTAGCTGGTGGTGGTGCGGCTGTTATTCATTCAGGTATGGCGACTATTCGAGCCGCAACTACAGCAACTACTGCTGGGTTAGGGAATTCACTGGTGTCTACTGTTGAGGCAGCGATGGCTACATTGGTGCCGTTGTTGTCTATTGCTTTACCAATTGTAGCGGTACTTGTTATTACCGCTGTATTGGTGGGTTTGTGTTTGGTTGTTTCAAAGATTAGACGCAAAATGAAAGAAAAAACAACGGGCTTTGTTACTCCGACGAATCCTAGTTTTACCAATTAGGTGTTGATTTTTCAGAGAGTGATTGACAGAGTGATTAATTTAATTAAAATCAGGTTATTAGTTATGAACATCAGAATTCTTGCATTAAGTGCAGTTGTGTTAGGCTTGCTTAGTTCGTGTAATACCATTAGTGGTATTGGGAAGGACATTTCAAGCATGGGTAATTCACTTGATAATGCCGCTACGACAACCAGTAGGGCAATGGATCAACATTAGAGTTGTTTTCAATAAATAAAAAAGCCGCTCTTTTCTCATTAATGTGAGTAAGAGCGGCTTTTTGCTATTTATTATTTCATTGTAGGGCGTCGCTTGTGGCACTAGCCGCAGAGTTGATGTCGCTACCAACTGACTGTACGTCTTTACCTACTCCTCTGAGAGTATTGCATGAGGCACACGCCAGTAAGGTTACTGCTGTTAGGATTGTATATCGTAATTTCATTGTTGTAGGGAGTAATCATCTGAGTAGACAATTCGGCTTTTGAATTTGTTCAATGATGACAATTTTGAGGCGACGATAATCTTTTTTCTTTTCATTTAATAGGGGACTTTTAGAATGATGCCATGAATGATAAGCTGACATATCAGACGGAACGTGAGGTGATGTTTTATGATACAGACTGTGGCGGTGTGGTTCATAATTTAGCTTACCTGCGACTTATTGAAGAATGCAGGACTAAATTGGGGAATCAACTGGGAATGGATTATAAAACGATGAGTGATAAGCAACAGTTTGCTGTAGTGGTGCGGCATGAAATTGATTATGTGCGACCTGGTGTGCTGGGGGATTCGATAGTTACTTATGGTTGGTTGAGTTCGGTGGAGCGTGCCAGTTTTTGGTGTGATTTTGAAATGAGGAGAGCTTCGGATAATACTTTGTTGGTGAAAGCTCATCAGCAATTAGCCCTTGTGCAAATGCCTCAGGGTAGACCTATTCGTATCCCGGCAGAATGGAGAGAAAAGTGGTTAAGAGGCATGAATGAGTAAAAATTTACCTCGCCATATCTCCGAAGGGTTGGAGTGTATGGCGAGGTATTTATGCGGTAAACCAAGATTTTTTTAGTACCTAGTTAGTTCTGATATACAGAGTGGTTTAGGTGGTGGTTCGTGGTTAGAATGCGAATACACATTGTACAGAGATAATATCTGCAGAATCCACATCCCCACGCCCGGCTGGGTTTTTCACGTGTTGATAAGAGGGCTGAATGAGACAGTAGGGGGTGATGGCGTAGGAATAGCTACATTCTAATATCATTTCTCGGT
This sequence comes from Akkermansia sp., assembly GCA_030525455.1. GTDB lineage: Bacteria > Verrucomicrobiota > Verrucomicrobiia > Verrucomicrobiales > Akkermansiaceae > Akkermansia. The sequence goes on along the minus strand of JAUNER010000002.1, from coordinate 41,262 downwards.
CGTGACGTGCTCGGTTTGGTCCGGCTAGGGTATCGGCATCCGGCTTGCTAAAGGAGATGCCTACTCCCAAGTAGTTGCTGTCTGCTTCTTTAAGACCGGTCATGACTTCGATGGCTTTTTTAAAGACGATACCACCAGAAACTTGTGCTGATGCTCCACAGAGGTTTGATGCTTCTGCACTGCTCCAGCCTGCTCGTGCAAATAGGGCAAAGGGGCTTTCGCCTAGGTCTTGCTCGGCATTAAAAGCGATACCTCCGTGGTTTTTCCCATTTGCATGGAATAGGAACGGTTGTAAGCGGTAGGCCCCCGCACCGATATTAAAGGCGTTATCGTGCGTCCAGGTGAGTTCTGCAATGAGGTTCCATGCTTTACCTGAGGTGTGCTTGAACGGATTCCTGTTTGGTTCGTTGTCCATCATATTTCCGCCAATTTGCATGAGCCAGTTGTCATCGAACTGATATTGTGCAATGAATCCGAAGTTTGAATCTCCGAGTGGGAGTACTTGGTTATTGACGAATGGTGCTGCACCAAATTGGCCAAAGGTGCTGTTGGCGTATGAGTTGATGTCGTAGTAGTTGGTTTGATTGATGATACCGCCCATGATGACTAGCTCTCCATCCATGAAGCCTTGGGATAGTAGCAGTTCCGGCATATAGAAGTAGCCGTCTTCGAAAATGTCGCAGTCTGCAGGACCGCTTGCTCCCCATGCTTCGTCGGGTGATGTTTGCCCGGAGTGTTTGTTGAGTGCTACAGAACCGGATAGTTCACTCTTGATCCAGGTGCCTTGATGGCGTGCTGATTCAAATAGCTGAATGCCAGCATGAGCGTGAATTTTATACCAGCTTTGGTCTTTGCCGGAGCTTTGGCCGTTGTGAGCGGCATTGTCGCCTTTTGAGTAACGGAATGCTTGCTCTAGTGCAAATTGTAAGCCAAGTTTTTCGTAGGCTGATTTATGAATGTCTGTTAAGGCTCGGGTTAGTGCATCATTTGAGATTGGTGTACTTTCGTCGCCAAATTCATCTCCAAGGAGGTTGATGTCGTTGAGTAGATTCCCTTGTGGGGATTGATTTTGTTCGGATAGTGTTAGGTTGCTATTGTTGTTTGCTATTGCTAATGAACTACTTGCTAGTAGTGCTGTAATGATGAGATGTTTCTTCATGGTTGTGTGTTTTGTAATGTGTGATGAGAAAAAAGTTAGTCTAAACTAACAAATCAGTCAAGTTTTTTTCTTCTTTTTTGTTTTCCGTCGTAATAGATGATTGCATTGTTCGATATTAAATTTTGTGAAAATGGGGAAAAAGCAGAGAGTGATTAGGAGTAGGTTATAGATGTGGTAGAAAATTTAAATCTTTTTACGTACGTTAGATAGACGTGCAATTTCTTCTGTGGTCATAATATGTTCTATCCTGCAAGCCACTTCATTGGCTCGTTCCTCTGTCATGTGCAACATAGTGATAAGAAAATTTTTTACCCTTGTATGGTTCTGTATGATACTATCTGCATATTTTTCGCCTGTAGGCGTAAGCTGAATTGGTCCATATTGTTTGTAATTGACGAGATCTCGTTGTTTTAATTGACGCATGGCCAGTGATACAGATGGTTTCTTGACGCCTAAGTATTGAGCTATAGCACCAACGAGAACCTCTTTTTTTTCTAGTGATATGTTTCTGATGGCTTCTATATAATCTTCTAAACTCTCACTTAAATTTGAGTGGGTATCTGTATCGGTCATTTGATAAATTAGTTTTGGCTAACACACATTATATGATGATTATCAAAAGTCAATCTTTCGAAAACAAAAATATTAGATAAGACAAACTTTTTTCTTGAGGCCAATGTTAGGTGCTCCTAACATTCTATTCATGACATCACTTCTATATGAGAAATGTGAGCAAAAATTTGAGAAAGAAAAGAAAATGAGAAGCTTTCTCGGTCAACTTTTACCTGCATTTTTGAAAAAAAGATGTCAAGGGTGTAAGAATCGCTGTGGCGATGGGAGTTGCAAAAAGAAAAAGTGGTGTCAAAAAAGCTTTGGGGATGTGTCTTAAAAAAATTGTATGGACTAGTCATCCGGTGTTTATCATAACGTCACCTCAGTAGAGACATAATCCCCTAAAAAATAAATCGGCTCTAGTGCAGAAAACATCTGTGCTAGAGCCGAAAAAGTAATAAATGAAAGATTTACTGAACAGGAGTAATTTCCGGAGCTGGACCTTGTTCCCCCCCCATAGGCTGAACAGGAATGGCAAGGATGTCCCTAAGTTCGTCGCAACCATAAAAATTGTTATCAATCAATTTTTGGGTTGCAGCAATAGAGGCGAACATGACTTGAATGAATTCTTCCTTGCGAGCCTCTAAAGCAGCCGGGAGTTCTTTTTCAAGTTTGGCTGCGTTTTCTTGGAACTTTTCAGTTTCAGCCTTAAGAGCTTTTAATTGCTTAGCAGCAGCTTCGGCTGATTCTTTATTATGAATGGTAGCAAGGATGGCAGTTGTCTTGCTTGTAGTATCAATCATAACTTGAATCAATGCAGCGGCTTCCGGAGAAACGGAAATATTCTGATTGGCTGAAGCAGGGGCTTGAGCACCTACAAAAGAGCCTAAGCAAAGTAGGCAAGCAGAACTAAGAGCGATGAAATGTTTGAACATGAAGAATTCATACGGTGAAAAAGCTCCTAAGTCAATCCATAAATAAGTAAAATAGTCAGGATTGTGAACGTATAGTAAAAAACCTTTCTCTCTCACATAAAACTGAGAGAGAAAGGTCTGATAAACAGTCTAAACTAATTTTAACCCCTGTGTAAGCGGCTAAGTAAGACGCTTTGGTCTAGAATAGGCATGAAAGGAAGATGCTCGATGCCTTTGTCTAAGATGAAAGCCGTCAGTAGCTTTTTAGCAGTTGCTACCAGAGCAGTTGCATCCCAGGGCTTTTCTAAATAATTGTCAATGTGGGCTTCATTAACTGCTTGGATGGTATCTGCGTGTGTAGCCTGCCCTGTAAGTAAGATTTTACGGGTTTTAGCAAAACGACCATCTTGGGCGATGCCTCGCAGTAATTCGACCCCGTTGCCACCTGGCATAACGTGGTCAGAAATAACTAAGCCGACATATTCTCCTTCAGCATCGAACTCTTCGAGTAGTTCGCGGCATTCTGCAGCAGATTCTACACCTTCGATGCGGAAGTAAGAACTAAGTGGACGCAGGTCGCGAAGGACACTGTCTAAGACTTCCGGTTGGTCGTCAACACAAATGATGTTAATTTTTTCCATGGTTGGTTGTGATTGGAATAATGATTGTAAAAGTGGTTTTCCCCGGCTGGCTGTCTAAACGAATACGACCATTGTAACTATCAACAATACGACGCACGATGGTTAGACCAAGACCGAGGCCAAATGAGAGCCCTTTTTTCTTTGTTGTGAAATTCGGGCGAAAGATTTTTTCTTTTAGTTCATTAGGTACTCCGGGACCATTATCTGTAACAGAAACGTGAATTTCCTTTGTTGTATGGGAAGTTTGGTCGTTAGTAGTGACTTTTTCCACATGACAATCAACAAATATGGCAGGGTCCGGTGTGCCGGCTATTTTTAGTGCATCACTGGCATTTTGTAGTAAGTTTACCCAAATTTGTACCAATTCCGTCGTATCTGCATAAATAAGAGGAACGGTTTGAGATTCGGGTAAGGAGATGTCAAAATGCAGACCACGAAGGTTTGACTTTACCAATGCGACTGCTTCGACGATTGAATCAGCGACATTGACACCGTCTTCACGGCGACTGTTGCCACCGCCAAGTAGGCGAACGGAACGAACAATGCCTGTGGCATGACGTACGGCCAATTTCATGTCGTGTAAATCATGCCCCAGTTCCCAATAGGGAATATTGCCCTCTAATTGCTTTAGAAATGCGGAGTCTTTTAACTCCTTGGCAATTTTTTCGCCTTGCATTTGTGCAAGTACCTTTGCGGCATCTTGAGAAATTCCTAGTTCTCTTTCGTATTGGCGTGCTAGTTTGCGTTGCTCTGAACTTGATAGAGAGGATTCTCCTTCTAGTCCATTAGCGTAGAGCGTATACTGTGCAGGATTGCACCCTTGTAAGAGTTTTTCTAGAAATTCCAGTACGAAATCCGTTCGTCTGGATAACACCCCAAGGGCATTGTTGAGCTCATGAGCGATGCCGGCTGATAGTTGACCCAAAGTGGCTGCCATTTCTGAGCGATGAAGCATTCGCAGAGCTTCTTCTTTTTCTGCCGTACGGTCGAAAACACGAGTGTTTCTGGCAGAAAGTTCGTGAATGATTGCCGGTACGAATTGTTCTAGAAGGGTTCCGTATTTTTCCGGTTCGATGGCAGGTGTCGCGTCATCAATGTAGGCAAGCTCGAGGTCTGTTTCTGCGATGAGATCAGATGAGCTTCGAAACCATTCAGAGAAAAAACTCTGTACGCCCAGATAGTCACCGGGACCTGCTGTGAATGCTTTGTAGATTTTGTGAGAAGTGGAGGCCGTTTCGGGGTCTTCTTTTACTACATGGCGGTTAGCAATAACGGAACCGGAAAGAATCAAATAGAGTCGTTTGTTGATTTCTCCCTGCCGAACGATTGCATCGCCTTTTTTTACTGTAATGATGCGGTCGGGTTCTGAAAAATACGCCAAGTTAATGCGCTTGAGTTTCAGTTGAAAATCTGCTTGTTTTGTAATCATTTGACGTAATCTTATGTCTGGTTAAATCTGCATCGGGGAAAACCCTAGCCCCGATGCAGAGAGTATATTAACTAAAAAACGTTACATTGGGCAAGAATCATCATCATAACGTATGTCAGAACCATACCAATGATGCCAAGAATTACCCCTGTAAGAGCCATGCCCTTAGAATCAACAAGGCCGGTAGCATAGGCCAATGCATTCGGAGGTGTACTGATTGGTAGAGCCATACCCAAGGATGAAGCAAATGCTACGGAAACCAGTAGAGCTGTTGGCCCACCTAATTCGTCTAGACCTGCACCTAAGTTGGTTGCCACGACTGCAATAATCGGAATAAGCAAAGATGCTGTAGCTGTATGGCTCATAAAGGTTGCCATAAAGATACAGATTAAGCCGGAGCCAACCATGAGTAAGAACGGAGACCATTGGTCAAATGGAATAGCACCGATGAGGTTTTTGGCTAATCCTGTATCTTGTAATGCCAGACCAAGAGCGAAACCACCGGCAACTAACCAGAGAACGTCCCAGCTCATTCCTTTTAAATCATCTTTAGTAATAACTGAGGTAATCGCAAAGATGGCAATTGGAATCATTGCAATAGTGTTGGAATCTAAACCGTGTACATCTTTACCGGTTACCCAAAGAAGGACTGTTACGGCAAAGGTGATGTAAACGATGATTGCCTTTGTTGTCTTTAGGAATTTATCGCCTACTTTCAGTTCAAGTGTCTTTTGGGAAATTGGGAATAACCAAAGTAAGAGAACCCATGCAATCAAGATTAGGATGGTAACGAAAGGTACACCAAACATGAGCCATTTGCCAAAGGATATTTCTGCTACCCCTTCCATGCCGGCGAGTGCTTTTAGGGCAATAGCATTAGGGGGAGTACCAATGGGGGTACCTATACCACCGATGTTGGCTGCAATCGGGATGGCTAGAGCAAATGCGGCACGGCCTTTATCTTCCGGTGCAAATAAAGCTAGTACCGGTGCTAGGATGGCAAGCATCATAGCGGCTGTTGCTGTGTTGCTCATGAACATTGAGAATAGTGCTGTAACGGCCATTAACCCAAGCAAAACAAATTTCGGGTTTGTCCCAAATGGCTTGAGCAATACCTTGGCCAAGTTCATGTCTAAACGGTATTTAGTGGCGGCCGCTGCTAAGAAGAAGCCACCAAGGAAGAGCATGATAATTGGGTCGGCAAAGGTTGCCATGGTGCTCTTTGAATCCATTGCATTGGCAATGACTAATTCTTTTTCCAAGCCTGCTTTTGCATCTTTGCTGTTATAAGTAGAGTAGAGTTTTGCTGTAGCTTCCTTCTTTACTTCTTCGCTAAACTTAGATGTCATGAGCTGGTCGCTCATAATCATGCAAACTTTTGATGCATCTAGCTTTGGTGTCTTTTCCAGCTTGCTTGCAAGTGCTTTTTTAAATGCTTCTTTAGATGCTGTTTCTATGTTACTAGGTAACACTTTATCGACAACTTGTTCTAAGGCAGGTCTGCTAAAGTTATCGACTCGTAAGCATGTGAGGCCACTTGATGATAGGCCTAGCAAGCACATGGCAATGACCAATACGGATGTGGTCCAAATCGGAATTGGTTCCAGAATCCAGAACAAGGCGGCCATTACAAACATGGCAATCACCCTAACTTCAATCGGACTCAGTGCGAGTCCCCAGCTCTCGAAGGGAAGTAAAAATACTATCCCTGCTGCAGCCAAGCCGATGGCCGCTCTGAGTATCTTACTCTGTGTATCAGACATGGGTTTTGTTCGTGATTTTTTCTGTTTTGTCAAATTATCGTGTGGTGATATTTTGACGTGGTTAGACTATCCCCTTATTTTGGATTTTCGCAATCTTTATTTGATAAAATCATGCAATTTTTTCGATTTTTTTGGTTTTTGGGGTAAAATTCGATTTTTGATGGCTTTTTTGGAGGGGATGTATGTTTGTTATGGGGAGTATGGATGGTAGGTGAAGTGTGTCGGGAAAGCGAAATAGGTAATTCCCGTTAGTCGTTTTATTTATACCTAGACGAGTGGGGGGATTTTTGTTAGTAAAGAAGCATGGAAACTGAAGATATCACATTGCAAAAGAAGCAGAGGGTTTTGATGGGTATTGTGATTGCTGCGACCGTGCTTGCCTTGGTATTGCCATTTTTTGGATTTCATGCCGGTTTGTGTGGGGTTTGCTTGGCTTTGGTTGCATTGCTTGGGGCTATTATTGCTTTGTTTTTGAAAGCAAAAATGTTTGGGATTATTATGTTGGTACTCACTACAATTGTCTTTGGCCCGCTTTCTACTATGTTTACAGCAAACGTCTACTGTAAACATAAATTTGGGATAGATGTTTATAGTGTCCTAGAGGCATTTGTGATAATGAGTGATTATAAAATGCAGATTGAGGAGGCCGAAGAGGCCGAAAATTTCGAGTTAGCTTATGCTTTAAGTAAAAAATCTTATGATTATGTCCTGCCAAAAATTTCGAGTGTAATTGAGTATGAAATTCAACAGGCAAAATTAAATGGAGATTTGGATTTAGTGAAAAAGCTAGAGACGCAGAGAGATGATTTGTTTTGTGCACTTAATGAGGAATTGCAAAGTAAGCTTGAATTTTTAGAAGAAGTAAGGGAAGCTGAATTAGAAGAAGAGCCCGTAGCGGTAGAGGTGATAGAAGATGATGAAGAGGCGATGGGAGACTTCATTGAGGAAGAGGAGAATGATTCATCGAATTCTTCTGGTATGTAGCGGGGGAGGTGTGTGTTTCTTTTATCTTAAGTATTGTTGTAACTTCTTCTTGCGAAGCAGAGGGGGCTCTTTTGTATTTGTGCCTAGACACGGGTATGTATTTTTGTTAGTAAAGAAGCATGGAAACTGAAGATATTACATTGCAAAAGAAGCAGAGGGTTTTGATGGGGTTTGTGATTGCGGCGGCTGTGCTTGCCTTGGTATTGCCGTTTTTTGGATTTTATGCCGGTTTGTGTGGGGTTTGCTTGGCTTTGATGGCTTTTGTTGGTTCGTTTATAGCCATGTATTTGAAGGCAAAAGTATTTGGGGTTGTTATGATGTTGCTTACGTTCTTTATCGTAGGCCCAATTTCAAGTCTAGTTGCAATAAATGCAGGCTCTAGTCATTATTTTGGCGTGGATTATTATACAATATCTGATTTATTTGAGAAACTGGATAAATATAGTATAGAGGCTCAGAATGCCCAAGCCTCTGGTAATCATGAGTTGGCTGTGACTTATGGGGAACAAATGGCAGATGAAATTAGATTGTTTGTCACAAATATTATTGATTACCAAATTAATAAAGCAAAGGCAGATGGCGATATGGAGTTGGTTAAGGAGTTAGAGGGTGACAGACAAAAGTTTATTGATAAATTTAATGCAAAGTTACAGGAAAAGTTAGGCCCTGAATTTGAGATTGATTCAGCTCCTGTTGAGCGTGAGCTTACTCCATTTCAGGAGAATGAAGAATAGTCTTATTTTATAACATCGTTTTATCATAAAAAACGGCGTCTGTCCTTTTGGGATAGACGCCGGAGTTTTTTTCCGAAAATCGGATGGTAACTGCCAGTTTGAGCAGCGAACACGCACAAACCTTAGGACTTGTAACGCAAACGCTTCTTGTGACGGTTCTGACGCATGCGCTTGCTGCGCTTATGCTTGTTAATTTTTGCTTTACGGCGTTTCTTGAGCGATCCCATGATTGTGGTTCGTTTGTTGTTTTACTTAGTGAGAAAAAAACTTAATAGACGAGCTTATTGAGCGGATATTCGATGATACCTTCAGCACCGAGTGCCTTTAACTGCGGAATAATGTCGCGTACCACGGCTTCATCAATAACTACTTCTACTGCTAGCCAGCCATCCTCTGCTAAATGCGAAACAGTAGGACGACGAAGTGATGGTAACATAGCCAGCATATTATCTAAAGAAGATTTTGGCAGGTTCATCTTTAAGCCAACCTTTCGGCGTGCTTCTAATGCCCCTTTGAGCATCATGACTAGCCCTTCGAGCTTTTGTTTTTTCCACTCATCTTTCATCGTTTCTTTATTGGCGATGAATTGAGGGTATGAAGTCATTAGGGTATCAACGATGCGTAGTTTATTTGCCTTAATGGAGCTACCTGTTTCCGTGATGTCAACAATGGCATCTACCAGTTCAGGTACTTTAACTTCCGTAGCTCCCCATGAAAATTCTACATGTGCTTGGATGCCTTTTTCTTGCAACCAGCGTTCGGTAATGCCTACGCCTTCTGTAGCTATACGCTTGCCTTGTAGGTCTTCTGCACATTTGATAGGGGAGTCTTCCGGCACGACTAATACCCAGCGAGTTGGCTTGGATGTTGCCTTGGAGTATTGTAGGTCGGTGAGTACTTCGACGTCTGCTCGGTTCTCGTAGATCCAGTCGCGCCCAGTGATGCCACAATCGATAAATCCATCGTTTACATAACGACCGATTTCTTGAGCACGAATGAGAAATAGCTCAAGCTCGTCATCGTCAGATGTCGGACGATAACCTCGGCTGGATACGTAAACATTATAGCCGGCCTTGCGGAAGAGTTCTACGGTAGAATCTTGCAAGCTACCTTTTGGAAGTGCTATTTTAAGTTTTTTTGACATGGCGGGAGACAGATGAAACCCTATTTGCGTCTCATTGTCAAGTTTAGAACCTATCAGTATTGAATTTAGCGAGCCATAAGGGCTTCAATGTCGTCCGGGTGTAGAGGGACATCTCCGAGTAAATCGGTGTTTTCGGTTTCTCCTACCAGAACGTCATTTTCGAGTCGTATCCCAATGGATTCTTCCGGTATGTAGATGCCTGGCTCTATGGTGTAAACCATGCCGGTAGCGATGATGGGATCGCTTTCGCCTACATCGTGAACGTCCAGCCCTAGGAAGTGTGAGCACCCATGCATAAAGTATTTACGTACAATGGGTGGGTCTGCCGGGTTTTCTGCTAGTTGGGCTTCTGTGACTAAGCCTAGAGTTAGCAGTTCTTTGCCCATGTGTACGCGTATTTGGCGTTCGTAGTCAGATTTGCGTATGCCCGGGCGTAGTATGCTTTTCGCGAATTCCATGGTGTGGCGTACGGCTTCGTATACGGCACGTTGGCGTGGGGTGAATTTCCCATTGACTGGTACGGTGCGGGTCATGTCGGAGTTATAGTTGCCGTATTCGGTGCCGATATCCATGAGTACTAAGTCGCCATCTTGGCAAATTTTATCATTCTGAATGTAGTGTAGTACGCAGGTGTCTTTACCGGAGGCTATAATTGGTAAAAATGAGAATTTACGAGGGCCTCTGCTGATAAAAGCGTTTGATAAAAATCCTTCGATTTGCCATTCGCCTACACCGGGGCGAATGAAGCTGAGTAGTTCTCTAAATCCGGCATTGGTGATGTCGCATGCTTTTTGAAGGGCAACGATTTCTTCCGGCTTTTTGATTTGTCGCATTGTTGCTAAAATGTCGTAGACGTTTTGCACTTTTAATGCCGGATAGCGTGATTGGATTTGTTTGCACATTCTGGCATTACGCGTTTCTACCGGGCAGGTGCTACGCGGATGTAGATTGGCTTCTACATACAAATTGCTGGCTTTTGGGAGGTAGCTGTCTAATAGGGTGTCGTATTCTGAAGTCCAACGTACATCTTGGATGTCACTTAGTTCTTGTGCTTGCTTTTGTGTGAGCCGTGCTCCTTCCCAAATGACGATTTGTTCGTTTGTTTCGCGTAATAGAAGTGTTTCATCCCACCCGTCTTCACGAATACGCATGATAAGTACGGATTCTTCCTGGTCAATGCCTGTTAGATAGAATAAATTTGCATTCTGATGTAGGGCAAAGGTCCCATCGGCATTCGTGGGAAATACGTCATTGGAATGTAATACCAATACTGAACCAATTGGCAGTTTAGAGGCTAATTCTGCTCGGTTTGCTCTATAAAATGATGCTGGTAACGGCTCGTATCTCATGTCTAAGAGAATGCCTGTGCTTCTTTTGTTTGTCAATCTTACATACGGTCGCGTGTGTTCTTATTTTATAACTTCAAATTGGCTGCTGAGGGTATATTCTTTGTCTTTCTTGACTTCGAATATATAAACTACGATGATTCTAAGGTTTGTGTCTTGGTGAATGGTCGGATTGAAATAGATGGGGTGTAAATGGGTGAAATCAGTAAATAAATAACTTAAAACAAGAGCGGCGAAAAATTTTTGTGCTGAAAATACAAAAAGCCCCATGTGTTACATGGGGCGGTGAAGAGGGATTTTGTTAGTCCTGAGGAGCTTTTGGGTCAGAGAATTGGCAATCTGTGACTGTTTTTTTCGTGCGGAAGGCGTAGATAAAAAATCCGACCCCAAGTAATATGAGGAAAGTGGATAAAAACTGACCGCGAGTAAGACCAAAGGTAAAGGGAGAGTCTGGTTCTCTAAACTCTTCACAAGCAATGCGTGCTATGGAATAAACGATGCAGAAAATGCCGCAGAAAATACCATTGTAAGCCCGTTTCCAGAAGATACGTACGCACCAGAGAATGGCGAATAGAAGAAGCCCTTCTGTGGCTGCTTCGTAAAGTTGGCTGGGGTAACGAGAATGACCGATCATAATCTTAGCGATAAGGTTTTCAAGTTCAGGTACGTGACGAGCACACGTGATAATCCATTCCGGTGATAGAATAGCCGGAATTTGATATCCTGCATTTGTGATGGATTCCTGTAGTGCGGAATCAGATAATATGCTATGGGCAACTCGATTAAAAAGAAATTCTGATTGCAGAAGTTCTGTGGGGAAAATCATGCCACATTTACTCCCAACAGGTACAATGTTACCATAGAGTTCTCCATTGATAAAATTTGCAAGACGCCCGAAGAATAAACCAACAGGAGCAACGATAGCTAAGCCATCAAGTACAGCGGGCCATGGGAGCTTATGTTTACGAGCATAGTAAATGGCATACGCCACAACGCCAAGCATGCCTCCATGACTAGCCATCCCACCTTCCCAAACGCGAACGATGACAGTGGGGTCGTTAAGAATGTAGCCAATCCCTTCGTTGGGGAGCATATAGAATAGTACGTAGCCAAGTCGGCCGCCAAGCAGTACTCCGATTAAGGCCACCCAAGTGATAAAGTCACTAAGTTTTTCTTCCGGTACAGGATAAAGGTTTTTACGGGCTAAACGGCACAAGAGGAAGAAGCCAATAACGAAGCCTAACATATAAGCGACACCATACCAACGAACAGCTATAGCATCTGTAAGTTGAAAAATAACGGGGTCCCAGTTGTGGATAGGTGGAAGTTCTGTCATTTTATTTGGCAAGGTAATTGGTTAGTTCGTCAACTGTTTTGGAGTCCAAATTCCTGACCAGTTCTATGGTTAATGCCACAACTGCTTCGTAGTCACGGATGTCTAACACGCCGCGATGAGCATGAATGTAGCGGGTAGGAATGCCTAGAACGATACAGGGGATGCCTGTGCCGGAAAGATGTAAGGCGGCTGCGTCAGTTCCCCCTGTGCGACGGACTGTTGCTTGGAAGGGAATATCGTATTTTTCTGCTATATCTTGTACAAGGTTCGCAAAACGTGGGTTGGTGATGGCCGTTGGGTCAAATAATCGGATTTGTGCTCCATTCCCAAGTGTGCCTTGTGAATCTGCTAGTGAAAATCCCGGAGTGTCATCTGCGGGTGGACCTTCCAGAACAATAACGCAGTCGGGCTGCATGGTTGCACCTGCCGTGCGAGCCCCGCGTGTTCCTACTTCTTCCTGTACAGTGGCGGCTCCGATGAGGATATTCGGGTGGTCAGTGTGAGAAAGTTTTTGCATCACTTCAACCATGGCAGATAAGCCTGCTCTGTTATCAAAGGCTTTGCCCATGACTCTGTTTGGGTTTTCTAGCTGAGTAAATGGGACGTCCGGTATGACGGGGTCTCCTATACGGATGCCAAATTTGTATTTTACTTCATAATCGCTTTCAGCCCCTACATCAACAAATAAGGAATCGATGCTCATAAGGCTGTTTTTTTGTCCATCCGGTAAGAAGTGAGGTGGTTTGGAACCAATGACGCCTTTGATGTATTTCCCATGGCGTGTTTTTACAATGACTGGCTGACTCAGCAGGGTATGAGTCCACCATCCGCCAATGGCTACTAGTTGTAAAAATCCGTTAGTAGTGATGTTTTGGACAAGAAACCCAATTTCATCCATGTGTGCCGCAAGCATGATGCGTGGCCCTTTTGTGCCTTGGGTACAGAATAATGAGCCCGTGCCGTCTGTTGAAAATTCACCACAGTCGGCTAGGTGGGAAACAACTAAGTCTCTTACTTCATCCTCGTGCCCGGAAATGCCGTATGCTTCTGAAAATTTGCGGAGCAAACCTATAGTATCTGCCATACATAAAGCATGAAATATTCGTGGAACTTGGTCAAGCTTTCTGCATGGATTATGGAGGAATTTGGGAAAATTTATCAAAGAAATGCTTTGTAATTTTGTGATGAAGTGGATTTTTCTAGCCAAAGCAAAAAATTTTGTGTATAGAGTTGGGGAATCGAATTGTGTTATGAAAGCACTTCTTACATATTTTACAGCTCTGATGGCCTTAGTATTCTTTGTGCCAAGTACAAATGCTCAGCAAGCAACGTCGAATCCTCGCATGAAGGTAAAAGTTACCTTAAGTAAGATGGATACATATATGCGATATTCACCGATGGTGCAGATAACTGATGCTCCCAAGCAACTCCCTAAAGCTAAAAGATGGGCTGAGTTTGAGGTTCCATTTAAGGTAGATGCTGTGCCTGCACCGAAGTCCGGTTACATTGATTCGTTGAAGTTCCGTTTTTACATAGCTGTTATTAACCCGGACCGTTCACGTCAGTATTTAAAGATTTTTAAGGAAGTAACTTTTGTGAATGTTCCTGTAAATGAGTTAACTTATGCAACGGTTTATTTGTCACCGTCATCAGTTCGTCGTATTTGTGGGAGTGATGGTGGCAAAACCATGCGGTGGGTGAAATACTGGGGGGTTACCGTCGAGTATAATGGTAAAGAAGAAGCTATTTTGTCTAGCGAAACCGGCAAGAAGGCAAAGTGGTGGGATATTTCATCACCAAACATCGTAGACACAAACTATTATCCGCTTCTTAACAGAGACGAAACTCCGTTTGCTCCATTCTGGTATGACCGCTATCCTGAGGTTCTCAGACCAAATCAGAATAAGTCATCTGCTCCTATTCAGACAACTCCGTTTGGCTCAACTGCAGACCCAGATGCAAATTAGTTTTATTCACAATAAACATTATCTAATCCATGGCTAATCCACGATCCATTGTTGCATTGAGCGTAGGCTCGCAGCAAATCTCCATGGGGGTGTTTTCTTCATCCAATGGGGAACTAGTGCTGGAAAATTACGCAACTCGCCAACTCGTATTGGATCCTACGGCAGAGGGAATGCGCCTCGCTAGGACCAGTGAAATTATCGCAGAGTTAGTAAGTGCTTTAGGGGTAAAAGGCAATGTTGCCGGTTATTCTGTTTCGGGACAATCTGTATTTATTCGTTTTATAAAGCTCCCTGCTTTGGATGATACAGATATTGAACAACTCATTCGCTATGAAGCTCAGCAGAATGTGCCATTCCCTCTAGATGAAGTTGTTTGGGACTATCATTTGCTCCCATCAAATGGGCTTGAGCGGGAAGCCGTTTTGGTTGCAATTAAGGCAGATGAATTAGATGCTCTCAATAAAGAAATTCTTACGCAAGGGCTTCAAACCGGTAAGGTTGATTGTTCGATTACTGCATTGTATAATGCATACATTGATAGCTATCCGGGCGAAACTGAGCCGGTCATGCTGGTTGACATTGGTGCCAAATCAACGGATATTATTTACAGTGAGTCCGGGCGATTCTTTACGCGCAGTATTTCAGCCGGTGGAGTGTTCCTCACTACTTCGATAGCTCGTGAATTGGGTATTTCTTTTGAAGAAGCAGAACGCCAAAAAACAACATCGGGATTCGTTGCTATGAGCAATGGTATGACTGATGGCATGGACCCATCTTTGGCAGGTATGGCAAATGCCATCCGTACTGGGATGACTCGATTGGCTTCGGAAATTCAACGTACTACTAATCATTATCGTGCTCAGATGCAAGGTAGTGTTCCTACCAAAATTTACCTCTGTGGTGGTGGAGCCGCTCTTCCGTATACTAAAGAATTTTTGGAAGAAAAACTTGGGCTACCTGTGGTCTACTTTAACCCGATGCACAATGTTGCCGTAGGGAGTGGAGTAGATACCGGAGTTATTTCTCGCGAAGCATTTATGCTTGGTTCACTTATTGGTACCGGGCTTAATGCTATTGGTCGTGTGAAATTGGGTATTGATTTAGAGCCGACAGAAATAGCCAAGGATCGCTACAATAAGAAGAAGATGCCTGCTATTTATGCAGGGATGGCAGTTGCCGTTCTTGGAGCTGCTACATTTGTCGCCACAAACCTTATCGGTCTTAATGAGGCAGAGGAGGTTCTTGCAAAGACAAAGCCTGTGGCTGCCGGTATTAAGAAAGCAGAGGCTGACCAACGTATCCTTAAGCAAGAAATTTCTGTCTTGGATAAGAAATTGGCCAATTATCAAAGCCTGGCTTTGCAACGATTTGGCTATGCAGACATTGTGAAGCATATTTTGAATGAATCTGTACATAAGGAATATCCATATTGGTTTACTCAGTTTGAACCTTTGGTTTATTTTAATCCTAAAGATCGTTCAAAAATGACTGGCGAAAGCGTCGTAAGTGACAATTTCCTTGGTGACAAATTGACTTCTATTAAAGATGTACCTGCCCCTACGCAAACAAGCGAAGATGGCGAAGACGTTGAAGCGGAAGAATCTGATAAGGTTTATGCAGTAAATGCTATTCGTTTAACCGGGTATGCACAGAAGAGTAAACAGGGGGACCAGTTAATCCAGCAATTACAGGCGAAGATAGCTAATAATAAGGAGTCTCTCTTTACTTATATTTTCAACGATACGAAGTTGCAGGAACGCCAGGTGTTGGAAACAGGTACAAAAGATGCTAAGGGAGAAACGGAAGCCGGTGCTTTCTCTCCGTTTAAGCTTATTTTGCCGTTAAAGAATCCTATCCCGGTAAGATTAAATCAACCAAAGTCAGCAAATTAATAACCCATAACCAAATTACTAAATATGAGCAAAGGTATTGCAAATAATAAACCAGCCATGGTGGTTGCCGGTACAGGGTTAGTCCTGTTTATTGGTTTGACTGCTTTTGGGTTCATGATTAACTCAGACCGCGAAGCGGTGGATAAAAAAATCAATGATAATAAGAAAGTCATTGTTTCTGCCCAGAAAGCAGGGGTAACTCCAAGTAGAGCGGTTTGTGCTAAACTTGAAGAGGATAAAGAAGCATATATTAATGCTCTTAAGAAAGTAGAGGCTAATTTTGCTCCTTACGTAGCAGCTTCTGCACTTCAAGACATTGCCCCGAATGCTTTCCAAAATAATCTGAAGGCAAATCGTTCGGCTCTTATTGCTAAGTGTCGCGAAAAGGGGATTTTAATTACTGATGCTTCTTCATGGCTCGGATTACAGGATTATAGCACAAAGGCTCCTGCACCATCTGCCGCTCCGGCATTGAATTTCCAAATGCTTGCTATTAATGAGTTGGTAAATCAAATGACGGGTTGTGGGTTGACTAAGTTTATTAAGGTTTGCCGACCTGATAAAATTTCTCAGGAAAAACCCAAAGTGGAAGATGATTCTATCTCAGAGGATGGTGCTCCGACTTGGGAAGGGATGCCTGTCGAAATTGTTTTTGAGGGCGATAGAAAGAGCTTGATGAATGTCATGAATCTCATCACGGAGAACAAAAAATATTTGTTTACTGTTAATGTGCTCCGCGTGAGAAATGAACGCAATGCTCCCTTACCCTTGCCACAAGCAACTACGCCGCCTAAACCGGCTAGTGCCCCGACAGAATCTGTAACTCCGGCAGATGAACTTGCTGCCGCTCAGAATAATCAGCCTGTGATTGAGGAGGTTATTCGTCCTTATATGGGTAATGAGAAAGTTTCTGTGTTGTTGTCTCTCAATTTGGTTCATTTCACAGCTCCTGCCAAGGATGGCGAAAATGAGCAAAATTAACGTATCATTTAGCACCTAATAGAACTTTGAATTATGGCCGAAAAAGAATCCTACGATAAAGTGCTTCTTACTGCCGGTATCATTCTCGGCGTAGGTATCGCTACCTATGGTGTCATGTCTTTGTCTGGTTTGGCTGAGACGCATCGAGTAGATACACGTGTAACGGATAAGGATATTGTTGCATCTCCCGGTATTGCCGCTGCAAAAAAATTGGATGCTGCATTAAATGCTTCTTATTCACTTCATCCAATCATTCAGCCAACTCAGGAGTATGTCGGCTTCGTCGCTCCTGAACTCTGGGTGGATATGAAGGGGAAAAATAAAGACCCATTTGACCTTGTGGCAGGTCCTCCTATTCATGGAGATATCCCAAATAAATGGTTCCTTGATAATGGCTTGAGAGATGAGTTTGTTTATTCTGATGTGTTGACTCGTGACCCGGATGGTGACGGATTTACCGTGCAGGAAGAATACCTCGCAAAGACCTTGCCTAACGACGCTTCCAGTCACCCGGCTTTGGTTGATAAGCTTAGCCTTGATGGTATTGAACGTCGTATGTTTAAGTTGACTTTCAGTATGGTTGATGGTGAAGATTATACCTTTAAGGCATCTAATCGTCACGGTCAGGATATCTGGAAAAATGTAACAAAGGTTAACGGTCAATTTGGTGTTGCTAAAAATTCTAAGGCAGCTCCACGATTTGAGCTTGTCAGTGTTACTGCTAAACAGTTCCCCGACCCTGTGGGGGGGGGAACTACTGAGGGGCATGAAGCTATTGTCAAAGACCTTAAACCAACCAAAAATGGTTGTACTTATACCGTTCGTCAGGGAACAAAATATCCTGCTTCCATCATAGATAGCAAAGTAAAGTTTACTATCTCTGCCGGTACAAAGAGCGGTGAATCGATTGTCGTCGAAGAAGGAGCTGAATTCCAAATCCCAGGCGATTCAACAACAACTTACATCTTAAAAACTGTTGACAATAAGACACAAAGTGTCACTATTGCCGATAAAAAATCAGGTGTTCAGAAAAAAATAAGTAAGACAAATTAATCAATTATTTTCACATTTTTGAAAAAAAAGCTTCTCAAATCGTGAAAATATGGAATTATAGAGACCTAACTATGGACCACGCACAAAATTATCAACCGACGCGTACTCTGCTCGCACTTATGGCAGTCGCTTCTTCCTGTGCTTTCGCTCAGGCAGGGAGTGATTTGGGTGCAGTAGGAGCATCCAGTGCTATTGGTACATCCAATGCTGGATATTACGGCGCAGCTGGCATGTCTGATGCCGCACGTCAGGCTATGGCTAGACGTGAAGCTCAGACTCAAGAGGCTATGCTTCTTCTTAATGAGGGGCGTAACTTCTATCGTAATGGTGAATATAAGGAAGCATTGGATAAGTACAATGCTGCTATGAATATTCTCCCTGCAGCTCCTATGAATGATACTCGTCGCGAAGCCATTGCTAATCACATTGGTGACGCAAGTATCGCCGTAGCTCAACAGTACATTAAGGTAGGTCGCTACGATGAAGCTGAGCAGTTGTTAAACAACGCTATTAAGCTTAATCCAAGTAGCGAAAAGCTTGCTAAGAAGACTCTCGAATATATGAAGGACCCGGTTCGTACGAATCCGGCTCTTACTCCCGAACACGTTCAGAACGTGGAAAAGGTAAATATGCTCCTTCATATGGCCTATGGTTATTATGACATTGGTGACTACGATAAGGCCACTAAGGAATTTAATAAGGTGCTTGCTATTGACCCATACAACGTAGCTGCTCGCCGTGGTATGGAAACAGTAAGTCGCCGTAAGATGGCATACTATCAGGCCGCTTATGACGAAACTCGTGCCGCAATGTTGGCAGAGGTAGACAAGCTTTGGGAGCGTCCGGTTCCTGCAGAAGTTCCTACTGGTGCTGATACTGGTGATCCAACTCCTGTTACAGAAATTAGTGGTGCTACTGCTAACCTTATGAAGTTGAAGAGCATTATTCTTCCTTCTGTGTCTTTCGACGACACAACGGTAGAAGATGCTATCGAATACCTTCGTAAAAAGTCAGTAGAACTTGACCGCACTGTCGGTCCTAATGGTGAACGTGGTATTAACTTCGTTATTAACGATGTTCAACCATCTTCTACTCCTGCCGTTGTAGCTGAAGAAAAAACAGATTCCGAATTTGGTGAAGAAGATGTTGCAGAAGAAACATCTTCCGCTCCTGCTGTTGAAAGCATTCGTACAAAGAAGATTGGTCAGCTTAAGCTCACAAATGTTCCGATGCTTGAAGTATTACGCTTCATTTGCCGTAATGCAGGTTTGCGTCAGAAGGTTGAGGATTATGCTGTAACAATTCTTCCTGCAGGTGGTAATGATTTAGATTTGTACTCTCGTACATTCTCTGTTCCGCCAAACTTTGTTTCTGCTTTGGCATCATCCGTAGGTGGTGATGATTCTATGGGTGGTTCTGACCCATTCACAGACCCAGATTCTTCCGGTTCCGGCTTGAAGCCTCGTGCAGACATTAAGTCCGTACTTCAAAAGAGTGGTGTAACTTTCCCGGAAGGTGCTACTGTGCTTTATCTGAGTGGTAATTCTTCTCTTGTTATCCGTAACACTTCTGCTAACCTTGACCTCATTGAGCAACTTATCGAAGAAACTCGTGGTCAGTCTCAGCAGGTGAAGATTATGACCAAGTTCGTAGAAGTTTCTCAGGAAAATACTGAAGAACTTGGTTTTGACTGGGTTGTAAATCCATTCTCTATTAGCAATGACCGTACTACATTCTTAGGTGGTGGTACTAGTGAAGGTTCCGGGGTTAATTCTTCTCACTTCACTCAGGCTCCGGTAGGCGTGAATGGTTGGCCAATTAATAATAGCATGACCGACTCTACTGGTAATAACCTTGTAAATGGTTATGCTACTGCCGGTTTGCGTACAGGTGACCGTGCTTTCTCTAGAAATGGTCTTTCTAACCTCATTACTTCTTCTAATCGCACCGAGGCAAATACGAAGAATCCTGCTCCTGGTATCTTGTCTTTGACTGGTATCTATGACGAAGGTTCCTTCCAGATGCTTATGCGTGGTCTTTCTCAGAAGAAGGGTTCTGACGTGCTTACCGCTCCTAGCGTAACTGCCAAGTCTGGCGAAACCGCTAAGATTGAAGTGATTCGCGAATTCTGGTATCCGACTGAATACGAGCCGCCGGAAATTCCGCAGCACATGAATAACAACGATGGTAACGACCTTGACCTTGGCAACCTTGCCGACCTTATTGGTGGTCTTACCGGTGAACGTTTCGTACAGCCTCAGGTAAACAGCTTCCCTGTAACTCCTGCTACTCCCGGTGTGTTCGAAATGAAGCCCGTTGGTGTGACTCTCGAAGTTGTTCCGACTATTGGTGATAACAAGTACATCATCGACCTTCAGTTTAAGCCAAGCATTGTTGAATTCGAAGGTTTCGTGAACTATGGTTCTCCAATTCAGTCTACTGGTGTAGGTTCTGATGGTAACATTCAGTCTATCACATTGACCGAAAACCGTATCGAACAACCAATCTTTGCTCGTCGTTCTGTTGAAACATCTCTGTTTATCTATGACGGGTATACCGTTGGTATCGGTGGTTTGATTACGGAAAGTGTTCAGACTATCGAAGATAAGGTGCCAATCTTTGGTGATTTGCCACTCATTGGTCGCTTCTTCCGTAGCAACTCTGATAGTCACATTAAGAAGAATCTTATGATTTTCGTGACAGGTCAGATTATTGACGCTACTGGTCAACCAGTTCGTGGGATGTCTCTCCCAACAACTGCACCAACCGCAGCTGCTGGCGCAGCATCTGAAGGCTTACTGCCACCAGTTTAAGCCTTAGTGCATTAAAGTCCATGTTGGAGCGGGTGAAAGCGAGTCTTTCACCCGCTCTTTTTCTAAAAGGATAAAAACGAGTTCATGAAAACAATAGTAATTACCGGAGGGATAGCAACTGGCAAGTCAACGGTTGTGAAGTATTTGATGACTTTGGGCGGGGATTCGCTTGTTTTGTTTGACTGTGATGCAGAGGTATCGAAATTATTGGATAGTGGGGTATTAGCAAGGTCTTTGACGGAGCAATTTGGTGCGGAGAGTGTATTGGAGAATGGGGCGGCAAATAGAAGTTTTTTACGTGAGCTGGTTTTTCATCAGCCGGGAATGCGTAAACGCCTAGAGGACATAATTCATCCAATACTGCATCAAGAATGTCTTGCGAAACAAGAAAAAGCAAGGCAGAATAGCTGTGTTCGCGGGTTTTTGGTTGATGTGCCATTATTTTTTGAAACATCAGCATCCTATGAGCAAGATGCAGTTTGCGTAGTGGCTCTTTCTCGCGATACTCAAAAAGTTCGATTGGCTCACCGAAATGGGTTCCAAGACGATATGATAGAGGCGATACTTGCTGCTCAGCTTCCTATTTTAGAGAAAGTTGCACGTGCCGATTTCGTTATTTGGAATGAGGGCAATCTTTCTCTCTTACATCAGCAGACTGAACGATTTTACCACCATCTTTTTCATGACTGAAAATCAAGAACAGACTCCATCTTCTGAGAATGTGGTTGATACTTCTGTGTGTGATAATCAACTAAACATTACTGAATCTATAGATGATAATTCTCCCTCTGTTGAGGCAGAAGAAAATCTTTGTACTATTAGCATAAATGAGCTACGCCTTAAAACAATTAATGAACTTCAGGCGTTAGCGGAATCTTTTAATGTAAAACATGTTGTCGGACTTACAAAGTCGCAGCTTGTTTATGAACTAGGGAAGGCCTATTTGCAGAAAGGGCACCAGGTGATTGTTTCTGGTATTATGGAGCAGGCTCGTGATAATTATGCTATGCTACGTGATCCGATTAAGAGCTTTCGCACGTCGCCTGATGATATTTACATTGGTGGGAATTTGATTCGCCAATTTTCGCTCAGAGTTGGTCAGAATGTCGAGGTAAGGTTGCGTCGCCAGCGTCCGCTTGATAAGTATTTATCTGCCGCTGCGGTGATTAGTGTTGAGGGAATCCCTGCTAAGCAATATCAACCGAGTACTGAGTTTGAATTGCTTACCCCTTTGTTCCCCAAGGAACGTTATATTCTGGAAAATAAGGGGGTTGGCTCTCCTGCCATGCGTGTGTTGGACTTAATTACTCCGTTTGGTAAGGGGCAACGTGGGTTGATTGTTGCTCCGCCTCGTGGTGGTAAGACTGTTTTATTAAAAACTATAGCTCGCTCATTGAAAGCGAATTATAAGGAGGCAGAGCTCATTGTACTTTTGTTGGATGAGCGTCCGGAGGAAGTTTCTGATTTTGAGGAGTCGGTGGATGCTACAGTTTTTGCTTCTACATTTGATGAGCCTTCTCGTCGGCATGCTCAGGTTTCAGACCTTGTGATTGAGCGTGCCAAACGATTGGTGGAAATGAAAAAGGATGTTATTATTCTGCTAGATTCTTTGACTCGATTGGCTCGCGGGTATAATGCTTCTCAGGTAGGTGGACGAATTATGTCCGGTGGGTTAGGGTCAAATGCCTTGGAAAAACCTCGCAAATTTTTCTCATCTGCACGCAATGTGGAAGAGGGCGGAAGTTTGACGATAATAGCTACATGCTTGGTAGATACAGAATCCCGAATGGATGATGTAATCTTTGAGGAGTTTAAAGGTACGGGTAATTTGGAGATTCAACTGGATAGAGAGTTGGCAGAGAGACGCATTTATCCTGCTATTTCTTTGCCTCAGAGTGGCACGCGAAATGATGAACGCCTTTATACGGAAGAGGAATTTGTCAGAATTATGCAAATCCGCCGTCAACTTGCGTCTAAACCGGGGTGGGAAGGCTTGCACTTGCTTCTCCAAAACATCGCCAAAACTCAAAACAATGCAGAGCTTCTTTTGCTAGGTTTACGATAAATTAGTAATCCTTTTATGATGGAAGAAATTGGAAGCGATGAGTGGTTCATGCGTCAAGCGATGCGTGAATCAAATAAGGCATTGGCAAAGGGGGAAGTGCCTATAGGTGCTGTTATTGTAAAGGATGGCAAGGTGATAGCCAGAGGTTGGAATCAAGTAGAGGCATTGAAAGATGCCACCGCTCATGCAGAAATGATAGCTCTTACGGCCGCTCAAGAGGCTTTAGGTGATTGGCGATTAGAGGGATGTACGCTATACGTGACTAAAGAGCCTTGCCCAATGTGTGCCGGGGCTATTGTTCATTGTCGCCCAGACCGAGTCGTTTTCGGGTGCCCTGATGCTAAGGCTGGTGCCGCTGGCGGATGGATTAACCTCTTAGATTCAAATCCACCGCTTAATCATAAATGTGACATTCGTTCTGGTGTATTAGGGGATGAGTGTCTTTATCAAATACAGACGTTCTTTAGGGAAGCTCGCCAAGCGGCTAAAGCTCGTAGGAGGATGATAAAAGAAGAAGACGTTTCTTCTTTTGAGAGTCAGGAGTAAATAAGATGTGCTTTAGCGGAATAATTGGCAGTCAATCCATCCATGTTGTAGAGAAATAAGAGCGATGACTACCAATGCAATGGCGAGGAATATAAACCACATGAGTTGGTGGTTATGTTTGTAGATGATGTCCGTTTGACATTCCCATTCTTTTTTTACGAATGAAAAATCCTCGCCATTGATAAATTTGTCGTAAAGTGAGTCAAGTTCTTGACCATTTACCCCCTCAGGGGCGGCGTAAATTTCAGGGTTCCCGCCAGGGATTTGTTTTACATATTCTACATGATAAAGGTCGTTGTCTTCTTTAAACGACTGTAAGCAAATGTTTTCTATTGAGCAAATCACATGTTCGATTTTTTCTTCTCGTAGTAATTCAAGTGCAGTTTCTTTGTTTGATAAATCTCCACTAGATGTTTCCCAACGAACCTTACTCATGCTTGTATCTTATTAAAATTTATTCGTGGAATCAAATTTTTTTCTCCAGAAAATTTATAATTTTGCTTTATGGAATCTCTGGAGTCTATGCATAGTTTTCATTTGAAATACTGAATGGGAAAAGCCTTTTCTACGGACGTATGGCGTGGTAGAGTATGGAAGATGAATCACGACGATTTAGAAAAATTACTTATCTTGCAGGAAAAAGATATTCGTATCGCAAAGGTGAAGAAAGACTTGGATTCTTTGCCGGAAATGCGAAAAAATATTTTGAATCGTCTAAAGTTGGTTAAGCAGAAACTATTGGAGTTAAAGGAATATATTACTTCATTAGAGCTTCAGGTTGGGGAGGTGGAATCGAGCATCGCATCTAAAAACGCATATATAGCAAAGACCAAAACGCTTCAGTCAACAACACGCAAGAATGAGGAATACCAGATGTGTATTCAGGAAATTGCCAAAACAGAAGTAGCTATTGAAGAGCTTGAAGTCCGAGAACTGGAGCTTATGGAGCAAATTGAGAATGCAAAAAAGGATTTTGATGCAAAAATGGCACGTGCCAAAGAGATGAAACTAGAGGCAGAGGAAAAAATGGCTCATTTAGAGCATGCCGCAGAGAATGATGCATCGAGTTTAAAGAAAATGCAGGCAGATAGAGCTGAGTTTGCTGCTCAAATTCCCGCAGATTCTGTGGAAAGTTATGAGCGTATGATAAAAGGGAAGGGGCTGCCTGTCCTTGTTTCTATGGAAGAGCAGGGCCGCTGTACCGGTTGTCATATGGCTGTTCCGGATTATATCCGTATAAAGGTATTTCAGGGTAGAGAGCTTGTGCATTGCCCTAATTGTCATCGAGTATTGCATTAATAATATCCTATTATGAAATCGCGAGCCGAAGAATTTGAGGAATGGGGGACTGCCGTTATTTTTGGTACGGCAAAGGGGTTTCGTGCGTCTGTGATGCGTATGATTTTGAGAGTGGCATCATGGTTGTTTCGCATGGTTATTCTTCTTCGGTTGAAGCTTTTTCATTCCGGTGTTTCCAAACAGGCTCGTTTGGGTACGCTTGTTGTGAGTGTCGGGAATATCACCGTTGGCGGTACGGGGAAAACTCCTGTGGTTGAGCTATTGGCTAGAACTCTTACTCAGCGTGGGCGAAAGGTAGCTATCTTGACTCGTGGGTATAAAAGTGCTGATTTGGAGGAACCTCAAATTTGGCTTGATGAGAATGGCAAGCAAGTAGAAAATTTGCCAAAAATTTCCAGCGATGGGACCACTCGATATTTAGGCCCCTTGCATTCTGGTGACGAACCATTTATGTTGGCAAAGAACTTAGATGGGGTGGCTGTTTTGGTGGATAAAAATCGTATAAAATCTGGTATTTTTGCCATTGAGCATTTAGGCTGTGATACCCTCGTTCTTGATGATGGTATGCAGTATTTGAAGTTAGCTCATGAATTAGACATCGTGCTTGTGGATTGTGGGGCTCCATTTGGTACTGGAGCTATGTTGCCGCGTGGGACTCTTAGAGAACCAAAAAGTAGTTTGGCAAGAGCTAGTTATATTGTTTTGACGAAGTGTGCCGGGAAACCGCAGAACGAACTTATCGAAAAAATCCGTAAATATAACCCGGTAGCAGAAATTGTGGTTACAAACCATGGACCTAAGTATTTGGAAAACGTGTTTACCGGCGAACGACTACCTTTAGATGCACTACAGGGTAAATATGTTGCTGCTCTTAGTGGCATTGCTCGTCCGGAAAGCTTTGAGGATTCTCTTCGTCGACTGGGGGCTAAGGTTGAGATTTGTAAGCGTTATCCTGATCACCATTGGTTTGATCAATCTGAATTACTTGAGTTTTATGACCGTTGTGCAGATCGGGCTATGCAGATGATTGTGACGACGGAAAAAGACGCAGTTCGTCTCGACCCACCAGCGGAGACTCCAGAAGTACCTGTTTATTTCCTCAGAATTGAGGTTGAAATCCATCAGGGGCGAGAGGTTTGGGAGCGTTGTATTGACAGAATTTGCGGAATTTCCTCGCCTCGTAAAAACGATGTGTGGCTAGAGTAATTTTTTGCGTTCATTCGGAGGAGCTAGCTTGACATTCCGGCTCGGTTTGCGATGATGAAAAAAAGCTAGTTCTTACATGAATCCATTAACAATTACTTCCATATTGTCCATCGCTTGTATTCTTTCTGCGTATTCACAAAGTGTAGAAAATTCTCAAGCTCAGCCTAGTTCATCTACAGCAACTTGTCCGCTTAAGGCAACTCCCAAGCAAGACCCTCAGTTGGTTACTGGGAAGTTAGCAAATGGGCTCACATATATGATTCGCCCAAATGCTGAACCTAAAGGGCGCTTTAGTATTCGTTTGCGTGTAAATACTGGCTCTTTGAATGAAACGGATGATATTCAGGGGATTTCTCACTTTATTGAGCACATGGTGTTTAATGGGAGTAATCACTTTAAGCGTGGTGAAATTATCACAGCGATGCAAAAGGAAGGTTTAGGCCTTGGCGGTGATGCTAATGCATATACTGCTTTTGATGAGACTGTTTATATGATAGATGTACCCAGCTTAAAGGATTCTACGGTAAAGCTTGCATTTACCATTATGAGAGACTTTGCTGATGGTGCCCATTTAGAGGAAGACGCTATCAATGCTGAGCGTGGTATTATCACCAGTGAGTATAAGGCTAGAGATTCTGCTATGTTCCGTGTGAGCAAAGAGATGATTAGCATTCTTTTGGATGGTACTCTCATTCCTCATCGATTCCCTATTGGTACGCTTGATATGATTCAGAATTGCCCTCGTCAAAAGTTCTTGGATTATTATCAGAAGCACTATGTGCCTAGTCAAATGCAACTTATTATCGTTGGTGATGTGAGTGTAGAGCAGGCAGAGAAGTGGGTGAAGGAATACTTTAGCTCCATGAAAAAGGATAATTACTCCTTTAGCCTGGATAAGGGGCAGGTAAAGCCTGCGGAAAAAATTTCTGCTCATTGGATTACAAACAAGGAAGCTACCAGTACAGATATTAGCCTGGCGATTGTTAAGCCATTTAAGAAAGAGCCCGACACCGTGGCTAAGCGTGTGAAAGATTTGCCATTGTCTATGGCTTATTCCATGCTGAATCGCCGATTGGAAAAGATTTCCAAGTTGCCGATTTGTCCGTTTATTTCTGCCGGTGGAGATAAGTCGACTCTCTTCCAGATGGCAGAGATGAATACTTTCCAAGTAAAAACGGATTACACGAAATGGAAAAGTGCTCTTGCTTGTGTCGAACAGGAACTTCGCCGTGCTATCGAACACGGATTTAATGAGGCTGAGTTAGATGAACCTCGCCGTAATGCCATCGCCATGAGCGAAAACGCCATCAAGTCATGGGCTACTGCAAAGTCAGATGGCTTGGCTGATGCTTTGGTTGGCTGTGCCGCTTCAGGTGATGTCTTTACCACGCCTGAGGAGGATTGGCGTATCATGAAGCCTGCTTTGATGTCATTGACGACGAAACAGTGTCAAGAAGCATTGAAAAAAGTCTGGAGTGAAGCTGTCCCCCGCATCATCATCACTTCTAATACGGAATTAGCAGATGGTGAAAAGGAAGCTCTGAATGTGTATCATTTGGCAAAAACGGCAAAGGTTGAGCCCTATAAGGTTCAGACGTTTAAGCCATTTGATTATACCTTTGGTGAGCCGGGTAAGGTTGTCGCTAAAACTGAAGTTCCGGATTTAGGCGTCACTCAGTTGACTTTGTCTAATGGCGTTCGTGTAAACTTAAAGCCCACGGAGTTTGATAAGGATTCTATTTCTATCCTTTATTCCATAGATGGGGGCTCTGTCACTCGTCCGGTAAATGCGGCCGGCTTAGATAGCTTCGCAGATGCAATTATGCAAGCCGGTGGTTTGAAAAACCACTCAGCTGATGAACTGGAAAGCATTCTTTCCGGTAAGCGAGTTGGGGTCGGTTTTGGCATTGATATTGATTGCTTTAAGATTCAGGGCTCCACAAACCGTAGAGACCTAGAAACTCAACTTCAGCTACAAACTGCAGCGATGATGTATCCGGGCTTCCGTGAGGATGGTGCTATTTTGTTCCGTCGTGCCATGCCTATGCTTTTCAATAAGCTACGTCACGATGTTTCTGGGCCTATGCAGATGAAAGTGCCTGCCTTGATTTACAAAAATAACCCCAGATACCTTTTCCCAACTCAGGAACAGTTGGCTTCGTATAAGGTTGAGGACGTTAAAAATTGGCTTGAAGTTCCGTTGAAAAAGAACTACTTGGAAGTGACTGTTACAGGTGATTTTGACGTTGCTACGATTATTCCTCTCTTAGAACGTACTGTCGGGGCTGTGCCTGCTCGTGCTCCTAAGCCTGCTGTGGTACCGGATGAAATTAAGAATCCGGAAATGATTACTTTCAATTCTAAGCATGATTTGCTGTATGAGTCTACCATTGATAAGACCATGGTGTGTTCATACTGGAAGCTCCCTGCAGTAACCGATAAAAAGTCTATGCGCCGCATGAATATGTTGCGTGCGATTCTTAAAGACAGAATGTTTAAGGGGATTCGTGAAAACATGGGCGAAACTTATTCCCCATCTACTCGTATCTCTGTAAGCGAAATCTTTAAGAATTCCGGCTACATTGCCTCGATGAGTTCTGGTGTGATGCGTAATAAGGAGCTTGTTTACAAGGCTATGGCAGACATCGCCTCTAAGCTCGCTAATGGTGAGGAACCTTTGACTCAAGATGAATTGGATCGTTCCAGAAATCCGCTTCTTAATGGCATGGAACGCTCTTATCGTAGTAATGCCTATTGGCAGGGTTTGTTGAGTGATTCTCAGCAGAAGCCTGAGCGTATGCAAGAGCATCGCGAGGCAGTAGAGGACTTTAAGTCCATCACACTAGAAGAAATGAAGGCTCTGGCCAAAGAGGTGTTTGGTAAGGGTGAGATTCTTAATATCAATATCTTACCAGATAACCCAAAGGAAGAGGTCGCCCCGGCGGCTACTCCTGCTTCGTTCTCGTATAGTGTGAATGTGACTGCTTCTACTGTGGCTAAAAAAAAAATTGACGTACAGGAGCTTTCTTCGCCGTATGCTGTCTTGATTTCTGCAGATACGGCGAAGCTTCCTGCCTGGAAAAACGTAGCTTCTACCTTAGCTCGTAAGCATAAGGCAAAAGTTTTTACTTACGAGGGGTCTGTGTACTCAAAGCTGGATGTGCTTAAAAAATACGCACCTCGTTATATTGCCTTAGTTGGTCAGCCTGAAGAGCTTGACAGAACCACAGTAAATGATATGCACCGTATGACTCGTCAGCTAGACGAGGATATTTACGGTGACTGCATTTGGGGAATGGTTACCGGTTATACGCCAAAGGATGCTATGCGCATCGCAAAGGCTACAAAACCGCTTATCATTACCCGTGGTATGGGGACGACGAATATTGATACGAGTCGTTTTTCCAGAAGTATGTGCTTAACGGATTGGCAAGCTTTTCAGTATGTTGAACAAACCGGGAATAAAAGTGGCGTGCAACCTCAGTTTTATACCGAGGGGGTAAAAGCTCAGGAGGCAAAAAATCCTGATTCTTACGGCATCGCTCCTAAACTAAAAGGATATTGGGAAACCGCAAAGCCTCAGCTCTTTGTGACTTCTTCTCATGCCACACAGTATAATTTGGAAATGCCGTTTGGCAAAGGGATTATCGTTTCTGGTGATAATAAGTTCCACATGCTTACCCAGAAGCAGTTTTCAGAATTCGGGTCATTTTTAAGTGGTGCTTTGTTTGGAGGCAAAGAGGATGATTTGACGGCATTCCTGAAGCGAAATAACCCTCCTGTGATAAAGCCAAATCCTGGTCCGGCCGTGTGGCTTGCTTCCGGTAACTGCTTGCTTGGTGATGCTAAAAAGTCTAAAAACTCTATGGCTGTTACTGCTTTGAGTGGTTATGGATTTAATCAGCTTGTAGGTTATACCGTTCCTTCATGGTATGGCAAGGGCGGTTGGGGTACTCTTAGCTTGTTCTTTGGTAACCATGATGCTTCTAGCTTAGCTGAGTCTTGGTATCTTAATAACCAGTTTATTTTAGACGAAACCGTTCAGCGATTCCCAAATTTGATGAAGGTTTCTTTCAATGCCGCCGACGTGAATGGTGCGTTGAGAGACCCTAATTTCGTTAATGGTTTGCGAAATGCCGGTTACGGCGGTGGCAAAGACCAGATTGGTCTGGTCCATGACCGTGACTGCGTTGCCTTTTATGGTGACCCGGCTTGGGTGGCTCGCTTAGATGAGTCACATAGCAAGTCTCCTTGGCATATCACTTGGAATAACCCGGCTGACGCGTCTAAAGGTTTCACCATCACTGCTAACCAAGACGCAAAGTCTCGTGTAGGTATTTGGTTCCCGAATCGTATAAAGGCAACCACGGCTTTGGCTTCAAAGGATGGTTTTTCCATGCCTATGGATAAGGCAGCTTTGCTCACCAATGACTTTTTACTTATTCGTGAGCTTCAGTTAAAGAAAGGTGAAACTATCAGCATTGAGCTGAAATAATCATCGCTCCATTTACTTTTTTTGTAGCACTTATCCCCCCCCTGCAGAACCTTTGTGTCACTTAGCTCGCAGGTGGGGGATTTTTGTAAAAAAAGAGGAGCACCTATGTGGATGCTCCTTAAAATTTTTCTTATTACAGAGGTGAGGGTATCTCTCTTAGCCGATGACTAGGAACTTTTCTGCCTTTGCATTGCAGAGCGGGCAAACTGTTACCCCATCCAGAGACTTAAAGGTGTCACCGCAAAGTGGGCAAATCCAGTACTGCTTGGGCAGTGTAGAGGTGTCGCCGTTTTCAAGTGCTTGCAGAGCTGCGGTGTAAAAGTCAGCGTGTTCTTTCTCTGCCTCTGTGGCCCAGGTAAATGAGCGTACAGCAGCATCTTGCCCTTCTTCCTTAGCCACAGCGATAAATTCCGGGTACATACACTCAAACTCATGAGTTTCACCGGCGATAGCGGCCTTTAGGTTTTCTGCGGTACTATTAACGGTGATGTTGATTTCAAAGGCATCCATCTTTGCACCCAGCTTTTCTAGCACTTTGTTATGATTTACTGCGTGGATGGATTCTGCCTTTGATGCCGCTTCAAATAGCTTCTGGATGAGCGGCTGCCCCTCTTGCATGGCCTTTACCGCATAGGCGGCATAGGTGGCAGAGGCGGTAGTTTCGCCTTTGATGGCTGCTTTTAGGTTTTCTATTGTTTTGTTCATCACACCTCAAGTTATGCCAATAGGCAGGAATTGCAATCTTATTTTGTATCATTCTATTTTCTTGTTCCTTTAAACAAATTTTCTATGTTGGAATTCTTATATCCACATTGGGTGGTTCTCCCAGTATTCAGGAAGTCCTATTTTAGAAAGAGGAATGCCTTGTTGCTGAAACTTGATGAGGAAGTTTTGCATACGAATATGCCATTCAGAGGTTGGGGCTATTTGTTTAAGTAAATAACGGCAGATAAATAGATGTGCGGCAAGGGTATTTTGGGAATCAAGCATGGATTTATTATCCATTAATGAGTTTGTTGGTTTGACCCATTTTTTCGCTTTATCAGAGTAAACATAGTTCCAGGGTAGGTTGGGGGTGTTATTCATACGAGGAAGGGACTGAAACGTTTTATTCCATATACGAGCATGGTGAGCACAGTCGTTACGCAACATCCTTAGAGTATTTAACCAAGATTCCAAGGAAGATGTGTCTATATTCCATTCCCCGGCTATGGCTTTTTTTATAACTTTCTCTGAATGTGTATAGAAGTGAACTACTGTGCCAAAGTCCATTTCTCCTACTGCTATCCAAAGAGGTAGGTAGTCATGTTTGTCTCCATATGTATTGAAGAAATGATCAATAGAATCTTTACCTTTTGTTATTGCTTTCCCGTGTTTGTCTTTCTGAATTTTAAGTCGGTCTAATCCTTGAATATATCCTTTCCATTTGGGGAAATAATCAGCACTTGCGTAAGCGAAAGGGGATCGCTCCTGTGTGTGGTAATAGGCAATTCTGCTACGCAGGGCAACTTCGATGCGTTCTATTGCATCTAACATCATAAAGCGAAATTTGCGGTCAAAACTGTAATATAGCCAAACTTTGTCCAAGGTGGTTCCTGGGGTATATTCATCACTTATTTTTCCAAGTTCGTCTCTTATTCGGAAAGGGTGTAAATATGCACTAAGTCTGTAATACCCTACATTTTTTAAACGAGTTGCTAAAAGGGTATCCTCTGCTTCAAGTCCACGTTTCTTTAAAAGTTCAACTTGTTCGGGAATAGAAAGATGATGTTTGAGGTATTCCATAAAAAACAAAAACCCTCCCCATGTGCGCAGTTGAAGGAATCATCGGATCCCAACCCTAAGCGGGGGAGGTTTTCTGAACTTAGAGTATATGTGAGATTTCATTTGTCAAGTGAATAAATCATGTCACCAGCACTATTCTGACTCCGATAAGATTTTTTTATGGCACTTTAAAATTTTTTTTCATTTTATTTGAACATTTTTTCTAATCGCTTTGTCTTACCCATATCCAGAGAAGCTTTGGCTAGGTGAAGGAGAGAGCACTTAGCCGAACCACCCCAACTCCCGGCTTCTTTGGTATCTTCATAGGTAGTTAGTTGAACAGCGTCCCTAGCGGGGTTTCCCCTCGCTAGGGATTGTTCTAGATAGCCAAACCCACCAAAATCATTCTTTACACGGTAGATGGGGTGCAGTATGTTCCCTCCCATCAGATAGCAAGTATGGATTTTGATTACTACAAATTCGAAAAACTCTGCAAAACTTACCGCTGGTTAGTGCCGGTTTTTCTTGCTTTCTTCTTTGCTTGCCATGCTCAGAGTTTTTCTCCCTCAGAGTGTGCATCGGCACTGTGTGCCCATTCAGATTCTCTATCTGAGTTCCGGTCTCATATTTCTGCTTATGGACTATCACATTCCCTGTTTTATCATTTTTACTTATTTATTTGGTCAGGGCTTACCTGTTGTGACTCAGAGCTTGTGCTTCGTTTTTCAAACTTACCCTGGGTGGTGTTAGCCGCGTGGTTTTTCCGCAAAGATGCTCGTGCTCTCTTTGTTTTATTACTTTCGCCCTATTTTATTTATTATGCAAGCGATGTAAGCCCCTGCCTCATGCAGATGGCCGTAGCGTCTGGCATCTCTTATTTCTTTTATTCAAAAAGCTTGTCAACGTCCCAAAGCCTCACCCATGGCCTTGGACTTTTGTTGTTGATTTCTCTTACCGGTATCTCGGGCTGTATTTGGGCTATCGGCTTCTTTGTCGCTTGGCTCGTTTTAGAGGGGCGTGAGTTTTGGTCTAGGTGGCATATCCGTAGCCGAATTTGTTGGGGCATCGCATTTCTGGGCATTTCCGGTTACTATGTTGTCACATATTCACTCACGCCATCGTCACATTCGGCATCCGGTTTTCTTGGAGTGGTTTTTTCTGTGTACGAAATGTTGGGGTTACTGGGACTTGGTCCGAGTAAAGGTGATTGGCTTAATTACTCCTCTATTGGCGATATATTGACCAATAGCGATTTCCTCCTAGCTTTTATCGGGGCACTTGTGGTCATAGGGCTCCTCGTGCATGGTCTCTTCGTCTGGCGTCGCACCTCCTCTCCCTCTCTTTTCCCTGCCTTGGGCTGCTTAGTCTGCCTACCATTGGCATTACAGCTTCTTTTTTCTACGTGGTTGGGGTATTCTTTTTCCCCTGTGTTTTGTGCCCCTTTACTACCGCTAGTATGTCTTATCATAGCACGCGGTCTCCCGTGGGAAAATGGACTCTCTTGGAAAAACATCATCTCCATCACCTTTGTCATTATCTGGCTACTGAGCGATGTCTGCATCCGCTTCGACGATAACTACGCCCGCCCCGACTACCGTGCAGCCATTGACTATGCTAAACAAGAAGCCGCCAAAGGCTACTCCGTGCTTCTTTTATGTCATCCCTTGGCAAAAGCCCATTACGATCCGGCAAACTCACTCCCTCTGCAACCATGGCACCGCTGCCAAAAAATCATCACCTCAGATGCCGCTTGCTTCACCCCACTCATCGAGAAAGTAAAAAACTCCGGACGTTACCAACGCAAGCGTCAGCTCTGCCCTGCATTCTTCGAATATGCCCTCAAAACAAACTTCTCCACCTCTCCCGGTTTCGGCGATTCTCCCCCTGTCCGCTATTCCTTTGAGCGTTTGTAATAGATGATGCATTCCGACTTTTCCCTTTCGCTTCCTATATGCCGGGATTTGTGATGCAAATTTCTCGTTCAGAGAATCACAAAGTTTGTTACGAAACTCCCTCTTCCTCATGCTCCTGGGCATTTACTCTTGCTTTATGGCGAGTGACTAGGTAAACTGCCTTAGTTCGTGGCTCTATCATGGTTGTCATGATGAAGTAGCGGGTCAAATATTGCGTACTATCGGTATGAGCAAATTTTCCCTCAAATACACCGTCTCAAAAATCCTACCTCCATTCCTCCGTGAAAAGGTAAAAAAACTCCTCGCTATCCGTCGTAAGCGAAAGGCTCAATCCATAGAGGCTCGTTTAGACGATATTCGCAATATCCTCATCTACAATCACCCCATTGACCAAGTCCCCCCCGCCACCGGTAAACTTCGCCTTTTACAGGACGGCAATGCCGTTCTCCTCGCTCTCTTTGCCAAAAAGTGCGACGCCCACGGCATCCGCTACTGGCTTGATTACGGCACACTCCTCGGTGCTATCCGCCATAAAGGCTTTATTCCGTGGGATGATGACCTCGATGTCAGTATGATGCGTGAGGATTTTGATAAACTCCTCACTCTTCTGCCCACCATTTTCCCGAAAGAGGAGGGCTTTACTTGGGGTACTCATGCATTTTTGCAGATAGGTTTCCAGGGTACACCGCTCAATATAGACGTTTATCCTTATCATTTTTATTCAGAACCTATTACAGATGTCAATAAAGAGGAAGTTCATGCCCGCATCACCGCCATGAAAGAAAGTTGCATCTTCACCGAGGGTAAACTAAACTTCTCAGACGCAGAGATTCAGAGCAAAATTGCTCACGAGGTTCGTGCCGATGCCCCCATCCCTGCGGAAGATGCCTACCCCGGCATTTTCCTTTCCCCTGCCATCACTTTTACGAAAAATACCGTCCTTACCTACGACGACATCTTCCCTTTGAAAAAAGCCGACTTCGACGGCATTTCCTACAATATCCCCAACCACTCCCGCCAGTATCTACAGTTCTTCTATGGTGACTATTATAGTTACCCCCCACAGGTTGGCTTTAAACACCCCTCTGTCGAATACATGGTCGCAAAAATCCCATTCGAAGATGCGGTGAATCGCTTTATTGACACCTACGGAGAGTAGCGGACTTTACTTTTCGGGTAAAACGTAAGACAAAACTTAACACTTTTCTCGTTTTGTCTTGCGTTTTTCTTCATTTTTTTTGGGGGATGTTCTTTAGTTTTTGGTGAAAAGTATACACTTTTTACTTTCGTTTTTCGAAAAACTCTACACTTTTGTTGAGTTTTTGCCGAAAGTCTACACTTTTGTTCCTTTATTAGAGTGCTGTGTTGGTATTCTCATTGTGACGCATTTAATATTGCAATTTTCAAAAGAGGAATTTTTATTAGTTTGTTCTTGCTATTATTATTGAGGTTCATTAAATTCTTGGCTTAGAGGGTTTCTTAGTAGGTGCTCTAATGGGTAATAACATATATAGATTTTATGAGAGTAGCAGCAATAGGTCCGGAGCGATTTGCTTCATTAGATTGTGTTACAGGGGAAGCCACACAGATGAGAGAGACTGTGAAAGCGATAAAGTCTATGTCTGATGTAGATTTGATATGTTATTATTATCGCTCTCCTAATATTCTTATTTCTGAGAAAGGCGAAGAAATATCATGGGCTGATCTACCTAAGCTGTGTGATGTTGCTCATGTTTTTACTCGCTTGCCTAAGGGGTATGATTCTGTGTCAGAACATTTAGCAAAAGTACCTTCGTTACTTTCAACCGTCTATTGGAATCATTGCTTTCGTGAATTTATTAGTGTAAAAAATGGAACGGTAAAACGGAATTTTTTACGAAGTTTTGAGTATATTTTTCGTCGTTTAACGAAAAGAAAGATTCGGGACTATGCCTCATGGTGTATGGGGATATTGCCTAATACGTGGGCAGAGGGGAATGTGTTTAAGAACGTATATCAACTTAGAAAGCATGCTATATGTGTGCCTGTTCCTAATGCTATAGCTTATCGCCCTAACATAGAAACGCTGGAAAAACCGCATGATATGCCGGATGGGGAATATGCCGTATGTCCTGGTATCTTTGCTCCACGTAAGAATCAAATTGCTTTAGTTCGGGCAATGAAAGGGAGTGGTATTCCGATTGTTTTTTTAGGACAACCATACGATGCTGTTCCGGGTCATTATGAAAAATGTGTGGAAGAGGCCGATGAGAATATGTATTTTATGGGGCATGTACCTAGTACGTCTGATAGATATTGGGCTATATTAAAACATGCTCGGATAGCTATATTAGCATCCGATTGTGAAACACCTGGTATTGCTATGTTGGAAGCGGCATTGTCTGGTGCTCGTCCTGTGGTGCCATTGTATGGGGGAACTCAAGAATATTTTGGAATTATGGGAGAATATCATAATCCTTTTTTTGTTTCGAGTATTCGAGACGCAGTATTGACAGCTTGGCAACGGGGTAAATTGTTACCT
Source organism: Akkermansia sp. (assembly GCA_030525455.1). Lineage (GTDB taxonomy): Bacteria > Verrucomicrobiota > Verrucomicrobiia > Verrucomicrobiales > Akkermansiaceae > Akkermansia. Next base: position 4,745 of record JAUNER010000002.1, on the reverse strand, counting down.
CAAGAAGCATTATATTATTCCTGTTATACATGGGAATGGACAGCGGAATTAACAGTGAATGCGTATAAAAAAGCAATAGAAATTTTTAATCAATATTATTCTTCTGAGCAATGATAAAGGTAATGTTAATATTTGGTACTCGTCCAGAAGCTATAAAAATGGCGCCATTGGTGAAAGCGTTTCAGGCGAGAGAAAAAGAATTTCTTCCGATTGTTTGTGTTACAGGGCAACATCGTGAGATGTTAGATCAAGTGTTGGAAATTTTTGGTATTATTCCGGATTATGATTTAAATATTATGAAAAGTGGACAAGACCTTTATGATGTGTCATCAAAGGTATTGTTGGGATTAAGAGATGTCTTGACAAAAGCTAAGCCAGATGTTGTTTTGGTTCATGGGGATACAACAACTAGTTCTATGGCGGCTCTAGCTGCGTTTTATCAGCAAATTCCGGTAGGACATATCGAGGCGGGGTTAAGGACAAATGATATTTATAGTCCGTGGCCGGAAGAAATGAATAGACAGATAACAGGTCGTATTGCTACGTACCACTATGCTCCTACAGAGGGGAGTCTCTCGAATTTGGTGAAAGAAAACGTCGATAACAAACAAATTCTTGTTACAGGGAATACCGTTATTGATGCATTACAGTGGGTTTTGAATAAGATACATTCAGAAGCAGTTCTTGCCAAGGAATTAGTTCAAAAAATTTCTGATGCTGGTTATGAGATAAGTAGGGTTTCGTCAGACAGGAAAATGGTGCTTATTACTGGTCATAGACGTGAGAATTTTGGTGATGGGTTTCTTTCAATTTGTCGTGCTATTAAATCTTTAGCAGAGAAATACTCCAATGTGGATTTTGTATACCCCATGCATTTGAATCCAAATGTCAGAAAGCCCATAAAAGAGGTATTTGGAGAAAATCTTGCAAAAGGTTCAAATGTATTTTTTATTGAACCTCTCGAATATCTACAATTCGTTTATATGATGGGAAAATCTTACATCATTTTGACTGATAGTGGTGGTATTCAAGAAGAAGCACCAAGCCTTGGAAAACCTGTATTAGTGATGCGAGATACTACGGAAAGACCGGAGGCGGTTGAAGCAGGTACAGTAAAACTTGTTGGTACAGATTATGATACAATTGTCGAAGAAGTTTCTCGTTTGTTAGACGATAAGAATTTTTATGACTCAATGAGCCGTGCTGTTAATCCATATGGGGATGGATGTGCTTGTGAACGTATTTGTTCACATATATTGGGAATGAGAATATAAAATAAATAAAGTATGCTATCTATAATTAAAGCGGCTTTAAAAAAGACAATTATCTTCAAATGGTATTTGAAGTATCGGTTCAAAAAAACAGTACAGGCCGTATGTAAGTATGAAGGTCACATGTTCGTAAAGACAAATATGGATTCTTCTCAGTCTAAGCAAGGAGAAGAAGCTAGGTTAGTTGCCATTTATCATGTGATAGAAAAAGGTCTTACTATGCCCAATCGCAGATTGGGTTTTGGTCAAGATACGGTTTTGGTGTTGGTTAGTAAGCTAAGAGCATTTAAGTCGGCGTGGAATGCTTCGCAAAGTGAAGCTTATCAACATGCTGTTGCTGTTTTGAAAGAATACAGAGACCTTCATTCATGCCATCAGTATGAGTTAAGAGAAGATGTTGTTGTTGCTTTGAAGGAATTGCTACAGGAGGAGGAAATTTGTGCTTCTCAACAAATTAATATGACTCCGAACGTATTTTGGAGTGCTGGGATGAGTCATTTTGCGGAATTTTCTGCTTCTAGGCATTGTTGTAGACATTATAGTGAAGAAGAAGTTCCTTTAGAGTTAATAAAAAATGCTATAGAATTAGCAAATAATGCCCCATCAGCATGTAATAGACAACCCTGTAAGGTTTATTGTGTGACGGAGCAACAGAAAATGGAAAAACTTCTTGCAATACAAGGCGGAAATCGCGGCTTTGGGCATCTTGCAAATAAAGTACTCGTTCTTACATGTGATAGACGGGCTTTTATGCCTAATGAAATGCTTTCTGTTCATGTGAATGGAGGTATTTATTTGATGAATTTGTGTTATGCTTTGCATTATCATCACATAGCACATTGCATATTGACATGGGTGCCAACGCCTGCTAACGACGTCATTACGCATGATTTGCTAGGTATTGACCACGCAGAGGCTATTATTGCGGTTTTGTCCATTGGCTTTCCTCCGAAAGAGTTTTTATTAGCTTCCTCTCCTCGTAAATCTGTAGAAGACACATTAATTTTAGTAAAATAATATGAAAAAGATAGCAGTTCTCACCACTCACAGAGCCAATAATTATGGTGCCATGCTACAATCTTATGCTTTGACTCACAAAATTAATCAACTTGGTGGTGATTGTGAAATACTCGATTACAGGTGTGAGTGTTTCGAAAAATTGTATCATCATTTAATTGCTCTTCCCATAGGTAGAACCTGTATAGCTCGTTTTTTAAGAAGATGTTTTCGTGATAGAAAAACATATCAAGCTTTTGCTGATTTTAGAAAAAATAATCTTACTGTTTCTACAGAGGTTTACACAGATAAAGCAAATTTATCTGACTCGGAATCATTATATGATATTTTTATTGCAGGGAGTGACCAAATTTGGAATCCGGCAAATACTACGGGGAACGTTCAAACATTTGAAAAACCGTATTTGCTGGATTTTGTGAAAGATAGTTCGAAGAAATATTCTTACGCAGCAAGCATAGGATTGTCTGTTGTTAGTGATGATTTAGCCAATGTATATAAAGAGCTATTAAGTGACTTTCAATGTTTAACATTGAGGGAACATAAAGGAGCAGAATTGCTTAGAGAACTATTAAATAAAGAAACGAAAGCAGTTTGTGACCCGGTTTTGTTGTTGACTCCTGAAGAATGGATGAATGTTGAAAAGCCAATTCCATTAAAAAATAAGGATTATATTTTGGTGTACAATGTAAGTGGAGGTAAATTTTTTGAGGATTATGCTTTAGCTTTAGCAGAGCAAAGAGGATGTGATGTGTACTTTATTCAAGCACCTGTTGTTAAATGTGTAACTAAAAACCGAAAAAAAGTATTAACTGGTGTAGGCCCTGCTGAGTTCATTTATTTGATAAGAAATGCTAGAGAGTTAGTTACAAATTCGTTTCATGGCTCTGCCTTTGGATTGATGTTTGGTAAAAGATTACACCTTAAATTAGATGCTTTAAATAACCCTAATCAAAGAAATAGCCGCTTAGAGTCTCTGTTTAAATTCTTTGGTGTAAGAGATGAACAAATAGTTATATCTAATGCTGGTGATTTTCAGTTATCTTGTATTACTCCCAATCAAGAAAATCATGAAGCAGTTGAAAATTCAAGGAGATATTCATTGAGTATTCTTACAAATATGGTTTTGTAAGAATTATTATATAGTGGGGAAGTGATTTCTTTGTTACATCTAAAATGTGACTAGCTTTTTAGTCTGCCAAAATCGCGATGAGAGGTTTTTTGGTGGATATGGTATATTAGCGTTGACGGCGGAAAAGCAGAGCGGCTAAGCCGAAAAGTGCCAGACTACTTGTAGCCGGTTCCGGTACATTCCCTGTCATTTCATACATCAGTGACTGCACCTGGTTGGCAGACAGAGCAAAGTCATGCACATAGAGTTGCTCGATGCCTAGGGTGTATTCCTGATAAATAAGCAATGAATTTAATGAAGGAAGTATTTCAGAAGATAAGGTTTTCGAATAAGTCCATGTATCTATGGTATTCGTATCAGTTAGCCAGGTGTGTAGCGTTGTTGTGACGGTGTAGGATTGATCGGCATTGAGAGTCAAATCTCCGATAGACATCGAGATAGCAAGTTGCCCGGTCGTAGGGAAGGCTGTCTCTGTAAATAAATTCCCCTTTGTCTGCATCGTTGCATCAGATGAATCATAGCCACGGAATTTGTCGGAACTGGCATTAAACTGAATCCCGGTGGTGTTTGTCAAATCACTTAATACGGCTAAGTGCTTACTTGATTGACTGCTTCCCACCGGGAATTGAGAAAGGTCTACAAGTAGTGTTATGCTAGATTGAAAGACCGTATCTTTAAGCTCTTGGTTATTGAAGAAACCGGTGCTTAAGTCAATTTGCGTATGCAAAGTGCCGCCAATATTTTGCTGTTCTTTGATACTAGCACTTCCGTATGTAGAAACCCCCGAAGCAAAATCCTCATACCCTAGCACGGATTGACTCTTCAGGCTATCGGCATAACTCAAAGTGGCACAAAGTGCCCCTAATACAAAAGAAAGACCGGATTTCATAGTATTTATTAAATAACGATATGTGAATTACTGACAGATTCACCCTATCACATAGGCCCACATAATCCAATACTTATTTCACTGAGGCGAAATAATTTTTCAAAAAAACAGGGCCAAATTCCCACTTGCCGGACCATTGAACTTTAGTCCAACTAGTGCTGAAAAACTCCTTAACTGTAGCATTGGACTTTAATCCTGGTAGTTCTATTAAGGTTCGGAAAATTTTGCAGTCCACCTAGCGGAATTTTGTAGTTCACTTAGGAGAATTTTGTAGTTCCGGTGAAGTATGAAATGAGGGTATGGGAAATTCTTGTATTGATAATCAATAGATAAAGTTGACTTGGGGCAGGTTTAAAAATGAGGAGTGTCTAAACAGGTAAGTGGATAAGGGAAGGAAAATTTTGCAGTCCACCTAGCGGAATTTTGTAGTTCACTTAGG